>JAFGSW010000013.1 GCA_016934415.1 Spirochaetales bacterium | reverse complement strand
TGGTGGTGGAATTTGGTAGACACGCTAGCTTGAGGGGCTAGTGGGGGTTCCCTCGTGGAGGTTCAAGTCCTCTCCACAGCATTTTTTTTACTCGCTGAGACGATTCTATTCTTCATTCGTTCCGTTCGCAGTCGAATTTTTGCTCGCGCCGATGAAACCGATTTCCAACGCCCGACAAGCCGACGAATACCTGAACGCATTCATCAATCTCGAACGGGGCAGGGATACATTCACCAAGCGAATCTACCGCCTCGACCGGATGGAGTTTCTGCTCGAGACGTTCGGACATCCGGAGCGCTCGTTCGGAATCATCCATATCGCCGGCTCCAAAGGGAAGGGCTCGACCGCGGTCATGGCGGCTTCCGTGCTGGAGGCGGCGGGACACAAAGTCGGGCTTTTCACATCGCCCCATATCCTCGATGTCCGCGAGCGTATTCGGCTCAACCGCCAGCCCATCGGTCTTCACCTTTTCATCTCGCTGTGCAACAGGGTCAAGCGCACCCTCGACCCGATCACCGAGAATGGGTTCCCGGGCGGCATCAGGCCGACATTTTTCGAAATCATGACCCTTTTAGGCTTTCTCGCTTTCCGTGAAAAAAAGTGCCGGTACGCCGTCCTCGAGGTCGGGCTGGGCGGGCGGCTGGACGCGACAAACGTCGTCACGCCCGTCGTCTCGCTCCTCACCTTCATGGAGCTCGAGCACGAGGACATCCTGGGGAACACGCTCGAAAAAATCACCGCCGAAAAATGCGGCATCGTCAAGCCTGGTCTTCCGGTCTACTCGAGCGCCCAGACGCTCGTGGCCAGAAGGACGATCGAAGACGCGGCCCGCGGCCGAGGCGCGCCTGTAGAGTTCGTCGACGACGCCGTCGCCGTCGCCGTCGAACACATGACGATCTCCCGCACCCGCGTTGCGCTGAAACTGGCCGGCCGCGAGCCCGAAAGGATTTCACTCGCCATGGCGGGGGAGGCGCAGGCGGAAAACGCCGCGCTGGTGTACCTCGCCGTCTCTCGCCTTTTTCCCGACATCGGACGCCGGGCGATGAAAAAAGGACTGGCGCGGGCCCGCCTGCCGGGTCGCATGGAGATTGTCCGGCGCCGTCCGCTCATCGTCAGCGACGGGGCCCACACGCCGGGCTCGGTGGCGCGGACCGCCGCTCTCGTCGATCGTCTGCTGCCCGCCCCGCGGGTCCTGTTGTTCGCGGCGATCCAAGGCAAAAAATACGCCGCCATGGCGGCCGCGCTCGCCCCACTTTTCGAATGGATCGTCGTTTCGACGCCTGGGACCTTCAAGAAAAGCGAACCGCATACGGTATTCGAGGTTTTCCGGAGCGTGCATCCGCGGGTGGAGTTCCGTGAGGATCCCGGGGAAGCCCTGCGGGAGGCAATGGCGAAGGCGAGGAGCGGCCGCTCCATCCTTGTCACGGGATCGTATTATTTCATTGCTGAAATTGAAAAGGCATTGGGGAGGAAAATCCGGTGACCGCCGAGTCGGAGCGGCGCGTTCCTCCCCGTCACAGACCGAGCGCCCGGTCGATCTTGACCTTGGTGACGGCGAGGATTTCCGCGGTCTCGACCCACACCAGCTTGATGAAGATTTCGTAGCCGTTTTTCACCGCGTATACCTTGCCCAAAACGAGGACCTCGGCGCCCAGGAGTTTCCCCACCCGGGCGGCCTTTCCTTCGTCGGCCAAATCGGAGAGCTGGAACTCGAGCTCCGCAAGCACCTTCTGGAGCCGCTCGCGCTCGAGAAGCTTATAAAATCGGCTTTGCGCCATGGCGAGCACGGACTGCTCCGAGAAATATTCGCTCTGTGACGCGAGCGCCGCCTCGCCCGCCTCGAAGGGCAGGACGGTCACCCTCGTCCCGGCCGCGAGCCTCAGACTCGAGTAATCGGCCAGGTTCGCGAAAGCGGCCTCGAAGAGCTTCTGCAGCGTATCGGTTATATCCTCCCCGCCGGCGACGGCTTGGAAATAATCCTCATCCTGCTCGAGCGGGCCGGCCGGAGAACGTATTCCCCGTCGAGATCGAGGTCGCCCGTCCCGATGCTGAAAAGCTTGATCCTCTCCTGGACGGGCAGGGGATACGCCGCCACCCTGTCTTTGTATTCTTCAAGAAAACGAATGAAATAATTGAATTGCCGATTGTCGTCCTGGGAGGCGGCGGAACGGCCCGAGGTTTGTCGCCGTTTGGCGCTGACGTCCGCCGTCTTGTCGTCTTTCCGATCGGGGGTTTCCGGGTTGAATCCGTCAAACTCTTTGGTAGAAGAAGACCCTTCCCGGTCCCCGCGCGAATAGGAAACCAATTGAGCGTACGAGCAGAGGGAGAGAAGGACACAGAATCCGAGACTCGTGGCGACGATTCGATGTTTCATACGCAGAATCCTCCCCCGAAGACGGATCATCTTAAATGATATCCAATGAATTCCGATAATTCAATTATTCATTTTTTACCGACAGCCGCTAAATTTTCCCTGGAAAATGGACCGTTGTTTTTTATATATTGTATTTAGGTCTTTTCAAACATCACGCTCTCTGGAGAGGGAATTCACACAATGAAATTTCAGTTCAATAGCCTTGAAGATGCGTCCGTCGAGTATTGGCTGTCCCGCGAGTATCTGCTCACCAATGGCGCCGGAGGCTTCGCCTGCGGTACGCTGCCGGACTGCCTGACACGCAAATACCACGGCCTGCTCGCCCTGCCGGACGTGAAAAGCGGCCGGATCAACATGCTCCTCTCTAAAATCGAGCTTTCCATGCTCGCCGGGTCGCACCAGTACGATCTTTCCACCAATATCTTCCCGGACACCGTTTTTCCAGAAGGTTTCCGCTTCATCCGAACGGTGGAAGTTGACCGATACCCGACGACGGTCTTCGACGTCAACGGCGGAAACATCCAGCTTAAAAAGAGCATCCTCATGCCGCGCGGCGCGGCCGCCGTTCTCGCGCGCTACGAGCTCGTCGCCGCCCCCAAAACGGTCACCCTCAAGCTGACGCCGTTCCTCGCCTACCGGGACGCGCACGCGCTGACCCGCCAGAACGCGGATTTGCGGCCCCGCACTTTTTTCGAACACCACGGGTTCAAAATCGATCCCTACCCCGCTCTTCCGCCTCTTTTTATCCAGACATCCCGCCGATCGGTATTCTACCCCTCGCCCGACTGGTGGAAAAACTTCACCTACCCCGAGGAGCGGGCGCGGGGCTACGATTTTTCCGAAGATCTCTTCAGCCCGGGAGTGTTCGAGGTGAAGTTGAAGCCGGGAGAGGCGGTGATCGTGCGGGCCGGGCTCGATACGGCAAAACCGGCCGTTCTCGAGGCGGCTTGGGATCGCGAGATCACCCGTCTCCGCCGCGCCGGAGACGCCTTCTCCCGCGAGTCCGCCCCCCTCGTGGACCTGAAACTCCAGGCCGAACAGTACGTCATCGATTCCCCGTCGGGCATTCTCGCCGGCTTCCCCTGGTTTCCGAATGAATGGGGCCGGGACGCCCTGATCTCGCTGCCCGGCTTGCTCTTGAGTCGGGGCCGATTCATCGAATCCTTCTCCTTCCTCTGTCGGATCGCCGGCTACGAGAAGGACGGCTTGCTGCCCAATACCAGGGCCCCGAACGACGACCGCGCCTATAATTCCCTGGATACGGTCTTTCTCTTTTATCGGGCCGTTCAGCGCTACCTGGCCGCCTCGGGCGACCGGGCGGGAGTGCTGAAGAAGCTTGTGCCGGTGATGGTGAGGATGCTCGCCGCCTTCGCGGAGGGGCGGTCGGGCGTCGGACGCATCAGCGAGGAGGGGTTCGTTTTCGGCGGAAGCGAACAGACCCAACTCACCTGGATGGACGCCCAAGTGAAGGGGACGCCCGTTACGCCCAGGCACGGCGCGGCCGTGGAGATCAACGCCCTCTACCACAATGCCCTCGTCTTCCTTCTCGAAGAATTCGGATCGGATCTCGAACCGAAACGGGCGGCGGTCTTCTCCCGCCTGCGCAGGCTTTTCGAGGAGAACTTCGAAAAAAGGTTTTGGAACGAGGAAGACGCCTGCCTGTACGACGTGTACCGCTCGCCCGAGGACAGGGACCGGAGCATCAGGCCCAACCAGCTTTTCGCCCTCGGCCTGCCGGCCTGCGCCGTCTCGACCGAGCGGGCCCGGCAGGCGCTCGAAACCGTCAAGCTGCACCTGGTCACGCCGTACGGGTTGCGCACCCTGTCTCCCCGCGATCCCGCCTTTGTACCCGAATACGGAGGGAATCAGGACAAGCGGGACCGCGCCTACCACCAGGGCCCGGTCTGGCCCTGGCTAATCGGCATCTATTGCGACGCCGCGCTTCAGCACGCGGAGGACGCGGAAACGGTGAAAAAACAGTTAAAAAGCACTTTCTCCCGCCTTTGGGAGAATCACCCCGGCGACGGCTGTATCGGTCATGTGGATGAGCTCTTTGACGCAGTCCCGCCCCACCGGCCGGGAGGCTGTCCGGCCCAAGCATGGAGTCTGGCCGAAGTGATCAGAGTACTTGAAATGACGAAGTAAACCATTTCGCTTGAGCCGGAAAACTGTCCGGCGCAAGCATGGAGTCTGGCCGAAGTAATCAGAGCACTTGAAATGACGAAGTAAACCGTTTTGTTTGATTTCAGAGAAATTCTTGGATATACTAAATTATTACTGATGACTTTGCTGAAAAAAAGAGGGCCAAAGTATGAAAGTATTGATGTTCGGGTGGGAATATCCTCCGTTTTTAAGCGGGGGCCTGGGGACGGCCTGCTACGGCATCACCCAGGGATTAAGCAACAACAACGTTGAAGTGAAGCTCATTCTTCCTTCACGCCGCGGCATCGTTCCGGAGACGAAGACGAATATCGAAATTCTCGGCGCCGACGAAATCGTCATGACCGAAGAATTCAAGAGCATGCTCGAAAAGACCCTTTCCTTCCAGAAAGGAACCGAGATGCTCTCGCCGTTTCTCTCGCCCTACGGGACCCAGTTGTCCGGGAACGAGTTTTTCAGCCGATACCAGAACGTCATGGCCGAAATCGCCGGCCGGGATTCCGGGACCATTCTCGCCTTCACCGGAAACTACGGCCGCGACCTCATGGCCGAGGTGTTCCGCTACGGGCTCATCGGCGAATACCTGGGGACCCTCGGCGATTTCGACGTCATCCAGGCCCACGACTGGCTCACCATATTGGCCGGGATCGGGGCGAAACGGACGAGCGGCAAACCCCTCGTCATCCAGATCCACGCCACCGAATACGACCGGAGCGGCGACAACGTCAACGGAAACATCTGCAACATCGAAAAGTACGGCATGGAGGAAGCCGACCGCATCATCGCGGTGAGCTATTACACCAAAAACCTGATCGTGGAGAAATATGACATCGATCCGCACAAGGTGACGGTCATTCACAATGCCGTGGAGAAGGAGAAACAGCTCGAGCGTCTGGGCATCCGGAAAAACCTCGACGAGAAATACGTGTTGTTTCTGGGCCGGGTGACGATGCAGAAGGGGCCCGATTATTTCATCGAGGCGGCCAACCTGGTGCTCAAAAAGTTGGGCAACGTCCGCTTCGTGATGGCCGGTTCGGGAGACATGATGCCCCGCCTCGTTGAACGGGCCGCCAGCCTCAAGATCACCGACCGGTTCCACTTCACCGGCTTCCTGAACAACCGCCAGCAGGTGGAACGCATGTACGCCATGAGCGATCTGTACGTCATGCCCTCGGTGTCCGAACCATTCGGAATTACGGCTTTCGAAGCCATACTCTATGACGTGCCCATCATCCTTTCCAAGCAGTCGGGCGTTTCGGAGATCCTAAAAGGGGCCATGAAAGTCGATTTCTGGGACGTACCCAAGCTCGCGTCCGCCATCGTCAACCTGCTTGAAAACGAAAAGCTGGCGAAGGAGATGGTCGACTCCTGTAAAAACGAGCTCCGCGACATCCACTGGAACAATGCCGGCCAGAAGATGAAGAACCTGTTCCATACCCTGCTGTTCTCGAATGAGTTCTAAAGAAAGAGGAATTTACTTTGGTCTCCGTCTGCTTCTATTTTCAGGTTCACCAGCCGTTTCGCCTCCGCAAAAACTATTCGTTCTTCGATATCGGCGCCAACCATTTTTACGAGGATGAGGATGCCAACCGCGACATCTGCAACAAGGTAAGCGCCAAGTGCTACATCCCCATGAATCGGCTCCTGCTCGAGCTCGTCGACAGGTTCCAGGGGCGGTTCAAGGTCGCCTTCTCCATTTCAGGCATCGCCCTCGAACAGCTGCAGCGCTTCAATCCTGAGGTCGTCGACCTGTTCAAACAGCTGGCGGCCACGGGAGCGGTGGAATTCATCAATGAGACCTATTACCACTCGCTCGCTTTCCTCTTCTCGCACGCCGACTTCAAGAAGCAGGTGCACGAGCATAAAAAACTCATCAAGGAGATGTTTGGTCAAACACCGACCACCTTCCGCAACACGGAGCTCATCTACAACAACGAGCTCGCCAGGTACGTCGAGGAGCTCGGGTACACGACGATTCTGGCCGAGGGGGCCGACCACGTACTGGGCTGGCGCAGCCCCAATTTCGTCTACCAGCCCAAGGACTGCTACAAGCTCGTCCTGCTCCTCAAGAACTACAAGCTCTCGGACGACATCGCCTTCCGCTTTTCGAACCGCGGCTGGAAGGAATTCCCCCTGACGGCGGATAAATACGCGACCTGGCTTCATGCGATCAACGGCAACGGGGAGATCATCAACCTCTTCATGGATTATGAAACGTTCGGCGAGCACCAATGGCAGGACACCGGCATTTTCAATTTCATGCGCGCCCTGCCGGAAAAAGTCCTCGCCCACCCCGACTACCAGTTCATCAACCCGCGCGAGGCGCACTTGCATTACACGCCGGTCGCTAAGATCGACGTGCCTCATTTCGTCTCCTGGGCGGACATCGAACGCGACCTGACAGCCTGGCTCGGCAACCCCATGCAGAATTCGGCCTCGGAGATGGTCTGGCGCCTGGAAAAAGACCTCATCAAACTTGGAGACGAAAACCTTCTTTCGGTATGGCATAAGCTCCTCACATCGGACCATTATTATTACATGTGCACGAAATGGTTTTCGGACGGCGACGTGCACAAGTACTTCAATCCCTACGACACCCCCTTCGACGCGTACATCGTTTTCATGAACGTATTCAATGACTTGAAGGAAACGGTCAAGCAGCGATTGAAGGAAAAGCGAGTGCGAACGGTCAAGTCTAAAAAAGCGTGAGGGTATATGGCGGGCTTTACTTTCCTGTTTGAAATTTCCTGGGAAACCTGCAACAAGGTCGGCGGAATCTACACCGTCATTAAAAGCAAGCTCGCCGAGGTGAAAAGGAACCTGGGCGACAATTACTGCCTTATCGGTCCGCTTTTCGATAACAACCCCGAATTCGAGGAAACGGACGACTCCCAGGCGAAAGACATCCTCCAGGAGCTCAGGCGGGCGGACATCAACGCCAAGGTCGGTCGTTGGAAAACCGAAAGCCGGCCGCTCGTTATTCTCGTCGGATACAAAGACGCCCTCGACCAAGGCAAGCTCCTCTACCAGCTGTGGGAGGATTACAGCGTCGATTCCATGACCGGCGGTTGGGATTACGTCGAACCGGTCATGTTTTCCACCATGGCCGCCAGGGCGATCGAGGCGGCGAGCAACGTCCTCACCCACGTGGGCATCGTGGCGCAGTTTCATGAATGGCTTGCCGGGGCCGGACTCCTCTACATCAAGAAGCACGTGCCGCGGGTTTCCACCATCTTCACCACCCATGCCACGATCGTCGGCCGGTCATTGAGCGGCCGCGGCGTCGACATTTACAAAATCCTGGCGGATATCCAGCCGGACGCCGAAGCCGCCAAATGCAACGTGCTCGCCAAGCACTCGCTCGAGAAAGCGGCCGCCCGGGAGGCTGACTGTTTCACCACCGTATCCGAAATCACGGCCATCGAGGCCAAGTACCTCTTGAAGATGGATCCCGATGTGGTCCTCCCCAACGGCTTCAGCGTCTCAGGCCTTCCCGCTTACGACAAACAACCCCAGTACTTTCACAAACAGCGCCAGCGCCTTCTCACGTTTGCCTCCCAATTCCTGCAGCGGCCGTTCGACGAAGAAGAGACCGTCATCATATCCACCTCGGGCCGCTACGAATTCCACAACAAGGGGCTCGACGTCTTCCTCGACGCCCTGGGACAACTCGCCAAGGCGCCCGAGGCGCTCGGTCAGCGCAAGCTCCTCGTCTACCTGCTCGTCCTCACCGGCGCCGTCGACATTTCGCGCCGCAAGAATGACGGAACCGATGCGGGACGCCTCACCGTGTACTCGCAGCTTTCCACCCATCCGCTCTGGGACCCGAACAACGACCCGATCATCAACACCTGCCAGCGGCACGGTCTGGTGAACGGGCCGCACGACCGGATCAACGTCATTTTCGTGCCCGTCTACCTGAACGGCGCCGACGGCGTGCTCAATCTCGATTACTACGCCACTCTCGCCGGATGCGATCTCACCGTCTACCCGTCGTATTACGAGCCCTGGGGGTACACGCCTCTTGAAAGCATCGCCTATTCCATCCCGACGGTCTCCACCGACGTGGCCGGTTTCGGCCGCTGGATACTGTCCGCCGGCCGCGAGTCCGAGGGCATTAAAATACTCAAGCGTTTCGATACGCCCTACAACGACACGGTGGCGGAGCTTAAAACGCACATCGTCCGGTTTTCGGGAGAATCCCGCGACAACCTCAAACGGTTGAAGCAGGAGGCACGCGGCACCGCCCTCGGGGCGGACTGGCGGATTTTCTTCGCCAAATACTTATCGGCGTTCGAGTCGGCCAGACGGGAAAGCCGGAACCGGCTCCAGGGCCGGCTCAAGCCGAAGATCATCGAATTCAAGGAAATCGAGTACCGGGGCGCCGACAGCCAGCGGCCGCGTTTCAGAAAATTTTCGGTCAATGTCTCAATCCCCGGAACCTTAAGCCGGCTCCGGGATCTCGCCTACAACCTCTGGTGGACCTGGAACCCGCAGGCGCAGGAATTGTTCGCCCTCCTCAACCCGGGCCTGTACACCCGTCTGCGCCACAACCCGGTGGCGTTTCTCGAAGCCATTGCACCGGAACGGCTCGATGAAGCCGCCCGCGACGAGAAGTACCGGGAAGCATACAAGTCGATCACCGCCGAGTTTGACGCATACATCAAGGAAGCGAAGTGCCTGGTCGCCGGAGGACAGGAAGCGTTCGATAACCATCCCGTCGCCTACTTTTCCATGGAATACGGTTTTCACGAGTGCCTTCCAATCTACTCGGGCGGGCTGGGGATTCTCTCAGGCGACCACATTAAATCGGCCTCGGACCTGGGGATCAACCTGGTGGCGATCGGACTCCTCTACAAGAACGGATACTTCAAGCAGGGCATTTCACGGGACGGCGACCAACTCGTCGAGTACTATGTCAATGATTTCTTCCGCATGCCGCTCCAGGAGTTGCACCAGGACGGCGAGAAAGTGATCGTTTCCATAGAGTTTCCGGGCCGCAAGGTGAGCGCCCGCGTCTGGGAGGCCCGGGTCGGACGCGTGCCGGTCTACTTATTCGACACCGACATATCGGAAAACTCGCCCGCCGACCGGGCCATCACCGCCAAACTCTACGGCGGGGGAGCGCAGGTGCGGATCGAACAGGAAATCCTCCTCGGCATCGGCGGCATCCGACTTCTTGAAAGGCTCCGCGTGACGCCGTCCGTCTACCACTTGAACGAGGGCCACTCGGCCTTCCTCATCGTCGAGCGGCTGATCCACCTCATCAAGATCCACAACCTCGACCTGGAAACCGCCAAGGAAGTGATCAAGCAGAGCACAGTCTTCACCACCCACACTCCAGTGCCGGCCGGCAACGAGGCGTTCGACATGCCGATGGTCGAGAACTATCTGAAAAACTACGTCGAGAGTCAGGGCGTGGCCTGGCAGGAAATCTACGAGCTCGGCCATAAAAGCACCACCGACTCGGGTCCGTTCGAGATGACGGCCCTCGCCCTCAAGAACACGACCAGACGCAACGGGGTGAGCCGGCTCCACGGCACCATTTCCCGGAAAATGTGGGCCGACATCTGGTCGAGTCTCATCCCGGAGGAAGTGCCGATCGGGCACATCACCAACGGCGTGCACGCCGGCACCTGGATCACGAGCGAGATGAGATCGCTCATCACCACGTATTGTTCGCTCAACCTCGAGCGCGACCTCTTAAGCCGCGAGAGTTGGAAGAAAACGGCGGCCATCCCCGACGAGCGCCTCTGGAAGACGCACCTCGCGCTCAAGGACAGGCTGTATAAAATCGTCAAGGAACGGGTCACCCAGAACTGGACGCGCGAGGGGGAGGACCCGGCTCTGCTCGATCGCTTCCTGGATTCGATCGACCCGACGCCCCTCACCATTGGTTTCGCCCGGCGCTTCGCCACCTACAAACGCGCCACGCTCTTCCTCCGAAACATGGATCGACTCAAAAAGTTGGTGACCAACCCGAAATTGCCGGTCCAATTCCTGTTCGCCGGCAAGGCCCACCCCAATGACAAGGCGGCCTTCAGCCTCATCAAAGAGATCGTCTCCCTCTCGAAACAGGAGGAATTCCTGGGGAAGATCATCTTCATCGAAAATTACGACATGCGGCTGGCCCGGCGCTTCATCTCGGGCGTGGACGTGTGGCTCAACAACCCGCGCCGCCCGCTCGAAGCCTCCGGCACCAGCGGCCAGAAAGCGGGCATGAACGGCGCCCTCAACCTGAGCATTCTCGACGGCTGGTGGGACGAGGCCTACTCCAGCGGCATCGGCTGGGCCGTCGGCGATCGGAAGGAGTACAAGCACCCGGCGACGCAGGACAGCGCCGATTACGATTCGCTGTTCGAGATCCTGGAAAAAGCGGTTGTGCCCCTCTATTACGCGCGTAACTCCCACGGCGTTCCCGACAAATGGGTGCAGATGATGAAGCACTCACTCGGCCGGATCATCGCCGGATTCAACACCCACCGCATGGTAGCCGAGTACGCCGAACGCATGTACATCCCCTCCGCCCGCCGGTACCATTTCCTCAGAGAACAAGATTTCGTAAAAGCCAAGGAAATCGCGCAGTGGAAGAAATCCGCCCGGGCGCGGTTTTCGAGCATTCACATCAACCACATCGCCATCCAGGGAATCGACGGCGACATGCTCGACGTCGGAGACGAGATCCAATTCCTACTCGAGGTGCACAAGGGCCGGATGACAAAGGACGAGCTCCAAGCCGAGGTACTCATCTTCCAGGAGCAGGAGGAAGAGGCGATCGAGTTTACCGGAGGAGAGCTCTCCCAGCGCGACAATCTCTCCTCCTACCCGCTTGAGGCCGTAGAGGAAAGCGAAACCGTCATCAAGTACGTGCTGTCCTATAAAGCGCAGCATTCCGGCAAATTCAATTACGGCATCCGCATCCTTCCCTATCACCCCGACGCCGACGACATCAAGGACCTGAACCTCGTGTTCTGGGGGTAGGGGCGACCGATCCCTTCCCGGCCAGTTCGCTGAACGCGACCTACCCGAACCTGGGACCGATGAAAGAAAAACGGATAAACGAAAGAATTGAGAAAAAACGAATGTCTCGTACCGACACGGGAACCGCCCTCATCCTCCTCTACCGCACACTGGCCCGCGAAATCGACACATTATCCTTCGGCCCGCCCGTCGCCTTCACATACAATCCCCTTGTCTACGCGCGGGAGCCTTTCGAAAAATATCTTTCCCTGTACGCGAACGGCACCGGGAAAACGATATTCATGGGAATGAATCCGGGTCCGTGGGGAATGCTGCAGACGGGCATTCCTTTCGGCGAAGTGGAGACGGTGCGCGGCTGGTTGGGCGTCACCGGGCGGGTCCGGCAACCGGACAAGCTGCACCCGAAACGACCGGTGCAGGGTTTCGCCTGTACACGCCGGGAAGTGAGCGGCCAAAGGCTGTGGGGCCTTTTCCGTTCCCGGTTTAAGGCTGCTCGGAATTTTTTCAGGAACCATGTGGTCATCAATTACTGCCCCCTGGGATTTTTCAACCGGCAGGGAACGAATATTACGCCGGACAAGCTTCCCAAAGGGGACAGGGAATCCTTGCTGGACCTCTGCGACGATTCCCTCTCCCGGGTGCTTGCCGTTCTCGAGCCCCGTTTCGCCATCGGCGTCGGGCGCTTCGCGGAAGGCCGCCTGCGGGACGTCGTCACCCGGGCGGGTACCGGCGACGGTGGAAAAATTCCACCATACGCACGGGTGAAGATCGTCGGGATCCTCCACCCGAGCCCGGCCAGCCCGGCGGCGAATAAAGGCTGGGAAACGGCCGTCATCCGCACTCTTACCGAAGCGGGCGTCTGGCGATAAGATTGTAGAGACGCACGGCCGTGCGTCTCTACAATCCCATTCGTCCCTACGATTGACTTCTCTCCTCATCCATCGCGCGGATCTTCTCCCGCACCGCCGCCTCGGCCCCGTCGTACATTTCCCGGATGAACTCGTCGTTGAAGTTGTACACGCGCTCCTCGAATTTCATCGTGTCGAGGCGGCTGAAAAGCATCTGCTCGGCGGCGGCGATGTCTTTCCCGTAAATGTGATAGGAGTCGGCGTGCCAGTTGAGGCGGCCGAGCCTCACCGTGCGGCCCGTCTGGGCGGCCACCCCGGCGGCTACGATTTCCCTGTTGAACTGGACGAACCCGAACATGTTCATGAAACTCGCCTTCCAGGCGTCGTTCGAGCGGAAGCGGATGTTGCAATTGAGCCACCAGACGCCCCCCTCGTCCTCGATGATCCGGTACCAGAGTGACTGCAGACAGGGCGGGTCGTAGCAGAGCGGGTCGAGGTTGGGCATCCAGGTGACGGCTTGGGCCTGGCGGGTGAAAGGTTGGGAGGAAAGCTTGTCGATTATATAGGCGATTTGATCGACCTTGAACTCCCCGCACTCCTCGCTTGTGCCCCCCTTGAGCTCGGACCAGACGCCGTAACCGACCAGCCGGCCGTGGTAGGTGTACTCCCACCTCGTATCCGACGGGTCGTTGACGTTCTTGACCCAGTGGTCTTTTGCTCCCTCAAGCTCCATGACGTATTCCTTGAGGTCTTCGATCCCGGCCGGGAAGGCGCGGTGGATCATGGGATCGGCGTCCGGGGAGAGCACGGTGATATCCATGGTGGCGTCGAGGGAGGGCGGATCGCCGGCCCGGTCGTATTGGGTCTTGATGCGCAGGCCGCCGCGATAGAGAGCGACCAGGGCGCTTTCATAGGCTCGGGCCAGAGTTTCCTCGGTCACCGAAAGGACGGGAATATTGTGCTCGGACATCGTTCCTCCCTCGGCACCTTCCCGACCTGCGGGTCGTAAAGGCACGCTTCACGAATGATAGGAAAAGCATCAAAAACGATCAACCGGAGACGGCGGATAGCGCCAGTTTTGAAAAGAAATCTTCAAATAAAAGTCGGGTATCAAGACGGGTGTACACCCGAATCGTCCGGCCGCCGGGATTTTCTTCGAACGCTCCGGTATCCGTGATGTGCGGCGCCGGCCTTGATGTGAACACACTCGAGGAATTGTCCGGATCGAAGGCGCACGGCAGGGCCGTCACCAGTACGAGCGGACTGTCTCCAAGAACGTACGTCTCACCGAGCTCGAAGCCCGATTGTTTCGCCCGGTATAGAAAATCCTCGAGCTTGTCCGCCAGGAACCCGCCCGTTTTTCCGCGCGGCTTGACTTGACGGAGCAATTCCGCGTGAGACACCAGGGCCTGCCTGTACGTTTCGCAGGGAATTTGCCACAAAGGAATTCGAGAATCATTGAAAACAAACTGGGCTGCCTTGATATCCATGCCCAGGTTGTACTCGGAGCCGGCCGACGTCGGGACCCCATATCCCCCGATCCAGACGAGCGTCAGCCGTCCGACGATTTCAGGTTCCATAAGGCAGGCGCTCGCGATATCGGTCAAACCCCCGCCGCAGGCGATATAGAGGGGCAGGTCCGAATCGTCTCTCATCGCTTCGCGTACGATGGCCTCGGCGCCTTCGGAAACGACCGGCGTCCGCACCTCAGACAACCCGGCATCGGCGCCCGGGAACACGGGAAATGAAGCGGGCGCCTCCAGGCACGCGATCAGTTCCCGGATCGCCGCGCAGGCGGCGCCCGCGGACGAAAGCGCGCCGAAATTGGTCCCGGAAGGGAAAAACGATCCGATGATGCCCCTGATCTCGACGGAGGGGGACAAGAGATGATGGGCCAATTGAAACAACCCGTCCGGATCCCCCCCGAAGTCGTTGTCCAGGATCACCCGCGAGCGCGGAGCGACGAGTCGTTTTGAAAATAATCCCTTGGTATCTTTCATACGGCTTCCCTGAAAGCAGGCTTCGCTTGTTTTTTTCCTTCAATACATCGACTGTCGCCGCGACAGCGGCGACATCAATTGAAATTCTTTACCAGGGTGACGACATTGCCCCGGTCGCCGTAGGAAACCTTGTCGAATGAATTGAGCGCCATGAAGATTCCCCGTCCCTGAAGGTTGAGGTTTTCCTTCTGTTCCGCGAGCTCTTTGAGGAAAGAATGGTGATCGAACCCTTTTCCCTCGTCGCTGATGCGATAGACCGCTTTGGCGGTCGACACGGAGTATTCCACGGTGATCTTCCGGTCCTTGTACTCGGGCATATTCTGCCGACGGCTCAGGAATTGGAAATACGCGTCTTCCATGAGAGCTTGGTTTTTCTCCTCGCTCGTAATGCCCAAATTCCCGTGCTCCAACGCGTTGAGAACGATCTCCCTGAGACCGACTTGGATTTCCTTCACCGTATCGGCATGCGTAAATTTCGGAAGGGGGGAGCAGATCCGGTTGCAGATCTCCTCCACGGCGAGGAGATAATTGTCGATGACGAACCGCCCGCTTTCGGCCTGGACGTATTTCAGGCAGGCTTCCTCCTGCGGGAGTGAGGCGGTGACGATGATCTCATTCCCTTCTTCGGTTTCGACGTATTCGAAGGCGACATTGTACCGCTTCGACTCGGTGGGCAGGAAGCATTTGAGGCGCAGCTTCATGAAAACCGGTTCCTTCGTCTTTTTGAGCGTCTCGAGCTTTTCACGGACGTAATTCATGAGAAACGGCGTCGAGCCGTCCCCCGTGGACACCACGTCCTCGAAATTCGTCCGGGTCAGGTTGTCCGCGCGCAGGGGCAGCTGCTTGAGCGCCTGGCCATTGGCGTTGATGAAGTACAACTCGTCGTTCAGCGAACAGATGCAGTCGCGGGTTCCCTGGGCCAGAATCCGGTTCTTGCGCTCCGAGAGCTTGATTCGTTCGTGGGCCCTGTGCACCTCCTGCGAAAGCCGGACGAATTCCCGGACCACCCCGGCCATTAGGGCGACGACGAGCAGCGTCAGCCCCGTGGAAAAGCGCGTGAAGTATTGGTCCGGGAACAGTCCGAAATACTGCGTCCCCCTCCAAACCGCGATCATGTCTATGGCCGCGCCGCCTATGGCGGCCAAGATCCCCAAGGATACGAAAATCAAATCCCGCCTCTTGTGTCGGATCATATCAATGGCGATGCAGACGACGCTATAGAGGACCACCAGGCCGATGAGGAGATCGCGGATCGGATAGAGCGTTCCCTCACGACCCCACAGGAAGGTAACCCGGCCGAAGACCTCGCTGTACGGCTTGTCCCCCATCATGATGTAGAGATCGGGGGAGAGGAAGGCGATGACGGTAAATCCGACGGCGACCGCCAATCCGGCCAGCGCGATGATGAGATTGACGCGTTTCCATTTTTTGTTCAAGGAAAGGAGGTGGACGAGAAGATACGGCAGGGTGAAGAGGAAATAAGCGCCCACGATCTGCTGCAGTCGATGACATTGCTTGCCGATTTCCAGGCTGCCCAGCCACGATCCCCAGTACGCGATGGCCGTATCCGCGAGCACGAACAGGAACGCGGTCAGGCCCAAAAGCGCAATGGCGGCATACAGCCTCGATCGATATTTGACGGCGAGGAAACCGAAAAGTAAAAGACCGCCCAACAGGAGACCGGAATGCAGGGGCGGCAGCAGCAGCTCGAGGATGCTCACGTAAGAGGTCGTGACCGGCACGATTTTACCCCTCTGGTATTAAAATTATGCCTCAGAGTATGCTCGACTTCCGGCCCTTATGCAAGCAAAAAAACCGGCCGCCGCCGTTCGTTTTTTCTACGACGCGGACGTCATCGTTTGCAGTCCCGGGCTCAAACCGCCTCCGCTTACCGAATAGTGAGAGAAGCGGTACACTTCCGGGGCGGAATTATGATATACTGCCCGGGCGCGTAATCCTGAATCTGGAGGACAATCGTCGTGAAAAAATCCGTGTTCACAATTCTGATCGCCCTTTTCATCCTCTCCCCCCTCCCCGTCTCGGCCGAAGAACGGGAACCGACGGCCGCGCTCCTCCTGCAGCCGCTCGGGTTTCTCCAGTTCGGACCGATCGCCGAATTGGAGCTCCGCCTCGCCCCGTCGCTTTCCATGTCCTTCCACATCCGCCTCCACGGTCTCGGCCTGCTTTCCCATCTGCTTGTCACGGACGGCACGGAATTCTGGGGGGCGGCCGCCGGTCTGGGAATGCGGTATTTCCTGTACCCAACGGACGCGCCTCACGCCTGGTTTTTCGGCGGCATGGTGGAGGTCGGCGTCAACGGTTTTTACGGCGATGCCGGTCTGGCAACCGCCTACCACGGCGTATCGATTTTCATGGTCGCCGCGGCCAATGGCGGGTACCGCTGGCGTTTCGGCGCCTTCATCCTTGAGGCGGGTATCTACGTCGGAGTGGGGCCTGCCTTAAGTTGCTCTTATTGGTACGATGCATCTCCTCAATTCCAATATAACGGCGGCTTACCGTTCACTTTTTTCGGGATGGGAGAGTTGTCGCTCGGCATAGCCTTTTAGTCCGAACCGGCGATGACACCATCGACTCATTCGCCGGCAGCAGGGAATAAAGCCAAGACGTACGATTTTCCGTGCTTTTTCGATATCCGCCTCATATAATTTTTTATACATCCTCTTGTTGCCGATTAGAAATCCACTTTCATTCTTCTATACGAAAAATATGATGCATTTTTTGAAAGCATCTCACATACTCGGCTGTATGGTCAGGGTGATACGTCGAATTCTTTTCACGGTTGTAAAGGAAATACTAAAAACGATGAGAGACATCCTGAAGCAGGTTTTCGGATTCAATGACTTCCGTCCCCACCAGGAAGCCATTATTACCAACCTCCTGGCCGGACGGGACGTGGTGGCGGTCATGCCCACCGGCGGCGGAAAATCCCTCTGCTACCAGCTCCCCGCGTGTCTCATGCCCGGCACGGTGGTAGTCGTCAGTCCCTTGATTTCTCTCATGAAAGACCAGGTGGACGCGGCCCGGGAGATCGATCTCGATGCGGCTTGCCTCAATAGCTCGCTTTCGCCCGAGGCAATGGCGGACGTGTACGAGCGCCTGCGCAGCGGGCGCTTGAGCCTCCTCTACATCGCGCCGGAACGCCTGGCGAGCGCCGCTTTTATCGAAATCTTGCGGAACGTCGCCGTTTCCCTTTTCGCCGTCGATGAAGCCCATTGCATCTCCGAGTGGGGCCCGGATTTCAGACCCGAGTATCTCGGCCTCGGCCTTCTCCGTTCGCTCTTTCCCAACGTGCCGATGGCGGCGTTCACGGCCACAGCCACCGTGCGGGTGCAGGAGGACATCATTCGGAAAACGGGATTGCGATATCCTTTCATCCTCCGCGCCTCCTTCGACCGGCCGAACCTTTACTACAGGGTGAGGGAAAAAAGCGACGCCAACCTCATGGTACTCGATTACGTGAGGAAACACCCCGACCGGCCCGGCATCGTCTACCGGACCACCCGCAAATCGGTGGAGGAGTTGGCCGCCTTCCTGGCGCACAACGGGGTGTCGGCTCTTCCGTACCACGCCGGAATGGAATCGGCCGATCGCGCCCGGAACCAGGAGGCCTTCAACCGCGACGAGGCGACCGTCATCGTGGCCACCATCGCCTTCGGCATGGGGATCGACAAGTCGAACGTCAGGTTCGTCATCCACGCCGACCTGCCCAAGAATATCGA
The DNA here is from genome assembly GCA_016934415.1 of Spirochaetales bacterium. GTDB lineage: Bacteria > Spirochaetota > Spirochaetia > SZUA-6 > RPPD01 > JAFGSW01. The sequence continues at coordinate 19,981 of JAFGSW010000013.1, read as the reverse complement.
AAGCTACTATCAGGAAACCGGGCGGGCCGGACGGGACGGGGAACCGGCCGACTGTCTGCTCCTCTGGGGCCGCAGCGACATTCCCCGCTTGAAGTATTTCATCAATCAAATTGAAGACGAGGATGAACGCCGCATCGCCTCGGCCAAGCTCGAGGCGATGGTCCGCTACGCGTCAGGGTCGGCCTGCCGCCGCCGGACCCTCCTCGCCTATTTCGGGGAGGACTATCCCGAAGCGGCGTGCGGGCACTGCGACTCCTGCGTCAAGCGGCGGATCGAGCAGTCCCTCGGTTCCGAGGCGCGCCTTCTCCTCTCCGCGGTCATGCGCCTGGAGGAACGCTACGGGGCGAGCCACATCGTCGATTTCGTGACGGGCAAACGAAGCGACCGAATCCGCGAACGCGACCACGACTGCCTGACCGGTTTCGGCGCCGGACGCGACGAACCGGCCGGTCGCTGGCGGGCCCTGATCGACGACCTTATCGGCCGGGAAATTCTGGTCCGCCGCGGAGACCCGTATCCGATCCTCAAGCTGACCAAGCGCGCGTTTGAGGTCCTTTCCGGCGTCGAGTCTGACGGTCGGCCCTCATTGGTCCACTCTGAGGCGGATCCAGCGGCGGCGATAACTCAATCAGAAAGCAATGCGACGGAGATTCTTTTCGAACGGCTTCGGGTTCTGCGTAGCGAAATCGCCGCGGAGTACCATGTCCCGCCGTACGTCGTTTTCTCGGACAAGACCCTCAAGGAAATGACGGTTCGCCTGCCGACGGACGAGACGGGCCTGAAAGAGGTTACAGGGGTTGGCGATATCAAATTGGAAAAATACGGCCGGATTTTCATCAATGAAATTAAGGGTTTTCTATCCGAGAAAAGCCTTTCTACAAACGAAGGTTTCCGACCGCGCAGTGAGCTGGTTAAAAAAACCAATAATGCTTGAAATCCCCTTTTCAATCCCCGATATCGAAGTCATCATCATGGTCGTCTTCGTATTGGCCGCCATTATCCTCATCTGGGTCATTCGGCTGGATGCCATTGTCTTCAAACTCAACCACAGTTCCGTCTTCGAGCTCCGCGGACTTGAGAGCGCCCGTCTCCCGGAATTCGAGCCGTGCGCCGGCAGGCAGGTCGGCCTCGCTTCCGTCCTCGAGGAGGATGCTGTCGGTCCCCGTAAAGAACCCGGCTCTCACCTGTCCGTTTTCATAAAATTCAATCACGCTCCGGCCCCTGAAATTGTACATCTCGTCACCGACTGAAATCCCGGTATCGCGATCGAGGATCCCCGATACGACGACGCTTTCTCCCGCCTCGTTCTGATAGGCTTCAGGCGGTCCCCAGAAAACTATTCTCTCCCCGTTCAGGACGGCGCTTTTCCTGGGCATTTTATCGTTGTTTGTCCATATATTCTTCAACATGACTATTCCGGGCGCTTCATCGGTGTCTCTGAAATACATGTCCAAAACGCCTTCCCTCGGCACGACAATCACCGGACCGAAATTATTCTCCAGCCGGTTCCCCCCGATCCGGACATCGGGTTCCTCGCCGCCCTCGATCCAGGATAAAGAGACGGCGCCGTACACATTGTCGTGGATGTAATTGTCCTCCAACACGATCCGGTTGGAAGAAATCCCCTCGAAGCCGATCTGACCGCAGCCGTTGAGCTCGCATTGACGGATGAACACCCCGTTGCAGCCCTCGGCCGTGATGATGGTGGCGCCCGGACCGCACAGACCCTTGCCGACCTCCGGGTCGGTGACCCGGTGCAGGCCGTGGATGTTGCTGATCGTGATCTTGTCGGACTGCAGGATGTAGATCACCGGGACGTACTCGGTACAGGCGATGGTCACCTTTCCCTCGCCCTTGATTTCGATATCGGTCTTTTCATTGATGAAGAGAGAATCGTTTTGAGCGTATGTGCCGCTCTTGATTACGATATCGTCGCCCGATCCCGCCGTATTGATAGCATCCTGGATGTTCCTAAACTTTCCGCCCCTGCCGACAACGAGTGTCTCTCCGAAACACAAGGCGGACGCCGCAATTAGAAGCAAAACCATGATCGATTTCCGAATGAGATTTTCCATAAATCGAACGCCTCCTTATTTCACCATCCAATCGCCGACGCATTTGAACCGATCGCCTGGTACCATTATACTATAGCTTTCATCAGTTCACACTAAATAATTCGTATATCAGGAAAAATGAGAGCGATTATGAACAGACCAAAAATAATCCTGTACGTGTGCGCCTCGGCTGACGGGAGAATCACCTGCGGACCGAACACCACCCTCTTCGACTGGTACAAGAATTCCGAACTGTACGGTATGCTCATCGGCTTCGACGAGTGGACCGAATTTACCGCTGTGATCAAGGAAATGCATCGGCCGGACATGTCGCTCGAGGGCAGCAACATGCTTGTCGCCGAAAACGAAAAATTGAAAGACCTACCGTCCTTTTCCGGAGACCCCGCGCCGCTATACGAAGACTTCCTTCCCGATGAAATAACGGCCCGTCAGGAAAGGAAAACCTGGACCGCGGTGATCGACGGGCGGGGGCGGGTGAGGGGCGGCTACACCGGCGTCGATGATGATCCCGCCACCTACGTCGTCCATCTCGTCTCCCGGGCCGCGCCGGCGGAATATCTCGGCTTTCTTCGCTCGGTGCCGATCCCATATTTAATGGAAGGCGATGGAAAAGTCGATTTACCCGCCATGCTGTCCAAGGTGAAGACAAAGCTGGGTGTCGAAACGATCGTCACGAGCTCCGGCGGCAGACTGGCCGGGGCCTTGATTCGACAAAGCCTACTGGACGAAATCAACATCCTCGTGAGCCCGCTTGTGATCGGTGGATCCGCCGTCCCGACACTCTTCGACTCTCCCGATCCCGTCTGGCCGGATATCAAACCGAAACGGCTGCAATTAATCGACTGCCGCAAAATGGAACACGCAAAGGTTTGGATACGCTACCGCGTCCACACCGAGTAAGGCACATCATCAACCGCCTCACTGGACGAAAAGAAAATCGATAGTTACTATCCATTCATGGACGTCCTCTCGCTTTTCCACCCGCTCGTACGCGAGTGGTTCACCGGCCGATTCGGCTCGCCGACTCGCGTGCAGGAACGCGCCTGGGAGGCGATCGCCGGTGGGCGACACGTCCTCATTACGGCGCCCACCGGCAGCGGCAAGACCCTGGCCGCCTTTCTTTGGGCGCTCGACGGCCTCATCACAGGCCGTCAACAAACCGGCAAGCTCCGCGTCCTCTATGTATCTCCCCTGAAAGCGCTCAACAATGACGTTCAAAAAAACCTGGCCGCGCCTCTCGCCGAGCTCGAGGCGCTCTTCCGGGAGCGCGGCGTTAAGCTCCCCAAAATCCGCGCGCTGACCCGCTCCGGCGACACGCCCGAAAGCGAGCGGCGCGCCATGAGGGCCCATCCCCCCGAAATCCTCATCACCACGCCCGAGAGCCTCAACATTCTCCTCACCTCGCCGCAGGCCTCCCTGCTCTTCGACTCGCTCTCGACGGTCATCCTCGACGAGATTCACGCCGTGGTCGAGTCGAAGCGCGGCACGCACCTCATCGCGGGCGTGGAGCGGCTCACCCGGTACGCGGGCGAGTTCCAGCGCGTCAGCCTTTCCGCCACCGTGAAGCCCCTCGAGCTCGTGGCCGCCTTTACGGCCGGTTTCACGCACACGGGTGGAGAGTACCGGGCGCGGCCCGTCGAAATCGTGGAGGAGCGCGGGCGAAAACGCTACGATCTCGCCGTCACCGCCCCCTTCCAAGCCGGCGGCGAGGGGGAAGAAACCTGGTGGAGTCCGCTTGTCGAGCTCTGCCGCGCCGTCATCGAAAAGAACCGGTCGACCCTCTTTTTCGTGAACTCGCGTAAAAAAACTGAGAAGCTTGCCCGCCTCATCAACGAAACGGGCCCCGACACCCTCGCCTATTCCCACCACGGCGCCCTTTCCCGCGAGATCCGCCTGTCGGTGGAAGAACAACTCAAGAGCGGCCGGCTCAAGGCGATCGTCGCCACCGGCACCCTCGAGCTCGGCATCGACATCGGCGAGCTCGACGAGGTGGTTCTCGTCCAGTCGTCCGCCTCGGTGTCCCAGGCCGTCCAGCGCATCGGCCGGGCCGGCCACCAGGTCGAGGGTTTGAGCCGCGGCCGGCTCGTACCGCTGAGCGGCATCGACCTCGTCCACCTGGGCGCCCTTTCCAAAGCCGTCTCCGACCACGCCATCGAATCGATCCGGCCCCTCGAAGCGCCGCTCGACGTGCTGGCGCAGGTTGTTTTATCCATGACGAGCGTGGAAATCTGGAAGGCCGACAAGCTTTACTCCTTCATAAAGACGATGTATCCCTATCGCGCCTTGAGCCGCGAGCGGTTCGATCTGGTCGTCGGGATGCTCGCGGGCCGGTACGAGGAAACCAACATCAGGGAGCTCTCGCCGCGCGTGGTCGTGGACTCGACGGACGGCACGATCACGGCGCGCAAGGGCGCCCGACTTCTCCTCTACCTTTCAGGCGGCACCATCCCCGACCGCGGCTACTATGAGCTTAAAAACTCGGAGACGGGCGCCCGGGTCGGCGAGCTCGACGAAGAGTTCGTGTGGGAACGGAACGTCGGCGACACGTTCGTCTTCGGTCTGGGCACCTGGCGCATTCAGCGCATCACCCAGAACGCCGTGGAGGCGGAGCCCCGGCGCGAGGGCATGGCCATGGCGCCGTTCTATCGGGCCGAGGAGCAGAACCGGAGTTTTCATTTTTCCGAGCTCATTGGGGAATTCCTCGAGCAGGCGAACCTCGCCCTCGGCCGGGAGCAATTGTTCGGCGAGCTCATGAGGAAAGCGTACCGTTTCGACGACGAAGCGATCGAGGCGCTCGCCTCGTACCTTCGCGCCCAGACCGAGATCACCAAGGTTCCGCTCCCCCACCGCCTCCACATCGTGATCGAGCACTGCCAGGTCCCCCTCTCCGAGGGCCAGATCGGCATCGTCATTGTCCACACCTTCTGGGGCGGACGGGTGAACAAGCCCCTGGCCGACGCCTTCGCCTTTCTCTGGGAGGACACCTATCACTATCCCCTGGAGCATTACGCCAACAACGACACGATCCTTTTCCACCTGCCTCATGAGTTTTCCGCCGCGATCTTCCGGGACATTCTCTGTTCTCCGGAGCTTTTTCCGGCGCTCCTCACGCGCATTACGCAGACCAATGCCTTCGGCGCTCTCTTCCGGGAGAACGCCGGGCGGTCTTTGCTCCTTCCCAAGCCGCGGCCCGGGCGGCGGATGCCCTTCTGGCTCACGCGGCTGCGATCGAAAAATCTGCTCGCCGCCGTGCTCCGCTTTCCCGACTTTCCGCTCCTCCTGGAAACCGCGGCCAACCTGCGCGAGGCCTACTACGACCTCGAGTCCGCCGCGCGGGTGGTGGAGGAAATCCGATCGGGCGCGATCGCGATCAGCGAGACAAGGACCGGCCGCCCCTCGCCTTTCGCCGACGAGATCGTGTGGCGAATGACCAACAGGTTCATGTACGAGGGCGACGAGCTCAAGGCGTCCCAGGCCGGGCCCTGGCGGACCGAGGAGAGCCTCCTCTTCGACCCGCGCCTTCTCACCGCGGTGTCCCCGGCGCTCGCGGCCGAGCTCGAGCGGAAACTCAAGCGAACCGCGCCCGGCTATGCGCCCGGAGACATGCCTGAGTTTTTCCTCCTCGTTCAGGAACGCCTGGCCGTGCCCGAGCCCGAATGGCACGCGCTCATAGAGGCGGTGGAACGGGACCACGGCTTCTCCTTTGCCGAGATCATCTCCCCTCAACGGGATAAATTCGCGGTCGTGAGAATGCCGCGGGCCCGGATCGACCTCGTCCTCCTTTTCGAAAGCATTCCGATCCTGTGCCGGAGCTTCGGCCTTGATCCGGAGAAAGCGGGGTTGCGCGACCTCGACGGCCGCCCGATCCCGGTCGCCGAGCTTTCCGTGAGACTGCGAAGGCTGAAATCCGGCGGAAGGCACGGAGACGACGCGGAAGAAAAGGCTGAAAAAGCCGAAGAGTCCGAAACGATGGTATCGGAATTCCTTGGACGAATCCTCCGCTTTTTCGGCCCGCTTCCCGAATCGCTCCTGCGCGACCTGTTCGGGCTGGAAGAGAGTGTTTTGCAGGAGAGCCTGAACGCCCTTCTGCGCGATGAAAAAATCGTTTACGGCCGTCTGCTCGAGGGCGATACCTACCTCTGCCTTTGCGACCGGGAAAACTACAATCGCCTGCTTCACATGAAACGGCGCGCCCGGCGCAAAGCCGCTCCCCTTCTCGACCTCGATCTCCTGCCCCTCTTTTTCGCAACCCGCCAGAATCTGGTTTCTCCCGCGGCGGGCGACGAAGCCCTGCCCCGGGCGCTGGAAAGCCTTCTCGGTTGGCCCGCACCGGCCGCTTCCTGGGAGGAGCATCTCCTGCCGGCGCGCGTTTCCGCCTACGATCCAACCGCCCTCGATTCGCTCCTCTCGCGAACGAATCTTGTGTGGACGGGAGCGGGCAAGGGCAAAATCATCTTCTCGTTTCCTGACGACCTCGCCCTGTTCCGGGCTGAAAAAAACGCATCCGAAGAATCCATAGCGACCATCTTTCCCAATGAACGCGGCCGCTACGCGCTCGAAGACCTGGTGGCCATGGCCAAGGAAAATCCGTCATCCCTACAGGAAAAACTCTGGCGCGGCGTCTGGGAAGGCGCGGTGTCAAACACCGCCTTCGAGACGCTGCGCCGAGCTCTCGTCCTGGACTTCGCCTTCGCGTCGAGCGAAAAATCCGGAAAAACCGACATCCGTCGAAAGCCCAACCTGCACAGCCGCTGGACGACGAAGCTGGCCTCGGCCGGATTTTGGTACGCCCTCCCGGGATCCAATGACAAACCGATCGACCCCGTCGAAGCCCTGGAGACGGACAAGGAGCGGGTCAGACTCCTCCTCGAACGGTACGGCTGCCTGTTTCGGGAACTCCTCGCGCATGAAACACCCGCCTTCTGGTGGAAACGGCTGTTCGGCGCCTTGCGTCTCATGGAGCTCTCCGGAGAGATCGTCGGCGGTTCCTTCTTCAGGGGGATGCAGGGAATACAGTTCATGAGTGAGGAAGCGCTCGTCCAGGCAGAGGTCGGTCTGGATGAGAACGCGGTCTTCTGGATGAACGCCGGAGATCCGGCTTCACCCTGCGGAAAGAGAATCGTGGCGCTCAAGGGCGAATACCCCGACCGGCTTCCCTCCACCTGGCTTGTGTTCCACGGCCGGCGCCTCGTCATGGTGTTGAAAAAAAACGGCGCTGAGCTCGAATTCCGGGTCGAGGCCGCTCATCCTTTGCTTTCACGCTTCGGCGGCGTGTTCGATTTCCTTATCTCACGCGCCGCCAATCCGTTCAAGTACATAAAAACAGCTAAAATCAATAATGTCGAGGCGATAAAAAGTCCGTTCCGAGAAACCCTCGAAGGCATGGGCTTCAAGGAAGAGTACAGGTCCTTGGTATTGAGGAAACAATACTAGATTTTCGGCGGTTCGTCCCGCCCGTTCTCCATCGGCGCCGGTACGGGCTTCTTCTCCTCCTTGGTAAACAGGAGGAATATGATGAGCACGATCACGGCCACGACGGTATAGGTGTCCGCCAGGTTGAAGATGGGCCAGGTATTGATGAGCGGGATGTTATACCAGAGCACATAATCGACGACGAAGCCGCGGATGATGCGGTCGATGGCGTTTCCGAGCCCGCCGGCCGCGATCAGAGCCAGCGGCAGACGCTTGATCCAAGAGCCGAGGTAATCCTTGGGACTGAAGAAAAAGTAGGTCGCCACGGCCACGCCGAGAAACTGGAACGAGACAATGAGGATCAGTTTGGCGAGCGGCGGCAAGAGCGGATCGAGAAATCGGAGAAGCGAAAATCCTATGTCGTGATTGGCCGTGTAATGAAACGACCAGAACCCGGGAATGACCACAACGTCGGGTTTGCCGACCAGCGTCGTGGCGACGACCTGTTTGACGATGAGGTCCGCCGTGAGGAGCACGGCGACGATCGCCAGAAAAACGATGAGGCTGGTTTTCAGTTTGTTGGCCATTCAATTCTCTCTTTCATCCCGCCGCACGGCGCAATCGATCGAGCGCGTCGGAAGCGCGCTTCAGTTTATTTTGGTTTGCCCTCTTCGACCGCCGCAACGGGCGGCGATTTGTTTGATCACGAGGTCCGCCGTAAGGAGAACGGCGACGATCGATATAAAATCGAAAAGTTTTCGTAACAGCTTCTTTTCCATGACCCAGCGCCTTTCTACAGGTCGGTCAAAACAAATTCAACCCAAGCGGATGCCCAGGATGGAAAGCCCAACGATCGTGCCTATGGAACCGACGAAATTCGTTAAAATAAAATTCAGCAATACCTTCAAGATCCGGTTATGGTAAAAACGTCGGAAGAGCATGACGTCATTGGGCAGCGCCTCGAAATCGTCGACTTTCGGTTTCTTTACATTATACTGTACCAGGCCGCTCACCATGCCCGATCCGATAATGGGAAGTATCGACGTGATCGGCGCCGCCGCCGCCGCCGCCAAGGTCGCCAGCGGATGGGCGAACGAGAGCAGAGAACCGAGCGCCGCCGAAGAGGCGGTGACGATGGTCCAGGTCAGGAGACCGGTGGAGAGCGCCTCCGGCCCCTTGGTGAACACCCCCAAGGCGATGAGGCCCGAAAACAGCACGGGAATGGTCCAGGGAACGATTTTTTTCAGGATCCCGCTTTTGGGAATGGTCTCCAACTCGGAGACGTCCGCCTCCTCCTTGCCCTCGGCCAGGAGTTTCAGGTGCCCGACGATGCCGTCCACGTGTCCGGCGCCCACTACGGCAACGTTTTTCCGCCCCTCTGCTTGAAATATCTTCACCGCCAGGTACCGGTCGCGCTCGTCGATGAGCACTTCCTTGACCTTGGGCAGATAACGCGACATCTCCTCAAGCATGGAGTGCATAATGTCTTTTTCCTTGATCTTCTCCAGCTCCTCGGGGCTGATCTTCTCATTCGTGAGGAGCGAGCTCAAGAGCACGGCCAGCATCTTGTTCTTCCCCCAGAAGGAGGACTTGGCCCAGGCCCGGCGGAGTGTCGTCTGCACCTCGCGGTCGCAGAGCACCGTATCGATCCCGAGCTCCTTTGCCAGATTGATCGCCTTCACCATCTCTTCGCCGGGTTTGACGCCCGTTTCCAAACCAAGGCGCTTCTGGAACGAGGTGAGGATGATGTTCGCGAACAGGAGGAATCCCTTTTTTTCCTTAAGAACGCGGGAGATGTCGATGTTTTTCCAGGCCGCGTTTTCCACGATGGTCTTGTAGCGGCCCTCGTCGAGCTCGACGCACACCTTGTCCGGGTTTTCGGCGCGGATGACCGTTTCCACCTCGTCCACGCTGGCTTGGGAGATGTGGGCCGTGCCCACGAGGATAAACTCCCGTCCATTGAGATCGATTCTGACCGTCGTCTGCCTGGACGGCGCGACTGTGTTTTCCATAACGTCTCTTTCCATGTTTATTTCGCGTCAAGCCGGCTGAGCTCGAATTGAGCGAGCCGTTTTTCGATCATGCCCTTTCTTTCCACGCCGGCCGCCTCCGAAAAATACGTTCGGGCGAGCGATTTTTTATCGAGGAGCAGATACTGCTCGGCCAGGTAAAAAAGGATTTGAGCCCGCACCGCCTTGTTCTTCTCGCGATTGGCGTCGCTCACCGCGAGGCCATTGTCCGATTCCGGGGTCATGTAGAAAAGGGCCATGTCGTACTGCCAGCCGTCTCGCGGGAATTGAGCGATCGCCCGCTTGAGATATTCAGCCGCCTCTGTTGTCCGACCGTCCTTTTTCAATGCGAGGGCGGCCAAGAGTGCGAACTCTTGGACTTTTTCCTGGTAGGAAAAGGCGGTGGAGAACATGTCGAACGCTTTCGCCGGCCGATTTTTCATGAGGTCGATGGCGCCGGCCAGGGAATAGGCGAAATAATAATCCGGCCGAAGTTTCAGGACTGTCTCGTAATCGCTCAATGCCTCGTCGAGTTTGTTCAGGCTGTCGTACAGCCCGCCGCGCATGACGAAGGCCGCGAACATGTCGGGTTCCTTCTCGATGGCGGCGCTGAACTGCGCAAGCGCCTCGTTCCACAACCCTTTGTCCAGGTAGATGCGGCCGCGGTCGAAATAATTGTAGGAATAATCCGGCTCAAGTTTGACCGCCGTATCGAGGTCGGCGAGCGCGCCGTCGAGGTCGCCGAGATGGCGCTTGACAAGCGCGCGGTCGGAATAGGTGAACGGATAATCGGGCGCGATCGCCACGGCCTGGTCGAAGTATCTCTCGGCATCCTGAAATTTCCGCTGTTTGAAATTCACGTTTCCCAGGCCGATGGCGGCCACCAGGTTCCGCCCGTCAAGCTCCCGCGCGCGGATGAAATACGCGCGCGCCTTATCGTAATTTCTATCATCGAGCGCGAGCGACCCGAGAGAAGAGAACGCCTCGGCGGGAGGATTCTGCGTTGCGATCGTCTTCTCCAGCCAGTTTTTCTGACTCTGCTTGTCCCCTGCCAGGGCCGCCACGAGTGATCGGGTGTAGAGGGCGTCGGGATTAAACGGATCTTTCGCGAGTACGGCGTCGATTTCCTTTTTCGCCTCATCGACGCGCTGGGAGAGAAGGAGGAGTCGGGCGTGGAGGATATGGGTGGAAGCGTCCTGGGGAGCGTTCTTGAAAGCGCGCTCATGCGCCTCAATGGCCTTTTCCGGATCGCCCATGAGCAGCGCCTGGGAGATTCCCTGCAACTGGGCCTCGGGAATAGGGGGAGTGGGGAGAATTCCGCTTTCTCCGGTCCCGCAACTGGAGAAAAGAGCGGCCAGACAGACTGCGAACGCCATTATTTTCTGCAACATAACGGTTATCCTTCAATCAAGGCGTCTTGATACCGGGAGGCGTACCATGTTTCCGAAAAAATACATCGGAAAGCGAAAAAAATCTCGAGTGATGCGAAAGCCAAGGGAAACGCGCTCTTGGTAATATAGCTATCTTCCCCGGTTTAGACAAGCCGGGATTCCCGGTCCGCCGCTTTGTTGACCGAAGAACCGAGAATAGTATAATGAGTTCCGGTAATTTCTGGTTTACATCAATGGAAACTGTTGAAAATACCGCTGGTTTTTCGCGAAGCGGAGAACATGGTATATTCAACAGCCTGCTCAACATCGGAGGCACCAATCATGTCATCGGTCGATAAAAAACCCGATCCCGGAGCATTGCAATCGGCGTTCCTGGAGTTGTACGATATCATCTCGCTTCTCCGCAGCCCGGACGGCTGTCCCTGGGACCGCGCCCAGACGCTTGAGACCCTGCGCCCGAATCTCATTGACGAGGCCTACGAGTGCATTGAGGCCATCGACGAAAAGAATCCCGCCCACCTCCGGGAAGAGCTTGGCGACCTCTTCCTTATTCTTATCCTGATGGCGCGGATGAGTGAAGAAGCCGGCGAATGGAGTCTCGAAGAATCGCTGCGGGAAATCTCCGCCAAACTCGTCCGCCGGCACCCTCATGTATTCGCGGGAGAGAAAGGCGCCTCCATTCCGGACATCATCAGGAACTGGGACTACATTAAGGAGCACGTCGAGGGAAAGAAGAAAAAGGAGGGGGTCCTGGCCGATGTGAACCGGGCCCTGCCGCCGCTCGAAAGGGCGTATAAAATTCAAAAAAAGGTCGCCAAAGTGGGGTTTGACTGGCCGGCCGCCGGACCGGTCTTCGCCAAGCTCGCCGAGGAAACCCGCGAACTGGAGGAGGCCATCGAAAAAAACGATCCATCGCTCACCGAAGACGAGGTGGGTGATCTCTTGTTTACGGTCGTCAATATCGCCCGTCACGTGAAGGTCGATCCCTCCCTGGCTCTTGAAAAGACGAACCGCAAGTTCATGGATCGCTTTGGCAGGGTCGAGGACGACCTCAAAGCGATGCGGGTGGAAATCTCCCAAGCCGGCTTGGAACTCCTCGACTCACTCTGGGAAAAGGCGAAAAAGAATTCAAATCAGTAAAAAAGCGACGCCGCCCTTCACATGGGATCGGCATCGCCTTCTCCGTATCGACCAATGTGTCCGCGCCCCGGACGGGAGCGGGCGTTCCGACCTATCGTCTGCCCTGACCGCGGAACCGGATCCGGATTTGTTTATAAAGACCGTCGCCCTCACTCACCGTTTCAATATCCTCGTAGCGGGTAAGCGCGGTGTGCACCAACCGGCGCTCGAAGGGGTTCATGGGCTCGAGCAGGCGCGAGCTGCGCGTACGGCGAACGTGATCGGCCACTTCCTCGGCGAAACTGACGAGTTTCTGCTGGCGCCGCTCCCGGTAATTCTCGCAGTCGACAATGACGCGCAGGGGGCGTTCGCCGCCCTTCTGCCCGACGATATTGGCGACCACCTGGAGCGCATCGAGGGTTTTGCCCATCTTGCCGATGAGCAGACTTGAGTCGCGGCTCTCGATCGCGACGAGGAGTTTGTCACCCGTAAGCGAGGAGATGCAGGCCGTCCCCGACATTCCCATTTTCCCTATCAAGGTGTTTAAAAAATCCACCACCTCACCGGCCTTCGCGCGCGCCTCTTCCCCCGACAAGGCCGGTTCGCCCCCGGCGACATCGGGATCGTCGTCGTTTTCATCAAGGACGGCGATACGAACTCCGCCTTTAAAGAAGAGACCTTTTTTTCTTGTCTCGATGAGTGTGTATCGGATCTTTTCTCTGGGTATCCCCAGATCGAGGGCGGCTTCCTGAACCGCCTCTTCCTCGTTTATCCCAAAATATTCCTTCGCAGCCATATCGCGTCTCCTTATCGGCAGGCCTCGTCAGGTCGCCGCCTGCATCTTTTTTTTACGGTCGGAAAAATATTTTTGAATGAGCATCTGGACGACGGTCAGGACGTTCTGAACGGTCCAATAGAGAACCAGCCCCGACGGCATGTTGTAGAGAATGAAGAAGAACAGCGCCATCATGATATAGGGCAGATATTTCATCCGGCTGTCCGCGTTCTGGGATTTGCCTTGAGTGATCATCGTCGAGAGGAGCTGGGTGCCGAGCATGATGAAAGGCAACAGACTGATGCCGTAAATGGTGAACTGGGTGATGAGAAGCGGAATGGTGACCGGACCGCCGGGGAATTTCCAGAGGAATTCGGGGACCGACAGGTCGGGAATCCAGCCGGGAATGAAGACCGCGCCCTTGAGGGCGAAATGCGTGCTCAATAATTGGTACAACGCAAAAAGAATCGGGAGTTGGAGAAGTTGGGGCAGACAGCCGCCGAGCGGGCTGATCCCCTCGCGCTTGTATAATGCCGCCATTTCCTCGTTCATCCGTTTCGGATTGTCCTTGTATTTCGTGCGGATTTCCTGGAGCTTGGGATTGACCGCCTGCATCTTCTGCATCGAGTCGAAACTCTTGCGGGTGAGCGGGAAGAGCAAAAGCTTGATGAGGAGCGTGAGGAGGATGATGGCCACACCGTAGTTTTGAACCAGCATGTAGAGAAAATCGAGCGGATACTTGAGGATGTCCGCGATGAACCCGAGCCCCAAAAAGCTCCCCGGCATGACATCGCCGTATTTCATATTCTGGTAAGAATCGAGGACATCGCGCTTCTTCGGACCGATGAAGAAGGTGTACTCGTCCGTTCGCAACTGAGTCTCTTCGCTTTTCCGTTCAAAGTACATGGCCGAATGCTGGAACGGAACGTTCACGTCCCGGGACGTGAGAATCAGGTCCTTGACGTTTGCATTTGTCGAGGCAATGACGGCGTAGTATTTACCCGCGATGGCCGCCCAGGAGAAGGAGTCCGTGAACGGCTCCGGCGGGGGAGGCATGCCGAATTCCTTTCTCCCGCTGTTCGCGAGAACGACGAACTGCCGGTAATCGCTCTGTCCATCGGGCTTCAGATTCGGAAAATCCGGACCTATCTGCGGCGCGATCCCAAGCGTGTACATGACGCCGTTGAAATCGAACGGGATCGCCTCCTTGGCCTCGCTTTCCAGGCTCACGTTCATTTTAACGAGGTAAAGGTCGTCGTCCAGGCTGAAGGTTTTTTTCACCTTGACCCGCTTCACGGTCTCCTTGTCCTCGCCTTTGTCGTTTTTGGCCGGTACCGCCATTTCATAGACGCGGGAAAATTCCACTTTGCCGTCTCCCTGGGTCACCTGGTACAAGTCATCGGCCGCGGGCGTCTGGTAGCCGCCGAAATGCAGCGCGAAGGGATATTCCGCCTCGGCCTTGACTCTAGCGGACGCGTCCTGCCGGTAGGCGAACACCATCTCGATATCGCCTTCAGTAAAGGTGTTGTCCGGGTCCTTAGCCGGGTCGTTCAACAGAATTGAAGTGGCGACCGCTCCTTTATTGGAAAAGGTGACCGTGAAGATTTTACTGTGCAGCGTGGCGGTTTCTTCCTTGATTGCAGTGGTGAGTGGTGCGGCATTGACCGTCGGCTTTCTTTCCGCCGGGGGAGTGGTCACGGGCGCCGTACTGGACGCCGACTGAGGCGCAGCCGCCGGCTTTGGCAGAATCATTGGAACGAATATGAATCCAACGACAAAGATCACCCCAATGATAACAAAAGCCATAATCGTTCGCTTATCCATGAATTTCCTCTTTCACAAACAGACTTTACGGTACGGGATCGTAGCCCCCCGGGTGGAAGGGATGGCATTTACTTAAGCGCTTCAAGGTAAACCAGAATCCTTTGAAAAAACCGAATTTCGAAATAGCTTCTTTCGCGTATTGAGAACACGTCGGTGTGAAACGGCAGGCGGGGGGAAAGAGCGGCGAAAGCATTCTCTGGTAAAGAGTGATCAGAAAAACCGCAATATATTTCATCAGCGTATACCGTTTCGTCGAGTCATGGAACCCGGAAAATTCGCGCCCCGGCGGGGCTTCACTTACTTCGCGCAGAAAAGCCCGGCACGCCTGAGCAGACGCACGACTGTTTCGCGCAGGTCGTTGAAAGAGCCCAAAGAAGATTCCTCTCTCATGAGAATGAAGGCAAGATCGAAACCCTGTTTCAAGTCGTGCTTGCAGTTTCGGTATATTTCCCGGAGAATCCTCTTTTGACGATTTCTGGCGGGCGCGCTCGAAAAACCGCGCCGTGCGGTCGTTAAAATACGGTTGAAGCGGCGACCGTTGAGCCGCACAAGCAATCTGACCGTTCCCGCTTCAAACCTGTCCGCTTGTGCAAAAAGCTCTTCAATTTCGCGTTTTCCGGAAAGCCTTTCGTTTCTAGTAAGGCTTTTTCTCATCTGATACCGAGAGCTTCGCCCGGCCTTTTCTCCTACGCCGCTTCAACACGAGCCTTCCGCCTTTCGTCGCCATACGCGCGCGGAACCCCCATGTCCGGTTTCTTCTCGTTCTACTGGGCTGATATGTCCGTTTCATGCAGAAACTCCTATAGTGCGAACCGGATTTCCGTTTCGAGTCTTCCGTAAAGGGTAAATGAGTATACTTATTTATATCGCCAATGTCAACCTTGACTCTTGCATTGAAAACCGCGTGTTTTCGTCACTTGAAAGAAGCGTCTGAGAATCGTTCGCTCTGTATTTAGGTTTTCAATTTCGTCGGGATCTCCGCTTGGTATGCGCGGTATAGAGTTTTTTTAAGGCTTTTTTCAGCTCATTTTCGCTCAGACAGGACAGGAGTTCTTCGATTTCACCGGTGTCCGGCTGTTTCTCGGGAACCTCGGACGCAGGGAGGCCCCGCTTCCCGGAAAAAACCACCCGTGGGGCGGGCTTCTTCACAATTCTTACCTTGATTTCCTTGATTCCGATTCCGGGATAGAGGCCGTTAATCCGTTTGAGAATGACCTTTTTCCGCAAAATCACGGCCTGCAACCAGCCGGGATGGGCCACTTCCACCACAAGCGCATCTTTCCGGATATCGCGAAGCATGAGACGATTTTCCAAACCCTTCCCGACGATCGAACGCCAGTTTCTGAATAGAGGAAGGTACCTGGCGGCCGCTCCGTCTGCGGGAGGAATGAATGCATCCCTTAAAATATCTCCGGCTCGTTCCATCCCCGTATTTTCCCTTCTCCGACACGGCGAAAGGCGGTTGTCTCTTTTCGATACCTTCCGAAATCCTCATCCGGCAGAAAGGTGAAAAACGCCTGATCATAGGCGGGAAGACTTTTCACGAAAAGCTCCCGCCGCCCCGCATCAAGCTCCAGAAGCACGTCGTCCAGGAGCAAGACCGGCTTCTTTCCCGTATTGTCCGTAAAAAAACCGGCTTGTGCAACCCGGAGAATGATGGAGAGGAGCCGAAGCTGTCCAGTGGAAGCTTTTTGGCAAAAATCGTCGTTCCCGTACATATAGACGAATTGGTCACGGTGAGGCCCGGAGGTCGTTGTACGAAACGCACAATCTTCGGCCTCTCTTCCCCGAAGCCATTCAAGGCAGGCTTGGCGGGTGGTGCAGCCCCTCCAGGACGGCCGGTACTTGATTTCGATATCGCATGGCAGGCGAGCGATGTCGCGAAAATATCTTTTCACGATGGAATTAAAAATTCCCATGAGATTGGAGCGCTTCGTCTGTATCTCGAAGCCCCACTCAACGAGTTGGCTGTTGTATACCGGGAGCATATCCAACGAACGCTGTTTGAGGCTCGAGTTTCTCTGGAATAAAACACGTTTATAGTTTCTCAGGAGCTCCAGATAATGAAGGTCGTACATACAGAGGGTCTGATTGAAAAATCCCCGCTTTTTGGCGGGCGAACCGCTTACAAACTCCAAATCATCATGAGAAAATACAACACACGGTATCGAAAGCAAGATTTCCTTCCGATCGGCCACCCTTTTTCCGTTCATCCGGATTTCCTTCAAACCCGGATTTTTTAAAATAACGGAAATTTCGTGCGCCATTCCTTCATCCGAGGAATATTGACCGGCCACAGACGCTTCGTTGGCACCGCTTTGAATGAGAAGCGAATCGATCCTCGTCCGAAACGACGACCCGTAGCACAACAGGTAAAGGGCTTCGAGGCAGTTCGTTTTTCCCTGACCGTTTTCGCCGATAAGAAATATTTCTTTCGAGGAGAACGAGAACGTGTCACTGACCAAATTTCTAAATTGGTAAACGGAGAGGGTTGAAAAACCCATTATTCTCCTTGCAGGGGCATAATAATGTTAAAATACGAATGGTTCCCCTGCGGGTGAAGAATGACGGCCCTTCGCGCGTCATTGAATTCGATCTCCACCGTTTCGTCTTCGATCACGCGAAGCGGCTCGAGCAGATAAAAATAATTGAACGTAATGACGATCTCGGGACCTGTGTAATCGCACACGATTTCTTCTTGAGCTTTTCCGATCTCGCTTTCTTCAGAGCTGATGACGAGGTTTTTATCGCCGAACTGAAATAAAACACTGCGCGTTTTATTCTCGATAAGAATGGAAACCCGTTTCAGCGATTCCTCCAGAGTCTTCCGCTTCACATGCACTCTGTGATCGTTTTTTTCCGGAATTATCTTCTGGTAATTCGGAAACTTTCCTTCGATCAAATTCGATGAAAAAAGCCGGTTCTCAAGCTTAATGAAAATGTTTTTTTCGGTGATCGCGAATTGGAAATTTCCCTCCCCGCTGGCGTTTTTCCTGACGATATTGAGAATCTTGGGGGGAATGATGACGCCGGGGAAATTTCCGCTCACTTTCTCCGCGTTCTTCGTAATGAGAGCAAGCCGTCTCCCATCGGAAGCGACCATGTTCAGTTGCCCCTCGCCTTTTTCGAAAAATACGCCATTGAGGAAAAATCGAGTTTCATCGTCTGAAATCGCGTAAATGGTTTTATGAATCATATCGATAAAATCTTTCTGCGCGAATTCGACAAATTGTTTCTCTTCCACTTCCTGTTGAGCGGGGAATTTGTCAGCCGAAATGCATTTCAGACGGAAACTTGCTTTGGTCGTGCGGGGGACTATCGAAAGAACCTGGTTTTCATCGAGCGAAAAATCAATTTCTCCGTCGGGCAAGGAGCGGAGTATTTCCATTAACCGATCGCAGAAACAGACAATGGTTCCCGCTTGTTTCATCTGAATGGCGACGCTTGAAGAAAAAGACACCTTCAAATCGGTAGCCATGATTTTCAAACTGTTTTTTTCAGCAATGAAGAGTACATTAGAGAGAATAGAGATGGTGCTCTTGGTGGAAATGGTGTCGTGGGCGATCAGCATTTCCCTCAGAAGAGGTTCTTTTTCACAAGTGAACTTCATCTTCAATCTCCCTATGTATTCTATAAACTAGTAGTAGCTCTAGTAGTATCACAAAATATGTCAATAATTCAATTATTTTTTTATAAAATAAAGAAATATCATGTGGATAATTTTTGAGAGTTTTCAACAAGTTGTGCATTTATTAACTGTAGGGTTGAATTGAACGTATTGTCGGCTGAATGTACCGGTTTAGCTCTCAAAGAAATAACATGTTTCTATATGTTTGTTTTGAACTCTTTAATTGTCCTTATAAGGTGCTGAATGGTCGGTTCGAGGGTGGCGTCGGTTTTGAGCTCGTTTTCTATTTTCTGGCAGGCGTGCATGACGGTGGTGTGGTCGCGACCGCCGAAATTAAGGCCTACCTCCGTCGTGGAATATTCGGTTATTTCCCTGGCGATGTACATGGCGATCTGGCGCGGGAGGGCGATGGCTTTGGTGCGTTTTTTGCTTTTCAACTCATTGCTCGAAAGCCCGAAGTATTCGGCCACGATCCGCTGAATGAGGTCGAAGGTGATGTTTCGCTGCAGAGGCTGAGCAAAAAAATCCTTGAGTTGCCTCTGGGCGATTTCCAGGGTGATTTTCTTATTCACTAAATCTGCGTAGGCGAGGAGTTTGGTCAGGGCTTTTTCAAGGTCGCGGACATTGGTGGTGACGTTCTTGCAGATCAGTTCAATGACCTCGTTCGGTATTTCCGCCTTCTTCCCCTCGATTTTCTGTCTGAGAATGGCCATTCGCGTTTCATAGTTGGGAGGCTGGAGATCCACGTTCAAGCCGCGCTCGAACCTGCTGCGCAGGCGGTCTGAGAGAGTCTTCAACTCAGAGACCGGACGGTCGCAGGTGAAGACCATTTGCTTATTCGCCTCGTACAAGGCATTGAAGGTGTGAAAGAGCTCTTCCTGCGTTTCAACTTTTCCGGGCAGGAAATGGATGTCGTCGATGAGCAGGATATCCACTTTTCGGTATTTGTTTTTAAACCTGGGCATCCCTTTCTCTTTTATAGAAAAGATGAACTCATTGGTAAATTCCTCGGCCGTGACGTAGGCGATGTTCAGGTTCTGAAAATCATTATAAGCCTGATTGCCGATGGCCTGGATGAGGTGGGTTTTTCCCAGTCCTACGCCGCCGTAGATCAGGCATGGGTTATAGGCCGTGCCCGGATTTTTGGCGATAGCGAAGGCCGCATTGGCGGCGAATGAATTGTTTTCCCCGATAACGAATTTATCGAAGCTGTATTCACCATTGAGCTTGGGATGCGAATGGACGGTCTTTTTTTCGGGTATGGTGGCCGACGCGGGCTCTTTTTCACGGCCGTCGTTGGTCTCTTTCCCTCCGGATTTGGCTACCTTTGTTGACACGATTTTGAACGATATTTTTATTTGGTTCCCGGATAAAGCGGCAAGCTTTTCCTCAATATGCGGGAGGTATCGCTTGATAATCTGGTCTTTATAAAACGACGAAGGAACTGAGAGCGTTATCTCCGCCTCGGCTGACGAGAGATAATGCATATTGTTAAACCACATGATGAATTCTTGTTCTGATAATTCTTTTCTGAGTAATGAAATAGTCTCTTTCCAAAAAACTTCGTAATCCCAGGTAGCGGTCGGCATAACATCTTTCCATTTCCAGAACAAGAAATTAACAATTTATCCACAAGTATATTATTCTTCTTGTCTAAAAAATCATACAAAGAAAAAGGGAAAAACCAACAAAAAAAAAAACTGAAATCACCTAAAAAAATATTTTCTTATCCTATATTTAAATATATA
>JAFGSW010000100.1 GCA_016934415.1 Spirochaetales bacterium | reverse complement strand
GACGGGTTTCTCACCCGCTGGATCGCATTAAGGATTTCAGAACTTCTCGTCATCCTTCCTTTCCAGATTTACCTGGCGCCATGGTTCCCTCCTCCCCTCGCCGCGGTATTGATCTCCCGGGCGCCTTCCGGCGGGCGGTTGCATTGCGCCGGCGCCGGGTGTACATTGACCGCATGATCTCCTACGACGACATGACCCCCGAAGAGCGCGATCGCCTCATCTACCTGGTCCTGAGAGAAATCGACCTCAA
Source organism: Spirochaetales bacterium (assembly GCA_016934415.1). Classification (GTDB taxonomy): domain Bacteria; phylum Spirochaetota; class Spirochaetia; order SZUA-6; family RPPD01; genus JAFGSW01. Next base: position 60,951 of record JAFGSW010000100.1, on the reverse strand, counting down.
AGCCATCGTCCTCATCATGAAAAAACGATTCGGGCCCGACGTTTCATCCGACCAAATCATGCGCTTCGCGTTCAAAGTGGCCGTCAACCGTATGACGCCCGCCCACCTTAAAAAAAAGAAAAAATAATACGATTTTGGGTCTCACCCCCGAGTGCGGATTGCATTGCGGAGTAATTTGTACTATTCTCAAATCAGCCGCGCGAGCGGGGGAGGCCGATATGGAGAAAAAAGACCTGCTGCAACTCAAGGCGTTCTTGCTGGCCAATCTTTCCGGGGACGACCCGGACGGATACATCGCCGCCATGGAACAGATTTCAATGCTGCACCCCTCGAAGTGGAAAGGCACGCTTCCCGCCGCCGGGCGGTTCAAGCCCGACCTGTCGGTCTGCAAGGTGGTTGCGTCAACGCCCAAACGTCCCATCATCCCCTGGTGGTGGTACGTGACCCAGAAGGAACCCGTCCCCGAGGTGATGAAGGATATCTACAAGCAGCTCGTCTTCGATTACGTGCTCGTGTTCCCCAAAAAAAACGTCTGGATTTACGTCCTCGTGGAGCCCAAAAAGAAAACCCTCGACCTCCTCAGGAACCAGGATCACCTACGCGCTTTCATCATGATGAGCATCCTCAACAAGAATTTCGCCAAGAAGGAACGCGAGGCGCACCGCATCCGGATGGCGAAACTCCTCGCCTCCCCGGAGATTAATAAAATTTTCACCTTTGTTATCTATGCCGACGATTACGAGTTCGCGGGGAAGCTCCCCAAGGAGATCCCCTCCGTCAGCCGCATCATCGACACCTCGGGAACGAGCTGGAAGATCACCTACCCGGGCAAGAAACAGGTCTTCTGGTCGTTCAAGGAGCTCTTGGGAACCCTTTCCGGATCGCCCATCCAGGTAAGAGACAAACGCGGCTGACCGCCCGCCGGGCGAACCTCGTTCTCTGCGCCGCGTTTACTTTCGGTTTTTCAAACGTCGCCGGGCATGCCGCGAGCAGCGACAACCCGGTGCGTTTTTTTATCATTTCATCCGCTCGGCGAGCTTCACGGCGGCTCGACGACGGGGGAGGATCGATGGAATTTCTGCGCGTCAACGGTAAAGAGATACGAAACGGCAAGGGCGAAAAAACGATGCTCCGCGGCGTCTGCCTTGGCGGCTGGCTCAACATGGAGAACTTCATCACCGGCTATCCGGGTGCGGAAGAAGACCTGCGCGACGCCGTATCGGCCGAGTTCGGCGAGGAGCGGTCCGGAGCGTTTTTCCGCGCCTTTCTCGACAGCTTCGTCACCGAGGGCGATTTCAAATTCCTGCGCGGCCTGGGCGCCACGGCGGTGCGCGTACCCTTCGGCTGCCGTCACTTTACGGTGGTCGGGAAGGCCGGCGACCGCTTCGCCGACGGCGTCTACGACGAGGGGGGATTTCATTACCTCGATCTGTCCGTCGCCTGGGCGAAAAAACACGGACTCTACGTCATCCTCGACCTGCACGCCGCACCGCTCTGGCAGAGCGAAGGCTGGCACTGCGACAATCCGCACGGGGTAAGCGTGCTCTGGCGTTCCCGCCCGGCGCAGGACTGGACGCGTGGCCTCTGGGAGCGCATCGCCTCCCGCTACCGCGACGAACCGGCGGTGGCGGGATACAACCTCCTGAACGAGCCGAACGTCAGGGACCCGGCCGCCCTCAACCGGCTTTACCGCGACTGGATCGAGGCCGTGCGCCGGATCGACCGGAAGCATATCATATTCCTCGACGGCAACGATTACGCCCGCTCCTTCGAAGGTTTCGACGAACCGTTCGACGAGAACACCGTGTACTCCTCCCACAATTACACGGCCGCCACCCACAGTGGGGAAAGCTACCCCGGCGAAATCGAAGGCGTCCTCTGGGATAAGGTGAAAATCGAGGCCGCGTTCCGCACCAGCAATGACTGGATCCTTTCGCGGTCCGTGCCGGGCTGGGTGGGCGAATTCGGCGCCCTGTACGACGGCGAGCTCGCCTCGCCCTCCCCCGCCGACCGGGCGCGACTGGACGCGCTCGCGGACCAACTCGACGTCTTCGCCCGCCACGATCACCACTGGACGATCTGGACCTACAAGGATGTCGACGTCATGGGCCTTGTCGCCCCTCCCACCGAATGCGAGTACCTGGCGCGGATCGCGCCGGTCCTCGATATCAAGCACCGGCTGGGCATCGACGCTTGGACCGCGCGCGGCCGGAGCCCGCTGGCCGGAGACCTCACGGCGTTCGCGGACCGGCTCGCGGAGGCCCTCCCCGGCTCGGACCTGGACTTCAAGGCCTTCCGCTGCCGGCTCGTTCACGTCGGCTATTACGCCCTGACCGCGGGTTTCCTTTCGCCCCTCTTCGCGCGCCGTTTCAAGGACATGACGCCGCACGCAATCGAGAAAATGATGGCGGAGGCGTTCCTTTTCACAAATTGCCGTCAAAGGACGTCTTTGAACGAGGTGTTGTCCAAGGCGATGAAAAGCCCGGATGATTGATCCTGTGAAGGAGGAAGGATGTATTATAAAAAGCTGACAGGCGAAAAATGCTACCTGGCGCCGATCGACGAAAACGACGTCTCTCTCTACACGGCCTGGTTCAACGACCTGGAAGTGACCAGGAACCTCCTCGCTTTTTCGTGGTCCCTCAATGAAAAACACGAGCGGGAGACGCTGGAAAAAATATCGAAGGACAACAATTACGGCATCCACGATCTCGGAAACGACGCCCTCATCGGCGGCGTCGGCCTGCACGACCTCGATTTTTTGCATCGCCGCTGCGAAATCGGCGTCTTCATCGGGGACAAAAGCTATTGGGGGAAAGGCTTCGGAACGGAGGCTCTTCATCTCCTCGCCCGTTTCGCCTTCGACTATCTGAACATCCGGAATATCATGCTGCGGGTGTTCGAATTCAATGAACGAGCGATCAAGTGCTACCAAAAGGTGGGATTCAAAATTATCGGGAAGCGGCGGCGGGCGATCGAAATCGAAAGGAAAGTGTACGATATCATTTATATGGATCTGTTGTCCGAAGATCTTTCCTAGACGCCACTCGGGCTGAGACTCCCTCGCGCCTCAGGGATTTTTATGCTCTTCCCGCAATTCCCGCGCCAGCTCGGGGATGGCGGCGAGCGGCTCCCCGATCTCTTCCCATTTTCTCGTCTTGAGGCCGCAGTCGGGATTGATCCAGACGTTCTCCCGCGGCAGTTTCTCGAGCGCGCGCGCAATCACCGATCGCATTCGCTCCTTGTCGGGCGCCTGCGGCGAATGAATGTCCCAGACGCCGATGCCGATGCCGCGCGCGTACCCGATCGACTCGAACGCCTCGACGATCCGGCCCTCGCTCCTGGCCGCCTCGATGCTGATCACGTCGGCGTCGAGCTTGTCGATCTCGCCTATTATTTCATTGAAGGCTGAATAGCACATGTGGGTGTGGATTTGGGCCTCGGGGGAAGATTGCGCCGCGACGCGGAAGGCCTTGACCGCCCAGTCGAAGTAGGCGGGCCAGTCCCGCTTTTTCACCGGCGCCCTCTCGCGGAAGGCCGGCTCGTCGATCTGGACGATCCGAATACCTGCCGCCAGGTAGTCACGCACCTCGTCGTTCAGGGCGCGGGCCAGCTCGTAGGCGATCCGCTCGATCGGCAGGTAGGGATTGACGTAACTCCAGGCGATGATGGTCACCGGGCCGGTGAGCATGCCCTTGACCGGCCGGCGGGTCAGGCTCTGGGCGTAGGCGATTTCGCTTATCGTCATCGGACCCGTCCTCTTGACGTCGCCCCGGATGATCGGCGGCCGGTACACCCGGCTGCCGTAGGAAATGACCCAGCCTGAGTCCGTGGTAAGCACGCCCTCGAGCTTCTCGGCGAAAAATTCGACCATGTCGGTTCGCTCGAATTCGCCGTGCACGAGCACGTCAAAGCCGCGCTCCTCCTGGTAGCGGATCACTTCGCCGATCTTGTCCCTGATGAAACTTCGGAAGTCCTCTGCGCTCGTTTCGCCCTTGTGCAAAAGGTTTCTCGCCTTCCGCACCTCGTCGGATTGCGGGAAACTGCCGATGGTCGTGGTCGGAAAGAGCGGCAGGCCCAGGTCACTCTGGCGCCGTTGCCGCTCCTCATACGACGCGCGCGCGGCGTCCGGAAGGGAGAACGGTTCGCTTTTATCGGCCGAGTCGCCGGCGGCGGCGAGAACTGAGTCCGGATCAACCGACTCGTAGCCGGCGATCTCGTCGAGTTTTTCGAGGGCGAAGCGAAAGTGCTCTCGAATTTCAGGGCGGCGTTCGTTCTGCGTCGTGTATGGCAGATGGGAGAGCGGGGCGGCATTAGAGATCCATATCTCGCCCGAAAACGCGGCCCGCACATCCTTCAGGGTTCGGGCCACGGCAGCCTCGTCCTTCGGGAACACATTGCGGCCGTCGATGAGCCCGGCGATGAGCGTTGTCCCGCCGGCCAGGCGGGAGAGATTCGCCAGGTTGCGCGTGCCGTGCACGAAATCAAGCCCCCAGGCCCTGAAACCCAATTCGAAGAGCCCGATCGCGTCCACCGAATCGTAGTAGGTCAGGCAGATGATCCTGGAGAGATGTTTCTCCAGGCGACGGTAGAGGGCGAGCGCGGCGTCGGTCTCTTCCCGATCGAGATCCAGGATGAACGCGGGTTCGTCGAGCTGGAAGAGGGCCTCGGGGTAGCTCTTGAACAGCGCCGCGTAGGCATCGGCGAGCGGCGCGACGCAATCAGACAACGGGACCAGGAGCTCTGCGAGCTTCAGGAAAGTGAAAGGTCCGACGAGCCCGAGGAGCGCCGGATTTTTCAGATCCAGATACTCGAATTTATCCCAGGAGAAGGAGAAGCGCGGTGATGCTATCCGGGGCCGCAGGTAGTGGTAGTTGGTGTTAAAATACTTGGTCATGGCCGCCGCGCGAGGGCCCCGGCAGAAATCGTAATACCCCGCTTCGCCCGTCCAGGGCTCTACGCCGAACATGAAGGCGGCGTCCGCCACCGGGTCATACAGGGACGTTTCTCCCTGCGGGGCGAAGTCCACCCTGGAATACGCCTCGCTCCGCTCACCCTCGATCCGGACGAGCGATCGTCGCAAATCGACGGCATGAGTCTTTCCTCCCCAGTAAGACTCGAGCGCTTTTTTGTACTCGCGATTTTTCCCGAGACGGGGGAACCCGTACGCATAGGTCTTCATGAGCCCTCCTCAAGGCGCGCAACGGCGGATCTCTTTGTCTGGGAAAATACTCAAAAAAACCAGGGACGGAAAGAGGTTATTCCTTGATCTTGTACTTCTTCTTAAACCGCTCGATGCGGCCGGCGGTGTCCACGAGCTTCTGCTTACCGGTGAAAAAGGGGTGGCAGGCGGAGCAAATTTCGACGGAAATCTTCTCCACCGTGGACCGCGTTTTGATCTCGTTGCCGCAGGCGCAGGTAATGGTAGCCATTTTATAGGCGGGATGTATGTCTTTCCTCATGCATGACTCCTTCGGTTATCCTTCCGCTACCGACGAGGTGTTCATCGAGCGCAAGAAGGCCTCATTATTCTTGCTTTTCCGCATCCTGTCAATAAGCAGCTCGATAATTTCGACGTCGTCCATGGGGTTAATGACCTTGCGGAGGACCCACATCTTGTTGAGCTCTTCCTCGGAAAGGAGCAGCTCTTCCTTGCGGGTGCCGGATTTCTTGATGTTGATGGCCGGGAAGAGCCGCCGGTCGGAGAGCCGGCGGTCAAGGATGATTTCGCTGTTGCCCGTGCCCTTGAATTCCTCGAAAATGACCTCGTCCATGCGGCTGCCCGTTTCGATGAGGGCGGTGGCGACGATGGTAAGGCTGCCGCCGTGCTCTATGTTGCGGGCCGCGCCGAAAAACCGCTTGGGCTTGTGGAGGGCGTTCGAGTCGACGCCGCCCGAGAGGATCTTGCCGGAGGTGGGCACGGTCTGGTTGTAGGCGCGCGCGAGCCGTGTGATCGAGTCGAGGAGGATCACGACGTCGCGCTTGTGCTCCACCAACCGCTTCGCCTTCTCGATGACCATCTCGGCCACCTGGACGTGGCGAGTTGATTGCTCGTCGAAGGTCGAAGAGACCACTTCGCCCTTGACGTTGCGCTGCATGTCGGTCACTTCCTCGGGCCGCTCGTCGATGAGGAGGACGATGAGAAACACCTCGGGGTGGTTGGTGGTGATGGAATTGGCGATCTTCTGCAAAAGGATGGTTTTCCCTGTGCGCGGGGGCGAAACGACGAGACCGCGCTGTCCCTTGCCGATCGGACAGAAAAGGTCGATAAGCCGGCTCGAAATATTGTCGGTGCTGGTCTCGAGGTGCAGTTTCGCGTCGGGATAAAGGGGCGTCAGGTTGTCGAAGGGAATACGCGTCTGGGCCACCTGCGGGTCGTCGAAGTTGACGGATTCCACGCGCAGCATGGCGAAAAATCGCTCGCCCTCCTTGGGCGGACGAATCTGGCCGGCCACCGTGTCGCCCGTTTTGAGGTTGAAGAGCCTGATTTGTGACGGGGAAATGTATATATCGTCCGGCCCCGGCAGGTAGCTGTAATTGGGCGAGCGGAGGAACCCGTATCCGTCAGGGAGGATTTCAAGCGCTCCGAAGGCGTAGATCAGGCCGCCTTTTTCCGTGTGTGCCTTGAGAATGGAGAAGATGAGCTCCTGCTTTTTCAGGTTGATGAGGTTCTCCTGGTTCACCTCGAGCCGCTGGGCGATTTCACGAAGCTCCACCACGTTTTTCTTGGACAGGTCGTTGATATTGATCCGTTCGCCGTCCCCGTTCGTGGGGAACGCGTACGGATCGTTATTGACCGGGCTACCGTTGTTTTTTGCATCCATATTTTTTTTCATGCTCACCTCGGTTCCGTTGGCGGAGACGGCGGGACCGGCGGCGGGTGGAGCGTCCTTCGCCCGCCCGTTGCCGTCACGGTTGTCGTGGTACTCGTCAAAGGCGTCCGCGCCTGAGTCTTTCTCATGGCCGTTCTCGCCGTCCTTAATGAGCTCAACCTTCAATTTTTTACGCCGCACGATCCGTTTCCCCCCATTCTTGTTTTTCTCGATGGAGTTCGTTTGTTCGCCACTTTCTTTTTCGCCCACACGCGCTCCTTCAGACGAGAGTTCTTCCGTATTTACGGCGGGGTCGAGTTTTTTCCTGATTATATCCATGTGGCCTCTCTCCGGAAATTACTTTTATTTGAGATAATGTTTGGAGCCTCGTAAAGAAGATTGCCGGAATTGTTTTATTCTTACCCACAGTATATCACAAAAATATCCGGGAGTCAAGACGAATATGCAATTCGAAAATCAACGTCGTTCCGCCGCTTTTTTTGTCACCAATCCTTTAATTATCTTCAAAGACATGAATTCCAATCGGAGCATTTCCCCAACTATGCGGAATTCCCGGCGACGGCGGATTGGTCGTCCGGGCGCGCGTTCGCCTGCTCGATATTCCGTTTCAAGATATCCGCACTCTCGCTGAAAATATCGATCGATTCCGGGTCCTTGATCATTTCGCATTTGCCCTCGAACACGACCCCGTCGGCGATTTTCAGTTTGGCTGTTTTGATATTGCCGATGACTTTACCGGTGGCAAGCATTTCCAGTTTGTCCTTGGCCGTGATATTGCCGCGTATCACGCCGCCCACGACCACCGAACCGACGAGGATGGTGGCTTTCACCTCCGCCCCCTCCTCGACCACGAGACGTCCCGGAGAGATGATTTCACCCGAAAATCTTCCAAGGATCCGCAATGACTCCGTAAAACGAAGCGTCCCCTGGAAATTCGTTTCCCGTCCGAGCGTGGTCGTTTCTTCGATTCGTGAGTGTTCGGTAATTTTAGCCATATCCGTCCGTCTGTTATACTCAATCTTTACTCTTTGTCATATCGAGACTTTACTACGTCTCGGTATGACAAAGAATTATAATCGGAAATACCCGACAAAACGCAACTTTGCGGGTAAAACTGCGGCGGCGCGGCCCCGCGTACGGGAGCGCCGGGATTATTTCGTTTTCATATCGTAGACGCCGTCCCAATCCTCGGGCGGCGGGTTGGCGATAAATACGTCGCAACGCTCGATGAACTCTTTCGACGGGCCGTCATTGGCCTTCATGGCGAGGGCTTGTTTGAAAAAATCCTTCGCTTCGGCGAATCGCCTGAGATTGTACAGCTTCCTGCCTTCCTGGAAGAGCTCAAGCGCTTTTTTCACTTCAGGAGAGATCACCGCTTGACTCCCCCGAAGTCCTTTTCTTTTTCCTTCCAGTTTTGGAAATGCTTCTGGAATTTGGCTTCCAGGTCGTCGATCGTGAGATCGCCGCGTTTGAGATCGTCGCCCTTGTTCTGCAATTCCTTGATCTCGTCCTCAAGACCGGAGAGGGTGGCGAAAATCTCTTGACTTTCAGTCTTGACGAAATCGACCAGGTCCTTGAATTCCTTGGTCCCGGGCGTCTTGACCTTTTCGGCCTTATTGAGGAGCTTGGAGATCGGCGCCTTGATGTGCTGGGTGAAATAGATGAGCGATTTATTGAGCGATTCGATGACCCCGATGCGAAGTTCGCGCCGGGCGAGCTGCTGGGCGAGTTCCCGGTTGCGCAGCACGACTCGGATGCGCGCGAGCACCTCGGAGAAGTTGAAGGGTTTGGTGATGTAGTCGTCCACCCCCAGCTCCAGGCCCTCGATTTTATCCTTGACCTCGTTCATCGCGGAGAACATGATGATGGGGATAGTGCGGTATTTAGCGTAATGCTTGTCGTTCTTGAGTATTTTGGTCACTTCCCAGCCGCTTACGCGCGGCATGATGTTGTCCAGAATGATCAAATCCGGCTCGCTCGCCTTTATCTTCTCGAGCGCCACGTCGCCGTCGTCCGCCTTCTCGACCAGGAAACCCAATTTACTGAGCATGACGTCGAAAAATTCTAGATTGATCGGTTCGTCGTCAACGATCAGTATCTTTGCCTTTGATTTCATCGTCGTTTCCAACCTTGTAAGTATTGTGTTTTATTCGATTACTTTTGTCAATACAGGCTTTTTCTCTTCCGTTTTTTAACGAAAGTGAGCACCGCGCCCGCCGCCAGTCCGGCAAGCGAGGCGAATACCGAGCCCAGACCGAACCAAGCTCCGATAAAGGCGGCCGGTGGCAGCCCTCCCCGGTTAATAGGAACGTCCGCCGTCATGACCGCCTCCTCGAAGGGGGGGATCGAGTGGGTGACGACGCCGTCGGGATCGACGAGCGACGTTATCCCGGAAGTCGTGCAGCGGACAAGACTGCGCCTGTTTTCCACCGCGCGGAATACGGCGATCGCCAGGTGCTGCGTTTCGGCTTCCCGCGTTTTGGACCAGGCGTCATTGGTGAGATTGATGAACATGTCGGCGCCGTGTTGCGCGAAACGCCTGGCGATTTCCTCGAAGGTATCCTCGAAGCAGATCAAGACCGAAAAATCGACTCCTTTGTAGTTGAAGACCTTGTCCGCGTCCTCCCTGCCGCCTTCGGTGTAGAAATGGGTGTCTTCGCCGGTCAGCCAATTATACACGCCCGGCAGGATGTCCTTGTAGGGGAAGTGCTCGGTGAACGGAACAAGATGGGTCTTTCGATAGACTCCCAGGATATCGCGGCCGGAAAGGAGCAGCGCCGCGTTATAGCTTCTCGTCACCGGTTGGCCGAATTCGTCCCGACCGGCGGGCTCAAGATCGTTGTTGCCGATAATATACCCCGGCTTTTGTGTGTCCATGAATTCGAGGAACGGCCGGATGACGTTGTTGTAGCGTTCCTGGTCCACCCGCACCTTCGTATGATAGCGCAAGGAGGGCACAAGGGCGGTTTCCGGCCAGACCACCAAGTCCGGCTTCGCCTCGGCGGCTTGTTCGCTTAAGCGCATGAGAATACGTAGGGACTTTTCGTACGCCGGGTCTCCCCCGACCCACGGATCGATGTTATGCTGGACGCAGGCGACGCGCAGCTTCGGCAGGGAGGCCGTATCGGTCCGGGAAACGATCCCGTAGACGAGCGCCGCCAGGAATACGACCGCATAGGCGGCCGGCGCCGCAATCGTTTTCCTGAAAAAAGGAAGCGTCGCGCGGAACCCTCCCCGCAAAGCGTTTCCGAGATAGACTCCTGGAAAGACGACCAGGAGAGAAAGGCCCCAGACTCCGGCAATAGCCGCCGCTTGAAGCAGGGGGATGCAGAGGTACTGCGAATAACCTAAAATTCCGTATGCGTAGGCGATGAATCCCTGGGCGGAAAGATATTCGTACCCTACCCAGATGACGGTCTGGAGGAGAAACGCCCAACGCGGAAAGGCCGTGCCCGCCAGCTTGAGCAGGAGGAATAGAATCACGTAATAGAAGACCCGGATCGTAAGAACGATGGTCAGGGCCAGTGGATTGAACGCGGCCAGCCAGAAATTGAAGAGCGCGTGGGCCAGAAAACCGTAGATGCCCCCGAAAACGACCGACGCCGCCCAGCCCGACCGTCCGAGGATGAAGAATATCGGCACGAGGGAGACAAAGGCCAGAGATCCAAAACCCTCCCGAAAGATAAAACCGGGAAACGACATGGCGAAGAGAAACGCCCCCGCCGTGATGAGTAAAAAATGTTCAGTCAATTTTGCCAGCCGCGGATAGCGGAGGCCCGCGCCGGGAGTCAGGCGGGTGAGTCGAGCCCAGACGACATAATGCACTGCGGCGAAGAGGCACACCAGTGCGTCGGCGAGGCCGGAAACGGTCCGCGCCCCGGCGTCGAGGGAGAGGACGAAAAACGAAAGCACGCACCCGGCCGCCCCGGCCGCTGTAATCGTAATGAAAAGCGGCTCGACGCCGGGGACGGCATTGTCTTGTCTCGCCCGCTGGCGCAAACCCGTGACGATACTTGAAATAATAAACACGACTGCGACCGCCGCCTCGACCGCGGCCAAACCCTCAGGCACTCCGGCCAGGAAAACGGCGACGGCGAACGCCGTGAGCGCAGCCGGCATGACAATACACAACGCGACCGTCAGGAAAATCTTGGAGGGAACCGCACCCGTCTTTTCGCGGCGGGCGGCGAGAGGCGCGTTTTTCACGGTATGAATCCTTTTCCTGGTTCCAACTGATTAATCGGCGTCACGGATTGAGGCGCGATCCGTCTGCGCACCCGGATTGCCGGAGGGTTTCTTCACTTTTTTCACGCGGGTCTTCATTTCCCGACCGGGACGAAAAAACACCACTCCGCGGTCCTGCGTCACAAGCTTCTCCCCGGTTTTGGGATTGCGCGCCTTCCGCCCGGCTCGAACGTGGATTTCAAAGGTCCCGAAACTCCGCAACTCCACGCTCCGGCCCTCGGCCAACGCTTTCTTGATGTCGTCGAAGACGTGTTCGAGGAGCAGGTTGACTACGGTTTTATGGATGTTGAACTTTTCGACGATGTGATCAATGAGCTCGGCTCGCGTCAGCTTTTTCGGCAAGGCGGTCACTCTCTCCGTCCACGATCGGAACGACGATTCGTTTATTCATACTGCCGCTTTTGTGCTTGAACGCGCGCACTAAGCGAGGGCGTTGATTTTCTTCTGCATCCGGGACTTGCGCCGCGCCCCGGTGTTGCTATGAAAAATACCCTTCTTGACCGCTTTATCGACATGCGCGCTGAATTCTCTGAATTCGCGCACCGCCTGGTCCTTGTTTTTTTCGCCGATGGACTGAAGGACTTTCTTGGCGGACGTTTTAATCCGTGTGGAATACATCCTATTCAACGTACGGCGTTTTTCACTCTGCTTGTTTCTCTTTTGGGCAGAACCAGAAGTTTTCACGCTCAAATGACATACCCTCCGCTGGCTATTTCGGCTGGCGGCTTACATACATGAAGTCCGCAAGCAGCCTGCCCAATCCGACCGGTAGAATACAGGTGTTCGGACTGCGCAATCACATGAATCAAGGAATGTGATGACAAAATCTAAAAAAAATCCGGCATCGCCCTATGAGGCGAAGCACCAAACTAACAAAAAAGCCGGCCCCTGTCAAGGAGCGGTCTTTTCAAAGTCCCCAATAGCGTTTACAGTGATCTTCGGGAGACTTCGGATGGGGACTCTGATATTCATTCTCTCTTTCATTGTCTGCGTCGTCGCCTGGGACCTGTTCGCCAGGCTGCGCTACGTTTTTGTACGCCGCCGCTACGCAGATTTCTGGAACGATTTCTTCCGCATGATGACTCGTTTTTCCGTGCTCCTGGCCAGGGTATACGCGGGTCTCCGGTTCGTCCGCGAATCGGCCGTGCCCTACGAAAGCCTCCCCGATCGGTTTCTTCTCGTCACCAACCACCAAAGTCTCGCCGATATCGCCATCCTGGTCTGCGCCTTTCCGGGGCACGATCTCAAGTACGCGGCGAAAAAAGAGCTCAAATACGGCATCCCCTCGATTTCACTGGGTCTGCGGCTCGGAAATCACGCCTTCGTCAACCGGCGGGGCGGTTTTGGAGAGACCATGCGCTCGCTTGACAAGCTCCTGCGTCATCCGGGCCGCCGCGTCTGCCCGGTCGTCTTTCCCGAAGGCACGCGTTCGCGCACGGGCCACCTGGGAAGGTTCCATTCGGCGGGCATTCGCTATATTCTCGATCATTCAGATCTGCCGGTGGTGTCGGCCGCGGTCGAGGGAGGGTATCGCATTCAGAAATTCATTGATTTTTTCACCAAACTGCGCGGCCTTGTATATCGGACGAAAATCTTGAAGGTCCACCCTCACGTAGGGGGCAAGTCTGGCGTCCAGACGCTTCTCGACGAGATCGCCCGCGAGATCGAGGCGCAACTCGGCGAGTGGCGGGCCTAAAAAAAGCGCCGCCCGATTGAAGCCGGCCGGCGCCCTCCTTTTTAAAAGCGAGCGATTTTAAGCTTTGAAATCGCTCGGCCGTCTCTCAACGCGGTTGCACTTAGTGCATTCGGCCACGTTCTTGAGTTTGCCGCTCGCAAAGACGGATTTCATCTTGATTTCTCCGCCGCAGCCGCAAAAGAACTTCTGCGTTACGATACCGACGCGTGCGTTTTTGCTGATTTCGGCCATGGGCCACCTCCTCGATTCGATTCCGATTGCGTCACATCAATCCGCGGTCATTTCATCAGCGTGTACTCGTCATCGATAACGAATGTCCGCGCCAGGTTATATCAAAACATCGATATTAATCTGTTTTGACGAATCCTTATTAATGTGCGGGATTTTCGATTTCGAAGAAATATAACGCGTCCGGAATAGCTTGTCAATATATTTTTTTAGCTGAATATCCCCTCGATGTATTCGCGGGTGAGTTGTTCCCGCGGCGTACCGAACACTTGTCCCGCCGGCCCGTGCTCCACGATCCGCCCGTCGTAGAGGAAGACGACGTAATCCGCCAGCCGCCGGGCCTGGCGCAGGATGTGGGTGACGAGAATGATCGTATAGCGCGACTTGAGGGCCGTAAACTTCTCCTCGATCGTTCGCGACGAGCGCGGATCGAGGGCCGAGGTGGGTTCGTCGCCCAGGATCACCTCGGGTTCCACGGCCAGTCCCCGCGCCAGGCACAGGCGCTGCTGCTGCCCGACCGAGAGTCTGTCGGCCGGCTTGTGCAGCCTGTCCTTCACCTCGTTCCAGAGCCCGACCGCGACGAGGTGGGTGCGGACGATCTCGTCCATGCGCTCCCGGCCCGGTCGCCCGTTGAGACGCGGCCCGAACGCGACGTTGTCGTAGATGGACATGGGAAGCACGGTCGGCTTCTGGGCGAGAAGTCCCATCTTCTTGCGCAGGTGCGTCACCTCCACGCCGGGGCCGTAGATGTTCTCGCCGTCGATTCTCACTTCTCCCGTTACCACGACATTGGTGTCGAGCTCGAGGAGCCGGTTGAACGATTTCAGGAGCGTCGTCTTGCCCGAGCCGGACGGACCGATGATGGCCGTGATTTTCTGATCGGGGATGTCGATGGTGACGTCGGAAAGCGCCGCATGACCGTCATATCTGACGGTGAGGTTCGAGACCTGGATATGACTGTTCCATGACCGCATGACGATTCCTTTCCTCTACCGACCGGGGCCGCCGGTCAGTCGCCGATCCGGTGAGAAGAGAGCCTCTTCCCCACATACCGGGAGAACAGCGAAAAAAAGACGATGAGCAGCACGAGCACCATTCCGGCGGCGTATCCCCTCGCCTGCGCCCCGGGCGTGCTCACCAGGAAAAATATCGCGAGGGGGAGCGTCGCCACAGGTTCGAGCGGATTGGCGGGGATGCCGTCCTGGTATCCGGCCACAAGCATCACGGCCGCGGCGTCCCCGATGCCCCGGCCGAAGGCGAGGAGCGCCGCCGTGACCAATCCCGGCAACACCGCGCGCAGGACCACCCGGAAGGCGAGCGTTCTCAGGCTCGCGCCGAGCGATAAGACCGCCTCATCGAGCTCGCGCGGCACGAGGCGCACCACCTCGTCGAAGGCGCGGGACAGGATCGGGACCTCGATGAGCGCGACCACGACGACGGCGGCGAGGAGCGAGCCGCGCATGCCCACGGCGAGCATGACCGCCACGCCGCAGGCGCCGTAAACGATCGACGGGACGCCCCAGAGCACGTCGAGGCTGAATCGTACCGCCTCCGCCAGGCGCGCGCCCCTCCTCAGATAGAGGTTGATGAAAAGGACAAGCGGCAGACTCACGCTGAGCGCGAGCACGGTCGCCCCGAACCCTACCAGGAGGGAGCCGACGATGGCGTTAAGCACGCCGCCCCCGCCGCCCAGGTAGAGCCCGCTCTCCGGCAGCTTCGTGACGAGGTCGAGCGACAGGCCGGGCAATCCCTTCACGAGAATCGCAATGACGATCGCGGCAAAAATCAGGAAGAAGACCCCGACCGCCGCGATCATGAGAACGACGGCCGAGATCTGTTTGAGTTTCCGGGCCCACATCCTCATTCCATGCCCCGTTTCACCCGCGCCAGGACTACCCGGGAAACGAGCGTGAATCCCACCACAACCAGGAACAAAATGAAAGCCGCGCCGAGGAGGGATTCGCTCACCAGGGGGACGGAGGACATCTCGCCGTAGCGGTTGGCAATGAGCGTCGGGAGGGTGTCGGCCTGATCGAGCGGACCCTGCGGCAGCCGCCCCTTCTGGGCGCCGCCGATCACCATCATGACGGCCAGGGTCTCGCCGAAGGCCCGCGCCAGGGCGAGGACCGACGCGGCGACGAGCCCGGGCCGCGATTTTTTGAGCACCACCCGGTTCACCACCTCGAAGCGGGTCGCGCCGAGCGCGAAGGCCGCCTCCCGCAGCGACGGGGGCACGGCCGAAAACACTTCCATGGCGATTTGGATGATGATCGGCATGATCATGACGGCCAGTACGAAAGCGGCTGCGAGTATATTGTACCCGGTGACGGGGACGATAAGGGCCACGCCCCAGAGCCCGAAGATGACGGAAGGAAGTCCGGCGACGACGTCGACCGCCGGCTTGAGCACGGCGCCGAACCGACGGGGGGCGTACTCGGACGCGTAGACGGCCACCGCGAGCGAGAGCGGCAGGGCGATGAGGACGGCCAGTCCGGTCACCCAGAGCGTCCCGATCAGGAAGGGGAGATAGGTGATCCGGCCGCGCATCGGATTCCAGGAATCCGGCGCAAAAAGCTCGGCGACGGTTTTCGTCGCCAGGAGCCCGCGCGCGGCCATGAGGAGCCCGCCTCCTATGACGAAGGGGAGGAGCACGAGCGCGCAGGCGAGCGTCCCCAGGAGAGCCCGCTCGCCGGAATCGAGGAGCGAACGCGGAGAAGCGAAGGAGGCGCGTCTCAGCGCAGCGCGCCCAGGCATCGGTTGATATCCTCTTCCGGGACCGTCACGTATCCGCCGGCTTCAACGAAGCGCTGCCCCTCGGTGAGCACCCAGGTGAGGAAGGCGACGACCGCCGGCTTCCCGGGCTTTCCCCGTGTGACGAAATAAAGCTCTCGGGCCGGCGGTGACGGGAACCGGCCGTCCCGGATGGCCCTGGTGAGATCATCACGGGTGGCGTAGACGTCTTCTTCCGGATCGATCCGGCCGTTGCCGTTGAAATCGATTTTGAGTATTTCCAGCCCGGTCACGGGTTTCAACGTGGACGGATCGTAGGCGAAACCGATATTGTTGTAGCCGAGTCCGTCCACATCCTTGACGACCGCATCCGCCAGTCCGGGATCGCCGAACACCTGCACTCCTCCCAGGTCGTCCTGCGACAACCCGCCCAGGTATTTCGACCAGACCTCGCCGGCGCCGCAGGCGTCGGAGCGGGTATAGACTCGAATCAATCTGTCGCCGGGCAGGCCGCGAAGGTCGCGCCAGCGCCTCGCCGTGCCGGTGATCCAGACGGCGGCGCATTCCTTTCGCGTGAGGCCGCGTTCCCGCAGTCGTCCGGCCAATGGATTTGAAGCATTGATCGTAGGGACGACCGCGTCCTTGGCCACGGTCAAGGGGAAGGCGCCCTTGTCGCTTTCCGACCGGTTGACCTCGCGAGACACCATGGCCACGTCGACCAGTCCCCCCAGGACGTCGGTCATGCCCTTCCCCGCCCCTCCCGCCGCCACTTCGATTTTGACGTCCGGCTTCACCTTGGAGTATTCTTCCTTCCAGCTGATCGCC
This sequence comes from Spirochaetales bacterium, assembly GCA_016934415.1. GTDB lineage: Bacteria > Spirochaetota > Spirochaetia > SZUA-6 > RPPD01 > JAFGSW01. The sequence goes on along the minus strand of JAFGSW010000100.1, from coordinate 44,394 downwards.
AGGGGATACAATGCGAAAGCGCCGGAGAGGGTGACGGTGGACGATGCCCCGGAGCCCGTGCAGGCGTCGTTTGAAACGAGGATCGCCAGGCACAGGACGATGATGATCCATCTGCGCATGGACGAAAGGATATCAATATTTGTTAAGTTTGTCTATATATTTAGTAGACTTTAAAAATACCTTCTTCATCCCGACGACCGCGCGGTCTTTTTGCCCGAGCGGGGTCCGCTTTCTCCGGAACGGCCGCCTGAGATAAGGTCGCGGAAGGTGATGCGCTCGAGACGGGCGGCGACGTAATCGCGGATTTCCCGGAAGACGCCGAGCAGCCGCTCTTCCTGTTCGATCGGGGTCGGCTCGTAGAAATATTTGCTTACCGATTCGACCGGCGCGAGCGCGCCGTCCATGAGCCGGATGACCTCGGCCAGAGTGATCTTGTCGGGCGGCAGGGCGAGACGATACCCGCCGCTCGCCCCCTTCTTGCTCTTCACATACCCGCGCTGCTTGAGGACGATAAGTATTTGCTCGAGGAACTTCTTCGGGATTTTCTTGGTGGAGGCGATCGACTGGATCTTGACGAGTCCATCCCCGAAGTGTTCCGCCAGGTAAATGAGCGCCAGGCAGGCGTACTCGCACTTCGAGGAGATCTTCACGCCGCTCCCTCCGGTTTCAAGGCCTTGAATTTGTCGAGGGTGAGAATGCCTTTTTCGGTGATGTATCCGGTGACGTATTTGGCGGGGGTCACGTCGTGGTGCGGGTTTCGCGCCGTCACGCCCTCGGGCAGCACGGTGACCGTATGCAGGGCGTTCACCTCGTCCCGTCCCGTGATCTTCGCCACTTCGTCCTCGCTCCTCTCCACGATCGGGAAATGCCTGCCGGAGGAACAATGCGGGTCCAGGTTTTTAAGGGGGGTGGCGACGTAGAACGGGACCTTGTTCGTTTTGGCGAGGACGGCTTTATCATACGTCCCGATGCGCGCGAGGATGTCTCCGTTCCGGGCGATGCGCTCGCAGCCGACGATGACCAGGTCCGTCTCGCCGCGGCTCATGAAAAATCCCGCCGCCGCATCGGCGATGAGGGCGAAGGGAATGTCCTCCTGCTTGAGCTCCCAGGCGATGAGTCTCGCGCCCTGAAAGCCGGGCCGCCCCTCGCCCACCCAGACGAACGCGTTTTTCCCCGCCCGTTTGGCCTGGTAGACGGGAGAAAGCGACGTGCCCCAATCCGTGCTCGAGAGCCAGCCCCCGCTGCCGTGAATGAGCACGCGTATGCCGTCGGAGATGAGGGTGGCACCCAACTCGCCGATCTTGAGGCAGGCTTTGATGTCGGCCTCGGCCAGGGCCAGGGCCTCGGCCACCGCAGCTTTTTTCGCGGCAGGCGGGTCGGCGGCCTTCTTCACCTTCCGGTAGATGCGCTCGACCGAGTAGGCCACCGTGTGGGGGGAGACGGCGAGTTTGAGGAGCTCGTCGACCGCCGTTGCGATGTATGAATCGAATTCCTTCTCGGGGGCCTCGAGCACCGCCTGGGCCAGGGCGAATCCGGCCGCCGTGCCGACGACGCCCGCGCCGCGAACGATAAAATTCGACAGCGCCCGCGTTGTGCGCTGGTGATCGGGGCTCTCGAAAATTTCAAAGCGATGAGGAAGCACGGACTGGTTCAGCATGAACACGGTGCCTCCTTCGAGCCACACGCTTCGGTAATGTTTTCCACCGACGATCATCGTTTTCCTGTTCCTTTATTCAGAATCGGCCCGCCGGACAGAGGCGGGCGGTCGACGCGGCCGCTCACGTCCCGGCCAGGTATTCGCTCAGCAGTTTTTGATCGATCGTCCATCTCCCCTCCTCACTCAAGTGAAAAAGGTTGAAGGGAAGCTGCATCGCCCGGCCGCCGTTTCCCTGCAGCCTGATGGTCCGGGTCAGGACGTTGATCTCCGTGATGGAGAAGGACTCATTGTTGACGGTGAACTGAAGCCCCTCGGACGGCAGGTTTTTCTTTTCGCAGTGATAAAAATCATGCTCGTAGCCCAGGCAGCACAAAAGCCGGCCGCAGGGGCCGGAAATTTTCAGGGAATTGAGCGAGATGTTCTGCTCCTTCGCCATCTTGATCGAGACCGGGTTGAGCCTGTCGTTCACCGAGTGGCAGCAGAAGGCGCGGCCGCAGATGCCGATGCCGCCCACGACCCGGGCCTCGTCGCGCACCCCGATCTGCCTGAGCTCGATCCGCATTTTGAACACCGCCACCAGGTCCTTCACCAGCTCGCGGAAATCGATGCGGTTGTCGGCTGTGAAGAAAAACAGCACTTTCGACTCGTCGAGGAGGTAGTGGGTCGAGACGAGCTTCATATCGAGATTGTGCTCCTGGATTTTTTTCTGGCAGACGCGGAACGCCTGTTCCTCCTTGACCCGGTTGGCTTCGAACCGCTTCAGGTCCTGCTCGGAGGCTTTCCGGTGGATGGTCTGGACGTCTTCCCCTTCGCTTTCGGGCGACCGCTCCAGCGGGATCAGGATGCGCCCCAGGTCTTTGCCGTGCTTGCTCGAGACGATGACGTCGTCGCCGACGGTGAGGGCGAGGTTCGCGTCGGCGCCGCCCACGATCGTCTCGTGTGAATGGATCATCTTGACGAGGTATATTCTTTTTTCGGGCGACTCCGGCGCGGGACCGGGCGGTCCCGATTTCTGAGGAGCGGCGGCTTGCGCCGCCGTTTCCTCGCGCGTTGCCGTATGATTATCTTGATTCATGTCATCCTCCTGATGGACCGGCGCGTCCTCCTTCGGGCGGTCACGCGCGATCCCCTACCGCAATAGGTCGACGAGCAAGCCGTTGATTTCATTGACCCGTCCCGCCAGTTCGATGGACGGCTTCTGGCCGCTCAAAAAATCCCGGGCCAGGGACTCCAGTTTTTCGTCGACCGTCTTAATTAAAAGATACTTTTTCCGCTTGAGGATATTGGCGCCCGAGGTGCGCTCCTCGACCGCGAGGACGTGATCGACCAGGTATTTCATGAAGCGCCTGATCCCCTCCCGATAGCGCCGAACGTTCTCGATCGTGGGGGCGGCCACCAGGGCGTCGCCCAGGGCCGTGACGTCCTCGAGCAGTTCCTCGAGCGGTTCGGCGGAGGCTTCACCGTCATAGGTGAAATCGGCGGCCTCCGCCCCGTCGGCAGCGGAGCGCAAGAGCGAAGAGAACAAGCCTACGGCCTCACCTTTCTTTTTTCGGTTTTTCTTCCGCAGCGATTTGTTGGTGAACGACTCTCCGACCGATTCGATTTTATCCATTATGCCTGGCGCACTCCGTTCCGCGCGCCTTTATTGGGCGATGCGCTCCCTCACCTTTTCCGTCTCCGTCTCCGTCTCCGCGGGAAGAGAAGCGGGCCGGCCTCGCCCGTTTTTCAGCGCCAGCTGTTCCTCGACGAGTCGGACCGCGTTCCGGAAGCACTCCGCGTCCTTCGTCACTCGGCACATCCCCTGCAGGAGGACATGCTCGTGGACGATGAGTCGGGGCGCGATGACGGTGCCGATGACCACTCCTGAGCCCAAAATTTCGACCGAGTGACGGGCGACGATCGTCCCCCGGACGATCCCCCCGATGACCACGATGTTCCCATCGATGGAACATTCGGCGCGGCCTTTCTTACTCACAAGAACCTTGCCGTTCGTGCGGATGGATCCGGAAAAGTCCCCGTCGATGCGCAAGAGTCCCTTCACCTCGAAATCGCCGCACAGGCGCGTTCCCTCCCCGATGATGGAATGAATCGAGTCGTCGATGATAGAAACAACTTCGTCGGCCATAAGCTCCGTCTATTTCAAAATTTCCGATCGATCCGAATTCTCCATATCGAGAAAGAGAATCGGATCGACCGCCTGATTCCCCAGGCGCACTTCATAATGAAGGTGTGGCCCCGTCACCAGGCCGGTCGCGCCCAGCGCGCCTATGAGCGTTCCGCGTTCCACTTCCTGCCCCTTCTGGACGTAGACCGCGTCCAGGTGCGCGTACAGCGTGCTGAAACCGTACTTGTGGCTGATAATAATATAATTCCCGTATCCGAGCGGATCAAGCTTCACCCGCAGGACCTTGCCCGAGGCCGTGGCCAAGATTTCCGCTCCTCGGGTAAGGGTGATATCGATACCCTTATGAATGTACCAGTACCCCTGGATGGGATGAATTTGGGGACCGAACCCGAACGTGATGTACCCGCGTTCCCTGAGCGGCCAGGCCGTGGGAATGTCCATGAAGACCTTATTTTGCTCCTTCACCCGGCTCATGATGGCCTTGATCGGAATTTCGGCGTTCTTGAAGAGAAGGACCAATTTCTTGAGGTCGTTGAGCTCGCGCGTGCTCTCAGAGATCGCGGCTCCCTCGCCGGGAAGCGCGGGATTGCCGCCGGCGCTCATATCGAAATAGCGCGACGCCAGATCGGGATTGGTGAGGAGGAGAAGATTCCCCATCAAGTCGCGGAAGTCGGCGGTGGAGCGGACGATGTCCACCATCGTCTCGCGGTATTCATTCTTGAATTCTTCGTCTTCCGCCATCTGCTGCTTGTCCCTGGCCGCCTGAACCTCCGAGTAGGTCATCTGGGTGGAAAGAAAGAAAATGACGACCACGATCATCACGATCAGGAGGAGAAAAAAGGAGAGTGAGTAAATCGATACCTGAAAATTGAATATTTTCTTCTCTGAATGGGGGATGAACATCACGGTAAAGCGCTGCTTGCCGGCGTGGTGGACGTTTTTCAAGCCCCGAGTGATCGCCATGAGCATTAAGCGCAGCTTTTTGCCAAATTTATGAACAGCAAGCGCCTCAAAGCGCTTGTAATTATGCACTGGAGACATGAATTCCTCTTTTTAATCGCCGAATTAACACTAACATTGACCCTCCAAATTGTCAAATAAAATTTATTGACTCCATTATTACTTCGTGCTATGCTAAATGATCATGAAGTTACCCGGGGGCCACCCGCACCTCTTTCTTGCGAATGAGGCCTCGCACCGGTTTCCATAAGCATAGGTTTTGCCAATACAGTAACTAAAATCTTGGAGCGTTATGCAATTATTCGATACACATGCGCATATTGGACTCATCAACGAGGACCCGATTGAGCAGTTGATTATTGTCCAGGAGGCGAAGCAGGAAGACATCATCGGCATCGTAAGTATTTCGAACAATCTGCGGGATTTTTTCCAGATTTACGAAAACTTGAAGACCGAATCCCATGTCTTTCACGCCATCGGCGTCTCTCCTTCGGAAGTGGCTCACCCGGGCGGCGATTGGGAAACGAAGATCAGCGAGGGCGCCACCCTGAAGCGGATCGTGGCCATCGGCGAGATCGGATTGGACTACTACCGAAAATTCGGCGATCGCGACTCGCAAATCGAGCTTTTCATCCACCAGCTCGAGCTCGCGGCGCGGCTCGACCTCCCGGTCATCATCCACAACCGTGAAGCCGGCGAGGACGTTTTCAACATTCTGCGCGAAAAGCTGCCTCCCAAGGGCGGCATCCTCCACTGTTATTCCGAGGACTATGAATACGCCAAACGGGCGCTCGAACTGAACCTTTTCATCTCCTTCGCCGGAAACGTCACCTACCGGAACGCCAAGAACCTGCACGAAACCGCCAAGAACCTGCCGCCCGACCGGATCCTCATCGAGACGGAATCCCCTTTCATGGTTCCGGCTCTCTATCGCGGAAAAAGGAACAAGCCTTCCTATCTCGTCGAGACTGCCAAATTTATCGCCGAGCTGCGAGGCGTCGCCTTGGAGGAAATGGCCGACCAGCTTACCGACAACAGCCTCAAGTTTTTCAATATCGATCTGAAATCGGTGTGATCATCCGCACCGCTCATCCTTGCATGTGGACGGTCTGACCCATCCCCTTCAATTGTCCCGCGGTTCGATCCGCGGCAACCTCATCCTTGCGCCGATGGCGGGCTATACGGACCGGGCGTTCCGGACAATCGCGGCGGATTGCGGCGCCGATTTCGCGTTCACGGAAATGGTATCGGCCGAGGCGGTCAAGCGCGGCAACGCGAAAACCATCCGTCTGGCGATGCCGGCGCCCGGCGAGGTTTCCGCGGAAAGGATCGCCTACGGAATCCAGATCTTCACCGGCGACGCCGTGTCGGCGGCCGCGGCCGTGACGGCGCTCGCGCCAACACATCCTGCTCTCTTTGACATTAACTGCGGATGTTCGGTGCCGAAAATCCTGAAATCGGGCTCAGGGGCGAGGCTCCTCCAGGAACCGAAAAAAATCGGTGACATCGTCCGGGCCATGACGGAATCGAGCCCGATTCCGGTTTCCGTCAAACTGCGCCTCGGCTGGGATTCCCATGAGATCACCTATCTCAAAGCGGCCGACGAGGCCGCCGCGGCGGGCGCTTGTCTCATCACCCTGCACCCTCGCACCCGCGCGCAGGGATTCGGCGGCCGGGCCGATTGGTCTCATATAAAGATATTGAAAGAGAGACTGGGGGCTCTTCCAGTTATCGGGTCGGGCGACCTGTTCTCCCCCGAGGATGCGCTCCGCCTGCTCACGGAAACCGGTTGCGACGGGGTTATGTTCGCCCGCGGCGCCATAGGCAATCCGTTCATTTTCGAAGACACCCGCCTCTTGCTTGAAGGCCGCCCTCAGGCGAGCCCGCGCCCGGCTGACATCAGGCTTCACACCGCGCTTCGCCACCTCGGACTCCTCATGTCGTATAAACCCGAGCCGATCGCGGCGCGGGAGATGCGGAAGCATTTCGCCAGGTACGCGGCGGGCCTTGACCATGCCGCCGCCCTCCGCCGGGCGGCCAATGTCGCCGCCTCACTGCGGGAATACGAGCTCATCGTCGATCACTATCTGGCGGGGGAGCTCACGGAGTAATCCGACGCCAAAAATTTGCAGCCCACCGGGAAAAGTAATAGACTTTATCATGGCATGTCGGAATTACTCAATTTTATTCGTGATTTATTCGCCTCGATCTTCACCGGGAATGTCAAAACGTCCCGCCTTCATCGCGAACTGAAAATAGTCTGGCGCGAGTTGCGCCAACGCAATCCCTCGTTCTTCCGGCCCCGCACGAATGAAATTCTTCCCGCATTCGCCGAAGCCGTCTACCGCTGGAGCCAATACGCGCGTTATCTCACCGCCCTGTTTCAAAAGACGATTCTCAATGAAAATGGGAGAATGGCGGAGTTGTACCGGGACCACCTGGTGGAATCCAAGCTCGATGAAAAAGATCGATTCAAAAAAAACAATTTCACTTACGCCGCCATGAACGCACGCCTGTCGCAATCACCTTCATTCCGCGACACGCTGGCCGACATAACCCGCGATTTCGAGGACTATCTTTCCCTTTTCCGTCAACCCGAATTCGCAACCTGCGACGAGGAATTCGCCAACATCGAGCGATTGGCTCTTTTGAGCCGTTATCCATACGAAAAAATCCTCTCGTTTTTCGATCCTGGCACGGCCACCATGGATCGAAACTATAAGCCGACCTTTGTCCCCGTTCTCGCCCAGAACGCGACCCAGGAGCTCATGGACTTCTACTTTTCGATCGCCGAACTCGACCTCGGCAAAAACGTGGCCGAAAACGTCGTCCTTCTCTTTCGCCGTTACCGAAAAACGCAGGATAAAGAGGGTGAGGAGAAAGTCCGAAAAATCGTTTCCCTGCTCGATACGCTGCGTAAAAAACAGCTTTCGCGGGAAACCCTTCTCTGCCTCATCCGTTTGTCGGGGGAGGACCCTCGGCTTTCCCTTCCCGCCGATCGCGCCGCGGCGGCCGCATTGGAACTCTATAAAGCCAGGTTTCTCTCCCGCTTCGAGTTGGTGCGGGAAAAACTCCTGCGCGAACATTCACAGAGCCGGGTGGCGGGAGACGTATCCGTCCTCTTCGGGCAATCCCCGCTCCTCGAGCCGCGCTGTTACACGGATGGGCTTTCCAATGAGTTGCAGGAGGAAGGCTTCCCCTCCTTCACCCACCTTCAGGCGCTGCGGATCCTGAAAAGCTTCGTCGTCCTTCTCTACGAAAAATCGATCAAGGAACACCTCCAGCAGCTTGTCATCGAAGGGTACTTCGAACAGAAGACGTTCAAAGACAGGTTTATCGCCCTCTTTCACGAAACCTTGAACGCGGTAGACAAAATCACGATGTTCGAGACCTCGCTGGGGGAGTTGGGAGACGTCAGCGTGGCGAAAGTGACCGAATACCTGGAGAAGCATAAAAACGGTAAAACGGTGACGGCCTCCCTCAATCAACTCGTGGAGACGATTAATGACAATGTTTCGCGCCTTCTGGAAGCGACGGTGAATTCGTTCGTCCGTTTCAGGGTTGCTTTCGACGAACTCCTGGCCGACGCTAAACAACTCACCCCGTCCATTGTGAGCAACATCCGCGTAATCGGCGGGGACCGCAATTCCGAAATCATGAAACGCCTCGCCGCGGACAGGGACGCCATCTCCCTGTTCCTTGACATCATGAAAAATTTCACCGTCATCCGTCGGCCGGCGGCGAGCCCGGAGGAAGCGCTGCGTCGCTCGGTGGGGGGCCGATGAACCGCTGGTATGACGCCAACCGGAAATTGCGGTATTACCTCGAATGCCTGCGGAACCTCGATCGTCCCCTGCGCGAAAAAATTGTGAGGGACCTTATGGATCTCGTGAAGGAGTACGACGGCGTTCTCCTCGACCGATTCGCGGAAGAATACCCTCTGGAAATGCGGAAACAGCGCTGGTACGACCAGAATCCTTACCTCTGGATCCTGTTCAATGGCCTTCGTTACGCGTCGGAGGACGTCATCGACCTTGTCATTGAGTATTTCGAAAGCGTCCTCTAGCAGGTTGTTGAAAAAGTTGAGCTTTTTCAACAACCTGCTCATGAAATTGCCGAAGCCCATTCTTCATATTAGGGATTGGGTAAAAAACAGCCTAAAAACCATAAAAAGACTCAAAAAATAAGTCCCGGCAATTTCTGGTTTACATCTATGGAAGCTGTTGAAAAACCGCTTTCGGTTTTTCAACAGCCTACTAGAGCTAGTCCAGACCCAGGGCCGTGTTGATTTCCTTCATCTTGGTCGACAGCACCTTCACCAGTTCGGCGGTGTTCTTCCGATACACGTCCCGCGCCGCATTGTCGTGTGAGTTGCCTTGTCCGTAATTGTCGTGTTTTCGGTCGACGTAGCCGACAGCTTCGAAGAGGACTTTGCCGTCCGCGGCCCTGATGATGCGCAGAGTCGCCCGCCCCTCGCTGATATACATTTCCATGCCCCTCTGCTGGCGAACGGAATAGCAGTCATTGAGGACCAACACCAGGAAGGGAACGCTCTGTTCGAGGCTCAGCTTGGAGATCGCCTGCGGATCGCCGCCGTACACCTTCATGAAGTCGTCGCCTAAAAGCCGCCCGTTGTACTGGCTGAAATCGAACTCCATTTTCTTCAGAGCGTCATAAACGGGATCGAGAATGTACGGGTCGTCGTTCACCTGGCCTTGGTCGTCCCGTTCGAAAACGAGAATCACGGCCCGCTTGGACGGCGGACGGTAAACGAGGTCGAGTTTCGTCTGCCGGAACGGATACCGGTATCCGCCCGACGAAAAAACGACCGCGGCGCTGACGACTATTTCCCGATTGAAATCGGATACGGCGGGCGGCGGTATCGAAGCCTCGCCGTATTCGTTCGTCGCGGTCAATCCCGTTCCGGCCATCCGCGCCGGTCCCTGCTTCACCGTAAAAACGACGGGCGCGCCCGAAACCGCGATCCGCGATCCGTCAACGTTGTACCAGAGCGTCACCTTGGGGGAGAGAAGCGTGCCCACCGAGCTCGCGGCGATCTGGACCGACTCGGCATTGAGCCATTCCGCTCCGGCCTGCAGCAGGCAGCCGGCTTCGATTTTGGCGAGCGCGGTCTCAGCCTCGGCCGCCAGGTCGAGTACGTCCTGCGGCGGCCTGGCGATCCCGTCTTTCAGCGCGAGCGCGTTCACGTACAGGCTGGCGGCTTCGGACACCGCCAGCTCATCCATTTTTTGCCCGGCGTTCGCCAGATACGTTTTCATTTTCTCGATCGTTCCCGAAACCGATGCGTCCGGAGTCGTCGCGTTTGACGCCGTTTGGGTCCGGCAATTCCAGAAAACGAAAATGCATAATGCTAGCCCGCATCCCACGGTGATGACCCGTTTCATGGTTCCTCCAAACTTCAGCGCGCCCGCTACCAGCTGACGCGCACCTCTGTTTTTTCCGAGAGCTGTATATAGTCGAAAAGGCTGATGGCGTAAATGAGCGTCTTTTTGTCCGCGGAAAGGCTGCCCCGGGACGGAACCGGAGAGACGATCTCCCGTGGAGCAGTGATCCTAAAAACAAGATCGTATCCCTCGAACAGCGTGCGGTACGTCTCGACGGCCGTTTGGTCAAGGGGCTCTCTTTGGTCGCACACGCGGAGCGTGAAGATCGTCCGCCCCTCTTCGCGGACGAGGGCGATCGGCATCTCGTCGAACAGGCCGCAGGCGTTGAGCGCCGCGACACTGTCGAATCTGATTTCACCCTTGAGGTCGATATCGGCTTCGGTTTCCGTCTGCTGCACTCCCGCCAACGACGCTCCCTTGGCCCGGGCGAGGGTCCTCTCCAGATCCTGCCGCGCGGAAGGGAGAGCCAGACCCGGCCTTTCAGCACCGCCCGGGTTACGCTTAAGACTCATGAACATTTTTGAAACACGGTACTGGAAAGCCGCCCTTCCCGAGCCATTGACGTTGACGGTGATGGAAGCCTCGACTCCGAGGCAGGAAATGATGGACAGGATGAATCCGATGCAGGCCGCACCGATGAACCAGCGCCTTCCCCAGGTCTCCCCTGCACGATCGGTCACAGTGTACCCTCCGGCTCCTCGAATTTTTTTCCCCCGTTGCCCGCCTGTTCATGCCGTTCTTCCGGGGCCCGTTTTTTGTATCCCTCTCCGGGAGCGTTTCCGTCAATCCCTCCAGGCCGGCTGCGGGGAAGCCCCCGACGCGCCGCCTTCAGTCGGGGCTGCGCTTCAGCCGCCTTATAGGCGGCCGTCTCCTTCCGTTTCGTCCTCCGCTCCCTTATGACGATTCGCCTCACTCTAACCGGGGTTCTATCGAGCGATGAAAGATAAAACACCAGCGGGAACACCACCAGCAGGCAACCGGCAATCAGGAGAACATGCCAATCCAGCAGTACCCGCGCAATATCCTCCACTCGAAAACACACCTTTCATCCACCGACACGGATCCGATTTCCCTACAATTATACGCGGTTCAATTCCGTTTTACAAGGAATAATAAGAGGGAAGAGAAATCACGAATCGATCTCCACATCCAGCAGCTATACGGCGCCGGGGAGAATCATTTTCGCATCAGGCAGAGAGATTTTTGCAATACACCCGATACGTCCGGTATACCGGAGCGCCCCATTTATTGAGCATGTTGACGAGTGGCACATTATCTTCCAGGATGAGGGACATTTCGCAGGTCTGGTATCCCAGCTTTACGCCGCGCGCGTACGTCTCCATGACAAAAGCAGCGTCGATCCCCATATTCCGGCAGGAAGGATGCACGCCCAAAATCGCCAACCGGACGTTCTTGATCTTCTTCAAACCGAAGAGGAGCTTGAGGATGCCGGTGGGGAAAAGCCGCCCGTTCATCTTCGCGAGGATTTCATTGATGTTGTAGAGGGTGATCGAGACGCCGACAATCTTGCCGTCGATGCGGGCGATGAACGTGAGGTCGGGAACGATCACGAGCTTGAGATCCTTTGCCATAAAATCAAATTCTTCGTCCGTCCAAGGAACGAAATCCGAGTTGTTGGACCAGGTCTGATTATAGAGTTCCTTGACCTCCATTACGAGATCGCCGAATCTGCGCATGTCCGGAGTCGTGATTTCGATCCGCTGCTTTTTCCGCACCAGCTCGGCCACCCGCTTGATCTTGTCCGAAAGCTCCAGTTTCCCCCTCCGCACGATGAAGGCCAGATGGTCCTTTTCCTTGCCGAAGCCGCACGAGTCGTAGAGCGCCGGGTAATACTCCGGGTTGTAGGGGACCTGGATCATCGGTACGCCGGTAAAATCGTTCTGGAGGACGCCGAGGATATGGTTCGTCGTCGGGCTGATGGGACCGATCGATCGTTTCATACCCTCGTCGCGCGCCCAGCCGAGTGCCGCGTCGAACAGGGCCCCGGCCGCCTCATGGTCATTGATGCATTCAAAGAAACCGAAATAGGCGATGTTCTCCTCCCGGTATTTATGGTATTGAGAATCGATGATACCGGCGATTCGGCCGACGACCTCATTCCCGCGCCAGGCGAGGAATTCCTGCATCCGGGCGTGTTTGTAGAACGGGAACTTCTTACGGTTCAGGAGCGTCTTCTCATCGATGCGGAGCGGACCCGCCCAGTACGGATTCTTGAGTATTCTTTTATAGAGAATATAGGGAAAACCGATGAACTGGTTGTGTTCCCTTTTCGATCGGACCTGTCGGACGACGATCTCTTCAGCCATTTATATTCCCTTCGCCATTTTTTTCTGGGCCTTTTTAATGTCACCGTCGAACATGGACATCAACAAGCCCGGCCAATGCCGCTTGATGAAATAGCCGATTTTGGGCGTGCCGCCTGGGATGATGACGAACTTTCCCTTCTTCATGCCCTTGAGACAGGCCCGGGCGACGGCTTCGGGCCGCATCAGCTTGGCGTTGCCGGTGGCGGCCATGGTCTCCGGCGGTTTGTGCTTGTTTTCTTCCTTGAAACCGGGGGTGTCGATGTCGGACGGACACAGCACCGAGAACGTGATGTTGTGTTTTAAGTATTCGCTCCGCAGCACCTCGGTTAGTCCGATGACCGCAAACTTTGATGCGGTGTAGTCGGCGTAGCCGAAAACGCCCATGAAACCTGACATAGAGGAGGTGTTGACGACGTATCCTCCCTTCGCCTTCATTTGCGGCAGGATCGCGGAGAGGATATACCATATGCCGTAGAGGTTGACACGCATGATCTCTTCCATCTGACTGGAAGATATTTGTTCGAAATAATTGGGCAGCGATCGACCGGCATTGTTCACGAATACGTCCGGAACGCCGTATTCGCGGACCGCATCGCCCAGAACCTTCTTTACGGACGCCTCATTGGTGACGTCGAGCTTGTAGGAACCGATCCGCTGCGCCGTGTTCTTTTTCACCTTTTCGGTCGCGGCGACGGCTTTTTTCAGTTTATCCTCGGAGCGCGAGAAAAGGACCACGTGGGCGCCCTCCTTCGCAAACGCCTGGGCCAGCGCCAAACCGATGCCCTCGCTCCCCCCGGTCAGAAACACGGATTTCCCCTCGTAATTTTTAATTTTCATATTTGCCTCCCTATTGTTAATGAGTACTTTTCGCTTGGATGTGTTGAAACGAGCTTAGTTGATTGAATTTAGCTTGTCAAGTATTGCGCATTTTTATTTTTTCTTGTTAAGCATTTTTAAAATTTTCCGAAAAATACAATAGGCATCACTGGACAGGGAAGTCCAGTTTCTCAACGCAATCAAGGAGGATTGTATGATCATCAACCACAACATGAGTGCCTTGTTCGCCTTCAGGCACTTGAAATTCAACAGCACTTCGGCCGACAAGGATATGGAAAAACTCTCGTCAGGCCTTCGCATCACCCGCGCGGGCGACGACGCCTCGGGCCTGGCAGTTTCGGAGAAGATGAGATCCCAGATCCGCGGCCTCAACCGGGCCGAAAAGAACGCGGAGGACGGTATTTCCTTCATCCAGACGGCGGAAGGCTATCTGCAGGAAAGCCAGGACATACTCCAGCGTCTCCGCGAGTTGTCCGTTCAGGCCTCCAACGGCGTCTATTCGGACGAAGATCGGATGCAAATCCAGGTCGAGGTCTCGCAGATGATCGATGAAATCAACCGCATTGCCTCGCACGCTCAGTTCAACGGGATGAACTTCCTGACCGGGAGATTCGCGCGCTTTACGGGCGAGAACACCTTTACCGCGAGCATGTGGTTCCACATCGGCGCCAATATGGACCAGCGGAAACGCGTGTATATCGGCACCATGACCGCCCAGGGCCTCGGCATCCAGGGCACGGACGGGCTGCCCCACTTCGCCACATTTATTTCGATCGCTACACCAGACGGTGCCAACCGCGCCATCGGCCTCATCGACTCCGCCCTGCAGAAGGTGAACAAACAGCGCGCCGATCTCGGCGCCTATCAGAACCGTCTCGATCACACCATCTTCGGTCTCATGACCGGCGCCGAAAACCTGCAAGCCGCCGAATCGCGCATCCGTGACGCGGACATGGCGTATGAAATGGTCAATTACGTGAAGGACCAGGTACTGGTCCAGTCGGCCACGGCCATGCTCGCCCAGGCCAATACTCGTCCCCAGGCGATTCTTCAGCTGTTGAAATAATGTTGTGCTGATATTCCGAGGAATTTATATCGTGCGTCGGAGGTCTCTCGAGGACCGCCGGCGCTTTTTTTGTATCATATAAAAAAATAACTACGGATGAACGCGGATAGGCGCGGATAAGAAAAGTAAAACGTGGAAAAAGGAAGTGCTAGCAGATGATTGCACTAATCGCTGGGTAACCGGGAATAAGCGCACGTAAATCCGTAGTTTCATCCTTTTTTCTCCATCCGCGTCTTATCCGTAGTTTTTCTTCGTCTTTCCTAACTCAGGCGATCACTCCCTTTCCTTGACAAGAAAGCCCCCCCACCCTACGATCACAAGACCATGAAAATCCGCCCGCCCGACGGCGTTAAAAAAATCTCCCGCCGACTGATCGCCCACGATTTCCAGGCTTTCCTTGTCGGCGGGGCGGTGCGGGACGCCCTCCTCGGGCGGGAAGTGAAGGATTACGATCTGGCCACCGACGCCTCCCCCGCCGATGTGTTGCGCCTCTTCCCCCGCGTCATTCCGACGGGCTTGAAACACGGCACGGTCACCATCCTCGAGGGAGGCGGCCAGTACGAGGTGACGACCTTCCGCCTGGAGGGCGAGTATCAGGACCGGCGTCGTCCGGAATCGGTTACCTGGACCTCCGACATCGTTGAAGACTTGGGGCGCCGCGACTTCACCATCAACGCCATGGCGTACGATTTCTCCACCAATGAGCTTCTGGATCCGTTCGGCGGGAAAGCCGACCTCGATCGAAAGATCATCCGTGCCATCGGTGACGCGGAAGAGCGTCTGCGAGAGGACGCCCTGCGCATCCTGCGCGCGGTTCGCATCGCCTCCCAGCTCGAGTTTTCAATCGAACCCGCCACGTACAAGGCGCTGGAGGCGAATGCGGGGCTCCTGACTCGGATATCAAGCGAGCGTGTGCGGGACGAATTCAATAAAATCCTCGAAACGGGTGAACCTTCCTCGGGCCTTGCCGTTTTGGGCCGTTTGGGGCTGATCGCTCTGTTGCTGCCGGAGCTTGAGGCCTGCCGCGGAGTCGCGCAACCGGCCCTCCATTGCTTTGACGTCTTCACCCACTCGCTCTACTCCTGCGACGGGGCGCCGGCGGACAACAGAGAGGTGCGTTTGGCCGCGCTCTTCCACGACATCGGCAAGCCCCCCACCCGCTCCGCCAACCAGCGAGACGAGCCCTGCTTCTATTCCCATGAAAAAACCGGCGCCCTGATGGCGCGCGATATCCTCACCCGGCTCCGCTACCCGGGCCGGGTCGTTGACAAGGTGACGCATCTAATCCGATGCCATATGTGGATGTATGAGGAAACATGGACGGACGCGGCCGTCCGCCGCTTCGTGCGCCGGGTGGGACGCGAACACCTGCACGATTTATTCCTGCTTCGCCGCGCCGACCAGTACGGGATGTGCCGGCGTCCGATCGATCCCCTGCCCCTCATTGAGTTCGAACGGCGCATCGACGCACTGCTGGCCGCGGCCCACGCATTGTCGCTCAAAGACCTGGCCGTGAACGGGGACGATCTCATGCGTGAATTGCGTCTCTCGGAAGGGGAAGCCGTCGGAGTCATTCTTGATTTTCTGCTGGAAAGCGTGCTCGACGATCCCGCCCTGAACGAGCGGGAACGATTGCTCACCCTGGCGCGCCGTTTCCGGGAGGAACGACTCCCGTGAATCGCTCACAGGCTGTTGAAAAAGCTCAACTTTTTCAGCGACCTGCTCATCCGCTCAGCGCCGGGACTGATTGTCCTTCTTCGAGGATCGCGTCGTCTCCTTGCCTGTGAGGGCGTTGAAGGCGACGCCGGCCGCCTGCTGCTCGGCCTCTTTTTTATTCTTGCCTTCTCCCTTGCCGTACCCCTTGTTGTGAATGACGACCTCGACCACAAACGTCCGGTCGTGATCCGGACCCGACCGCTCGACCACCAGGTACCGCGGGTAGGATTTAAATCGTTTCTGTACGTATTCCTGCAGCAGGCTTTTATAATCCTTTTTGTGCTTGTCCTGGACGACCTTGTCGATCTCGGGGATGAGGAGCCCGAGGACGAATTCCTTCACCGGCGAATACCCGCTGTCGATATAGTACGCGCCGATGATCGCCTCCAGGGCGTCGGCGAGGAGCGTCTTTTTGCTCCTGCCGCCGGAGTATTCCTCTCCCTTGCCGATGAGAATGTAATTGTCGACCCTTATTTTCTGCGAGAGCATGGAGAGGACGTCCTCGCTGACGACGAAGGATTTTATCTTCGCCAGATCGCCCTCGTTCTTGTCGGCGAGAATGTGATACAGGTACTCGCTCACGATGAGACCGAGCACCGAGTCGCCGAGAAATTCCAGCCTTTCATTCGAGTCTATTTCACCGTCCGATTCATGCGCGAACGAGCGATGCGAAAAAGCCAGGTTCAATAACTCGAGATTCTTGAAGCGAATCCCGATCAGCTTCTCAAAGAGCTTGAGCTCCTTTTTGCGCACGCTGTCGATCGGCGGCAGCTGAAAATGACTGTAATAGTTCATCGTTCCCGGAACTATTTCTTCTCCAGTTCCGAATGAATAAACTCCAGGGCGTCTCCCACCGTATTGAAGTCATTGGCTTTTTCGTCCGGGATGGTGATCCCGAGTTCTTCCTCGATGGCGTAGACGAGCTCATACGTGTCCAGGCTGTCCGCTCCCAGATCGTCGCGGAAGGACGAGCCGGCGGTAATTTTGCTTTCATCGATTTCCAGACGTTCGGCGATGAGTTTCTTCATTTTTCCAAATAGTTCATTCTTATCCATGTTTTGTCTCCTTAAAATTGAGTTTGGTGTTATTCAATTAAGCCAATTCTTCAGGCTTTAATATCTGTTTTCCCCGGTAAAATCCGCACTTGGTGCATACATGGTGCATCAAAATCCGGTTTCCGCAATTCGAGCACTCAACGAGCGTCGGCACCACCATTTTCATATTCGCCGCCCGCCGGCGCCGCGTCCTCGATTTCGATGTTTTATATTTCGGTACCGCCATATTCCTTCTTCCTTCATCATCTCTTGAAATCTTCAGAACCGCGCCCTGACGGGCGAGCATGAAAATACCTTAAGATTCTTTCGATGGACTGTTCATTTTCGGCGAATCCGCCGCCTCAACCCCATCGTTTAAGCCTCACAAAATTACCCAATTGTACATAAAATGTCAATAACTCCCTAATTTGGTTTTTAAGGCCTTCTCCACCAGGGGCGGAACCATCCCCGAAATGTCTCCGTGGAACCCCGCCACTTCTTTTATGGCCGATGAGCGGAGCACGAAGTATTTTTGATCGGTGGGGAGGAGGATCGTTTCGATGCCAGGGTTGAGGGCCTTGTTGATGAGAGAAAGCTCGAACTCGTAGTTGAAGTCGATAAGGGCGCGGACGCCGCGCAGGATGATATTGGCTCCCACCTTCTCGGCAAAATTGACGATCAGGCCGTTCCACAGGTGGACGGTGACATTGGGGAAGCCGCCGACGAGCTCCTTCATCATTGCCAGTCGTTCCTCAGGCGTGAACACGGTTTTTTTTTCCGGGTTCACCGCGATGACCAACTCGACCTGATCGAAAATATGCGCAGCGCGAGAAATGACATCGATGTGCCCGTATGTCGGAGGATCGAAGGTACCCGGCAAGACGACTCTTTTCATGTTTGTCGAGTGTACACAATTTCATATCATGGGTCAATGTACGGTCCCCGTTGGACAGTAATTCAAAGTGAGTTTGTTCGCTCTATCATCTCGATTGCTGTCTATCGGATGGCCGATTTTTTTGACAAAACCTGCTCCCCATAATACAATGAAAATCGTATGAAACCGGGTCCCCCGAGGTTTTTCCTCATTCTGACTCTTCTGTGGCCGCTCTTCGCTTGCCCGACGACGGGCTCGCATCACCCGCAGCCGACAGACGCCGTCCCGCCGGACCATGTCGATCGAGAATTATACGTACGGACCTTCAATGAAATTTTTCTATTTATAAAAAATATGGATGAAATCATCGCCACAAAGAATTTTGAAAAATGGAAGGCGAATTGCACTCTTGAATATCTTGCGCGTTATTCCGACCCGTCGTTTCTACGGGAACTGTCGGAGAAACCGAATTTGAAGGATAATCACATCGTCCTCTCTTCACTGAAGGACTATTTTTACAATGTTTTCGTCCCTTCCCGTGTCCGGGCGCCGTTGGATAAAATCGATTTTATCGAAAAAAGCAAAGTAAAGGCCATTACGGTAGTCAATGGAGTCCCATATGTGGTATACTACTTGGAGAAAGACTCCAATAATAAGTGGAAAATCGGCGTCTGGTAATTTATACTGATACTGGTGAGGGAGAAAACAATGAAAAGAAAAAGCGTGCTCATCATCATGCTGGGCTTCGGCCTTGTGCCGGGGATGGCATTCGCCCAAAACCCCAAGGACGCGCCAAAAAGAGAAGAATCGATCGAAGAATTATACCTCTCCAGCCCGGGGCTGCGTATCGCCTATGAAGCGGCTCGCTCCGACGAGAGGGAGTCCAAGCTGCTCGCCGTCTCCCAAATCAATGAGCTTATCGACGAAGGAATGAGCGCCGCCGATGAAGAAAAGGCGACGGTCATCCTGCGCGATCTGACCGCCCAGGGAACGTCCGTTCTCATACGTGAAAAACGCAAACTCGTCAATTATTTCCCCGATGTCCGCCGCGAGGCCTGCCGCGTCCTCGCTTCCTTGAAATCGGAGGGCGCCAGAAAAAACGCCGAAAAGGTTCTCATCGAAGTGCTCAACAACGACGACGATCCGATCGTCAAATCCCAGGCCGTTTATTCGCTGGGCCTCCTCGGTTTGAACGAAAACGGGGAGGCCTCGCGGGCCATCGCCCACGCGCTCGAAGCGCAGGATTATCTCGCTCCCAATGACAACCTCGCCTACTCGGGGTGCATCGCGCTAGAAAAAATAGCCAAAGCCAACAAGGGATTTAATGACGCGTCTTCGCTGCGGATTCTCGTGAGAATCGCCCAGGGTAATTATAACCGGACGGTGAAGGAAAAGGCCTTGCAGGTCGTCAAGGAAATCCGCACCGGTTCGAGATAGCCGTTTCCTCCGGCGGTCCCGGGGTGTGTTGTCCGGCCGCGGCTCTCAGGCGGAGACGCGGCGCGAGACTGCCGTTGATTTTCGTTTAGGAAAGAATACTGTTTTCGCGGGATGAAATTGTTGAAGGAGTTCAGGACGCCGGCGGCCTATTGCGGGCGCTGTAGCGGTCGAGCTTTTTGCGCCATTCCGGAGTTTCATCGAAATTCTCATACTGGATTCGTTTTCGTATAATAAAAGGTATGTTGCCGCCCATCTTTTGGAAACGCAGGATGCCGAAGCTCCCCTTCCCCAAGTAACACATCTTTTCATTCGCGCCCAGACCGCCCTCTGCCCGCTCGATCTGCTTCATGACGCAATCAAAGTGCGCCGGTTTGCCCGTTTCCGCGTGGCACATTGCGGAGGACAACTCCCCGACGGGCCGTTCACAAATCGGGCACGGGGGTGCGTCCCTCCGCTCTTCGCGCTGCCGGCGGCTAAAATCCCTCCGCCGCCGCCGAAAACGACTCCTCCGGTCGCGTCGGTCCTTATTGAAGCCTTCGCGGTTGTGGCGCGTTTCGCGCCGGCTCCGATTGCCCCTGCTTTCGCGATCCTTCTCCTTGTCGCGGTATCTCATGTTCAATCCTCGTGCATCAAATCGTCGGTCAGCGCCTGAGCGATTTTAGAGATGGCGTGCTCAAGATAATCCTTCGTATGGATTTTTTTCTTAAGCTCCTCGAGTTTCTTTTTATCGCTTTTCTTTGCGATTTTCAAGATCACTCCTCGGCTAAAATGCGTCCTCCAGATGCACGATGCCGTCCGGCTTCGGGCAAACGGCGATAACGTCGCAGCGCAACGGCCGGTCGCGGAATTCAGCGTGTTTCGTCAGAAAAGCGTCGGCGGTCGATACAATGCGTCTCCGTTTCTCACGCCCGACGATTCGCCCCAATTCCTCCCGACCGTAGGCCGAAACGACTTTCACCTCGACGAACACGACCCGCTCGCCCAGCCGGGCGATGATATCGATCTCGCCGCTTGGTGAGCGGAAATTCCTCTCGATAACAGTATAGCCTTTTTTTTCCAAAAAAGCGACGGCCTGTTCTTCGCCCCAGGCGCCATACCGCCTCCTATTCATTATCGGCGGTTATCGTGCGCGGGTCCACCGCCCGGACGACAAAAAGATCGCCTCTTTCGAGGAGGTCGATGACGGCCTTTCCTTGTGATTTTTGCCCCCTGGCGTTGATAAGGATTTCCACTTTCGGCCGGAGCGGCGCGTCTCCATGAGTGCTCACCACCCGACCCACGGTCGAATCGCTCAAAAGCACGACGCTGCCGATGGGGTATATTCCCATGCCGCGGAGAAACCCTTTGACCACATTGGGATCGAAGCGCTTGAAATTGTCGCTGATGATGTTCTTGATGGCGTCATACCCGATCATTTGTTCCCGATAGGGGCGCTCATTGATCATCGCTATGTACGCGTCGGCGACGCTCACAATGCGCGCCGCCAAGGGAATGGCCTCGCCGTTCAATCCCTTGGGATAGCCTTTCCCGTCCCAGCGTTCATGGTGGTACAGGGCGATCTGGGCGATCTCTTCCGGGTATTTGAGCTCCTTGGCAATGATCGTGTATGAGTGAACGGGATGGGTATGAATGGCGGCCAGCTCGGTCTGAGTCAGGTCCTCCGTCTTGCTGAGTATTTTTTCGGGGATGCGCAACATGCCCACGTCGTGCAGCAGCGCGGCGGTGGCCAAGGCGAAAACCTTATGGCCCACCATTTTCAAGTTGACGCCGATAATGATCGCGATCACGGCGCAATTGACGGCGTTGGCCGCCTCGTCGTCCTGCCGCCGATCGCCGGTGAGGATAAGCTGGACGATCTCATTCTTCTTTTCCTTGACGCCATTGTATATCTGGTTCACGATGCGGTCGATCCCGTCCCGTCCCGGCCGCCCCTTGGTCCGGATCTCGTCGAGAGCGACTTTCCAGCGGGTAAGGATCTCCTCGTATTGGTTGCGGCTTTCGTTCTCATCCGCGTTGAAACCGATCAGCTCCGAAAAGGGCGACGGTTTTTCCCCCTCCCCGGACCCCCGCACCAATTCTCCTTCCGTGCGGACGTTTTTTATTTCCCAGCGTTTGAGTCGCTCTATGTCTTTTTCCTTTATTGCGATGCCGGGCGGGACGAGGATGTTCCGATCGTCGATATAGACGGGGGCGTCGAATTTCATACCCGGTCGCAAGGATTCGGTTTTTAGTTCCTTCATGTGGCGAGCCTCATGGCGAAAACCAGGATTTCGGCGATGATCCGGTACAGTTCCTCCGGAATGAAGTCCCCGACGTCGATTTCTATCAACCGATCGACGAGCGTTCGGTCAATGACGATGCCCACGTCGTGCTGCCTGGCGATCAACTCTATTTTTTCGGCGAGATCCCCCCGTCCTTTGGCGATGATAAACGGTGCGGGCAGGTCTGGCAGATATTTGACGGCTACCGCTTTTTTCATGAACGCCCCCGATGCTGTCGCATCACGTTTTACTATTTAAAAGACGGTTTTCCCGCGTGATCCTCCGCTGGAACGACACCCGTCGCGCCCGCCGTCAGACGGCAGGACCAGTATAACAAATCTACCCTTCGAGATCAACGTGCCGATACTCATCTCCCTCTATCTCCGGCTCGAACCCGTCGTCCTCCGCGTCGCTCCTTATTTTTTCATCGCATACGACGCCCAGCGCTTTCAATCTTCCGAGCTCTTCCGTAAAACGCGCGAGCGGAAGTCCGACAAGCCGCTTCTCCCCGGAGAAAACCGAGAGGCGGTATCCTCCGGACGCGGGGATAATCGAAAACTGGTATCTTTCCCCTTCCGGCGAATAAGCCACAATGACCGTCTTGCGTATTACTCGGGACGCCTCGTCATACAAGAAACGAACCGTTCCGGAAAGGCCCTCCTCCGGTTCACCGATACGGTAGGGAACGACCAGCCAATTATCCGCGCCGGCGGGAACGGGGAGATGGTTGAGAAGCGCCAACAAGCCGGGCCGTCGTTCCGCCGAGCCTTCGATCACGGCTGAAAGCCCGGCGACGGCTTCCTCTTCGGAAAACGGGCGCCTTTCACGCTTCCATTTTTTTTCGCCGCGCCGATCCCGTCTCTCGCCGCCCGACCCGTAATCGAACATTTCGGCCAGGGCCGGCAGCTCGCGTGAATCCGGCTCGATCCCCTTGGCGACAAGCAAACCGAGCGTTCGCGCTATCCTCTTCTGGTCGCCTTTCAGATGGCGGAGGGCCCATTTGAGACACTCTACCGCTCGTTCGTCAATTTTCACCCGCCACGTGATCAAGGCCGATACAATGAGGGTCGCCAACGCATCCCGTGGAAGACCGGCCTTCTGCAGCGTGGACGCGAGAGCGTTCGGTTCGGAGTTCGCAAGCTTGAGCTCAAGGTGGGCGCCGTTTCTTACCACGACGGCCCGCAATGTCTCCCCCGCCGATAATTGAAGTTCCGTCCGTGCGCGAAATACGGATCCCTTGACGCCGACGGCCCATACAAAAGAGGATATCTGCTTTATGATATTAACGGCAACCGACTCACCGGCCCGGAGCAGCGCCTTCGCCCCGGCGGAATCGGGAAGACGGATATGCTGGCCCGGTGGTACGATTTCCATCCGCGTCGGTTATTTCTTTTTGCGGCCGCCGGCGGTCTTTTCCTTTTTGGGGATTCGTTCTTTTATACGCGCTTCCTTGCCGATTTTGCCGCGCACGTAATAGAGCTTCGACCGACGCACTCGGCCGAAACGAACGACCTCTATTTTGGCGATCTTCGGTGAATAAAGGGGAAAGATCCTCTCCACGCCCACGCCGTTCGAAATCTTGCGTACGGTGAAGGACTTCCGCGCGCCGCTTCCATTCCGCTTGATGCAGAGACCTTCGAACACCTGGACGCGTTCGGTTTTTCCCTCGATTATTTTATAATGCACCTTGACGGTGTCACCGATGTTGAAATCGGTCTGTTCCTTCATTTGCGGCGCTTCCACCGCCTTGATCAGATCCATGTTCCTGTACCTCGCTTTCCCGTATGATCTGTACAACTTCCTCGTCGTTCACGCCGTGCGCCAGAAGATCCGGTCGGTTGGCCCTTGTTTTTTCCACGCTCTTCCTGAGCCGCCACCTGCGGATCTCTTCGTGATTGCCGTTCAGCAATACCTCCGGAACGGTCATGCCCAGAATGGTTCTGGGCCGCGTATATTGGGGGTATTCGAGCAGCCCCCCGGAAAAACTCTCGCTCTCCAGGGAACTCGGATTGATGACGCCGTCGAGGAGACGCACGACCGAGTCGATGATCACCATCGCCGCCGACTCGCCTCCCGACAATACGTAATCACCGACGGCGATCTCATCCGTCACGTATCGGTCGATGATTCTCTGATCCATCCCCTCGTAATGTCCGCAGACAATGACGATTTCGCCTTCCCGCGACAACCTGAGAGCCTCCCGCTGATTGTACGGGGTGCCGCTGGCCGAGGGGTAGACAACTCTTTTTCCTTCGACGCCGATTTCCTCGAGCGCGTGAATGACCGGTTCCGCTTTCATTACCATTCCCGGTCCGCCGCCGTAGGGATAATCGTCGCATTTCCTGTGTTTGTCCCGTGAATACGTTCGGAGGTCGACCAGTTTCACTGACACCAGCCGTTCCGTGATCGCCCGGCCGATGATCGACGCTCCGATGAATTCACCGAAGACCTCGGGAAAGAGGCTTACGACGGTGATGTTCATGAATGCCGTCCTCTCTCTCCGAGAGTGTCGCTCAATGCCGCGCCGGTCGTTTCATACCGACGTATCGAGAGCACCTTCCCTTGTTTCTCCAGTCCTATTTTTCCCGCGGGGAGCGGCAAGACCGTCCGGAAACGCTCAAGCGGCGATTCCCGTGTTCCATATCGCAATCCCTCAGTCGAGGATTTCCAATACCACCCGTTTTTCCTTTTTCGACGCCGCGGCGCTTAAAATAGTTCTCATCGCCTTCGCGATGCGGCCGTGTTTGCCGATGACCTTGCCGATATCGTTATCCGATACTTTCAATTCGAGGATTGTCGACTTTTCACCCTCGATCACGTTCACCGATACTCCCGAAGGGTCGTCCACGAGCGATTTCGCGATGTATTCAACCAATTCCTTCTCCACGGCCGTCTCCTTTCAATTTTATGCTTGTTCTTCTTTTGAGGATATCGATTTCCGCTTCAACAACATGCGCACGGTGCTCGACGGCTGCGCGCCTTTTGAGATCCATTCCTTGATACGGTCCACCCGCACGTTGACCTGCCGTTCCTCCATTTCCAGCGGATGATAAAAACCGATTTCCTCAATCGGTCTTCCGTCCCGCGGAGTCCGCGAGTCCATGACGACGATGCGGTAGTAGGGGCGCTTCTGTGTGCCGAACCGTTTCAGTCTGATGCGTACGCTCAATGGTGTTTACCTCCTTCTTTCAAATTCAATGCCGATCCAGATTGCCGATCAATCGCTGTTGATAATCCTTGTTTCTGGCCATTTTTTTCATCATGATTTTCGTTTTCTCGAATTTTTTCAATAGTTTATTGACGTCGAAAACCGCCGTCCCCGACCCGCGTGCGATCCGCTTGCGCCTCCCGGGTCCGATGATAAGCGGGTTCTTCCTTTCCTTCCTGGTCATGGACAGAATGATGGATTCCTCTTTTTTCATGTCCTCCAGGTTGATTTTATCCTCGTCGACGTTTCCTTGCAAGCCTGGAATCATTTCGATGAGGGACCTGACGCTCCCCATTTTTTTCACCCGCCGGAATTGATCAAGATAATCGTCGAAATCGAATGTATTCGATTCCATCTTTTCCCTGATCTGTTCGGCCTCTTCCGCCTCAATGGCCGCTTCGGCCTTCTCCACCAGGCTGACGATGTCTCCCCTGCCGAGGATGCGCGACGCCATCCGTTCGGGGTAAAAAGGTTCGAGGTCCTCGATCTTTTCCCCCGTCCCCACGTATTTGATCGGACGGCCGGTAATGCTCCTGATCGAGAGCGCCGCGCCGCCGCGTGCGTCCGAATCGAACTTGCTCAAGATGACGCCTGTAAGACCGATGCGTTCGTCGAAGCTTTTAGCGATGTCGACCGCCTGCTGTCCGGTCATGGCGTCCGCTATGAGCAGCGATTCCACGGGGCGGGCGAGGCGCTTCAGTTCCTCGAGCTCCTTCATCATCGCGTCGTCAACGTGCATACGGCCGGTGGTATCGACGATCACCGTATCGAATTGCTCCCGGCCCGCTTTCTCAAGCGCCTTTTTTACAATTTTCGCCGGACTTTTCTCTTCCAGCCTGAAAACATCGATTCCGGCCTGTTTCCCAAGGACTGCGAGCTGCTCCGCGGCCGCCGGCCGCACCGGGTCCGCCGCCACCAGAATCGGCTTTCGCCCCTCCCGTGCGAGAAATGCGCCCAGCTTGGCGGCCGTCGTGGTTTTTCCTGAACCCTGCAGTCCCATGCAGAGGATAACCGACTGCGTATCCGGGCCCTTGAGATCGAGTGCGCTGCGCTTTTCGCCCAAAATCTCCACCAGCCGGTCATACACGATCTTGACGAACTGCTGGCTCGGGGTGACGTCACGCGCCACTTTCATGCCCATCGCATCCTCGGCGGTTCTGTTCACGAACCGGCGCACGACGCGCAGGTTGACGTCCGCCTCGAGGAGCGCAAGCTTGATCTCGTCAATGGCGCTCTCTATGTTTTTATCGCTGATGAGCGCTTTTCCCGAGATCTGCTTGATGATGGAAATCAATTTTCCGCTTAATCGTTCCAGCATGAGGGCACCTGAATGACCTTCAATTATATACAGATAAAACTTGAAGTTGTCAACTGAAATCGGGTTTGTGGCGGTAATACCCAACATTTGATAAATCCAGCATAGTGCTGCCCTTTTACCGATTTTAGGGAGGACATGAAGCACACGAAGGAACCGAAGAGCACGAAGTAAAAATGAGCATAATTCGTGATTCTTAAGGCTGGGGTCAACCCTTTTCGGCCAGCGAGATGATCAACTCCACTTCGCCGATCGTCGATTGGAGCTGGTTGGCGATGAGGGCCGTTGTAAATCCAGCGTGATAAAGGTTGAGCACTTTATCCCTCAAATTGACGGAAGGCGCCGCTTCGATGCTGCCGTTTTTCGCCTGTTCCGGCGGCCGAGCCTTGACGATCGAAGAATAGACGCTCTTGCTTAATTCCGCTTTTTCCATTTCACGCCTATAAAGCCCGATTCGCTTGTCGACGGCGGCAAGCATTTCCTTAAGCTGTGATACTCGCGCCTCAATGAGGTCGATGTTTCTGCTGGTGGCGTGGTTGAGCTCCACCAACATCCTCTCCACTTCCTCCTTGACTTTATCGATCTGGGCGGTGCTCGAGAACCAGCGTCCGACCGTCCTTCTGAGAATGAGATACATGATAAAAAAACCCGCCCCCATGAGGCAGACAACCAGGATCGCGTATTCCATCGGTTTCCTTTATCCGTTTTTCGGTGCGCGAAAACGCCCCATCAGCTTTTTATATCGATATGATGGCCGAGGGCCGGGTCGGAGAAATATTCCTTCTTTTCCTCCTTTTCCCTTTCGCGCTTTTTCCCCCTGCTTTTTTCGCGCTGCTTTTTCCCCTCGTTCTTCAGGCTCTCGACGCCTTCGCCCACGTTCTGGCTTTCGTTCACTGACGAGTCCCTCTGCTCGGCCTGTTTGACGACCCCCATGCCCTGCATGGAACTCTGAATCGCCGCGCCCTCCTTGAGCGTGGACTGTTCCTTTCCGACCTGGTTCATCTGGGCGAAAAGCGTTTGAAGATCGATCGGGAGGATGGGCATCCTTAACGCCTCCTCGCGCGCTCCTGTGTGCCCGGCTCATAGCGCGTCATGCGGATGCGCTTGTCCTCCAGCACGTAGGTCACCGATTTCTGTTCCACCCTCACCCGGTCCATCACGTCCTTGAGGCAAATCTTCACTCCCGGGAACACCCGTTCAGAAGCTGATATTTTGCCCTTGATTTTCAGAGAACCCAGATACGCCTTGATCTCTTCGATCGACTGCTTGGCGTGTTCCATTTCGGTGAGCGCGGCGATTTTCTTTTCCGACAACTCGTCGTAAAATTTCTGTTTTTCATCGGGCAGCTTTTTTTGTATCTTTTTCAAGTTTTCAAGGGTCGTCAGGTTCCTGTTGATTTCCTCGAGCTCTTTTGTCAGAAGCTCGCTCTTCCCCTGCAACCCCACGAGTTTTTCCTTGCTCTTTGGATCATATCCTACTTCGAGGATTGTTTCCGCACCGGCGATCGATCCCAGGTTCTTGGCATTGATTTCCTCGGCCGCCCGGAGACGGCCGCCGACGATGGAGGCCCGCCGCCCCTGGCAGATGATTTTCTTGTTGGCGTCGACGATGGAATGCAGAATGCCGTCCGAGACGTACACGCTTTCCTCGGCCTCCACCTGCGCGTGTTCGATGAATTTTGCGTAGACGTTTTTTCCAGCCCGCACCCGGCCTTCGTTCCGTCCCATCATTCCCTGATGGATGATGACGTCGCCGTCGGCGTCGAGAAGGGCTTTGCCCACGTTCCCGTTCACCTCGATATTGCCGGCCGCCTTCACCGAATATCCGTCCTCGACACTACCTCGTATCACGACCGTCCCCAGGAAAATAATATTGCCGGTATGAGGATTGACGTCGCTGGTGACGGTGTAAACGGGCTCTACATTGATCTTGCCGTTGAGGAGAATCACCTGCCCGTTTATCTCTGCAATGGCCATCGATCGATCCTCGGAAAGCTTTACGTTTTTCCCGACGGTGACGGCCACGTCTTTTCCCGATTTGGCGGGCATGGTTTTTCCTGTGACCGTATGTCCGAGCTGTCCCGGCTCGGGCGGCGTTTTCTTCGCCAGTTGCTGCCCGGCCACCACGTTTTCTATCAGGTTGAGTTCCTTAAAGTCGATCCGTCCGTTTTTCTCCTTGAAATCGATTGTTGAGTGATCGACCTTGAAATTGTATACGATCGCGGCGTCCGCTCCGTTCTTGGGCTTCACGCCCTCGGCAACCAGTATTTCTTCATTATAAACCGGGTTGTCCTCGATAGACGCAAGAACGTCTTCCTTGACGCCGAACGTCACCCGGTTGTTCTTCATGAACGCCCGAATGATATCCGCGCTCAAGTCCGCGCCTCCGGCCCCGGGCGGCTGTATTATAAGGTATGCCTTCATCTCCATTTCTGTTATTGTAATGGAAAGCACCGGATCCGCTGAAGGATTGTATTGGTAAGGAGCGATTCGTACATATTGGTTGTCGGCGCGTTTCACGATTTTT
Organism: Spirochaetales bacterium; assembly: GCA_016934415.1. Lineage (GTDB taxonomy): Bacteria > Spirochaetota > Spirochaetia > SZUA-6 > RPPD01 > JAFGSW01. Next base: position 15,646 of record JAFGSW010000100.1, on the reverse strand, counting down.
TCAACAATCGACACGTCGTAATTATCTATTTTCCTCCGCATGAGTATTTCCTTGGCGATGGAAAGCGATGCCTTTTTCCCGGTTCCGGTCGGTGGAATCGCTTTCATGAAGATGCCGTCCGGTTGTCGCCGTACGCATACCTGGCCGTCCTTGTTCTTAACCTCCTCGTCGGCGTTTTTCCCGGCATCTCCGAAGATGAAGTCCTCCTCGTATTTCGACGGAATCGCCGCTTCTTTCGCCTGGGCATATGCCGTTATCCGCCACGGCGCCTTTCCTTTTAATCCTGATACCCCGCCTTTCTGGATCACCTCGTACACCATTTTTTTTACGGGAATTCCAAGCTGTATCGACGCCTCGCGCAGAGCATCCTCAAGGGTTGCGCCGGAAGCCTCGATCGATTGATTGGCCTTATCGATCTGGCTCTGGTTCTGCATGAAAGCTCTGATTTGCGAAAGGCTCACAGCCACGGTTTAAACGATTCCTTTCTTCAAGTTGAGGAGCTTGGTTCTGAGACGCATGATAGCTTTCGTATGCAGCTGTGAGACGCGCGATTCCGTCACTTCGAGCACCTCGCCTATCTCTTTGAGCGTGAGATCCTCGTAATAATACAGTACGAGCACCTTCTTTTCCTTTTCCGGCAAATCGCCGATCGCCTGTATGATGACCTTCTTGATCTCGTCCTTCTCTACGATTACTTCCGGATTGAGGCTGGCGGGAGATTCGATGCTCTCCACGATTGAGATTTTGTCGGCCTCCTCTCCTCCGTGCCAGACGTCATTGATCGACATGATCGACGTGCCCGAGATCTTGAGCATGAGGTCCTGGAACTCCTCAACCGACACGTGGAGGGCGTCGGCGATTTCCTTGTCGGTCGCGGCCCGTCCCAGCTGCGCCTCGACGCCCGTGATCGTTTCTTCGATTTCTCGGGTTTTCTGCCGCACCGACCGCGGCACCCAATCGATGGAGCGGAGTTCGTCGAAAATCGAGCCGCGGATGCGGGTCACGGCGTAGGTTTTGAATTTCACGTGTTTGTCGGGATCGAATTTCTCGACGGCATCGAAAAGCCCGAAGACGCCATAGCCGACGAGATCGTCGAATTCGACATTGTGCGGCATGCCCACGGCCACTTTGCCTGCGACGTATTTGACGAGAGGGGCGTATTTCTTGATGAGGTGGTCACGGATAGCGGGGTCCTTGGTCTTCCTGTATTTCCGCCAGAGATCGTCTTCGCTTTTATCGGCCAAAACGTTTTCGCTCATTATTTTTTCCCCTCGTCTCTCTTCAAGATTGTTCTCACCGCCTTTACATATGATTCCGGATCCTGGTCCATATCGCTCTTTTTCAGTGAATCGGTCCCGAAGTTTTCGAATGAATCGGTATCGGTCACCATTCCACTGCTCGTCACCGGTGAGAAAGAGCTTTCAAAACTGCTCATGTCGGGGAGTACGTCGAGATCCCCTTCCGCCAGGCTTTTTTCCCGCTCCATACCAGCGGGGCCGTCCGCCGTTTTCTCCTGGGCGGTGCTCTGCGCGGCGAAACCGATTTCGTCATTCCGGGTTTTCTCGTCCTCGTTCGTTCCGTCGCCGGGGTATGAGGAAGGTTGCTCCGGCGAAATAAGGTCTTCCGCAAAATCCGCGCCGATGGACGAGGCCTGACTCACGTCGTCATCAAGCGAACCAAGGGAGGAGTCGTCCACTCCTGCATATGTTTCGTCGGCGGAAGCGCCGAATGCGTCTCTTTCCCCACTTTCTCTTCGCGCCGGTTCGTTCTCATCGAGCGTCAATTCTTCGATCGAATCTTCTCCGACCGAGCGTTTGCCTTCCAGCACAATATTGACATTGGATCCTTGACCGGTGCGCCGTCCCGTATCCGCCCCCTCCTCCTCTCCTCCGGATATCTGAGGGATGAATCGGTCCACGAGGAAGGCGGCTCCGCCGCCTAAAAGCGCAAATACGATTCCGAATATGAAAGCGCGTAAAAGAATTGTGAAAAACGGGTTCCCGCTGAGGATTCCCAGAAGAAAGGAAAGGAAAAACGCCCCGCCCCCCGCGAATCCGATGATATTCCAGCGTACCGTGAACGCCTTATCCACTCTTCACTCTCCTAAAAAAGTGTACGGGAAAAAAAACCCGCCGTCAAGTTGAGCCTTCGACGTGTGCGCGTCTCCGTTCGGAGGACATGGAGTGCTCCGTATCCTTTTTCAATTTCGTTCAGCTTTCTCCTCCCGCTTTCATGAGTTTGCGCAAGAACCGTGAAATACCCTTCCCTTCCTTGTATTCTATGTTTTCCAGCCGGCCGACGAGGTGTTTGATGCAGATGGCGGCCCGGCTTTTTTCATCAAGAACGAAAAACGGTTTCTGGCTGATGACCGCGCTGTGCACGAGCTTGTCCTGGAAGACGAACCCCAGGTAATCGACCTTGAGGTTGAGGAAATGGGAGGCGATGCTGATGACGCGGTTGGCGACGCGTTTGCCCTCCGACACCGACCCGACCCGATTGACGACCAGCTTCAGGCCCAGCTCCAGGTTGTCCACTTCGGTGGCGATGATCTTGATGATTCCGTAGGCGTCGGTGATGGCGGTCGGCTCCGGCGTCGTGACGATGATCACGTCGTCGGCCGCGGCGATGAAAGAAATGACATTGTTCGACACGCCCGCGCCGGTGTCGATGATGACGATGTCGGCATTTGACAGCTCGTGGAGTTCCTGGATGAAGTTGGTGCGCTCGTCCTCGGAGAGGTTCGCGATCTTCGAAAATCCCGAGGCGCCCGCCACGATCTGGATGCCGTATTCGGTGTCCATGATGATGTCGGAGAGCTTCTTTTGACGGCGAATGAGGTGATAGAGGTTGTATTTCGGTATGACGCCGAGGACGACGTTGACATTGGCAAGGCCCAGATCGGCGTCCATGACGATCACTCTCTTCCCAAGCCGGGCGAAGGCGATGGCCAGATTGATGGCGATGTTGGTCTTTCCGACGCCTCCCTTGCCGCTCGACACGGCGATGATCCTCGTGTTGTGTTTCGTTTTTTCCGCCCGCGTTTGCATGAGCTCGCGGAGTTTTTCGGCTTGATCAGCCATATGCGTTCACTCCTGATTTATGAAATGCTCCGCCGGTCCCGGCATGTTCACGTCCGTCATCCTGCCGCCCGGCGTTGAGCGCCGTATTTGTTCTCAATGTAATCCCTATTGACATGAAAGCCTTCCAGGTTGAGGAGGAGGCGCACCAGGGATGACGGCTCTATGTCCTGGGGCACTTTCTGGCCGTCAGTCAGGAAAGATATCGGCTTTCCCTTTTTCGCCACTACGCTTAAAATACTACCGATTTGGGACGTTTCGTCAAGTTTTGTGACGATGACGCGCGAGTACCCGAAGGGTTCGTACTGCTGGAATATTTCCTCCAGATCCCTCGTTTTGGTGGTGGCACTTACCGCCAGGTGCACTTCCGGCTTACTTCCCGCCCCGTCGAGTATCTCTTTCATCTCGGCGAGTTTGCGATAATCGCGCTGGCTTTTGCCGATGGTGTCGATGAGGATGATCTCGGCGTCCGCGTGCAGGGCGATGAGCTTTTTCAAGTCCTCCCGCGTCTCGGCGGAGGAGACCGGGATGCGCATGATCTCACCGTAAATTTCTATCTGTTTTTTCGCCCCGATCCTGTAGCTGTCGATGGTGACGATGCGCACCCGGCGGGCCGTTTTCCCCTCGCTCTCGAGGCCGTAAAGGGCGGCCAGCTTGGCGATGGTCGTCGTCTTGCCGACCCCGGTGGGCCCCACGATGATGAGCACCCGCGGTTTTTGGTCCTCCGGCTCGGGCGGCGCTGTCGGGATTTTTTCCGCGATCCAGTCGATGACGGCGTTTTCCAGGCTCGTAAAATCCTCAAGTTCGGTGAGTGAAAAACGCTCCCGGGCGCGCTCCACCATCTCATTGGCGAACGACTGGGGAAAATCGTTCTGCTGCATGAGTTCTCTCAGCTTTTCAAGCGAGGGATGTTGGCCGTAGCCAGGGCCGGGGCCAAAGCCGGAACCCGTCTCGCCGTTCGCCGGCAAACCGCGCTTGAGCTCCTTGATTTCCTTGAGAATGTAGTTGAGTGTCTGCTCTTTCCTGGCCGCCTCGAGCACCTTGAGCTTGCCTTCCTCAAGCGTGACTTTCGGTTTTTCCTCGTTCGACAGGTAGCCGGTGAGCTCGACCCCTTTGCTTCCGAACAGGCCCAGGACCCCCCCCAGGCGCACATTGCGGTAGGTGAGGATCTTCGCGTACTCGCCGTACTGGTTCCTCATGTTTTCGATGGCTTCGCGGTGCGTTTTCGCTTGAATCGTAAAGTATTGCATACCCTCTCTCTCTAGTCGTGCACGGGTCCTTCAAACCCACATGCGTCTTTTTTCGGACAGAGATGATAAGCCACAGAGACACAGAGATCACAAAGGGGGAAAAAAATGAATAAACCGCGGCTGAACGATATTTCAACATTATATTCCTGCCCGCCCCTTTCTTCTCTGTGTCCTCTGTGCCTCTGTGGCTGTTTTCTATTCGCCGAGACTTTTTATTTCGTGCATAATCATAAATCATCTCCTAGACATCCACTTTGATCTCTCCCAGCGACTCGATGCGCATCTCCTGGCTGATCTCCGGGACGGAAAGAACGACAAGCTCGGGCAGATCGCGCCGCGTCGATGACTTGACCAATGGCCGGGCCGCTTCCGAACACAAGATAACAGGAACATGCCCCTTATTCTGCGCCATGCGCACGGCATTGGCGCAGGCCGTGATCCAGTTACGCTGGAGCACCGGCTCGAGCGCGGCGGATAGTCCCTTGCCCGTGTCCACGCTCGAACCGATGATTTTCTTTTCCAGATCGGGATGGACGGTGAGCACGCGCAGGGTTTTTGATTCGTCCGCGTACTGTAAACAGATCTGCCGGCCCAGACTCTGCCTGCATTTTTCAATCAGGAAGGTGACGTCTTTGGTGACCGGTGCGAAATCGGCAAGGGTCTCCAGGATGACCACGATATTTCTGATGGAGACGCGCTCCTCGAGAAGTCCCTGGAGCACCTTCAGGATCTCGCCGGTGCCGATCACTTTGCTCACGTCCTCAACGACGGCCGGGTAATCGGTCTTCAGGGCGTTGAGAATCGACTGTATTTCCTGGCGCCCAAGGATCTGCGAAGAATTGCGCTTGATGATCTCGGTGAGGTGGGTGGCGATGATCGAGGGCGGATCGACCACGGTGTACCCAAGCTGCTCGGCCCTTTCCCGGTGCTCCTCCGATATCCAGCGGGCCGGCAGGCCGAAGGTGGGTTCTCGCGTGTCCTCGCCCGGAATCTCCTCCTTCTCTCCGGCGGGATTGATGGCGAGGTAATTGCCCATGCGGATTGTTCCCCTCCCGACTTCCACGCCTTTTATCTTGAAGCAGTATTCCGACGGTTCGAGACGCATGTTGTCGATGATGCGAATGCGGGGCACGACGAGCCCCAAGTCGAGGGCCGATTCTCGACGGATGCGCGTAATCCGGTCAAGCAGCTCGGCTCCGTGTTCCTTGTCCACCAGCGGAATGAGTCCGTATCCGAGCTCGAGGGAGATGGGATCGAGGGGCACGACCGGCGATACTTCCGGCGCCGCCTCCTTCTCACGCGCACTCACCTCCTTGAGTTTTTCCTTTTCTTCGGTGGAAATGATTCGGCGCGAGAGGAACAGGCCGAGCAGGAACAGTCCCACGGCCAGGATCCAGAGAACGACGGTCGGGAAGCCTGGCAAGAAGCCCATAATGAAGAGGAACGCCGCGCCGACGAAGAACGGCGTGGCCTGCCGGGCGAATTGCTTGGTGACGTCCTTGCCGAAGGTGGCGTCCGACACCGCCCTTGTGACGATGATGCCGGTGGCGGTCGAGACGAGCAGTGCCGGCAATTGTGTAATGAGCCCGTCGCCTATGGTGAGGCGAATATACGTGGAGAAGGCTGTTTCCCACGTCTCCCCGTGCAGTGTCATGCCGACAATAAGCCCGGCTATCATGTTGACGAGGGTTATGAAGATGCCGATCTTGACATTGCCCGAGATGAACTTGGAGGCGCCGTCCATGGCCCCGTAGAAGTCGACCTCGCGCTGCATATCGTTCTTCCGACGCGTCGCCTCCTCCTCGGTGATCAGCCCCGAATTGTATTCTGCCTCGATCGCCATCTGCTTGCCGGGCAGTGCGTCGAGGGTAAAGCGGGCGGCCACTTCGGCGACGCGCGTCGCGCCCTTGGTGATGACCACGAATTGCACGGCGATGATGATGATGAAGATGATGAGTCCGATGACGAGCCCCTCGAGTCCGGACGCTCCGGTGACAAATCCGCCGAACCCCCGGATCATGAGGCTGTTGAACTTCGCCCCCTGCGAGAGGATGAGCCGTGTCGAGGACACGTTCAGGGCCAACCCGAAAACCGTGAGGATGAGGAGAAGCGTCGGGAAGACCGAAAAGTCGAGTGCGCGTCTCGTGAACAGAACGATGAGGATGACGAGCAGGCTCACGAACAGGTTGATGGCGAGGAAGAAGTCGAGGAGAAAGTCCGGAAGCGGGATGAGAAGCATCATCACGATGACGATGACAAACACCGCGATGACAATATCGCTCCGTCCCCGAGAGAGAAAACCGAAAAATCTTTGTACGTCAGCCATATGCTTTTACCTATATACCTTCAAATACGCCACCACTCACCCGTTCACGGCGGCGAGCTTCGTTCCCTTCATCTGGTACACGTGCGCCAAAATCGTGGCCAACACCTCATAAAACTTTTCCGGGATCGTCTCCCCGATATCCACCTCGTCGTAGAGGGTGCGCGCCAGCGGCTTGTTTTCAATGATTGCCACCCCGTGCTCGGCGGCGACGGCCTTGATGTTAGCGGCCACGTGATCGGCTCCTTTGGCCGTGACCGTGGGTGCCGCCATGCGTAGCCGGTCCCATTCGAGGGCCACGGCGAAATGAGTCGGGTTGGTGATGACGACGTCCGCCTTGGGCACGGCTTTCATCATGTTCCTGAGCATGACCTCGCGCATGCGCTCGCGCAGCCGCGAGCGGATAAGCGGGTCGCCCTCGTACATTTTCCTCTCTTCCTTCACCTCCTGCTTCGACATCTTCAATTGCTCGCGGTACTGCCGGCGCACGAAAAGGTAATCGATGATCGACACGACCAGAAGGACGAGGCCCGTTTCGAGCACGATGCGGAAGACAAGCTGGGCAGTGTAGGTGAACGCCTGAAAAAAGTGCATATGCATCAGGTTCATGAGACGGTTGAACTCGGCCTGGATGTTTAAAAAGCCGATGATCCCGATGACCACCACTTTGGCGATCGATTTGAGGAAGTTAAATCCCGCCTCGGCGGAGAACAGCGCGCGCTTGAAATAGCGCCCGAAGCGCGGAGCGATCCTCGTAAAATCGGGCACCAGCGGCTTAACCGTGAATAAAAACCCGACCTGAATGAGGTTGACGAGGGCGGCCACGATAAAAACGATGATGAGGAGCGGGGCCGCCAACCGGATGAAATACTCGAAAAAGGCGCGCACGGCCGCGCCGTTTTCGAGGATGGCAACGTCGGCCGAGCGCTCGAAGAAAAAGCGCATCATTGAGATGAAGGTTTCCAAAATATGCGATGAAAGAATCCCAAGCGCTCCGGTGCCGATGATGAGGATCACCGACGAACTGAGCTCGTACGACTTGGCGACACGCCCTTCCTCGCGCGCTTTCTTGATTTTGTGCTCTGTCGGTTCCTCGGTACGTCCCTCGTCCTCGGCGGCGAACCATTGCAAGTGTATCCCGAATGGGAGCGAAATCGCGTCGGAGTCGGCGTAATCGAGCCAGCGGCCTTCACAATCCACACATGCGTCCACCCGACACATCTCCCTTACGGCGGACATTCCGTCTTTATTACCACAGCCGGGATACCGACCATTCCATGCCGTCAATTCGTCCGGTGGTCGCATCATTGTCCTCCCGCCAAAGTGCCGAAGATACCCCCCAGCTCGCGGAAACTCGCCTCGATGAGGCGCGTGGCCGCGTCGGTGACAAAGGGAAGGATGAAGAAGAGGGATAAAAAGGCGACCCCGATCGCCACCGGGAACCCCATCATGAGCAGGTTCATTTGAGGCGCCGCTTTGGCGAGAAGCCCCATGACGACAGAAATAAGAAACAACGTTCCCACGATGGGAAAGGCGATGGTGAGGGCGTTTTCGAACAGTTTGCCCATGCTGCCCGTGAAGAAGCGGAGAAGAAAATCCTTCCCCGTGACGATATCCGCCACCCGCACCGTCTTGAACGAATTGTAGATTCCTGAAAGGAATATTTTCTGCATCCCGCCAATGGTCACGAACACGAGCATGGCCACGAGATTCAGGTATTGTCCGATGAGCGGAACTTCCACCTGGGCGAGCGGATCGAACACCGAGGAGGCGCCGAATCCCATCTGGAAGGCGAAAAATTCTCCGCCCACCTGGAAAATCACGTAAATGAGGGCGAGGAAAAAACCGATGATGATTCCGATGAGCGCCTCTCCCACCACAACCAGGAAGTAATCGACGAGGTTCGCCGGGAAATTATAACCGAGCGCTTTGACCCATGGGAAAATCACAAGTGTCGTGAAGAGGGCCAATCCGATCTTCACCGCCTGGGGAATGCCTTCGGATGACAGAAGCGGCGCTATCTGGATAACCGCCGCGACACGGACGAAGATGACGAGGTAGAGCTGGAAGTTCGATGCAATGATCTCGATACGTCACCTCGTCCTATGGTATGGTGCTTATCTGGCTGAAAAGCCGGATGGTAAATTCGCGCAGCGATGTGAGGATCCACGGGCCCAGCAGCATGAGTGCGCCCAGGATGGCCGCGATCTTCGGCACGAAGGTGAGCGTCTGTTCCTGGATCGAGGTCGTCGCTTGGATGATCGAGATGACGAGTCCCACTACCAGCCCCACCAGGAGCAACGGCGCGGCGATGATCAAGGTTTCGAGAATCCCCCCCCGCAGCAGGTTGGTCGCGTCGCCGATGCTCACCGTTTTACCTCCCTCACCCGAAGCTTCTCACCACCTGCATGGTGATGAGCCCCCAGCCGTCGACAAGCACGAATAGGATCAACTTGAAAGGCATGGAAATCATGATCGGCGGAAGCATGATCATGCCCATGGACATGAGAGTCGAGGCGACCACCATGTCGATGATGATGAACGGTATGAAGAGCAGAATGCCGATTTTAAATGCCACGGTCAGCTCGTGCAGAACGAAAGCCGGGATGAGCACGTGAATGGGCACGTCGCCCTTGGTTTCGGGTTTGGGATAGTTCCCCATTTTGAGGAACAATTCGACGTTGCCGTAGTCATTACCCATCTGGCGCCACATGAATGCCTTGACCGGCGATTCCGCCTGTTTGTACATTTCTTCGATCCCGATTTTTCCGTCGGCGAAGGGCTTGAAGCTCTTCTGATAGATCTGGTCCAGGGTCGGCCACATGATGAACAAAGTGAGGAACAGGGCGATGCCCATCAACACCTGGTTGGGGGGCACCTGCTGGAGGGAAAGGGCGCGCTTGATAAAGTCGAAGACGATGGATATTCGCAGGAAGGCGGTGCACAGAACAACGAGCGACGGGGCGAGGGAAATAACGGCGAGCAGCAGGAGAAGCTGTAGCGAAAGCGCGACTTCCGAGTTGTTTTTGGCGCTCCGCACCCCGACGTCAATAAACGGAAAATTGACGGGTCCGTTGGCCTGCGCGAACAGACAGGGACCGCCGGCCATCAAAAGCGCCAGCGTCATGAGCGCGACTTTCCTTGACATTTCCCCTCCCAGGAAGTTACCGTTTCTTTGGCTACGGTTTAAACTTCTTCAGCCGGTCCCTCTGTTTCCTCATGAAATCTATGCTCTCGTTGATCTCGAGCTGCCTCTTCGCTCCCGGTTTAAACATGGAGGCGAGGGCGTCCACGAAACGCGGCCGGACCGGTCCCGGGGCTTGAGACACCGCCAGCCGGATCGTATCTTTCGCCTCCTTTTCCGAGATCTCGGAAATGAGCGTTATCGAATCATTGGCGGAGCCGACGAGATAGATCGCCCCCCCCACCTCCACCAAATGCAGCGATTTGGTGCCGCTGATGATGCGCGAGCCGAGAATCTTGATGAGCTCGTTCTCGACGATCTTGCCGCGCATGCGCTTTTTCAAGAACCAGAAGATGACGTATATGATAGCGATAACGACGAGGAGACCGAGGATCATGGTGATGAAATCCATCGTCGTCGGGTTGGCATTATACGTCTGGGTCGTGACGGTGTCCGATTGATTCGCTCCCGCGCTTCCGGCGTTTTGATTGCCGGCGACGGTTCCTCCGGAATCAGCGCTCGCTTTTCCTGCGGGCGACGGTGACGGCCCCTGGTAGCCCCCTTCATATTTCTGAGAGAGCGTTTTATCGTTTGAATTCTCGCCCGGTTTATCCTGGGCGAATGCCTGAGTCCCAATGGCAAAAAACGAGACGAAAATAACAATGACGGGAATTAACAAAGAAACACGATTTTTCAGCTTTCCCTCCCAGTCAGCTAGAAAAACTACTATTATAGTATCATCGCTTTGTAATTTCTGTCAACATGATTGGGAAATATTTTTTGACTCGTTATAGCCCAGGACGATGCATTCTGCGGATCACTGTTTCGATGGGCCGCCGGATCGGATCAATGCATTAAGCTCTGCAATGTTCTCCCGCGCCGCTTTCTTTTTCGCTTCAATATCGGTCAACCGCTCTATTGCTTCGTATTCAGCGAGCGCCGATTGATATGATTGTTGATCACCGAGCATCACGTAGGCGGAAGCCAGCACGAACATTGCGTCTATGTTCCGGGTGTTTTTTCTCTTGATGTGGAGAAGGAGGGGAATAGCTTCCGCCGGCCGCACAAACTCGTAGACGAGGAGGATTGATTTCCCGTACAGGGTGTCGACGGAATCGGGATCGATCGCCAGCGCCATATCGTAATACCGGATGGCTTTTTGAAGCCAGGCCATCCCCTCCTCTTCGTTCTCCGGCCTCACCGCTTTTCCGCGCAGGGCGGCGCAATATCCGGCGTAATAGAGAAGCAGGGTGTTGTCGGGAGAAAGGGCAAGCGATTTCTGCAGGCTGTCGAACGCCTCGCCGTAAAGCCGTTTTTGCATCAACATAATTGAGGCGTAATCGTAATATCCATTTTTTCCGGCTTCGTCCGGCGGGAGTTTCTTTTCCGCCATGAGGGCGCTGTAGTACTCGATCTGCTGCTTGAAATACCCGATGTCGAGATACCTCTGGGCCACGTTCTTATAGAGAAGCTGCAGCTGTTCGGCCGCGTCCGCGTATTCCGTGACCCGTTGGCGGTATTCTTTCACCAGGGGGACAAGCTCGGCGATGATTTCCTTTGGAACCGGCTTGTCCTTGTACATCGGGTGTTCCATTTTGGCGATGCTCTCGACCGTATCCATGTCGAAAGGACGGTCGCAGCCGGTCAGACCTAATAAAAAAAGCGAAAGCAGGCCGAAAACGCCTGCTTGAAAAACGCCGCGGCATCTTCTCATTATAAATGCCCCTCGGTGAGAATGACGATGTCGACCCGCCTGTTGACCGCCCTTCCCTCCTCAGTCGCGTTGTCGCCGACGGGCTGGTTGTCGGCGTACCCGGCCGCGGATAACCTTTTCTCGTCAACCCCCAGATTGACCAAATAGTGGAGCACGTTCGTGGCGCGGGCGGTGGATAACTCCCAGTTCGTCTCGAATTTTCCCCCGGGAGCGATCGGCACCGAATCGGTGTGCCCTTCGATTCGGAAATAATTCTTTGACAACTCGGGCACGTTCAGGAGCCTGGCGACCTTTCGCAGGACGACGTTCGCCTCCTCGACGTTGATATCGGCCGAGCTCGGCCCGAAAAACAACTCGGACGACAATGAGACGATAAGTCCGCGCTCGGCCTCAGTAATCCGTACTTTTCTCGTCTTGAGCTCATACTGGAAAATGGAGGTGGCGGTTTTTTTCGCCGTGGCCAGTGATTTGCCGTGTTCGGTGGAGGGGAAGGACATGATGTTGTTTCCCAGATCCAGCATTTGGCCGGGCTCGAGGGTCGCCCCGCCCGACGAGGTGCCGAAACCCTCGAAGGCGACTCCGATGATGGCTTCGTTCTGCTTGACCGATTCCATGGACAGGGCGTAGAGCGCGATCCAAAAAATCATGACCAGGTTCGTCATATCGGCGAAGCTGGTCATCCAGGTGGGCGCCCCTTCATCCACCCGGCGCTGTTTCCTTTTCCGTACGAACGCCATAGATCGGTCCTATCAGGTCTTCGTCATTTCGTCGCGCAGGCCTTCGCGCCTGGCCGGCGGCAGGAAGGTGTAGAGTTTTTCCTCGAGAATGCGCGGGTTGTCGCCCGCCTGGATGGACAGCACGCCCTCGATGAGAATTTCCTTCACCAGGGATTCGCCCCGCCCCTTGTTCTCGAGCTTTCGTTTCCAGGGGAGAAAATATCCGTAGGCGAGAATGGCGCCGTAGAGCGTGGTGAGCAGCGCCTGCGACATACCGTACCCGATGGCGGTTTTGTCCTCCAGGTGCCGGAGCATGGCAATGAGTCCCATGAGCGTTCCGATCATGCCGAAGGCCGGCGCGGTTTTTCCCCAGTCGTCGAAGAGCAGGTAGCTTCCCTCATGCCTTTCTTCTATCTTGTTGAGCTCGGTGTAGAGGATCATTTTTATGATTTCCGGATCGGTGCCGTCCACCACCAGTTGAATTCCCTTGCGAAAAAACGGGTCCTCGATAGAATCCAGGTCGTCCTCCAGGGCGAGAAGCCCGTCGCGGCGGGCTTTTTCTGAGAAGGTCACCAGGTGGGAGATGATTTTTTCCTCCTCGTTTCGGATGGCGCGATAGACGATGCGGAGGAACGTGGGAATCAGGAGAATCCTCTCGATGGGGTGGGTGGTCATCATGGCGCCAAACGAGCCGATAACGGTGATAAAAAACGAACCTGGCTCGAGGTAAATATTCAACTGGGCATGGCCGAGTATCAATCCTATGACCAAACCCACAGCAGTCAGGAGGCTGCCTATGATGCTCGCAATATCCATGTCACCTACCCCTTCGGCCGCGGTTTTTTATCACGAAACGTATTATCCAATATCTTCATTTCACGTTATAAAAAAAGATATTTATAGAGAATCATCATCACGAGAATCAGAATGGCCGCCCCGAGCAGAACGTATAGCCACCGGGTGATTTTTTTCACCCTCGTCCTTCTTTTCCTTTCCGCTGCCGGCATCTCGCCCTTCATTTTCAACCGCTCGTCCCGGTTGTAGTGAAAATGTAATTCCCTTTCCGAGTTTCGCCTGACCGTCAGGCGGTCCGGTTTTTCCCCGTTTTCCGTCATGGCGCGGTTTTCCATTCGGCTCGCGTCGTTCGTCGTCATTTTATATCAATCATCCTGTCAAGCGGCGAGATGATTTCAGTGATGCGCACGCCGAAGTTTTCGTCGATGACCACGACCTCGCCCCGGGCGATCAGCTTGTGGTTGACGAGAATGTCGACCGGCTCGCCCGCCAGCTTGTCGAGCTCGATGATGGTGCCTTCCCCGAATTGCAGGATCTCCTTGATGGGCTTGCGCGTACGGCCGAGCTCGACCGTCATCTCCATGAAAACGTCCATCAGGAGCCCGATGTTGCCCATTTCATGCGGCTGGGGCTGTCCCTGCAGGTTCGGAAACTGCACCGACTGCACGTTGGGCGGCGACATGACTCCCCCCAGATTGCCGAGGGAGGACATGATGTCGTCGCTCTGATCCGGTTGCATTCCCAATTGTGAAAAGTCATCCTTGTTGGACATCTTCGTCTCCATTTTTTTGCCCTTGACGGGCGCAAGCGTTTTGGCGACACCGTCTCCCACCGACTGGGAGACGATCTCCTTGACCATGGGAAGTGAGAAAATTTCGATAAGCGTGGAGGGTTTCTCCCCTTCTATGGAGAGCGAGTATTCAACCTTCACGAAATTATCGCCCGACGGAAATCGCACCTTGTTCTTGAGGATTTTACGGCAGTCGGCCGGGCTGATCATGACCGTCTTGCCCAGCTGATTGCCGAAGGTGGTGGCGGTCGATCCCGAAATATTGGATACCGCCTCCGCCAGGCCGGAGAGGGCCGCCTCGTTGAGATCCACTTTCTCCTGCCCCATGATGTAGCTCGCGAGCTTGGTGGCGAGATCGAGGTAGAGGAGGTAGGAATGGTCGCCCGCGAGCCCCTCGGTAAAATCGACTTTCACCTCTACGAGCTCGCCGGGAAGCTCTCCGACGAATTGCTGTTTGGCGCGCAGCTCCACGCTGGGCGCGCCCAGGATGACCGCTTTGCCCGAAAGCATGGACAGGTTCGAGCTTTGCGATTCGACGGTGCCTTGGATGAGGGTTTTAAAAGCGTTTTTTTCCTGGTCCGACAGGGGGGCGCCGCTCGCGAACTGGGCCGTTTCCCCGATACTTTCCGTGCCCTGCAAGAGCGCGTCTATTTCGTCCTGGGACAGATAGCCTTCACTCATGTGGTTTCCTCCCCTTCGCCGGTGAGTTCCTCCAACCTTGTCTCCTCAAGCTTTTTCACGATCTGGACGCTCATCTTGTTTCCCACCATTCCGGGCCGGCAGAGGAATTTGCTCCGGTTCTCGATCTTGAGGGACAGCGGATCGTTCAAATGAACGCTTTCGATCCGTACCAGGTCTCCCTTTTTCAATTGCATGACGTCGCGCACCCTCACCATGATGCCGCCGATCTCGGCCACCACCTTGACGCTGACCGATTCGAGGCGTTCGCGGATGATATTGAGGTTTTCCGTCGTGCCGCCGCGCCGTACCGATGAGTACCAATACTGGGCGGTCAGTTTCGAAATGATGGGTTCGATGGTGAGATACGGGATGCAGAAATTCATGAGCCCGTCGACGTCGCCGACCTTGGTCTCGAGGGTGACGAGCACCACCATTTCCGTGGGCGGGACGATCTGGGCGAATTGCGGATTGGTCTCGATTTGACCGAGGCGCGGCCGGAGGTCGATGACCGTGCTCCAAGCCTCGCGCATGTTCCCGAGCACCCGGACGATGATGTTTTCCATGACCGACGCCTCGATGTCGGTGAGGTCGCGGGAGAGTTTCGTCTCCTCGCCCTTGCCGCCGAACAACCGGTCGATGATGGAAAACGTAACCGAGGGATCGATCTCGAGAATGGCCGACCCTTTCAGGGGGTCCATGTTGATGACCGCCAGTGTGGTCGGATTGGGAATGGAGCGGATGAATTCTTCGTATGTGAGCTGGTCGACCGAGGCGACATGCACGTGCACGAGGCTCCGCAGTTGGGCGGAGAGCGAGGTGGTGGTGAGACGAGCGAAGGTCTCGTGCATGATCTGCACGGTGCGGATCTGGTCTTTGGAGAATTTGTCCGGCCGCTTGAAGTCGTATATCTTGATGTTTCGCTGGGCAGGCATAGCCTGCGTTTCAGGCGCCTCGACTTCCCCGGAAGAGATGGCTGAGAGAAGTTGATCTATTTCGTCTTGGGACAGGACTTCTGTCATACCCTCCCCTTATGCTGTCTATAATAAACGATCCGCCCGGCTCATGAAAGCCCGGCGCCCGTCCCTACCCGACAAACCCCTAGCTTCCGATCGCCTG
>JAFGSW010000012.1 GCA_016934415.1 Spirochaetales bacterium | reverse complement strand
TTC
This sequence comes from Spirochaetales bacterium, assembly GCA_016934415.1. GTDB lineage: Bacteria > Spirochaetota > Spirochaetia > SZUA-6 > RPPD01 > JAFGSW01. The sequence continues at coordinate 26,231 of JAFGSW010000012.1, read as the reverse complement.
GCCTTTCCTTTTCTCCCGGAAAAACGATACCTCCATAACCGGATCAACTCAAGCGATTTCACGCGCGTGCCATCGTATCAGATGGTGAAACGTCAAGTGTGCAACGATGATATTCAAACCTGAAAGGAGGAATTATGAAAAAAAGAACGGCGATGTTTGTATTGTTGATGGTGGCGGGCGGTCTGCTTTTCGCACAAAGCGCCAAGGCGGCAAAAACCGAGAAGGCGAAGAGCGGCGGCAACGCGATTAAAAGCGGCAATGTGATGATCGGCGGCAAATTCGAAAGCATTCTCGAATTCGGAGATACCAGGCAGTATCAGGGCGGAACGGAACTGACCAATGTGTCCGCCAACACATTTCGGTTCATGATCGCGGGGGAAGCGGGATACTTTGTGTTTGACGGCCTTGAGTTCGGACTCCACCTTGCCTTCCAATACCTGGATCAGACGAATATCGAGAATCCGTCCACGTATGCGAGATCTTTTACCGTATTTCCCGGCGTACAGACGGGCTATTTCTTCGAAACCGGCGGCATCTTCGTTCCCTATGGAAAAGCGACGGCAACGTACCTCTATACAAACACCAATGGGTCGGGAACGGTAACTGAATACTCAGGCGTACAATTGAGGCCGGAAGCGGGCGTCAACCTGTTTGTAAAAGACAATATCTCCCTGGAAGCGGGCCTTTACCTTTCGTATACATATCGGGTGGTACTGGGTTCGTCGCCGGAATCAAGCAGTTCGACGCTGGGGGGCGGAATCAATGTCGGAGTAAATTTCTTCCTCTGAGTATGAAAAATTCCAGCAGGTGGACAATCGGGAGGAATAGCCGGCTCGGACACAAGACACTTTCGGCCCCGCCGACGCTTCTCGAGCCCGCGCCATTTTTCACGCGCATGTAATGCGCGGGATTAATAATCGCGACGGTTTTTTTGCGAAAGTACGAGGACGATTTCTTCATCCCCTTCTTCTACATAAGCAAAAAAATCCCGTGCGGGAAAAAACGATATCGTGCGAAGGATGGTCTCTTTGGAGGATCCGCAGGAAATGCCCGCGTTGCCAGATGAAGTTTAAGCCCGGACGACAGGTTTTTAGTTTTTTATCATTTCTATAAACCAAGCTTCCCCTTTATTTGCTTGTACGACTCATCCGCCGAAACACTCGCGTCAATGGCGATTTCCTTGTTGAGATTTTTATAAAAACCGAGCAGCGGTTCTGTCTGGCCGTGATACACGGACAGACGGTTGTTGATCGTTTCCAGGCCGTCGTCCTTCCTGATAAAGAGCGTTTCGCCGTCATTGTCGCACAACCCCTCTTTTTTGGGCTGGCTGAAGAATATGTTGTATATCGCTCCGCATTTCGGGCACATTCTCCTGCCGCTCAATCTTTTCCGCACCAGCTCGTCGTCGATGTCGAAGTAGACGGCCGTGTCTATCGGATCGATCTCTTCCCATCGTTCGGCCTGGACCATGGTCCGGGGAAATCCGTCGAGAATATACCCCTTCGCGCAATCCGGTTTTTTCGTCCGTTCCTCGACCAGGGCGATCGTCAATTCATCGGGCACGAGCTCTCCTTTTTCGAGAATGCTCGAAACCTTCTGTCCCAATTCGGTCATGTTCTTGATCGCTTCCCTGAATAAATCGCCCGTGCTGATGTGAACGATTTTTTTTTCGTCGAACAAGATTTTCGCGATCGTCCCTTTGCCCGCTCCCGGAGCCCCGAAAAAAACCAGCTTCATAATCCGATCCCCCAATCTTTGCGGTAAACCCGACCTTATAGCGGATATTCTCGTTTTGTCAATAACATCGAGCGGTTCGCTTGCGGAGTTTCCGCCATTTTCCCCGCTCCGCGGCCGCGGCGTCGCCCCAGGCGCGCACCAGCGCGTCATTCAACTCGGGAAAGAGCCATTGCAGCTTTCTTCGGTCCAGCAGGCTTCCGCCGCTGTAGTAGTTCCGATTGTGCTTGGTATCCGGTCCGCATTCACCGCCCGCGTCCCACCAAAAACAGGCGATGCCTCGTTCGCGGGCCAGCCTGACGGAGGCCTGGGCGAAGCGAATCCTGTCGGCGAGGTTATCCTTGTTGTCGGCGCAGAATTCTCCCAGAATCACCGGCACGTCCCGGTCGATAAATCGCTTTTTCAGCCGGTCGAATCGATTTGCATGCTCGACATAGTCCTTGCCGGTGCCCCAATGTGCGCGAGTCTTCATCCAGGAAACGTTTTCCTGCTGCCAGGTAAAATCCATCGGACTGTAGTCGTGCACTTCGACGATCAGCCGGTCGGGGACGACATCATTGGGGAGTTGAAACGCGGCAAGCGCGTTTTGACCGCCGGACGCGGCGTAGGTGCTGACAATGAGAAAACGTCTTGCGTTATGGCCGCCTGAGGCGCGCACCGCGTCCACGAACAACTGATTCAGGCGATTAACGACGGCCAGCGAGTCCGCATCGCTCTTCTCCCAGGAGCTTTTGGCGTCCAGGATTTCATTGAAGCCCTCGAAGAGCAGACGGCCGTCGTAGCCGGCGAAACGGTCGGCGATGCAGCGCCACATGCCGGTAAACTTCGCTTCGCGCGCCGCCGATCCGACGGAACCGGCCTTGATCCATGAGGCCGAGTCGGAGCCGGTGTCGTGATGCGAGTTGACGATGCAGTACAGTCCCGCCTCCAGGGCCATCTGTACCAACTCCTCGACCCGGTCCAGCCAAACGGCGCTGACGGTGCCTGCCGCGGTCATATGGGGACCCCAGGTCACCGGAATGCGCACCGCGCCGAAACCGGCTGCGCGTACCGTCTCAAATATTTCCTTGTTCGTCACGGGATTGCCCCAGGCTGTTTCATAAGCCCTTGGGCTGCGGTCAGTGTTTTTTTCTATCCAGCCGTCGGTATAGCTTCCCCCGGAATATGAATCAAGCGTATTTCCCAGGTTCCAGCCCACGCGGAAGTCGCGGACCAGTTCCGCCCCGGTCGTGTGCGGGCCGGGGACTGCGGCGTCCGGCCCGATGTCCAGGGGCGGCAGAGGCGCCTTGGGAGCCGACACGCCCGTGGAAGAACAGGCGATGATCAGGGCGATGAAAAAGAAAAGCAAAAACACGCGGCGTGATTCGGTTGAGATGTTCATAAGGGAAATTCTACGGCCCTGCAACACTGAAAGTCAAGGCACTAAAACGTTTTCAATGAGAGGTCGAAGCTGCCATGAATAGCATTGCCAGACAGTCGAGAGTTTATACGCGCGTCACCGAGGAGGATTCGCAGTTTCATTATACCGAAACCGCAATGGGGCGGGAAAAAAGCGGTTGGGTGACATCGGTACCCCCATTTATGGAATCGCCACGAACCCTCTCGAAGCTCGTGACCACCTGCGTTTCAATGTTCACTACGAGATGGCTCGGCCGGTAGATCGTACAGGCCCTGGTTCCCCGTTATGAATCCCTCCGCCAATAATAATTGGAAAACGACGGATCACTCAACTAATATTAGTGTGTACTCTAGTTTTCTTTTCGACCTATCAATGGCGCCCGCCGATACTTCGGGGGCGGCAGGGGGAATTCTGAAAAGAATAGCGTTGCTAATCGACAATCTCTACTCCTCCACCTATCAACAGGAGTTGGTGGCCGGACTCACGACGGCGATCGCGGATCTGGACGCGGAGCTCTACGTTTTCGTCGGCGGGCAACTAGGGAGAATCGAAGGCGATCCTTACGCTTTCGTGAGGACGTGCATTTACGACCTCATCACCCGGGAAAAAATCGACGGCGTCATCGTGTCCACGACGCTGAGCTCGATGCTTTCCAATGAAGAAATAGTTCAATTCGTGAGTCGTTTTCGGGGAATCCCGGTGGTGTTCTTTGGAGCCGGTCCGGAACAATACAATCAAGTACTCGTTGACAATAAAGGAGGAATGGGAAAGCTCGTCCGGCATATTATCGAGGCTCATCACATAAAAAAGATCGCCTTTATCAGGGGGCAAGCCGGCCACAAGGATTTTGACGAAAGATTCACCGCCTACCGAACCGAATTGGAAGCCGCCGGTCTCCCTTTCGATCCGCAGCTCGTCGTCCAGGGATATTTCAGCTTCACCCACGGCCGGAAAGCGGTGATCTCTCTCCTGGACGAGCGGAAAGTCACATTTGGTGCCCTCATCGCCTCCACCGACATCATGGCCATCGGGGCCAAACAGGAATTGGAGCGCAGAGGCTATAAAATACCGCGTGATATCGCGATCGTGGGTTTCGACGACATCATGGAAGCGTCGAGCGTTCTGCCCGGGTTGACCACCGTGCGTCAGCCGTACGTCGGGATCGCGGCCCAAGCGTTGAGCCTCCTGGTGGATATGATTTCAGGCCGGGAGGAAAAAAGAATCAAATACGTCAGCCCGGAATTGGTCATCCGACGGTCATGCGGTTGTCTCTCCAATGATAAAAGCGAAGAGCTGCTCGTTCGCCACGAAGGCAGTGACAGGGATGATGAATTCGTTTACGTAGAAAAGCGCGTCGCCTTCATACAACGAACGGCGGCGGTATTCGAATCGGCGCAGCAGCAATTCGTAAAAAACGATCTGGGTTTTTTTCTGGATTCCGTATATGAAGAATTAACCCGCCAAACCGAGACATCGGCGCTCATGACACTGGAAGAAATATTAATCCGGCAGGCTGGGGAAAAAACGGGCCTGGAAGCATGGCACGATGTCTTGACGCTGGCGAGGCGTTTTTTTTCCCCGTTGAATAAAAACGCCGCCGTCACGGAAAAGGCCGAGGTCCTGTTCCACAAGGCGCGCATACTGGTCGCCGACTTTCAAAATATCAAGAAAAACCAGGACATCGTATTCAATTTAAAACAGGCCGACGCGATCTCGCGCGTGGGCGAGGCGCTCAACCTGGGGGTTGAAACCAGGGAACTGCGGGAGGTCATCTACGGTACCTTTCCCACGCTCAACTTAAGGAATTTCCTCTTCGCGGAATTCCTGTCCGAGGGGGAAAGTATCGAACAATCCAGGCTGATCGCGCTTCTTCATGACGGCCGGCCACAGAAAATAAAAGAGGACGTCGTCTACCCCACCCGCAACTTATTCCCCGACGGCGTGAGCGGATTCGACACGCAGGTCTACTTCGTTCTGCCCGTCACGCATTACGCCCATAAATTGGGCTATGTCATCTATGAACAGGCAAGCGGTTTGGCCACGTTTTATTCGACGGTCACCCGGGAACTGGCGAAAAACTTCTACATCATCAAGCTCATACGAAAACGCCGGGCCGCCGAGGAATCCCTCAAGCTGTTGGCGGCGGACCTGAAATACAGGAACCGGGAGCTTCAGGACTTCGCGCACATCGCCTCCCATGATCTCAAGGAACCGCTGCGGAAAATCGCCTTTTTCGGGGAGCGGTTGAAAACCTCGGCCGCGGAGAAACTGAACGGGGGTGAAAAAGAATACCTGGCGCGGATGGAGCACGCCGTTTCCCGCATGGAGGCCTTGATCGAAGGGCTCCTCGCCTACTCGCGCGTGACCACCGCGCAGCACCCTTTCACGCAGGTGGATATCAAGGCGATCATCGGGGAGGTGATTCAGGACCTCGAGGTGAGGATCGCCGAAACGAAAGGCCGGGTGGACGTGGGGGAACTGCCGTCGCTGCACGCGGATCCGCTCCAGATGCGCCAGCTTTTCCAGAATCTGATCGGGAACGCGCTCAAATATCACGCGCCGGGAACGGCGCCCGTGGTGACCATCGGCTCGACGAACGGCCCCGCGTCCTGGGAAATATCGGTGGCCGACAACGGGGTCGGCTTCGACCAGAAGGACGGCGAACGGATTTTCGGCATCTTCCAGCGCCTGGTGGGTAAAAACGAGTTCGAAGGCACGGGCGTGGGTCTCGCGATCTGCAAAAAAATCGTGGAACGCCACGGCGGAACCATCAACGCCTACTCCGAAAAGGGAAAAGGCGCCACCTTCGTGATCCGTCTGCCGCGCGCGAACGCATCATACGCTTGAATTGACCCGCAATTCAATTTCCGAAAAAGATCAAAGTGGAATGATCTCACTTCCATCGCGCGTGGGGCGCGACTACCACAACAGCCCGACGCCGATCCCCCCCAAACCCCAGAAGGAGTCGGGGTTTTCATATTCCAGAATTCCAACGGCGGTGATGTAGACCGGAGAATCCGGGATATGTATCGTCGCCTCGAGCGCCGCCGCGAACGGCGGGTCGAACGCGAACCCTTCGCTGAAGGGGACGGTGCGGAAGCTCGCGGAAAGGCCGATCTTGAAAACCGAGCTTTCGAAATAGAAACCGGCGCGCGCATAGAGCCACAGATAAAACCCGGGAGGGATGGTCTCCGCCGGATTATAGCTGACTTTCGTGTAGGAAGCTATAAGCTGGGGGGTGAAAACGAGACGGAACGGCCCGAGCGCGAGCTCGAGCGGAACGCCCACCGACAAACCCGTCGGATTGGTGAACAGGTCCGCGCGGTAATCGAGCTGCCAGGCGAGCTTGGCGAAGATCCCGGCGCCGAAATCAATCGTCCGCTTGGGCGCCAGGAGCGCGAGCTTGTAGGCGGCGCCCGCCGCGAACGCCGGGGTATTCGAATCCATGAAAATCGCCGCTAGGCTGAAATCAAGTTCCTGGTGGCCATCTAATCCATATCGGATGCCGATCAAGACGGGCGAGAAAAATCCGCCCGTCTCTTCGGGAAAGACGAGCACGTTCGCCGTGATTTCAGTCCGTGCCGGCGGCAGGACCGACGAAATCGGCGCGTAGAAAAGTCCTGAAACGCCTGACCAGAGCGATTGATCGCCTATGGTGACCATTGAATCGATCGCGACCGTCACCGTCGCGCGGGCTTCCTCCGCCTCTCCCTCCGACTTTGCGCCGGTCCCCTCCACGACGACCGTGTACGTTCCGTCCGCCAGGGCCTCGCCCGCATCATTTCTACCGTTCCACTCGAATCCCTGCAGGCGTCCCTCATAGGATTCCGCATCGGCGGAGTGAACGGTTCGCCCTCCGGCGTCGATTATCGCAATGCTCCCGCTTCCCGGCGCGGAGACCTCGTAGGTGATCGTAACGGCGGCCGAGGGACCCGCCGCCGAAGGATTGAACACGGACCTACTCGCGGCGAGATTTTTGATCGCGAACCGGGCCGGCTCCAAAACAAAATCGAGCCTAGTCGTCATGTTTTCTTCGATCGTGACCGTTTTGGTCATCGTCTCGAATCCGAAAAGTTCGGCGCTGACAGTATACGTCCCGACCGGCAGCGTATTAAGGCCGGGCCTGAGCCGCCGTCCATCGTCTGCGGCAACGGAGGCGGTTTCGGGCCGCAAGGACACGTCGAGAGAGCCCGTGATTTCTTGAAGATAGTAGTAAAACGTCTGCCTATAGTCGTCGTACGTGATCCATTCATCAATCGGGCGGTAGCCTGTTTTCGTGATGACGAGGCGATACGTTCCATAACCTAGAATTGAGTTCACGAGGGGAGTCATACCAAAATACTCCCCGTTCAGACGGACTTCGGCCTGCCCGGGATAGGTGTCGATGGATAATCGGTGCTGCGGGACATGACGGTGATGATCGTGATGATACGGGAAGGGATACGGATTGGGCGGCGGAGTCGGCTTGGGGGACGGCCACGGTGCCGGCGAGGGATGGGGATGCGGGGAAGGCTGCGGGTGGGGATGCGGGCTCGGACTCGGCGATGGCTTACTCACAACCGATTCTTTTTCACGCTTATACAGGGAGCCTTTGGAAAATCCGCACGAAAAAAGGAGACCGGCGACGACTGCGGCGGAAAAGACGATTTTAATACCCATTGATTTCATGTTCACAATGAAAATAGTAGCGCTATTATTTTTTTTTTCAATTTTTCCGCCGATTATTCCCGGATGCCGGCTTGATGGATGCCCCGCATTTATCCCTATCAAGGACCTGCTTTCTCCTGATCGGGATTCGGTTTCGTCGGCGGTCGTATCAAAAGAAAAAAATATTGAAAAAACGATCTGCCGTATTTTGTAATTGAGTAAAAATGCAGATAATGAAGTGAGCTCTCAAAGGAACTGCATATGGAAATGAAACCCTACGAAAAACTTGCCGAGGTATATGAGCGGGAAGAATGGGGAAAATTTAGTTTAAGGTACGTGGAAATACTGCGCAACCTGCAATCCCGGTTCCACTTTGACGTTGAGTCCATCCTCGATATTTCCTGCGGTACGGGCCTCCTGGTGAGCGCATTAAGCGGGAGTTATACGGTCGCCGGTTCCGATATCTCGCAAGCGATGATACTTCAAGCCAGGAAGCGCTACCCGGATATTCAGTTCCATGTCGCCGACATGGCGAGCCTGCGATTATCGGATAAATTCGATCTCATCCTCTCGTGTTTTGACTCGATCAATTATCTCACGGGGAACAACCACTTAACCAGATCCTTCCGAAACGTCCATCGCCTTCTTCATAGACCGGGATATTTTCTCTTCGACTTCAATACCGATGAGTTATATGAGGACAAGCATCACGGCACATTCGAGCGGAACTCAGGCGGCGTTCGCTTCAAACAAATATGTGAATACGATACAGTAAAAAGACTGGCGACGACGGTGTTCGATTTCGGCGCCGGAATCAAGGAAGTCCATACGCAGCGGGCTTACGGTTATGATGAAATCGAATCGTCTTTACTGAACAACGGTTTCGAAATCAAATATTCGTTTGACGTCTACAAGAATACTCCCTTGACCGATGCGTCGTACAAGATCCTGTTACTGGCGGAAAAACGAAAGATTAGCGCGTACAAAGGAGAAGACGATTGAATCGTGATCGGCTGATCCATGAATATAATCCCGGATGGAAATCAGATTTCAATAACATTAAGGCAACTCTCCTGAGCGCACTCTCGGGATTGAATGTGGAAATCGAGCACGTAGGGAGCACGTCGGTTCCCGGCCTGGCGGCCAAGCCGATCATCGACATCGACATCGTTTACGATGCCCCGGATGATTTCAATGCCATCAAAGATCGATTGGCCGGCATAGGATATTTTTATAACGGGGATCAAGGCATCCCCGGCCGGGAAGCGTTTAAGAGAAATAATGACGCGAAAAAGCGACCGTTTTTGGATGGGATCAGGCACCACCTTTACGCCTGTCAGGCGGACGCTGCGGAGCTGAAGCGTCATATCCTGTTCAGGGATTTCCTGAGAGAGAACGAGCGGGCCAGAAAAGAATATCGGGCCCTGAAGCTCCGGCTGGCGGAGAAAACCGGCCAGGACAAAGCCGCCTATGCCCTGTTGAAAGAGGAAAGGGCGAGGGAATTCATCCTCTCCATCGTCGCGAGGGCGGAAAAGAAAAAAGCAGCAAAATAATGCCTCTTACTATCACACAGCGACCCCGCTTCTGTAGACCATTGTCCCTCGCCGGATCAAGCGGCGGGCGCGGAAAAAATCGCGATCAACATCATCACCGCCCCGCCGGTATTGAGCAGAATATGGGTGAAAATGCTGAACCGGATGTTTCTCGTGCGCCACACCCAAAAAATCACTGGCAGAAGGGCGATGATCCTGCCGGAGTTTTCCCAGGGCGAAAAAAAGTGGTAGAAAGAAAACAGCACCGCATTCAGCACCCAGGCCCAGGACTTCGCGTATCGTTCCATCCCGGGGAGGAGAAATCCCCGGAAATAGAGCTCTTCCACGAACGGCCCGGCGAAACATCCCACGATCACTTTTTCTTTTTCCGCGCCAAAGCGGCCGCCTCCACCTGCAGACCGAAGAGCTTGATGAAGCCCGTGGCGTCGCCGTGGTCGTAACTCGAGGCGCCGAAGCTCGCCAGGTCCTCGCTGTAGAGCGAGTACGGCGACCGCCGCCCGGCCACGATGATATTTCCCTTGTAGAGAACGAGTCGGACGCCGCCGGTCACGTAGGCGGCCGCGTTTTTCATAAACGCCTCGAGCGCCTCCCGCGCGGGCGTGAACCATTTGCCGCGGTAGACGAGCTCCGCGTAATTCACGGCCAGCTGGCTCTTCAGATGCAGGGTGTCCGCGTCGAGGCACAACATCTCGAGCTCGCGCAGGGCAGTGTAGAGAATGGTGCCGGCCGGGGTCTCGTACACGCCGTGGGCCTTCATGCCCACGGTGCGCGTCTCCACAATGTCCGACCGGCCGATGCCGTTCGCCCCGCCGAGCGTGTTAAGCGCGGCGATGAGCTCGACCGGCTTCGTCTTCTTGCCGTTCAGGGCCACCGGCGTCGACTGCTCGAAGTCGATGACGATTTCGGTCTCCTTGTCAGGCGCCTGCTTGGGAGACACGGACAGCTTGAACATCCGCTCCTCGGGCCGGTTCCAGGGGTCCTCGAGCTCGGCGCCCTCGTGGGAGAGGTGCCACATGTTCTCGTCGCGCGAGTAGATGTTCTTCTTCGAAATGTTCCCGAGCGGGATGCCGTGCTTCTCGGCGTACTCGATCGCTTCCTCGCGCGAGCGGATCTCCCACACCCGCCACGGCGCGATGACCGTCAGGCCCGGGGCGATGGCCCGGTAGGTGAGCTCGAAGCGCACCTGGTCGTTGCCCTTGCCCGTGCAGCCGTGCGCCACCGCATCCGCCTTCTCCTTCAGGGCGATGAGCGCCTGGTGCTTGGCCTGAAGCGGTCGGGCGATGGACGTGCCGAGCAGGTACTTCCCCTCGTAGACCGCGCCGGCGCGCAGCATCGGGAAGAGATAGTCGGTCGCGAACTCCTCGCGCGCATCCACCAGGATGAACTTGGCGGCGCCCGAGGCCTTCGCCTTGTCCTTCATCTTCGCGAAGTCGTCCTGCTGCCCGACGTTGACGCACACCGCGATCACGCTCGCCCCCGCGTAATGCTCCTTGAGCCAGGGGATGATGATCGAGGTGTCGAGCCCGCCCGAATAGGCGAGGACTATTTTTTTTGCTCCTTTTGATTTTTCCGGCATTCAATGCCTCCCTTTCTTTGCGTTTTCAATTTCGAGGAGGAGGGAACCACGGATATGCACGGATGAAACGGATGACACGGATAAGAATAAGGGAGAGGGCGATTCCAAATTCGAAATACCTCCGCAACTCTTCTTTCTTTCATTTCCCATCCGTGTTCATCCGTCCTATCCGTGTCATCCGTGGTTCTCCCCCTCTCTGTGACAATCAGACCGATTTCAGCCCGCGAAACACATCCGTCAAAATATCCATGCCCGTTTTCAACTCCTCCCGCGTGATCGTGAGGGGCGGGGCGATGCGGATCACATTCGAACCGGAGCGCAGGACGAGAAGACCTTTCCCGCGGGCGCCGTCGATAATCGTCTTGCAGAGATCCTCCGGCTTCTCCTTGCGCGCGACGATCTCTATCCCCCGCAGGAGCCCGAGGCCCCGGAACTCTCCCACGAAGGGAAATTCCTTTTTCATGTCCGCGTACAGGCCGGCCAGGTATTCGCCCTTGGCCTTCACCTCCTCCATGAAGCCCGGCGCGTGGATGGCCTTCCATACCAAAAGCCCGAGCGCTGACGGGACCGGGCCGCCGCCGAAGGTGGTGCCGTGCTCCCCGAGCTTGATGAGGTCGTTCACCTTGTCGCCGAAAAGCGTGGCCGACAGCGGGAGACCGCCGGCGATCGGCTTGGCGAGCGTAATCATGTCCGGCTTCAGGCCCGCGGCGAACGAGGCGTAGAGAGTCCCCGTGCGCCCAAGCCCGGTCTGGACTTCGTCCGCGATGAGGATGACGTCGTGGGCAGCGCACAGTGTATTGAGGGCGGCGATGAATCCGCTCTCAAGCTGCGCCAGGCCGCCCTCGCCCTGCACCACCTCCACGATCACGGCGGCGAACCCGCTCGTCAGCGTTTTCTCGAGCGCCGCCGCGTCGTTATACGGGCTCGACACGAAGCCGGGCACGAGCGGCCGGAACGGGTCCTGGTACTTGGGCACGGGCGTGGCCGAGAGGGCGCCGTAGGAACGGCCGTGGAACGCGTTCGAAAAACTCAAGATCTTGTGGTGCCCCTCGCCCTTCTTCCTGAGCGAATACAATCGCGCGAACTTGAGCGCGGTCTCGTTCGCCTCGGTTCCCGAATTGCCGAAGTGGACGGCCGCGAAGGGGCCGCTCTTCACCAAAAGCTCGGCGAGCTCGAGCGCCGGCCGGTTGGCGAAGACATTCGAGATGTGGACGAGTTTCTTGACCTGGTCGTGCGCCGTGGCCGCGAAGTCCTCGCGCCCGTACCCAAGCGCATTAACCGCGATACCGGCGCCGAAGTCGAGGTATTTCGCGCCCGCCTCGTCCCAGAGCCAGGAGCCCTCGCCCTTGTCGATGACGAGGAGCTCGCTCGCGAAGTGTTTTCCGTAGGGAGGGTTCTTTTCGAACCCGTTCGATGTGCTCATGGATTATCTCCTATTTCTTGACAACCAGTCATTCATCCTTCGACAGGCTCAGTAAGCCGTCGCACGACCGGTAAAAGCATGTCACCCCGAGCTTGTCGAGGGGTGTCTGACGAAAAATGCGCCAAAAAAACGATTGCTGCATAGTTTTCGACAGACTCGAACTGAATTATCCGCGCTGATCCGGTCGTGCGACATCCTATTAGGATGACATGTCATGGTGAGCTGAAGCCTGCCCCGAGCCTGCCGAGGGGAACCATGTCGGAAAAGTGAAGCACGATATAGTCACCTGACGATCGACGTTCCCCGCTCTCCGGCCAGGAGTTTCTTGAGCGCGCCCGGCTCGGCATACTCGCCGATCACGACGCGCTTGACGCCGCTCCCAAGCGCCCCAAGCGCCGATTCCACTTTCGGGATCATCCCGCCCGAGATCACGCCGGAGTCGATCTCGGCCCTCGCCCGCCGCGCGCCGAGCGCGCCGATCACTGTATGCTCCTTCAGCACGCCGGGGATATCCGACAGGTACAGGAGCGCGTCGGCCTTGAGCGCCTCGGCCAGATCCAGGGCCGCCTCGTCGGCGTTGATGTTCACGCCCCCGCCGGACGCGTCCATCGTGGTCGAGGAGAGCACCGGCACGTAGCCGCCCGAAAAGAGGAGGCGGAGGAGCTCGGTCCGCGCGTCCGAGACCTTCCCGGTGCGCGTGGACGGATCCTCCGGCGGGCACTCGCCGCGGAAGACGGGACCGTCCGACCCGGAGAGGCCGACCGCGGGTACGCAATTCGCCTGGAAGAGGCGCACGAGGCGCTTGTTCACCTTGCCGTTCAGGACCATCTCCACGATTTCCATCTCCTCCGGACTCGTCCGGCGCACGCCGTTCACGAACACCGGCGGCTTGCCGAGGAGCTTTTCCGAGAGCTCGCTCACTTCCTTGCCCCCGCCGTGCACGACGAGAAACCGCCGGCCGCGGCCCAAGGCGACGAGCTCGCGCGCGAAGTCGGAAAGGAGCCCGGCATTGTTCGCCATCCGCCCGCCGATCTTGAGGACGATGATCTCGGGCTTCTTGGCTTTCGGTTTCGATTTACTTGGCATTCAAAGCTTTCCTTTCATAGCCTGCGCTTCCCAGGAGAAGTGAACCACGGATGACACGGATCGGACGGATAACACGGATAAAGAGAAGTAAAGAAAAGAAAAATGAACAATCGATTTTCCGGAATTGTTCCATTCATTTTTACTTCCTTATCCGTGTACATCCGACTTATCCGTGTTTATCCATGGTTCCCCCCTCCCCGGCAATGACCTCGTCCAGGATCTGCGCCGCGTCTTTGACGAAGGACAAACACTTCGCCTTCAGGTTCCGTTCGCCGTACAGCGCCTGGCCCTCGGGCGTCGTGAGCACGCAGCCGTCGAGGAGCTTGCCGCAGACGACGGTCCCGTGCCGTCGCTCAAACGATTCCATCAACCGCCGCACTTTGGCGTAGGCGGCGTCCTGCTTCTCCCGGCAATCGCCCTCGCCTCGCCCGTATAAAAGGCCGAGGACGATAATCCCGCCCGTGACCGCGCCGCACACCTCCTGCCGCCGCCCCATGCCGCCGCCGAAGCCGTGCGCGGCAAGGAAGGCCGGCCCTACGGTGTCCCCCAACTCGTCGGCGAAGCCCGAGACGACCGACTGGGCGCAATTATACCCTTTATCGAACTTCTTGGCCGCGATCTCCGCATGATTCATCGTTTGGCCTCCCGCATGAAGCTCTTCTTCTCGGTCACCCCACCCTTCGACAAGCTCAGGGTGACTTGTCATGGTGAACCTGTCGAACCATGATAGACGAAGCGCTTATCCTGAATCCATAATTACATCTCAGCATGCACGCTCAGGCCGGCGGTTTCAGCCAGTCCGAAGCGCAGGTTCATGTTCTGGATCGCCTGGCCCGAGGCGCCCTTCACCAGGTTGTCGATCACCGAGAAAACGAAGAGTTGATCGTCCTCGACGTGCCAGCCTAAGTCGCAGCGGTTCGATCCCCAGACGTCGGCGGTCTCGGGGATTCCTCTCTCCCGGATCGAGATGAACGGCTTGCCGCCGTAATATTTCGCGTACAGCGCGAGAACGTCCTCGCGCGCCGCTTTCTGCTTGAGCTCGACCGAGATCGTCGCCGCGATGCCGCGCTTCATGGGCGCGAGGTGGGGCAGAAAGTACGCCTTCGTCCCCGGCGCCGCGCCGTCGAGCTCGGCCTGGATCTCGGCGCAGTGGCGGTGCAGAGTGCCCGGCGAATAGGCGCCCGCGTTTTCTGTCCGTTCGCAATAAAGGTATTTCACCTCGGTCTTCTTGCCCGCGCCGGACACGCCCGAGAAAGCGTTGACGACCGCCTTGTCCTTGATGAGTTTTTCCTTCACCAGGGGCAGGAGCGGCAGGAGCGCGGCCGTGGTGTAGCAGCCAGGGTTGGCGATGACGTCCGCCTTCTTGATCGCCTCGGTGTGCCACTCGGCCAGGCCGTAGACCGCGCCGGGCAGGAGGTCGGGCCGGGGCGCGGGCGCGCCGTACGCCGCCTCGAAGACGGCCGGATCGCGGAAGCGGAAGTCCGCGGACAAGTCGATGACGACCGAGTCGCCGAGGAAAAGACCGCACGCCTCCCCGGACTTCAGGTGCGGCAGCGCGGCGATGACGACGTCGGGCTTCGCTTTCTTCGCTTCATCGATTCCGACGCAGGTTTGCCCCGGTGTCTTCACCTTCCCGAGCGCAGCCGCGCTCAACGCGTGGTCGAGGGCGGCGAGCTTCTCGCCCGCCCGGCTCGATGAGACCGGGACGATCTCGTCCACGTCCGGATGCCCGAGAAGCATCCGGATAAGAAGCTGCCCCGTGTATCCCGTGGTTCCCAATACCGCCGCTTTCATGTTTTCTCCTTCATTCGAAAATCGATTACAGCCGTTCCTTCAGCTCCGGCATCCGCTCGAGGAGCGCCTTCTTGAGCCGGTCCCGCGTCGTGCCCTCACCGGGAACCACCAGGATCGTGTCGTCGCCGGCGATGGTGCCGAGCACCTCGTCCATGCCGAAGTTGTCGAGCGCGAACGCCACGGGCTGGGCGTGCCCGGGATGGGTCCGGATGACGCAGAGCGCCCCGGAAAAATCGAGCGACACGAAGCCGCGCAGGACGTCGGTGCGCAGGCGTTCGCGGTAGACCGCCAGGTTCTCGGGGTCGGGGAGCATGTACACGTACGTTCCGCGCTTGCCCAGCCCCTTGCCGATGCCGAGGGCTTTGAGATCCCGCGACAACGTGGCCTGGGTGACCTCGAATCCCTCCTTCAGGAGCAGCGCGAGGAGCTCCTCCTGCGCACCGATTTCGCCCTTTACCACCGCCTTCTTGATGGCCGCGTAGCGTTCGTCTTTCTCTTTCATATCGATCTGTATAAATATACGACATTTTTGTATATTTATACAATAGGTATTTCGAAAAATTTTTCCGTTTTTCCCGCCCGCCGCTTGTGTTATACTTGAGAAAAGTGGAGGCGACATGAAAAAGAGACCGCTCCTCGCCGCCGGCATCGCAATCTTTTTATTCGTCTGGACGCCGTCGCTGTTCGCCCAATCCCTCCCCGTCTCGGGCGCGCTCGACAAAACGGACTGGAGTTTGAAAAAGGACGACAGCCTCGGCCTGCTCCTGGAAGCGGGGCGCACATCGGCGGAGGTCGCGGCCGACGGCGTCTCCTGGACGATAAAGGACTTTCAGCGGGGCCTTTTCCTCGACGGCGGGCGGCTCACGTTCAATGAAGCCGGCGCGCTTTACCGGGTATCGTTCGTCCGGATGTACAACCTGGAGGAGGGAAACACGGCGGAGACGTTCCGGGATTTTATCGCCGCCACGGCGGACGGCTACGTGAAAAAGCTCGGGAAGGCGGGTATGGACGAGACGAAAACGGTCCCCGGCGCGGAGAGCGGCTTCGGCTACGCCGCGCTCGTCTGGCGGGCCGACCCGGGGCGCGCGGTCGCCCCGGAACTCAAAATCGAAATCGTCTTTTTCGCCGCGGGCACGTTCGTGTACTTTACCGAAACGTGCACCAATACGGCCGTCGCGCCGGACGCGCCCGCCGGGGGAAAGTGATGCCGACTGCCCGCTGAAGGCCGGGAAAAATCAGTATGAACGAAACCATGATTTCGAACTGGATTCATCAACTTCCGATTCGCCGAGGCTGCGGCCGAACCATACGATAAACTCATGTGGGCTTTTTCGGTTAAAATAAATCGGGCCTGACTCGGTGTTATATCTGGCTTCGATTTCCCCCATATCGTTCGGCAGCCGATCATTGATCTTCTGAAACCGATAGATCCGCTCGATGACGCTGAAGGCCAGCATGTATCTCTGAAATTCCCAATACGTCTCGATATTCCAGAGAGTGAGAATAATGCTGATGAAGAGCACGATGACGATGAAAATCGATCCCGATCCGATGACCAATTGGGTTTTCAATTCAGATGGATTTATCGTTACTCCCCGTGTGTTCTGAGTCAATCCCGCCGATATCGCTCCGTACCGGAAACGCCGCCTTGAGCTGGCGCAAAGCCTGTTTCAGCCGCTCCTCGTTTTCGGTGAGGGCGATGCGCACCCGGCCCTCGCCCCTTTCGCCGAAGCCGACGCCGGGCGAAACGACAACGCGCGCCCTGTCCAGGCAGGCGAGGCTGAAGGACATCGAGCCCATGCCGTTATAGGCGTCCGGGATGCGCGCCCAGACGAACATGCCGGCCCGCGGCGTATCCACCCCGAAGCCGAGCTCGCGCAGCCCGCCCGCGAGCACGTCGCGGCGCCCCTGATAGACACGCGCCTGGCGCGAGATGTCTTCGTCGCACTCGCGCAGGGCCATGATGGCCGCGATCTGCACGGCCTGGAAGATCCCGTAATCGAAATAGCCCTTGATGTCGGCCAGGAGCCGGATCATGCGCCGGTTGCCGGCCGCGAACCCGATGCGCCAGCCCGCCATGTTGTAGGCCTTGGAGAGCGTTCCGAGCTCGACCCCTACCTCCGCGGCGCCCTCGACTTCGAGGAAGCTCGGCGCGCGGTAGCCGTCGAAGCAGGTATTGCCGTAGGCGAAGTCGTGAATGACGTAAAACGAGTGTTTCTTGGCGAGGCGCACGACCTCGCGAAAGAAATCCTTCTCCACCGTGCGGCCGGTGGGATTGTGGGGAAAGTTGAGGACGACGATTTTCGGTTTGGGGAGGAGCCGCTTGGCAAAAGCATCGAGCTTCCGGAGAAACTCCTCGTCCTTTTCCTCGAAGGGCACGCAGATCGTCTCCGCGCCGGCGATAACGGGACCGTAGAGGTGGATGGGGAACACCGGCGCGTGAGTGAGGGCGAGGTCGCCGGGGCCGAGCACGGCCAGGCAGAGGTGGCTGAACCCCTCCTTGGAGCCGAGACAGGCGATGATCTCACTCTCCGGGTCGAGCCGTACGCCGAAGCGCCGCTCGTAGAAACGGGCGTACTCGCGCCGCAGGTTGTCGATCCCGCGCGAGACCGAATAACGCTGATTCTTCTTGAGCCCGGCCGCCTCCTTGAGTTTTTCAACCACGATTCCCGGCGTCGGGTCGTTCGGATTGCCCATCCCCAGGTCGATGATGTCGACGTTCCGCCGGCGAAGGGCGAGCTTGGCCTTGTTGATGCGTTCGAAGAGGTACGGCGGCAGCCGCCGCATGCGCTGCGAGGCAAGCAGCAATAACTCCTGGTCGCCGCTTGCCTGCGTTTCGTTTCCGAGGGTGGCGGGTCCGGTCATGGGTGCTCCTTTCAATTTCGAAACCGAGGCGATTATGGGGCCGGAAAAGAGCTCTTTCCGTGTCGCTCCGGTGGACAATCGAGGCGATGTGTGGCGGATTTGTGGCGGGGAGATCGTCATGACCGGCGCCGTTTTTTTCTATCGGCCTTCACCCACACCGCGACGAACACGATGAAGGACAAAGCGATCATCAAGGCTCTTATCGCTGAAAAACTCCTCATCCTCATCGTCGCCGAGGCGAAACCGGCGAGGCCGGACGCGATCGGCCTGTCGGCGCTCATGACCACGACGATTGACGAGTATGAATGAGAGGATCGGCCCGGCGCGCGGAGAAAACATCGACCGCCCCTTCCTCCTCGGCGGGGCGGCGGTCACGGAAGAGCAGGCCCGCCCGTTCGGCGCGCATGACGCCAAAAACGGAGGCGAGGCGGTGAAACTTCTTGAGCGGCTCAACGCAAAGACAGCCCGCTCCGCGCGCTAATCGTTCGCGACGTTCGCGTGGAAACTCTCGGGCGGACCGAAATAACTCCGTTTGACTCCGCCCAAGTCCACGATCAGCTTTTCAAGCACGACTCCCGGATCCACCATCCACACCTTGAGCGTGTGGAAGCCGGGCTCGGCGAACGTATGCGTACTGCGGCCGTACCGCGCCTCGGCGCTGACCGTGCGCTCCCAATCGCCGTTCCCGTTCTGGGCCGAATAGTTCTCCGGCACGAGCGTGACGACCTGCGGCGTCTCATCGTCGAAAGAGACGGCGCAGCGCAGGCCGCGCCCGGGAACGAAATTCAAGGTCGGGCCGAAAATCCCTTCAACCGCGACTGTGCCCGCGCCGTAAACGAACATCCGGTACTCGAGGCGCGGGGAATCCTTCCCCGGCGTCGCGGCCGGCGCGTCGAGCGGCGCCACGGTCCGCATCGCGGACGACGTCCGCCCGTAATCCGGTATGAGCATCCAACCGTTCTTCCCCGCCTCGGTTCTGCGCGTGTAGTGTTCCGCCTCGACGGAGACGTACCCCCCGCCTTCGATAAATCCCTTCACCTCGCCGCGCGGCGGCGTCGCCGGGTTGAACGCCCACACTTTCACGTCGACCGCGCCGCCCGCGCCGCTGACCGCGAGCGAGCCGGTGGAAGAGCCGCGAGGGGCGGCGTTCCACTCGACGCTCACCAAAAGCCGAGTCTGACCGCTCACCGTGCCGCTCAATGATGAAATTGTGATCCACGGTTGGTCGGCCTTCACTGAAAAGGCGAACGGCGTCTTTCCCCGGTTGAAAACGTCCACGTAATACGATTGCCGGTTGAACGCGTCGAACGGCGGCAGCGCCGCCCCGGCGGCCGCGCCCGGCCAGGAATCGCGCGATCCTTCCACGGCGACCCCCAGGCCCGCCGCCTCCGGAACGTCGAGGGTCTTGAGGCGGATCGCCTTGAGGGTGTTCACGCCCGGAAGATCCCAGCCCCGGTACCCGATGACCGGCTGGTCCATGAAGTGGTTCCACCTGCCGCCCGCGAAGGTGCGGTTGAAATAGTGCATGAGGTTCTTGAAGTCGTCGAACAGGGACTGGACCTTGGCGCTCATTTCGTTCGCGCTCGCGCGGCCCTGCGAAGCGTACAGCTCGTTCTTGCCGGCCGCATTGTACAACTCATTCAGCAGGGAAGAGGCTTTCGCGGGGAAGAGGACGAGCTCATAGAACGCGTCGCGCGCGTCGGCGGGCAGTTGCCCGGAGACGGCCTCCGCCTTCGCTTCAAGCGCCTTGAAATCTGCGACCACGCGGTCCGCCTCACGGTAATCGACGGCGCTGTAGACGGTCGGGCTCAACAACTCAGGTTTTCGGCGCGCGTTGTATTTGGCGCACGTCGCGAGCAGGTCGGCGATCCGCCCCGCGTACTTCGGCCCGAACTGCCGCTCGGCCCAGAGGCGCCGGTACTCGTCGAGGTTGCCGGCGTTCCACGCCTGGGTGTCCCACGCGAGATCCATGAAGAAGCTTAACGGCAGCTCGTACCCCTTGAAGTGGCCGACATTGACGATCCAGATCCGGTCCGCGCCGTATTCCTTGGCCTGCGACATCTGGTCCCAGATTTTGGGAATCGTGTTGGTGTTGATCCACTGGTAGTTGCGCGGGCCGCCGTGATAATCGAAATGGTAATAGACGCCGGCCCCCCCGCTCCGCTGCCGCTCCCCGGGCGCGGGCAGGCGGCGGATGTTCCCCCAGTTGTCGTCCGTCCACAGGATCGTCACGTCGTCGGGAACGCGGAATCCCGCGTTGTAGTAATCGAGCACCTCCTTGTACGGGCACCATACTTGGGGCACCTTCGTCACGTCGGGGTTCATTTCCTCCTTGAGGATGTTCCGCTGGACGTCGATGATCTTGTTCAGGAGATCCATGCCCGGCGTAAGGCCGCCGGTCGTCATGGGCGTATCGTTCTCGCCCCGCAGGCCGATGGTGATGATGCTTTCGTAATTTTTATTCCGCCGGATGCCCTCGCGCCAGAACTCATTGAGTTGCTCGGGGACCGTGGAGTAATTCCATCTGCCGAGGGTGGTCCGGTATCGCCGGTCCCATTCCTGTTGCGCCCGCAGCATCGGTTCCTGGTGGGACGTTCCCATGACGATGCCGTATTCGTCCGCCAGCTTCGGATTTTCCGGGTCGTCCTCATTGAACGCGTTGCTCCACATGGCCGGCCAGAGATAATTCGCCTTCAGGCGCAGCAACAGCTCGAAAATCCTCTTGTAGAATTCGCGGCCGTAATTCGCGACGCCGGACGGAACAGGCGGCTCCCTCGTCGGCCGGACCAGCCCGTATTTCCCCATCACCCAGCCGGTCAGGGCCGGCGCCTCGTCATTGAGAAAAATCCCCCGGTACGCCACCGACGGCGATCCGTCCGTGTGCCTGCCGGGGAGGATGTAGACGTTTGTATGTTTTTGTATCGGGACGTCCGCCCACCAGTACCACGGGGAAACGCCGATGCGTTCAGTAATGCCGAACATGCCGTAGATCGTGCCCCGCTTGTCGCTGCCGGCGATCACCAGGGCGCGGTTGACGCGCGGAAAGGGATTGCTCACCATCGTGATCAGGTACGCTTCCCGCTGACCGGCCACGCCCGCCGCGTCGATCTTCTTCCTCGCAATCAACTCATCGATCAGTTTGCTCTTCCCGATCGTGCCGACGACGACGATGTCCTTCGCGGCGGGGAGCTTGCCGATGAATATCCCAGGCCGCGCTCCGGTAACGCTCGCGATGTCTGTCTGGAAATACTTGAGAACGGTTTGTATCCCCGGGTAATCGCTCGAGCTCGCGCAGAGCGGGGCGGCGGTTCCTCCGGCGGAAAGCGGGAAGGCTCCCCGCGCGTTCGCGAAGCTCACGTATTGTTCGCCTCCGAGGGCGAACGCGGCGGCCGGTAGGGCGAAAAATATAACCGCGATGATGCCGGTCAATACACGGCGACGGGGTGAAACGGAGAAACGAACATGAATAGCGTTTCGTTCGTCCATCGCCTTCGGTTTCAAAAAAAATTTTGTTGGTTCCATCATCTTGCTCCTTTTCCGATCCATTGATCTTATTCCGTCGGTCCCGTCGGCAATCTCCCGACCGGTTCGACGGCCCGCGAGCCTGAGTGGGTGAAATGCGTCACGGGCCGGATGAATATCGCATCCTCGATCGTCGGAGCGGGACAACGACGGCGGGCGATTATTCTCCCATACCTTTGAGTTTTTCCGGGGTGGCCTCCCCGAGAAGCATCTTGCAGATGTTCTTGTAGCCGATGCTCCGGTGCTTCTTGAACAGGGCGCTGAAGGCGGCGTAGGCCTCGGGCTGGGCGGTTTTCAGCTGGGTGAGATCGTTCTGGGCGGCCTGCAATTCTTCCAAAGACGCGACGGCGGGCATGGATTCCTCCTTCATGTATCTATTACCGATATATACTACAATAAAAAGTGTAGACCGCTTGGTCAATGACATTTTCATCGCGCCGCCTTCCGTCGCGTGTCCGAGCCCGAAAAGCGAGTGAGTGCCCCCAAGATTGTTGCAACGCGTTGGAAAACGAAAACCCGTTCATTGACACACCGAGGCTTTCCGGTGGATAATGCCGCCAGCTCGCGGGAGCGAACATGAATTACCTTCATTATAAATGTAAAGTAAAACCGGAACATTTCATCCAGGTGAGCCTCTCCGCCAAGGCCAATATCAGGCTTCTCGACACCGTCAATTTTTATAAATACCAGACCGGCAAACCATACGAAACGGCCTCCGAGCATCTCGACATCTCCTCGGTGGAAATCAAGGTCCCCTTCAAGAGCACCTGGCACGTCGTCATCGAGCACGGCTTCTACGAGGGCACGATCAAGGCGAACGTGAAGGTGGTCTGAGACCGGCCGTGTGTTTGTTATAGGCGCCTTCCGTTAACATAGAGCTGAAGATCCTGGCTGAATGGACATGCGAATGGAATTCGAAGTACGGGAAAATTGTTTGGAAATCGACTTCGAGGAAGTCATCACGATTTATCTTAACATCGGTTGGGGTAAACGGCGGTCGATTTATTCGGCGGCGAGACTGAAAAAGGCTTTCACGCAATCGTCGTTTGTTGTCGCCGCATTCCTGGCCGGTCGCCTCGTTGGTTGGGGCCGCGCCTTGAGCGACGGCGTCGCCAATACGTGGATCGTGGAAGTCGTCGTTGATCCAGATTGTCAGCGGAAAGGTTTGGGCCGCCGTTTGGTGGAGGCGATCGAAAAGCGATACTCCCATACCGCGATCTGGGCGGAAACGTATCTGCCGACAAAAACTTTCGGCGAGAAATGCGGGCTGAAAGCCAGGGACGGCATGGTCGTAATTTCTCGAGGGCCGCAGGCGCACTCTCCCTGAACTATCATATTCTGCGCCAAACTCCGCTGGAAAAATAAATACCCAACAAATGTATAGGTATTGCTTGCATCGTCTTTTTTTTCCTGGTATGATGCGTACAATCGATTTCGGGTCCGTCGGCCGCCGTCTCGCTCGAAATCCGGCGGGTGACGATCTCTCCGTTTGTGATTAGTTTTATCCTGCCGGTCCGGTCGAACGACCGGCATGAAGAAAAAAAAGGCGATGGGGAGTGCCCCGCATTCCCCGACCCTCACTTTTTGGCACGGGACGTCGTTCATGAAATATCTCATCATCCAGGGCGCGCGCGAACACAATCTCAAGAACATCAACCTGAAGCTTCCCCGGGACAAGTTCATCGTCATTTCCGGCCTCTCCGGCTCGGGGAAGTCCTCCCTCGCCTTCGACACCATCTTCGCCGAGGGGCAGCGCCGCTACGTCGAATCGCTCTCCGCTTACGCCCGCCAGTTCCTGGGACGGCTCGACAAGCCGGACGTGGACTACATTGAGGGCCTGTCGCCGGCCATCTCGATCGAACAGAAGACCACGCACAAGAACCCCCGCTCCACGGTCGGCACCGTCACCGAGATATACGACTACCTGCGCCTCCTCTACGCCCGCATCGGCGTTCCCCACTGCCCGAAATGCGGCAAGGTGATCAGCGAACAGTCGGTGGACCAGATCCTGGAGACGATCTACACCTACAAGGAAAACACGAAACTGATGATTCTGGCGCCCATCGTGCGCGGCCGCAAGGGAGAGCACGAGAAGGTCCGGGAGGACGCCAGGCGCGGCGGGTTCCAGCGCCTGCGGGTCGACGGCAAGATCCTTACGGTTGACGAACCTCTCAAGCTCGACAAGCAGAAGAAGCACACGCTCGAGATCGTCGTCGACCGGCTCACGGTGAGCCGGGAGAACCGCCAGCGCCTGGCCGAGTCGGTGGAGACCGCGCTCGAGCTGGCCGGGGGCAAGCTCATCGCCGTCCGGATCGAGGGGGACAAGGAGCGCGAGGCGTTCTTCTCCGAGCTCCACGCCTGCCCCGACTGCGGGGTGAGCATCCCCGAGCTCCAGCCGCGGCTCTTCTCATTCAACAACCCGTACGGCGCCTGCCCGGCCTGCACCGGACTCGGCGTCATCCAGGAATTCGATCCCGACCTCGTCATCCCGGACAAGCGGCTGTCGTTCAACCAGCACGGCATCGCGCCCTACAATCCCAAGGCGAGCTGGTACCGGAGCCGGGTCGGCTCGGTCATCAAACACTACGGCTACAAGCTCGACACGCCGCTGGGTAAGCTTCCGGCCAAAGTGTTCAACAAGCTCCTCTACGGGACGGACGAGGAGATCGATTTCGTCTACAAGAACGAGCGCCACGGGGGCACGTGGGAATACAGCGGAAGCTTCCGGGGCATCCTCCCCGACCTCAAGCGGCGCTACCTGGAAAGCACCTCCGACGGCGTCAAGCAGTGGCTCGAGGGGTACATGCGCCAGACCGGCTGCAAGGCCTGCGGCGGCAAGCGCCTGCGGCCGGAGAGCCTGGCGGTCACCGTCTGCGACAAAAACATCCACGAGCTCACGAGCCTTTCCGTCGGGGAGACCCAGAAGTTCATGGACTGTCTCGAGCTTTCCGAGACGCACAAAAAAATCTCCGAGCAGATCGTCAAGGAGATCCGGTCGCGGCTCTCCTTCCTGGTGAACGTCGGCCTCGACTACCTCACCCTCGAGCGGCAGGCCGCCACCCTTTCCGGCGGCGAGGCGCAGCGCATCCGGCTCGCCACCCAGATCGGCTCGCAGCTCATGGGCGTGCTCTACATCCTCGACGAGCCGACCATCGGCCTCCACCAGCGCGACAACCGGCGCCTCATCGACACCCTGAAGTCGCTCCGCGACCTGGGCAACACGCTCATTGTGGTCGAGCACGACGAGCAGACCCTGCGCACCGCCGACTACATCGTCGACCTGGGACCGGGCGCGGGCGTGCACGGCGGGCACGTGGTGGCGGCCGGCACCTACGACGAAGTGACCGCCAATGGAAAATCGCTCACGGGAAAATACCTCACCGGCGAGCTCACGATGGAAAAGCGCACGGCCCGCCGGCCGTACGACCTTGAACGAAGCGTCACCGTCCAGGGCGCGCGCGAGCACAACCTGAAAAACATCGACGTCGCCTTCCCCCTCGGCGTGTTCACGGTCATCACCGGCGTGTCCGGCTCGGGCAAGTCGAGCCTCCTCACCGACCTCCTCTACCCGGCGCTGGCGAACAAGGTCATGCGCTCGCGCCTCCAGGAAGGCGCGTACGCGAAGCTGAAAGGCGCGGAGCTGATCGACAAGGTGATCAACATCGACCAGAGCCCGATCGGCCGCACCCCGCGCTCCAACCCCGGCACGTACGTGGGGCTCTTCACGCCCATCCGCGACCTCTTCTCCAAGCTTCCCGAATCGCGCGCCCGCGGCTACAAGCCGGGCCGCTTCTCCTTCAACGTCAAGGGCGGCCGCTGCGAAAACTGCGAGGGCGACGGCACCCTGCGCATCGAAATGCATTTCCTTTCAGACGTCCACATCACCTGCGACGTGTGCAAGGGCCGGCGCTACAACCACGAGACGCTGGAGATCCGCTACAAGGGGAAGAACATCGCCGAGGTCCTCGACATGACGGTCGAGGAGGCGCACGAGTTCTTCAAGAAGATTCCGGTCATCGAGCGCAAGCTCCGGGTCTTAAGGGACGTCGGCCTCGACTACATCAAGCTCGGCCAGTCGGCCCTCACCCTCTCCGGCGGCGAGGCCCAGCGCGTCAAGCTCGCCCTCGAGCTGTCGCGCGTATCCACCGGCCGCACCTTCTACATCCTGGACGAGCCGACCACCGGGCTCCATTTCGCGGACGTGAAGAAGCTCGTCGAGGTGCTCCAGCTCCTCGTCGACCAGGGGAACACGGTCGTGCTCATCGAGCACAACCTGGACGTCATCCAGCAGGCCGACTACCTCATCGACCTGGGGCCCGAGGGCGGGGAGAAGGGCGGGCAGGTGCTCGCCGTCGGCACGCCGGAGGAAGTGGCGAAGTCTACGAAGTCATATACGGCCGAATACCTGCGTCAGGGCGTGGGGAAGAAAAAGCGGAGAAGTCAAACTCCTGGCAAGGGTGTATGAGATCGATGTATTCAAATGCCCACAATGCGGCGTCCATGGACGGGAGAGCGCCGGGCGGCGCACATGGATGCGCGCTCCTCTTAATCGCCTGCCTGGAAGGGCAAGGGCGGGGCCCTCCGGCATCCGTTTTTCCCGGAAATCCAAACACGTCTCATTCATGACCGTAC
>JAFGSW010000099.1 GCA_016934415.1 Spirochaetales bacterium | reverse complement strand
GTTGAACGAGCGAAGGAAGAGCGGGAGCGCGCCGGCCGGCCCGGTCCGCGAGTCGAAGAAAGCGGCGACGAGGCAAACGGCGGGCGCCAGCAGGGCGCCGACGAACAGGAAGAACGCGAGCAGGGGACGGTTGGGGCGCTCCCGCCTGGCGGGCCGTTCGCCGGAAGGCGGCGCGGCGTCGATGCCGAGCTCGCCGGCGATGCGTCCGTCCAGGTAGCATAGGAAATCACCGGCGAGCGAGCCGGATTTTTCGAGGATGGCGCGGAGCAGGGCGAGCGCCTTCGTCTCTATTTCGACGTCGGTGTTCCTGTTGAGGAAATTGATGATTTCGTTCGTCTTCCCGTGACGCACGAGCGCGCGCAGCACCTTGCCGGCGAGTTCCTCGTCGTCGCCGTGCAGTTTGCCCATGATATAGTCGGTGAAATTGGCGAGGACGTCCGCCAGGACCCGGCGGGCGTTCGGCCTGCGTTCATTCAGGCAGCGGTGCATGACGATTTTCAGGAAGTGCGGGCGAGCGCGGATCAGGGCGGTGACGGCCAACGCGGCGCTCTTGCGGATGACGGGATCGTCCATGTGCTCGAAGAGGAGGGCCAGGGATTCGGTGCGGGGCAGGCGCCCGAGCGATTCGGCGGCCAGGTTGCGCACCAGGAAATCGTCGTGGGAGAGGTAGCGCGGGTGGTCCAGGGCGCCGGCGCGAACGGTCGCCAGAACCCGGAAGGCGGCGCGGGCGACGTCGAGATCGGCGCTCCGTGAGAGCCGCTCGACGTATTGCTCGATGAGGGGACAACAATTTCGTCCCGCCTGGTGGATGAGCAGCATCTGTATTTCCTTCTCCGGGCGGGAGGTCAGCACGGGGAGAATCTCGTCAAGGCCGTCGCCGTATTCCGCCACGATGCCGCGGACGGCGCGCTGGTAGCGCTCCGGCGAGCCTTTCAGGGTGTCGATGATCGTGGGCACTACCGCGGGATCGCCGGATTCGGCCAGGGCCGCCGCCAGCAGGATCTTGACCGGGTAGCTCCGCTCGACCTCGAGCGCCTTCACGAGGAGGGCGAGAACGGGCCTGGTTCGGAAAAAGGCGAGTGCGGCCGCCGCGCGCGCCCGGATGTGCCGGTTTGCTGAGCGCAGGCCGCGCACGAGACGCCCCGGCACCCGGCAGCGGACGAGCAGGCCCGCCAGCGACCGGCGCTGCCCGTCCGAAAGGACGACGGCATCCGCGATGTTCGCCGTTTCCTCGAGAAAGATCCATTTTTTGCGACGCACGAACGCCTCGTCGCGCCGGGATCGGCCGGAAGAGACGGCGGCTCCCGCCAGGATCGCCGAGGCCAGCCGGCGCGCCCGGAGCCGCGCCCGTTCGGTCGACCGGCGTCGCGCCCGGCCGGCGAAAAACGCCGCCACGGCCGCCGCGTCCGCGCAAACGACGAGCGCGAGGAAGGCGAAAGCAGGGTCGACTGGAATCGTCATGCGCCGAAGCCCCGCAGGAGGTTGCCGATCAGGCCGGCGACCTCGGTGATGGATATCGGTTTGCGGAAGTAGTGTCGGATGTCGAGATCGATCGCCTTCCGGATGAAATCCTCGGTTTTTTTGTGGGAAAGGAGGATGAAGGGAATGGCGCCCAGGAACGCATTGGCCCGCAAGCGGTCTCTCAGCATGAAGCCATTGAGCCGGGGAGTCATCGCCTCGCAGACGACGGCGGACGGCGGTTTGGCCCGGATCAGGGCGTAGGCCTCCTCGCCATTGCGGCAGGCGGTCACGTCCAGGTTCGCGGCTTCCAGGGCGAAGACCAGCGGTTCGACGGCGGATTGGTCGGGATCGACGATCAGGACCGAAGGCGCGGCTCCCGTCCCGATGTCGGCCAATGCGGAATTGAAGCAGACGGTGTTCCCGCCGCTTCGTTCTGCCGTCTCGAGCCGACGCAGGGCGGTTTGTTCGATGGACCGCACCAGTCGGGTCTCGTCCTCCTCGCTCAAGAAGAACTCGTATAAGTTGACCACGCCGATGGAGACGGTGAGTCGTTCGATAAACAGGTCCGAGTGAAACGTTTCGGACGCGATTTCCCTGGCCATGGAGTTTGCCCTGTCCGCACTGCAGTCAGGCATCACATATGAGAATACCGGGCCCGACAGCCTGAAGATGAGATGGGAGGCGTTTCCCGGGGCGGCTCCGGTTTTTTTCAGGAGGTTGCCCAGGGAGCGGAGCGCCTCATCGCCGCCGCGCCGGCCGTGGCGGGCATTGATGCCCATGATGTCGTCTATCTTGATGAGGAGCACGGCGCCGTTCGTTTCCCGTTCGCGGGCTCGAAAGAATTCCTCGGTCAAGAGGCGGAGGAAAAGCCGTTCGTTTCCCAGCCCGGTGACGGAATCGATCGTTCCGGATTCGTCGAACGGCGGATGATCGGAGGATGAATGCGTATTTTCCATAACGTTGCATATAATAATAGCCGAAATCCCGTTTCATTGCAAAAAAACGATTATTTTTCCGATCCGTCCGGATATCGGAATTTCAATGGGGTCGATACGGCACCGAAGGCGATGCGCGTTCCGCTTACGACGCGTCGGTGAGCGTGAAGTTGACGTTGATGGTGCGCGTCTCGCCGGCCGTAAGGGCGGCGGCATCGTCGATCTGCAACGTATATTGCAGTCGCGCCCCGCCGCCGGTCGCGCCGGTGGCGCAGCTGCCGATACCGGTGATGATCTCGCGCGGATCGCCTCCGATCCTGACCGGGCCGGTCGCCGTGCCGCAGCGGGGGGGAACGGACGTGACGCGCAGGTACAGCGCCGTGCCGGAGGGAGCGGAGTCCGCCGAATCGCAATTGACGGTTATTTTCCGACTGGAGCCCGGGGAAACGACCGATGTATAGCGCAGCGACTTCCCGTTGTCGGTGGTTCCGGCCGGCGTCTCGCCTCCCGCGGCCGGTTTGGTGACGGCCAGCGTGATCCCGCCGGTCGAGTTGAGATCGACGCGGCAGACGTCGTCCACCCGCAGGGTGACCGCGTGCGAGGCGCTGTCGGTCGCGAAGCCCGTTCCGGCGGCGGCCGCGGCGAAAAGCATAATCGAAATCAACCGTTTCATTTCGTTCCTCCTTTTCATCTTACGTTTTATCATACGGCTTTCCTCAATTATTGTGAGTCGGACGCGGTATGAAGATTCTGTAAGGGTTTTTCCGACAGCCGGCACTCGATTCCGCGCACGGGCGCCCTCCGTTCGTCGCGCGAGTCATTTCGGCGCCTGTCAAAATTACTCGCGAGTAATATTGACACCGGTCGAAATTACTCGCGATATCGACGGACGGGAAACGGATTTTGTCGTGGAAGAGGCGGGCTATCCCCGAATGCTCGAGGAGGCCAAACTCGGCGACGACGAAATCGTCAAGGGTCTCCGGTACCTGAAAGCGCGCTTCCCGGAAGCGGAGGCGTGGCGGATCAGCCTGAATGGAAAAAAGATTACGTATCCAAGGACGGCATCCGCGTGTGTCCGGCCATGACTTTTCTTCCCGCACTCGTCTAGCAAACTGCTGAAAAAGCTCAACTTTTTCAACAACCCGCTGGGAAAATTCACGCGCCGAAAAAAAGCCGCCCTTCCGGGCGGCCGCTTCTTCACTATTTCTTTATCCGAGTCGTCCGGCTGCTCTTCCTCAGCTCCCCCGCAGCCAGCGGTCGACGTCTTTCGCCGCCTCCCGGCCGTGCCAGATGGCGCGCACCACGAGCGAGGCGCCGGTGGCCGCGTCGCCGGCGGCGAACACTCCCGGGACGCTCGTCGCGTAGCCGGGGCCGGTCTTGACGTTGCCGCGCTCGTCGAGGGCGGTCTGCAGGCCCTCGAGCAGGCGCGAATGCCTCGGGTGCAGAAAGCCCATGGCGAGGAGGACGAGATCGACCGGGAGCGTGAATTCGCTTCCCGGGATTTCGGTCATGGCGAAGCGGCCCCGTTCGTCCTTCTTCCACTCGACCCGGACGAACAGCCCCTGTTCCACGCGCACGTCGCGGCCGGCGAACTGGCGGGTGTTGATCGACCAGTCGCGCTCAACGCCCTCCTCGTGGGAGGAGCCGGTGCGCAGGATCTGCGGCCAGTCCGGCCATTCGGGATTGTATTCTTTTTCCCACAAGGCCGGACGGGGAAGGATTTCGAACTGGTGGACTATCTTCGCGCCCTGACGGTTGGCGGTGCCCACGCAGTCGGCGCCGGTGTCCCCGCCGCCGATGACGAGCACGGTCTTGCCCTTGGCGCTCACGAGATCATGCTCCGAGCATTCGCCGTTCAGGAAGCGATTCTGGAGTGTGAGGTAGTCCATCGCGAAGTGAATGCCTTCGAGGCCGCGCCCCGGTACGGCCAGGTCGCGCGGCTCGCCCGCGCCCAGGGCGAGGAGGACGGCGTCGTACTTCTTCCGCACGTAGCGGGCGGAGACGTCCTCGCCCACGTCCACGCCGGTCTCGAACTGCACCCCTTCGCGGCTCATCTGGTCGAGGCGGCGGTCGAGGACCTGCTTTTCGAGCTTGAAATCGGGGATGCCGTAGCGCAGGATGCCGCCCGGTTTCAGCCCGGACTCGAACACCGTGACCTGGTGGCCGGCGCGGCGCAGTTCCTGGGCCGCGGCCAGGCCGGTCGGGCCCGAGCCGATGACGGCGACCCGTTTTCCGGTTTCGACCGCCGGCGGCCGGGGGACGACCCACCCCGAAGCGAACGCCTTTTCAATGATGGCCAGCTCGATCTCCTTGATGGCGACCGGCGCGGTATTGACGGAGAGCGTGCAGGACGTCTCGCAGGGGGCCGGACAGACGCGGCCCGTGATCTCGGGGAGATTGTTGGTGAGCTCGAGCCTTTCGTACGCCTCGCGCCATCGGCCTCGCCAGACGAGGTCGTTCCACTCCGGGATGAGGTTGTAGACCGGGCAGCCGAGCGCGTGGCAGTAGGGAATGCCGCAGTCCATGCAGCGTCCCCCCTGGAGGCGCATTTCGTTCTCCGGCTGGGTGAAGACGAATTCGCGGAAGGTCGTAAGCCGTTCCGCAATTTTTGTATAGGTGAAATTTTTCCTTTGATAATCCAAAAAACCGCTGGGCTTGCCCATTACCGCAATACCTCCTGGGTGTATACTTCCTCGGTGACCGTCACATGTTCCGCCGCCTCGGCCTCAAGCTTCTTGAGCCGCTCGAGCGCGCGCCGATAGTCGATGGGCATGACGCGCACGAACTGCATCGCCACTTCGGCCCAGTCCCTGAGGATGTGGGCGGCGTACTCGCTGCCGGTCAGGCGGACGTGCTCCTGAATGAGGTCCTTGAGCCGGCCCTGCTCGGCCTCCTCGCGGACCGGCTCGACGTCGACCATCTCGAGGTTGCAGTGCGTGTCGAAGAGCTGATTGGCGTCAAGGACGTAGGCGACGCCGCCCGACATGCCGGCCGCGAAGTTCAGGCCCGTGCGGCCGAGCACCACGACGGTGCCGCCGGTCATGTATTCGCAGGCGTGGTCGCCGACGCCCTCCACCACCGCCGTGGCGCCGGAGTTCCTGACCGCGAAGCGCTCGCCGGCCATGCCGCGGATGTAGGCCTCGCCCGAGGTGGCGCCGAAGAGGCTGACGTTTCCGACGATGATGTTATGCTCCGCGCGGAAGGCGGCGAGCCGCGGGGGGTAGATGACGAGCCTGCCGCCGGAGAGTCCCTTCCCGAAATAATCGTTCGCGTCGCCTTCGATCTCGAAGCTGATCCCCCGGGCCAGAAAGGCCCCGAAGCTCTGCCCGGCCGAGCCGGTGAACCGGCAGGTGATCGTTTCGGGCGGGAGCCCGGCCGAGCCGTAGCGCAGGGAGATCTCGCGGCTCAAGGTGGCGCCGACCGTGCGGTTGGAGTTGCGGATGGGGGCGAAGAGGCGCACCGGCGTTTTCCGCTCGAGGGCCTGGCGCGCGTTCGCGATGAGCTCGGCGTCGATCGTGTGCGAAAGGTCGATGGGAACGGTTCTGAGACAGCGCCGGGCCGCCGGCGCGGGCTCCGCGGGGCTGCCCGGTTTCCTCCCGCCGGACCCGGCCGCGGGAGCCGCCGGCTCCTCGGGCGCGGCCGCGACGAGCAGGCGCGAAAGGTCGACGCCCTTCGCCTTCCAGTGCGCGACGGCCGGCCGCACGTCGAGCATGTCGACGCGGCCCACCATTTCGTCGAAGGTGCGGAAGCCGAGCGAGGCCATGAGCTCGCGCGTCTCCTGTGCCGTGAAGCGCATGAAGTTGATGAGGTGCTCTGGTTTTCCGGGAAAGAGCTTGCGCAAACGCGGATCCTGGGTGGTGATTCCGACGGGACAGGTGTTGAGGTGGCACTTGCGCACCATGATGCAGCCGAGGCTTATGAGGGTGAGTGTGCCGAATCCGATCTCCTCCGCCCCGAGCAGGGCGGCCGTGACGACGTCCCGTCCGGTCTTCATCTTCCCGTCTGCCTGCACCCGGATTTTGTCGCGGAGCCGGTTCTTGACGAGGGTCTGTTGGGTTTCGGCCAGGCCGATCTCCCAGGGGATGCCCGCGTGCTTGATGGATGAGATGGGCGAGGCGCCCGTCCCGCCGTCGTGACCGGAGATGAGCACCATGTCGGCCTTGCCCTTGGCCACGCCCGCGGCCACGGTGCCCACGCCCACCTCGGCCACGAGCTTGACCGAAACGCGCGCCGCCGGATTGGCGTTCTTGAGATCGAAGATGAGTTGGGCCAGATCCTCAATCGAGTAGATATCGTGGTGCGGCGGAGGCGAGATGAGCATGACGCCGGGCGTCGAGTGGCGCACCTTGGCGATGATCTCGTCCACCTTATGGCCCGGAAGCTGGCCGCCCTCGCCGGGTTTGGCCCCCTGGGCCATCTTGATCTGCAGTTCCTCGGCGTGCACCAGGTAGTTCGAGGTGACGCCGAAGCGGGCCGAGGCCACCTGCTTGACCCGGCTGGTAAGGTCGTCGGCGCCCGGCTCGCGGGTGTAGCGCGCCTCGTCCTCGCCGCCCTCGCCCGAGTTCGAACGGCCGCCGAGGCGGTTCATGGCCGCGGCGATCGTCTCGTGCGCCTCCTTGCTTAAGGAACCGAAGGACATGGCGCCGGTGTAGAACCGCTTGACGATGGAATCGACCGGCTCCACCTCCTCGATCGGCGCGGGCGTTCCCTTCTTGAAGGCGAGGAGGCCGCGGATGGTGCAGAGGTTTTTTGAAGCGTCGTCGATCCGGGCCGAATACTGCTTGAAGAGCCCGTAATCGCCCGAGCGCACGGCGTGCTGCAGGAGGCGGATGGAAAGCGGGGTGAGGATGTGCTTGTAGCCGCCCGCGCGGTAATGGATGTCGCCGCCGGACGGGAGGGAGTCGCGGTTGTCCCGGGCGTCGTTTACAGCCCGGCGGTGGCGGAGGAGCGCCTCGCCGGCGATGACGCCGAGTCCCACGCCCCCGATGCGCGAGTTCGTGCCGGGAAAATATTTCTCGATGACCGAGGAATCGATGCCGACGGCCTCGAACAGCTGGGCCCCTTTGTAGCTCCGAATGGTGGAAACGCCCATCTTCGACATGACCTTGAGGAGGCCCTTCTTGACGGCGGTGATGTAGTTTTCGAAGGCGGCCTCGATGGTGAGGTCGGCGGGGAGCTGGTCGTGCTCCTTCAAGTCGACGAGCGTCTCGAAGGCGAGGTAGGGATTGACGGCGCTCGCCCCGAAGGCGCTCAAGGTCGCGAATTGCATCACGTCCTTTGTCTCGCCGCTCTCCACCACCAGGCCGCAGAGGTGGCGCTTGCCCCTCCGTGTGAGATGATGGTGGACGGCCGAGACGGCGAGGAGGGCCGGGATGCCGACGTTACGCTCGTCCGCGCCGCGGTCGCTCAAGACGACGATGTTCGCGCCCGCGTCGACCTTTTCCTCGGCGCTTTTCACGAGCCTGTCGAGCGCCGCCTCGAGGGCGCGGCCGGCCGTTTCGCACACGGCGTCGTTCGCGCAGTCCGCGACGGAAAGAGGGCTGTCGCCGGCGGGTAAGAACATCGGTAGGACGACGGACTTCAGGTCGGGGGCAGAGGCCAGGGAGAGCTTGCGCATGTCCTCGTTGGTGAGTACGGGGTAGGGAAGCTTGAGCTGGCGGCAGTGAAGCGGAGTCTCCTCCATGAGGTTGCCCTCGCGGCCGATGAAGCTCATCAGCGACATGACGAGGTTCTCCCGATACGGGTCGATGGGCGGGTTGGTGACCTGGGCGAAGAGCTGCTTGAAGTACTGGTGGAGGAGCACGGGCTTTTCCTCAAGCACCGCCAGGGCGGCGTCATTGCCCATCGAACCCACCGGCTCCTGGGCGTTGGCCGCCATCGGCGCCAGGATCATGGTGATGTCCTCGAGGGTGTAGCCGAACATTTTTTGGCGGGTGGCGAGCGACTCTCGTTCCACGCTTACCGGTTCGGGCGATTGGAAGAGGCCCTTGAGCTCGATGCGGTTGGCGTCGAGCCAGCGGCGGTAGGGCATCCGGCGCGAGACGGTGGCCTTGATTTCGTTGTCGTAGACGACGCGGCCGGCGGCGGTGTCCACCAGGATCATTTTCCCAGGGGCCAGTCGGCCCTTCTGGAGGATGTCTTCGGGGGGGATGTCGAGTACGCCGGTTTCGCTCGCGAGTACGAACTTGCCGCTCCTGGTGACGGTGTAGCGCGCCGGCCTGAGGCCGTTGCGGTCGAGGATGGCGGCGATCTTCACGCCGTCGGTGAAGGAGACGGCCGCCGGGCCGTCCCAGGGCTCCATGAGGGCGGCGTGGTACTCGTAGAAGGCGCGCTTGTCCTGGCTGATGTGGTACTTGGTGCCGAAAGCTTCCGGGATGAGCATCATCATGGCGTGCTCGAGCCCGCGGCCGCTCATGGAGAGAAGCTCGAAGACGTTGTCGAGCTGGCCGGAGTCGCTCAAGGAGGGTTCGATGACGGGGAGGAGCTTGGCGATGTCGGCGCCGAAGGCCTCGGAGCGCAGCGTGCTCTCCCGGGCGTTCATCTTGTTCACGTTTCCGCGCAGGGTGTTGATTTCGCCATTGTGGGCGAGGGCCCGGAAGGGTTGGGCGAGGGGCCAGGAGGGGAAGGTATTGGTGCTGTAGCGCTGGTGCACGAGCGCGAAGGCCGAGACGAGCCTCGGGTCCTTCAGGTCGGGATAGAAGGTCTCGAGCTGGGGCGCGACGAACAGGCCCTTGTAGACCACGGTGCGGGAAGAGAGCGATGAGACATAGAACGATTCGATGCCGAAACCCGCGGCCTGGGCGCGGTTTTCGACGACGCGCCGGAGCACGTAAAGCCTGCGCTCGAGCTCCGACCCGGCCAGCCCGGGGAGCTCGATGAATGCCTGGACCACGTCCGGGCGGGAGGCGAGGGCCATGGCGCCCAGGCAGGAAGGGTCGACGGGCACGTCCCGGGATCCGAGGAATTTGAGGCCTTCGTCTTTCACCGCCTCGGCGGCAAGGGCGAGGACCCGTTTTCGCTTCTCCTTGTCCCGGGGCACGAAAAGCATGCCCACGCCGTACGCGCCCGCCGCCGGCAGGGTGATGCCCGCCTCCGCGGCGACGGCCGCGAAGAAATCGTGGGGCGTCTGGATGAGGATGCCGGCGCCGTCGCCTGTCTTCTCGTCTCCGCCGACCGCCCCCCGATGAATGAGGTTCTTGAGGATGCCGATCCCTTCCGAGACGATCTGGTGGGTCTGCTGGCCTTTGATATTAGCCACGAAACCGACGCCGCACGCGTCGTGCTCGAGGCGGGGATCGTACAAGCCCTGCGCTTCCATGTATCTGCCTTTCTTGCTGGCGTTCTTTCCGATGGGCATCGGCCGGAGGAGAGAGTGCGGGGAGAAGCGGGAACAATCTCGTACCCGCATTCCGGGATGCTTCCCTATTAGACTTTTATATAAAAAAATAGTATGAAAAAGCCGAAATCGCCGGCAACCGAAAATATCGGGTACAACGCCTTAGAAAAATAAAATACTGATAGGGGTGCTGTTTGTCAACGGAGAAACACGAGGGGACAAAACCTGCGGGGAAAAAACTCGTGGGGATAAAACTTATAAGACGCACGGCCGTGCGTCTCTACACGGTAGTTCCGGTTGAATCGAAAAGATACATGGGCTATCATTGATGACGATGAGCGTCTCCCGGCCTCGCGAAAAGGAGAATTTTCGTGAAAGCATTACTCATCAGTATTTTCACCGCTTCGGCATTTCTCTTGTGTGTTCTTTCCTGCGCCACGGGTGCGCCGTCAGGAGCCGTCCCCTATCCGGAGCCTGAGTACGTATACATCGAGACGGACCCGGAATCCATCGCTCCTGAGGACCTTTTTTACGTCGCCAAAGACGGTAACGATTCGAACCCCGGCACGATCGACGAGCCCCGGCTCATGATCCAGAAGGCGGCGGATACCCTGCACGCGGGACAGAAAGCATACGTCCGGGAGGGCGTGTACGATGAGTATGTGGATGTGAAAAACTCCGGCGCCGCCGGCTCGCCCATCGTCTTCAGCGCCTATTCGGGGGAGCACGTTGTCATTGAAGGGAACAAATGGGGGACACACGATCCTTTCATCGGCGTCTTCGCCGTCGTCGAGCAGACTGCGCCTGACCGCTCCCCTTCGCGAATCCTCTTCCCGGGACGAAAAAACAGGAGTCTTTGGAACCGGTTTAGCGATGGGGAGCGATTGTGAGAGTGAACGTTAACACTTGACACCCCCCGAAGGCCTCAATAGAGTGAGTCAGATTGTCGATAGAGCGCCGGCCGGACGATCCGGGCGGCGCGCACTATCGCAATATCCGCTCATCTAAAGGAGGACTGAATGAGTAGGAAAACGAAACTGACTGCGTTCGTCATGGCGTTCGCGCTCGTGGCGGGCGGATTGGCCATGGCCGATCAGGTTACCGTCAATTGGTGGCACATCGGCACCGCGGCCAATGACAAGGCGATGTTGCAGAAATTCGCCGACGATTACGTGAAGGCGAACCCGAACGTCAAGATCGAAATCACGGTGCTCGAGAACGAGGCGTTCAAGAGCAAGCTGACCACGGTCATGCAGGGCGGCAACCCGCCCGACCTCTTCCAAAGTTGGGGCGGCGGCGTCCTGGCGCAGTACGCCCAGGCCGGTCTTCTCAAGGACATCACCAAAGACGTGAAGGGCACCGCGTTCGGAAAATCCATGGCGTCCGGCGTCTGGCAGGTCTACAGCTACAATGGCAAGGTGTACGGCGCTCCGCACGACATGGGCGGCATCACCTTCTGGTACAACAAGGAACTTCTCGCCAAGGTCGGCTACAAGACGTTTCCGACCACGTGGGACGATTTCCTGAAACTCGTCAAGAAGCTCAAGGCCGCGGGCATCACCCCGATCGCGCTCGGCGGCGGCGACAAGTGGCCGGCCATGCACATGTGGTCCTACATCGCCCTCCGCCTCGGCGGCGGCCAGCTTTTCGAGGACACGTTCTCCGGAAAGAACGCGAAAGGCTTCGAGAATCCGACTTTCATTAAAGCCGGGCAGATGCTCGCCGATCTGGCCGCCCTGAAGCCGTTCCAGGACGGGTTCCTCGGAGCGACCTACAATGACGAAGCGGCTCTCATGGGCAACGGCGAGGCCGCGATGGAGCTCATGGGCCAGTGGGCGCCCAATGTCGAAAAGGACAATTCCAGCGACAAGACCGGCCTCGGGGCCAAGCTCTCGACCGCCCCGTTCCCGGCCATCAAGGGCGGCAAGGGCAAGATCACCGAAGTCATCGGCGGCGGCAACGGGTACGCGGTCGGCAAGAACGCCCCCCAGGCGGCGGTCGATTTCCTGAAGTATCTCGACAACAAGAAGAACAACACCACGTGGGCCCAGGTTTCGAGCATCATCCCGACCGTGAAGGGCGCCGAAGTCGGGCTTACCGATCCGAACGCGAAGATGGTAAAAGCCATCGTCGACAAATGCACTTTCTTCCAGCTGTACCTCGACCAGTTCCTCTCTCCGGCCGCGGGCGGCACCGTGAATGACGCGGTCCAGAACATTCTCGCGGGCACGGCCACTCCGGCCCAGGCCATGGCGGCGATCCAGAAGGCATTTGTTGCGAAGTAATCGAAAGGGAATCGGTCGACGGCCGCCCGGCGATGAATAATCGACGGCGACGCGGCCCGGCCGAAGGGGAAGGGTTTCAGTGTCAATGACGGGAGAGGCGGACGCTCCGGCGTCCCGCCTCTCCTTTTTCAGTCCCATCGCTGACAATTTCCCTTTTGTATCAATCCAGCATCGGTCGTACTATTTTCATTCGAAGTGAGGTAGCGCGTGGCTAAGCGAAGCATTCCCGGAGGATTGGCGAGCAGGGCCCGTTTTCCGACCCTCGTCGTTTTTCTCGCTCCGGCCTTGATCGTATTTACCGCCCTCGTCATCATCCCGGTCTTCGAGGCGGCCATTTTCAGCTTCTATAAATGGAACGGCCTCGGTCCGATGGTCGATTTCCGCGGATTGGGCAACTATCTGGAGCTGATCCAGGACGCGATCTTCCACAAGGGGCTCCTGCACAATTTCATCATCGTCATCGTGTCCCTCATCATCGAGCTTCCCCTGGCCATGGCGCTCGCGCTCATCGTGAGCGACCGGAAATTCAAGGGCGCGGTTTTCTTCCGCACGTTTTTCTTCCTTCCATACATGCTCTCCGAGGTCATCACAGGCGTCCTGTGGCAATTCATCTATCACCCGCAGTACGGCCTCGTCAAGACCCTGTTCGAGGCCCTCCTTCCCGGAGTTCACCCCCCCGCCCTCATGGGAAGCCCCGATACGGTTCTCTGGGCGATCATGATCGTCATCATCTGGAAATACTTCGGACTGCATATGACCATTTACATCGCCGGTCTGCAGGACATCCCACAGGAGCAGATCGAGGCTGCCACCATCGACGGCGCCTCGAAAGGGCAGATTTTCAGGAGGATCATCCTGCCCGGGATGCGGAACGCGGTGCAACTTTCGATTTTTTTCTCGATTATCGGATCCTTCCAGGTGTTCGACATTGTGTGGGCCATGGGGAAGGGCGGCCCCGCGAACGGGGGAGAAACGATCGTCACCTACCTCTATACGACCGGCTTCGTACGGTTCAACGTCGGCTACGGCAGCACCATCGCCGTCGGCCTGTTCTTCATTTGCCTGTTGTTCAGTTTTTTTTACGAGCGGGTTATCGCCAGGGAGGCCACGTAGCTATGAAGTCGATGAGAATTTCGAACATCGTAAGAAATATCGTGCGTTACTTTTTCTGCGCCGTGATCGTCGTCATCATCGCCGTTCCCCTTTACATCTCGATCATGGGAGGGTTCAAGCATCTCGGGCAGCTCAGGGCGTTTCCCATGAGCATCCCCGCGCCCTTTCTGGTGGACCAGTACCTCGATCTTTTAATGGGCTCCAAAGGCAGCTTCTGGAACCAGCTCCTGAACAGCCTGATCCTGGGAATCGGCACCGTGACGGTCGTGCTTGTCGTCGGCACCCTGGCCGCTTACGCCCTGGCGCGCATCCGTTTCAAGCTCAATGGGGTTCTCTACAAATTTTTCCAGCTCGGCCTCCTCTTTCCCCTGACCGTGGCCAGCCTTCCCCTCTACCTCCAGCTCCGGACGTTCGGCCTCCTCGACAGTCACATCGGCGTCATCCTCCCCCAGGCGGCTTTCCAGCTCGCCATGATGATCATGCTCCTGCGCGGCTTCATCAAGGCGATACCGATCGAGCTCGCCGAGGCGGCGGCCATCGACGGGTACGGGCACTTCAACTTCCTCTTCAAGATCGTCCTGCCCATTTCCACGCCCATCCTCACCACGGTGGGTGTGCTGACGCTCGTCGCGAGCTGGAACAACTTTTTCACTCCGCTCCTCGTGCTCAACTCCCCGGGCTCGTATCCCCTCCCGTTGGGCGTGATGGACTTCATGGGGGAACACGCCGCGGACTGGAACATGATTCTCGCCTTCCTCACCCTGGCGATGATCCCCGCGGTGATTCTCTACGTCGTCGGCCAGAAATACATCGTGGCCGGGCTCACGAGCGGCGCCATCAAGGGCTGATGAATTTCAATTTCACGGGATCCGGTCGGAGTCCGTAAAAGACAAAGAGCATCTTTTCTGTTCTTTTCCCGGCTTCCTGATGTGCCTGGTTTCCTGATTGTCCGGTCTTTTTCTTCCTTCTGAGCGCTCTTCGCGATGTATTGAAAGCTTCACCCCACATACAACATGGCTTCCTGGGCGACGGCGTCGGCGGAGAGGTTGATGCCCCGCTTATCGGGCTCAATGACGCGCAGGATTTCGGCCCAGGCGGCGGCGTCGGGGAGGATTTCGGCCAGGCGATTGGGGGCGCTGTCCAGGTATTCCTGATTGTAGATATAACCCTCGCGGTCCGGGTAGACGCCGAGGTAGAGGATGTCTGCCTCCACCAGGTCGTTGAAGAAGTGAGTGCCGAGGGAGACGTCGGGCACAAGGCCCGAGTGCATTTTGGCCACCTCGCAGATGACCCTGACGGTGTTGATTTCCGAAAAGTTGACCGGTACGCCGAGGGCGGGCGTCGTGGTGCCCCAGCGGCCCGGGCCGATGAGGACGATGGTCCGGTCCGCGCCTTCGGCCGCCGCGGTCGGATGATGGGTGAGACGGCCGATGAGCCGGGCGAGCTCGTAGGCCCGCGCGGCCGGGAGGGCGGCGTAGCGCTCCGGCACCACGTAGATGATGCGCTCGACCCGCTCCGCCAGCGACGTGCCGATGATCGGTCCCCTCGTCTTGAGCACGATCTTGCCCGGGGCGATGTTCTTGGGCAGCGGCAGGGAGACGAGATCGCCCTTGGTCTGGAACGGCCGGCATTGGAGAAGGTTGATGCGGTAATCGTCCGGCGCGGAGAAGTTGACCGTGAACTCCACGTCCACCGGGTAGCTGTAAGCGCCCTGAAGAGTGGCGAGGAGGCGCTTCATCGTCTCCACGAAGTCGGTGACGGTGAGGATCCGCTCGAAGGTAAGGGCGTAGGAGAACGCGCCTTCAAGCTTGAGCTCGCGGGCGCGCGCCTCTGCGGCGCGGTCGTGTACGGCGAAGAGGTCGACGGGCAGGCCGCGGGCGCGAGCGGCGACGTTCTTAAACTCATCGGTGACGAGGGCATTCGCTTCGAGATCGAGGAGGTCGAGGCGGCGTTGGGAATACTTGTAGGCGTCCGAAAGCTCGGCCACCGGCCGGCGCAGGGGGGCGGAGAGGGAGATGACGCGGGTGTAGTCGTCGTCGTGGCGGTCGACGGCGCGCGTCCCCAGGCCGAAAACGAGTCGCACCAGCCCCGCCGCCGGGTCGATTTCTTCCGACCAGACGTACGGGTTGAAGGAAAAGCCGACGCCGGCGAGCTCGGGAAAAAAGAGCGAACCGTAGCGGCCGCCGCTCACGCGCTGGACGAGGAGCGCCATTTGTTCGTCGCTCTCGAGGAGTCCGCGGTGCGCGCGGTAGGCGAGGGCTTCGTAGGTGAGAGTGCTCGCGTAGACCGTTCGCACGGCGTTCATAAACGACTCGAGCCGCTCGGCGGGGGTGCCTTGGTTGGCGCAGAAGACGCTCTCGTACTTGCCGGAGAACGAATTCCCGTACGCGTCCTCGAGCAGGCTCGAAGAGCGCACGATAATGGGAGATTGGCCGAAGTACTCTAGGATCTTCCGGAATTGAGAGACGATCTCTTCCGGGAAAGCGCCGCCGAGCATCCGGGGGCGCACCTCGTCCGCCGCTGAGAGGGGTATCTCGCCCTTGATGAGCTTGCGACGGTGCCACCATGCGCCGTTCTGGATGAGGTAGGTGTAGAACACGTCCGAACCGATGAAGAACGAATCGTGCGGCTCGAGCCGGTCCCGCCAGGCCGGGTCGGCGGCGAGGAGGATGGTGCGCGCGAGGAGCATGCCGACGGATTTCCCTCCGATCCGCCCGGTGCCGATGAGGCGCTTGCCCGCCGCCACGATGTCGGCCAGAGAGAAGTACCGCTCGGCGAGCTCGAGAATGCGGGGCTCGCCCGAAAGGATCATCGAGAGAAGCTGGCGGAGGAGAAGACGTTCGGCCTCGGCCGTCACCGCCGTCGCGTCCGACTCCTTTTTCTTCAGGAACTCATGCGCCTTGAAGAAGTTCTGCGTCCAGACGTCGGTCTCCTGCATGGTGAAGTCGAGCCATGCCTGGGGCACCGAGGCGAGGATCTCCGCCGTCACCGAGCTGCGCCGGACCGGCGTCAATTCGCCCTTCTCCCAGCGGTGAAGCATGTACATGGTCTCCGAGTGGCGCTTGTACACCTTCTGCGGGTGGAGGTACAGCGTCTCCTCCTGGCGGAAAACGTCCACCACCACCTGGGCGGTGGAATGGATGGCGCCGGTCGCGACCGCCATGTGGCGGTTGCGGAGGAGGGCGAAGTAGGTGGCGGTCTCATAGTCGTAGAGATAGGGGCAGGTGAGGAGGAAGAAGTTGCCGAGCATCCGGTCCGAGAACCAGTCGGCCGCCAGGTCGGAAAGGCAGTCGAAAACGTAGCAGGCCCCCTTGCCCGTTTTTTCGATGACGTCGAAAATGGCGGAGATGAAATTTTCAAACCCCTCGTTCGGGTCGAGCCGGTAGACGTGGGCCCCGGAGGCGGCGTCGAGGATTTCCGGGTGGTCGGCGAAGCGGAAGTAATTGAGCGTTCGTTTTTCGCGATGCGCCCAGTCCGCAAACGGCTTGGTGAAAGGCACGTAATCATTGAGGCTGTCCACCTGGAAGACGATATTGTCTCCCGGAAACACGCCG
Source organism: Spirochaetales bacterium (assembly GCA_016934415.1). Classification (GTDB taxonomy): domain Bacteria; phylum Spirochaetota; class Spirochaetia; order SZUA-6; family RPPD01; genus JAFGSW01. Next base: position 13,383 of record JAFGSW010000099.1, on the reverse strand, counting down.
GTGAAAACCGCGTCGAGCTCGGGAAGCCCGGTGCTCATCTCGGGAAAAACCCTTTTGGCGGCGATGTCGTCCGTATCATTGTTCGTCATGCCTGCAGTGTAGTCGCCCGCACAGCCGGAGTCAATGCAAGGGGAGGGTGAAATTCGCGTTGAGGGCGCGGGCTGTGACGCGGAGGCTTTCGAATATTGATGAATGGCGGGATAAGGTTCGGAGGAAAAAAATCGTAGAGACGCACGGCCGTGCGTCTCTACAATACCGTACACAGAGTCAGCTCTTCGTGAAATTGAAAACGCCGGTGTCGACATAACCCTCGACCGTGAAAGTTCCGGACATCGTATTGCCGTTCACCGAACCGGTTAAATGAAAGATAGGTAAGGCAGGATTCTCAGGGATCAAGGTGAACATGATATTGGTGCCGCTGACCGTCCCGTTGACGGTATAAGCTAAAGGCGGGCTTCCGAGCGGTATGGATGCCGGGCCTGTAATATTGAAACCGCTTTGGTTTATGGTAAGATTAAACGGGATCGATCCCCCCGGAGGAGGGTCCGTTACATCAACAGATCCGCTCCACGAGCCCGATATGCTCATGAACAGTTCGCAGCCCGCGAAAAGCGGGATGCAGGCCAATATGATCAACAGCTTGAGCACGGTTCTCATGTTGCCCCCCTCGTCATTGAATGTATCGTTAAAATATCATGATACCAACTTCTTAGCAAGTTTTATACGGCGAGGAAAAACGGAAAAAAACGACGGAAGAGCGAGAGAAATCCTGAAAGATGAGGATGAAAAATCCATCGTGTGAGTTGTATTCGGCGGCTTCAAGGTATTCTGAACTGGATGGGTATATCCCGGATCAGGCCTAGTCCGTCTCCAGCTTGGCGAGCAGTTTTTCGAGCTCCTCGATTCTCAACGGCTTGACGAGCGAGTGGCTGAAGAAGGTTTCACCGTTCGGTCGCTGGTCGAGCTCGTCCCCGCAGCCTGAGATGGAGACGAAGCGGGCGGAAGCGAGGGCGGGATCGGTGCGCAGCCGCTTCGCCACCTCGTAGCCGCCCATGTCGGGTAGCCCCATGTCCAAAAAGACGAGATCCGGGGCGAAGCGAGGGGCGGCGGTGAGCGATTCGACGCCGCTGTGACAGACCCGCACGATGTGTCCGTCGGCGGCCAGTAATTCGGCGAGCCCGTCTATGAAGGCCTCATTGTCGTCGACGAGAAGGATCTTCAAGTCATTGCCCTCTTCCTCGAACAGTATAGCGCGGATCGGAGTTTTGGTGAAGTTAACCCGGATCTATTCCCCGGGAACGACCCGCCGCACGGGGCTGTCGGGCGTGAGGAGCGGGGTGATTTTCTCCCAGGTAAGAAAGGCGTCGATCGGACCGAAAACGTAGGGCGTGATCTCGTAGGGATTGAAGTAGAAGCCGAGGCCGTCGACGGCCAGGTAGACGTTGTCCGTCAGTTCGAAATTTTCATCGAAGAAAGCCGAGGCCACGTCTTCCTCGTCCGGTTCGGCGCCCTCGTTGTCCCGCAGGAGCGCCCTGACGTATTCCCGCGCCTGCGCTCTTACGAGCTTTTCCAATTCCGGCCGGAGCTCGGGCCGGAATATATCATCGGTAGTGAGCCTTCTCCCGGTTTGAAGATCGATGCTTATGAAATCATCGGTGGTATTGCCGTGCGCGCCGCCGGTGAACATGTGGACGGACATGCCCGCGCATAGTAAACCGCCGTCATTGAGGACGATGTATTGGGAGCTTGAATATTCCCACTGGTACATGGGCGAGTCGTTCAAGTCGGCCTCTCCCCCGTAGGACGCCCGATAGTCGTCGACGAACTTGTCCGCATATGACTGCAGCGTTTTCTGCGGATCGTCGGGAAAGGGATCGGCGAAAGCCCGGCGAAGCGCGGCGAGCACCCGATTGTCCCCGAAGCGGTCGGGATAGAGAAGCGACAGGTGCATTTCGGCCTTGGGCGTATTATTTCTCCCGGGGACGAGGGGCGCGGTCCGGTCCAGCCGTACCGTCCGCAAGGAGACTGCGTCGGCGCCGTATTTCTCGGTCACCGTGAACGGAAAGGTCTTCCTGCCGTCCGGGCTGCTCCACGTGCCGCTGAAACGGGCCGCGCCGCCGGCGGACGACCACGTGCCGCGGAATATCCCCGTACGGTTTTTCTCGTCCCAGTGATTGACCGTGCGCGGGAATTCCGAGAGGACGAGCTCGTCGGTTGTGCCGGCCGTCCCCCGAAGCAGCAGTATTTCGCGGCGCGTCGTGTAATAGTAGAAGCCGCGCACGTCTCCTCCGTCCCGCTGCAGGTACATGACGATGCCCAGAGCCTTATTGATCGAACCCTCGCAGCGGCGCTCATAATACCGCCCGTCCTCGGCCTGCGCCGCGAGCGGCGCCGTGAAGAAAATGCCCGCAAGCACGGCCAACGCGATCGAACCTCGGTTTTTCATGCGCGACTCCTTTCGCCGAATGATACATAATCATAATCCAAGCCGCGGGCGTTCTCAAGCCGCAGGATTCCAGATGTCATTCCGAGTCCTTCGGCTGCACTCAGGATGAACTCCGCGAGGAATCTCCTAACAACGAATGGTCAAGGTGACTCTTATCGTTTGAAGATTCTTCGGCCTTCGGCCTCAGAATGACATTCCGCGTTCTATCGCCTTGACCCCGCGGCGCGGGGCGCGCTATCATGTTGCCGACGTCATCGTCGCCGGGGGGAAACCGATGAACTATCTCCTGAAATTGCATGACGCGTTCCAGAAGCTGGTGGAGAAAATCTTCTTCCGCGGGGCGACGAGCGCCTGGTCGCGGCGCCTCGCGTTCATGATCGAAAACGTTTTCCTCATGGTCGTGGTCTTCTCCCTGCTTCTGAATACGCTCCTCTACAATTGGACCGGCTCCCTTTATCCGCCGGGATCGGGCATGAGACTCGACGTCCTCTTCGGCGGCCTGGACAACTACATCCCGTTCGTGCCGGAAATGGCAGTGTTTTACGTTTATATCTTTTACTCATCGGTCATCATCACCATGGTCTTTTTCGCATTCGTGGAGCCGGAGAAAGGATACGCCCTGAGTTGGACGCTCGTTATCTGCAATACCGTTGCCATCCTGGTCTACCTGGTGTTCCCGGTGTCCACGGAGGCCTATCGCGCGGCGCTCCTCGCCCATCCGCGGCAGGACTTCTGGGCTCGGGTCATGTACGGCGTCTACGCGTCCGACACGTCCTTCAACTGCTTTCCCAGCCTGCACGCCGCAGTCACCAGCGCGGCGGCGTATTTCTGGTACCGCTACGCACAAGCCCGGAAGAATCCGCTCACGGTCGCCGTCGCCGTCGTCGCGATCGTCATCGCCGTGGGCGTGGTGCTCTCCACCCTGTTCGTGCGCCAGCACTACATCGCCGACGAGATCGTGGGCGCGGCCCTCGCGCTCACCGCCGGCATGCTCTGCGTGGAGGGCCTGTGGCCGAAGAAGGACGCGAAGCCGGGCAGAACCGCCGTTCCCTGATCTCTTTCGCGCGCCGCACAACGGTAAGAAATATTTTTTCAACCTTTCTTCAAATTCTTGTACATAATGACATCGGAGGTGCGTCATGAACCAACTCAATGAACTGTTGGAGAGCGACAGGATGAACGACCGGCGGGCCGTGCAGAAGGCTTTGCGGCGATTGGATACGTCCCTTCTGGCGATCGCCTTGTCGACCTCTTCTCCCGAGCTGCGGGAAAAAATCTATAAAAACGTGACCATCCGGGCGCGCCGGGCCATCGAAAAAGAAATTGAGTTGCTGAAAGGCACGCCCGATTTCGGATATACGTACGATGACATGACCGTGGAAAAGGCGCAGCGGCACGTCGCCGAGACGTTGAAAACATGGACCCGGGAAGGCCTGAAAACCGAGACCGTTTATCCGAAGGATCTGCCCGCGGTCAAGCTCGAGGCGTTTTCCGACATCATCGATACGTTCGAACGGATCGGCGATCACGTTTTCCGCCACGGCCTCATGTCATTGGACGGCATCGAGGAGAAAACGGACGACCTGTTTTTTAAAAAAGCGATCCAATTGCTCCTCGACGGTTACGATCCTCTCATCTTCGATGAGCTTTTGGAAAATTATCGGGAACGAATCCTCCACAACGCGGCGGTCAGGATGAACATGATCGCCGCGGGCGTCAAGTCCCTCCAAATGGAAGAGCTGGGAGCCATGAAGGAGCGGATGCTTTCGCTTTCGATCGAGTAAGCCGCGGCTGCATGGGAAAATATCGAATTGCGCATGATCATTGAAAATTTGCCAGTCAGGCTGTACTCAATCTATGAGTTATTTTATGCACAGCGATGTTCAATTGAAGAAATCGCCCGCCTGTTGGATCTCCCGGCGGGCACGGTCAAGTACAGACTCTTCGAGCTCAGGAATAAAGTGCGAATTGAATTGGTATGAACGGAAAAAGAAAAATAACGTGTGAGTGCCGTCGTTCCGGATTTATTTCTTCAAGTTTCACCCATTGGTTATTGGTTTTTCAACGGCATTGTATAACTTTCGATCCTATTTCACCGCTTTAATTCTTTCGTTTCCTCTCTTCCTGGTTTCCTGGATTCCTTATAAATTCCTTTCTTAGGAGTAGCTATGCATACTCGTGAGCAGGAAATTGACCCCCAGGAAGGTGAAGATGGCGACGGGGAATCCGATCAGCGCGACGACCACGGCGAGCGTGCCCCGCGTTTTGCGGATCAGGCGGAGGTGCAGGTAGAGCGTGTATACAAGCCAGGTGACGAGCGCCCACACCTCTTTCGCGTCCCAGCTCCAGAAGCTGCCCCAGGCGAAATAGGCCCATATTGCGCCGAAGATGAGCGCGCCGGCGGTGTACAACGGGTAGCCGATCAGGATCGAAGTGTAGATGATCCTGTCCAGCCGCGCCCGTTTTTCCGCGTCTTTGGTGAGAAGGAAAACCAGCGCGGCGCCGAAGGAGAGGGCGAAGAACGCCTCGCCCGCGAAGGCGAGAGAAATGTGGAGCACGAGCCAACCCGAGCGGAGGGCGGGCACCGGCGGGAGCGCGTCCTTGGGGACGAGGGGAGACGAAGCGATCGCGAACAGGGCGAAGGCGATGAAGGAACCGATGAACAAAACGATCGGATGCGTCCTTTCCCGCGCCAGCAGGCGCCAGGCGAAAAGAAGCAGGGCGACGGCCGCGGCGAAAAGCGCGAGCGCCTCGAAGGTGTTGGTGATGGCGACGAATCCGATAAGAACGCTGCGTCGGACAAGCTCCGCCGCGATCAGGGCGCCGGCCGCGGCGAGAAGGGGCCAGGAGTAGAAATCCTTGCGGCTCTTGCCGAACAGGAGAAAAACCGCCTGGACGGCGCAGGAAAGGGCGAGGGCGACGAAGGTGATTGTGGAAAGCATCAGCGCTGCTCCTTTAGTTTCTGAATCACGGTGAGGACGAGCCCCGCCGCCGCGACGATGAGGGCCGGTATGACGAGCCAGGACGAAGGATCAACCACCGCCTGTAGTCCCGTGGCGTACGACACCTCCACGCGCCGCAGCACGAGCGGCCCGATCCGCCCCCCGGGCGCCGCCGTTCTCCGCTCGACGACGCGTGTCTCGGCCGGATCTAAAAGCCCGAAAAGCGCGGAGCCGGGCGCCGTGTCCGCTCCCAGGAAGACGAACGTCCCTTCTCCGGTCTCCACAGCCTCGTTTTTCCACAGCGTGAAATGCCCTTCCGGGGAATCGAGATAGGCGGTGGCGCGCTCATCAAACGAGCTTTGATAGAGGGTGACGGCGCCCAGGAACAATGGGTGATTGACCTCCACCGCGGCCTCCGTCGTCTTTCCGTCTTTCTCCACTTTAAGACGGGAGATCCAGGCCTCGGGCCGGCCGTCCGGGTAGCGGCGGTATTCGAAGGATGCCAGGGTGACGACGGAGCCGTCGGGAAACAGGCGCCGGTCTCCTTCCCTGAGCGTGATCACGGTTTCCCAGCGGTTTATCAGGCTCAAGACGCCCGCGATGACGGTGAGGAGCAGGCCGGCGTGGATGATGTCGGGCCCATAGCGGCGGGGCGCCCCGCGCATAACGCGGGAGACGAAGCGATTCACGGTGCAGGCGGACAGGTTGATGAAAAAGAGTCCGGCGAGAATGAAGAAGGGGGCGGAATGAAAGAAATCGGCGTAGCCCGAGAAGACGATGGCGTCCGCAGCCACGGCGGGATAATGCGACCGGTAGTATTCCGGCGCCTGTTTTTGGGGAATGAAGGTGGCCGTGAGCGAGCAAAGGGTGATGAGGGCGATGAGTACGACCGCCAGCCTGACGGACGTCAAGAGCTTGAAGAGGAATGTGAGAAATGCGCGCATTGTCCGCGGTCAGTCCGGGCGCTTGGAGACGTCGAAGCCGGGCTTGAGCGAGGCGATCGTGTCGTACAGGATCTGGATCGCGTATGTGGCGTTGTGTACGCCGAAGCTCCCGTCCTCGAGCACGTACTTGTAATTGTAGACCGCCGCCACCTCCTTCAGGCTGCGCGTGCCGGAGCGTACCGGGTTCCAACTCCCGTCCGGCTTGTACATCGGCGGTGAGACCTTCTGCAGCAATCCGGTTCCCTTCTTGTTGACGAGCATGTCGAGAAGACCGCGCACTTCCGTCTGCAGCGGCTCCACCGCGCCGTCCTGATCGTAGTCGGCTTCGGCGAGTTTGTCGAAGACGGGCTCCTCGTCCTTGCTCTGGCCTATGTTCGTATGGCAGGCCTGGCAGCCGGCGGTATTGAGCGTCTCGTGGCCGTGCACCACTCCCTTGATGTTGAAGCTGTGGGACCCGATCGCCGGGGTCAACCCGTACCGTCCCTCGGGCAGGGTCATGTGGCAGGTGACGCACGAGTCCTTGACCGCCGCGGTGTGGGCGGCGTTCGAGTAACTCTTGCCTTGATACTCGAAGGCATTGGTACCCGCCAACATATCGGCCTGCGGCCCGTGGTGGGGGCCGAAATTGGGGGAAAACTTGGCCGCGTCGATCGGCTGGACGGTCTTGGTCGCGTCACCGCGCACGCGGTGACAGGCGGCGCACAGGTCGCCCTTGCCAGCGTCAAAAGATTTGCCGTTTTCCAGTTTTATTGCAGCGTTCACGCGGAGGGAGAAATCGCCCGTCGCGTGCGGGTCGTGGCAGGTGAAGCAGCCGGGCTGGGACGGGGTGTCCACGAACGCCTTGGGATCGGGCGGCCCGTTTTTCAGAGAGGCGACGAATCCCTCGTGCGTGTGGCACACCTGGCAGCCTATGCCGTTTGAGTAGAAGGAGTTGCCCAAGGTGGCGTGGCCTGAAATCGCGTAGCCGGCCCTGGCTCCCTTGACGGGGAAGGCGTCGGAACCGCTGTGGCACTGCGTGCAATCGAGCGACATGAAGGCGGTGAGGGAGTCGCTCTTGGGCGCGCAGGCGCCGACGATGATGATCGCGGCTATGACGGCCACAAGAGCGCCGGCTATGCCGAGCACCAGAAGGGTTTGTTTGCCGGAAATACTCACGGGCTGCCTCCTCTCTCACGGCAGGCGGAAGGGAATGACTCAATTATAGGGAAAAAGGCGTTTTATGTCAAAATGAAACTAAAAGTAGTAATGAAAATCGTTTTCTTTTCCGGTCTCCCCTTGCGAGGCCGCAGCCGGTGTCATATACTTGGGGAAGATCGCAGCCCAACCGCGGATCGTCCACGCGCGTCGCGTGCACGAAGTGTGAAGAAAATGGAACGAATATGAGATTTCGAATCCGCCTGATGCCGGACGCTCCGGCCTTCAGGCTCGGCGGCGAAATCGAGCTTCCGCCGCCGACGATCGAACAGCCGGCCGCATCGCTTCTCGTCGTGGTTCTCCTCCCCGAACACCCCTTCGTTTTTCCGCCATTCGCGGACATCCTTGCACAGGACGGACCGGAGGCGCTGTCCCGCCTGCGCGAGGAGGGCGGTATTCGCCGCCTGGTCGTCCTCGTTCCCCGGAAACTGCGCGCCGCTTTCAGGAATTGGGTAGCGCAGGCCGAGGTCGTTCCCTGCGGGGCGGAGTACCCGCTCACCGAAGAAAGGCTCCGCGTGTTGACGCGAGTCGGGCGTGAGACTTTTCGGTGTCTCTCCTGGTTCGATTTCTACAAACTCATCCTTGCCCGCGTCGGCAAGCCGCTGTCTGGGATCCCCGTGTCCGTCTCGTTTCCGTCGGAGAACAGGTACGCCTGCGGGCTGGCCGGAGCGGCCGTGACTCCGGCATCGATCCTGGACGCTCTGACGGACGCCCCGGTCTGGGCGGGAGGGGAAGAGGGCGTGTGTCTCGATCACCCGTTCCGGGGCGCGCTCGTGGCGCAGGACCAACCGCGTGAAGGGACCGAGCCCTACAGCCTCATCTATCTCCCCAAGAACCAGCGGCAGCCCGTGCCCTTGACGGAACGGGTGGCGGCGATGCTCTGGGAGCGGCGGTTAAAAACGTTCCATGGATTTTACCATTCGCTGCCGGTTCTCCTGGGGACGCCCTGCCAGAAATGCCTTCACTGCGCCGACGTCTGCCCGGCGCATATTGTACCCTTCATGATCTCGGCGTTGTACGCGCGGGAATACATCAAGGACGCGGTTGAATTCAAACCCGCCGCCTGCATTGAATGCGGATTGTGCAGCTTTGTCTGCCCCTCCGGCATTCCTCTCCTTCACAACATCCGGCAACTTAAAAAGAAAGCGGGCGTCGCATGACGATCACCGGACGCAACAAGCTTTTTTCGGTCTTCACCAACCTGGAGACGCCGGTCTTCTTTGTCCCCAGCCATTACGCACTCACCTGCGCGCTCATGACGGCCGTCCTCCTTCCCGTGTACGGGTTTTTGGTCTCGTGGTTCGGCTGGAAAATCGTCGTCCTCCTCGGCTTGAGCCTGGCGGCGGGGTTCGTCGTCGAGTACCTGGGCGCCCGCGCCACCCGGCGCTTCACCGGCTACTTCGGCTACCCGGCCTGGCTGCTTTTTCCCCTTGTGACCCCGCCCGGTATGGAACTCTGGATGAGCGCGCTCTGTCTGGCGCTCGCGCTGGTCTTGAGCGTCATCCTTTTCGGAGGCTTCGGCCACCATCTCTTCCATCCGGTGGTGGCGGCGCAGGTGTTCGTCATGATCAATTTCCAGGCCGCCGCTGTGGCCGGCCTTCGCCGTCCTTTTATCGTGCCGGGCTACGGCTTTTCCGTTTTTTCCGCGCTCCTGGGTACGAAGGAGACGACGCTCGAATTCATGAAAACCGGCGGCGTCATCGATCCTCTCCGGCTTCTCTTCGGCCCGAACGTCGGGTTTTTCGGAGACGCCTTGCCGCTCGCGCTTTTATGCGCCGGCGCGGCGTACCTGCTCCTGGGCGGGGTGAATCGTCTCACCCCCATCGCCTTTGTCGGAGGACTGTTCGTCTTCGCCACGCTCGGCAACCTCATCGCGCCGACCGCGGTCCTCCCCTTCGTGCCCACCCTGCTCGGGGGGAGCGCGGTGTTGTACGCGTTCTTCATCTTTTCAGACCGCTGGACCTCGGCCAAAAGCCGCGGCGGCCGGGTCATCGCCGGCGCGGCGCTCGCGCTGTTCACGGTCCTCATGCGGAGCTTTTCCTCCAATCTCGAAGGGATCATGTTCGCCGCCCTTCTCACCTGCGTTCTGACGCCGCTGGCCGACGAGCTTGTCTTCACCCTGACGCGGCGGAAAGGAAAGGCGAGCGCATGAAAAAAAAGACGCCCCCGGCATTGCGCGCGGCCCTCTTTCTCTTTGTGTTGACCACGGTCTGCACTTTTTTCTTGGCCGGCGGCAACGCGCTCTACGAGGGGGAATTGGCCAAGCGTGATGAAAGCCTGCGGAAGGAAATCGTGCGCGCCTTCGGCGGGTCTTTCACCGACGATACATTCGGCGCGGTCTTCGACCGCACGGTCGAGAGGAAAGAATTTCCGAGCGAGAAGGCGACGGTCTACCTGTTCAAGGGAGCACCGCGGCAGGCGGCGGTGCGCATGAGGGGACCCGGCCTCTGGAACGAGATCGATCTTTTGGTTTTTTTCGATCTTGACTCGAACTCCATCAAGAGCGTGCGCGTCATTTTCCAGGCGGAGACCGCGGGTCTGGGGAGCCGTATCGAGGAACCCGGGTTTCTAAACCAATTCCGGAACATTTCCATCGACCGACCGCTGCGGATCGTCCGCCAGCGCACGGGCGCGCCGGACGAGGTGGACGCGATCACCGGAGCGACGAGCTCGAGCCAGGCGGTGGGGGCGATCGTCAACCGCGCCGCCGCCCTGGCCGCGCGAGGGGAGGAGGGGCGATGAGAAACACGGTGCCATTGTTCAAGCGGAAGTGGTTCACGATCTTCCTGGACGGACTGTGGGACAACAACGCCATCTTCGGCATGGTGCTCGGGATGTGCTCCTCCCTCGCCGTCACCACGACGGCGATCAACGCCTCGGTGATGGCCCTCTCGGTGACGGCCGTCCTCGTCATAAGCTCGTTTTTGCTCTCCTGCATCCGAAAATTCATACCCGACCAGGTACGAATGGTTGTTTTTATGCTCGTTATCTCCACTTTCGTCATCACGGTTGATTTCGTCCTGAGGATAACCGTACCGGATATTTCCCGCGCTCTCGGGCCGTACGTAGGACTCATCATCACCAATTGCATCCTCATGGGCCGGGCGGAGGCTTTCGCCATAAAGAATCCGCCGCTGCTTTCCATCATGGACGCCCTCGGCTCAGGGCTCGGCTACGGCGGGGTCATTATTCTGATCGCGGTGGCGCGTGAGTTTCTCTCGACCGGATCATTTTTCGGCGCGATGCTCATTCCCGGTTGGCCGGCATGGGGTTTGGCGGCCATTGCTCCGGGGGCGTTTTTCGTACTGGCGGGCTTCACCATGCTTTTCAACTGGGTGCGCGGCAGGTTGAAAAATAAGACGTCGTAAGGAAAGGACGGAAACATTGAAGTTCATCCTCATCATTCTCTCGTCCGCCATCGTCAACAACATTTCACTCAGGTATTTTCTCGGCACCTGTCCGTTTATCGCCCTTTCCAAGAGTCTGAGAGCGGCATTCGGCATGGGAGCGGCGGTCACTTTCGTCATCGTGGCCACGGCGGCCGTGAATTATGTGATTTATTACCTCATTCTTCTGCCCTCAGGGCTGGAATTCCTTTCGTTCCTGGTGTTCATCCTCTCGATCGCCGCCATCGTTCAGATGCTGGAAATCTTCATCGAGCGCTTTCTTCCCGCCCTCTACATGGCCTTCGGCATTTACCTCCCGCTCATCACCGTCAACTGCGCCATCCTCGGGGTGTCGCTTTTCATGGTCCTGCGCGAGTACCGGTTCCTGGACGCGCTCGCCTTTTCCTTCGGTTCCGGGCTGGGGTGGCTCCTCGCCGTCAGCTCCATGGCGGGCCTGCGCAAATACCTGGCCTTGAGCCGTCCCGCACGGCTTTTGGGCGAGGCGGGCATCACGCTTGTCATTACCGGTTTCATGGCGCTCGCCTTCCTGGGATTCACCGGGATGCTCGAGTAGCGGGGAGGATCGATCGATGGAAGCCATCCTGAAGGTCATCGGCCCGCCGTTCCTGGTGATGAACGGCTTCGTGCTTTTCATCCTTCTCCTCATCAGCCTCCTGCGGCGTTTTATCGCCGCGTACGGAGAGAGTACGCTTACGATTAATGGAGAGAAGAAGCTCGTCGTGCGGGGCGGACAGACCCTCGCCCAGGCTCTCTTCGCCGAGAAGATCTACATCCCTTCAGCCTGCGGGGGGAGGGGAACATGCGGCTTCTGCAAGGTGCGCATTACGGTCGGGGCGGGGGAGGCGCTCCCCATCGAGGAGATGCTCCTCAATTACTCGGATGTGGCCGCCGGATATCGTTTGAGCTGCCAGACGAAGGTGCGGAACGATCTCTCCCTGGAAGTGCCGGAGGAACTTCTCGCCATCCGCGAGTACAAGGGCGTCGTGGAGGACACGAAAGAGCTTACGCGCGACATCAAGCGCCTGAGCATCGATATCCGGGAGCCGAAGGACGTGTTCGCCTTTAGGAGCGGACAGTACGTGCTCATCCAGGTGGGCCCGACCGAGACGCGCGCCTATTCGGTCTCATCGTCGGTGCGGCTGAAGGACGAGATCCAGGTCGAGGTGAAGCTCATCCCCAACGGCCTCGGCTCGAGCTACCTGCACCGTTTGGGCGAGGGAGACGAGGTGACCTTCTTCGGCCCCTACGGCCAGTTTTTCCTGCAGGACACCCACCACAAGATCATCTGCGTGGCGGGCGGGGTGGGCCTGGCGCCGATGAAGCCCATCATCGAAGACGCTCTCTTCCGCTACCCCAATCGCGACGTCGAGCTCTATTACGGCTGCAACGACCTGGCCGATCTCTACGACCACGAAACCTTCATCGCCTTGAATGAAAAAGCCGAGCGTTTCTCTTATTACCCGGCGCTTTCCGAGCTCCCGGCCGAACCGCCGCGCGGCTACCCGATCGAAGAGGGATTCGTCCACCTCGCCATCGAGCGCAATCTCACCCGCGGGGAGGACTCCGAGGCTTACCTCTGCGGCCCGCCGCTCATGATCGACGCCGTCATCAAGGTGCTGATGGCCAAGGGAGTGCCGGAGATCAGGATTCTGTACGATAAATTCTAATATGGAATTGACTCGTGGCGCGATTCACTTGAATAAGAATCTATAAGGAAACCAGGAAACCATGAGAAGGCAGGGAAGAGAGCAATGAGAAATAATTGGACCTTTTTCTTTTTTCACTTCTTTTCCTGGATTCCTGGATTCCTTATAAATTTCCTTTCTCGTATACTCTTTGCAGCGTGAGAGCCCACTGAAAAGCAGGAACGTACGGGAAGAGTCAGGCGAGCTTCAGCTCTTTGAGGCCGCGCTCGTGAACGCGCTCGAATTCCGCCAAACTCTCGAGCAGGGTCTTCACCGGCGCGGGGGCGCCCCGGCTCGCAGACTCGTAAATTTCGGCGGAGCGGATCTCGCGTTCTATGGCCAAGTCGAGCCAGCCGGCGAAATCGAGTTCGCCGGTGGGAGCGGGCGGCATGGCGAGCGCGATCTCGGGCGGGAATTGAATGAACGCGGTCGCCAGGTTTTCGTGGGACGAGATCTTGCCGAGTGCCGCGGCGTGCCCGAGCTCCTGCTCCTCAAGCAATGAGAGAAGATCGAGTGTGTTTTTATCGGCGGTGCGGGTTTTCATTGCGCGGTAGAAGTTCGCGGAGTCGTTCTCGAATTCTATCGACGCATGGATGATCTCCGATAGCGAATAATAACCTTTTTTCTCGGCGGCCATCGTCCCCCCTTTCCGCAACTGCGGCGCGGCGGATGAAACAAGTATACTGACAACAGTCCGCCGAGACCAGAGCCTCCGGTTGTTATCAGGTTGATGAAAAACCTCTTTCGGTTCATTAACAGCCTGTT
>JAFGSW010000098.1 GCA_016934415.1 Spirochaetales bacterium | reverse complement strand
CTCCGGCCGAAGCGGGCGCCTCTAGTATTCTATGTACGCCGCCCCGGGAGCGCCCGCGCCGCCGCTTTTCGAGGCGCCGTAGCCCTCTGCGGCGCCGCCGCTGCCTCCACCGCCGAAATCGCCCCCGTCGCGCCCGTTGTTCCCGACGCTCACCGCCGCGCCGCCCCGCCCCGCGCCGCACGCGCCATTGCCCCCCTCTCCCGAGGAGCTGCCGCGGGCGCTCCGGCCGGTCGTTCCGATTTCAACGCCCATGTCGACCAAGTCGGTATTGTTACGCTGTATTCCGCCCGCGCCGTAATTCCCGTTGCTTGCGCCCCCACCGCCGCCGCCGCCCATGCCGCGGAGAGTGATGGATGTCCCGTCGTCGAAGGCGATGAGGGTCTCGCCGCCATTGCCGCCATTGCCGCCGCTGCTGCCTGCGCTGCCTCCGCTTCCCATGGTTATGTACAGGGTCGTTCCGGCGGAGATATATGTCGATAATTGCTGACTGCTCCCCCCGGCGCCGCCGCCGGCATACGTGCTTAAAGGGCCGGGATTGGCGCCGCCTCCGCCTCCGCCTCCGCCGACCGGCGAAAGCTTGTAGACCGCGGCAAACGGGGTTATCCATTCACTTAATCCGGCGGTGGTTATCTTTTCCAGCATTCTCACGGTCTCGCCGACCAGGCACCACTGTTTCCCGTCGTCGTCCCACACCAAGACGAGCTCGCCTTTGGACGCCACAACGCATGTCATATTGGTACCAGTGGTGATTGTTAGCGTTTGTACACTCTCGCCGCTCTGCTGGTGGATGATGGTGACGCGTGTTCCGCCCTTTCCGGCTCCCGCGCTGATATCGATGGTGATGGGAGAGGCATTCTTCACCGCGACCACCGTGTCGCCGACAAAGGCGGCGAACGTGTGATTGTCCGTCACCAGGGTGGGATTGGCGTTCGGCAGGTTGAAATCATCGCCGCTTTTGCCGAACCGATAGCCGATGACCGTGAACAGGTCCTTGTACGTCTCCGTGGATACGGCGCTCCCGTCGCATGGGAGCCACTCGGACCCGGTGTAGATTGAGGTGACCAGACCGTCATCCTCATCCCCGAACGTCGCTATCATCCCCACGGACAACACGTCCCCCACCACCTTGTCTTTTTCGCTGATTTTGACCTTTACCGCCATGTTTTGCCTCCTTGGTTAGGTTATCAACCGGCCGCCGCGTCCCTCCGGGAACGGCTGCCGTTGCCTATTATTCGCATTCGCCGTGGAAATGCCGTCGTTGACGGCGCCTCCGCCGAACATTCTTTAGTCAATTCGATGCGGATTCCTCCCGCCCGGAGAATTTTCCCGAGTGCCTGCTTTCCGAAAGAAAGCGCGGGCTTCGCGCGACTATTTTATCGCTATCGCCAGGCGGAACGCGCCGCATCCGGCCATGAGCCCGCCCGTCGCGATGATCGCCGGATCGGCCTTGTATATCCCGTACACGACGAGCCCTCCGCCGATGAGCGACTCGGCGATCCAGACGATCGTATTTTCCGTCCAGGCCAGCCGCGCGTCGGCTTCGGCCTTTTCCATCCCGGCCAGGTAGGCCTGCTTCCAGGCCTCGAACCTCGCCTCGTTCTCGGCGATGAGCCGTTTCTGGAGGGCTATGTCCGCGGCGTCGTACGCGCTCATGACGTTGTAGACGAGATCAACGACCTCCTGCTTGCTGTAGGAGCTCTTCGATCCGAGTTTTGAGCTGATCTCTTCTTTCGTCAAAAGCTGTGCCGATGCCGGCAGAGCCAGAATCAGCAGGAAAACCGTCAGTGCCGTCCTCATTGTTCTTCCCCTTTCCGGATCTCGCGGCTAAAATCGCCGCCACAACCGCCAACGCCGCTAAAATGCCGAAGAGCGCCCCGAGGCCGACGACCTTCAAGGCGTCAAGGATCGGTATCTTTTTTATCGCGGCGACGACGATGGCGGCCGCGCAGGCAATGACCGCCAGGCCGCCGGCCACAATGGCGGCGATAGTCAAAATATCCGTCGTTAGGTTCCCGGCCGCGCTCATTTTCCGTCTCCGGGCGGCGTGCCCGCCATGCTCTGGCCCGACGACTGCAGCTTGGCGATTTCCACCTTGGCTTCTATCGCGTCTCCCTTTTTATTGACGCCAGTCCACCAGCCGAACACGACCGCCAAAAACGAGCCCAGGGCGATCCACGACTCCAGCGTCTTCGGGAGCCAGATGATCCACGTTCCCACTCCCAGGACGATAGCCGCAAACGCGGCCCAGAACGTCCGGCTCTTCAGCATGTTGTTGACGAACCACATAGATTCTTCTCCTTTCTCTTCTCAAAATCGAGGGAATTCAATCTTTTTTCAGGTAGACGATATACCATTGCTCGACGTTGGCGTCGTAGTCCTGACGTCCGAACCACTTGTTTCCGTTCGCGTCCGGAAGGGCGTTCCCGCCGGGCCAGCGATCCGCGCTCCACGGATCCTTGAACGCGATTCGTTTTGTTTCGTCGTCAAATGCGAGCGCCGTGATGTAATGTCCCGGATGCTTGAGACAGAGCTGAACGGCGTTCCCTTCCGATACGAACCCGGCGATCTTGTCGAACGTTCCGTTGAAAGAGAACTGCGCGTCGAGACCGAAAACCTCTTTTGCCGCCAGTGGGTAGTACTGAGGTATCTCCCACGGTACGTAGACTCCCGGGCCCCACCACCCCAGCTGAAGATTTCTGACGTTTTTTAGAGCGGGCCAGTTCGAAGGCGTCGCGAAAAACGTCGACAGCGCGTCCGCCGGACGTCCGGCCCATGTCCCGCCGAATCCGGCGACACCGTCATCCGTGTCGACAAGCGCCGCCCGGGCGTTCCCCGCGGCCGTCGGCCCGCACATCTGAAAACCCGGCAGGATCTGCTCCCACGCGGCCTTCTCCTGGATGTACAGCCGCCCCTTCGTGTTCCAGTACTTTGTGCCTTTGATCATGCATTACCTCCTACTTGAAAAAATCACGACAATACTCATCCGTACTTGACGGTCTATCAATGGAAACGGGTGCGTACCCTTTTCGGTTTCGATCTTTTCCGGCAGGAAAACCGGACTCGGCCGGTTTTTTCATGGCGGTATTCCGGCGATTCTCCTCCTCGGTCGGCGGCAGGGATGAAATGCACGGACGTGGGGGGTGTCCGTTTTATAATTATAGAGTGATATTGTAAGGGATAAATAACAATTTGCAAGCAATTTTTTTTTTTTTTGCAGAAATGGATTTGACGGATATTATAACGGAGCGCGTTTTATGATTTCCTTCGTATGAAATCAGCTATACCCCGCTTCCGAATATTAATTTAGTGCTTGATGCATGATTGACGGTCTCGGGAACCGCGTTTCGGCGCCCGCGACAAGCATTCCTTTGCTTGCGGCGGGCATTTCGATTTACGCCATGCCCCAAAATTTTTACGCCACCTCTTCCTGAGTATCCGCGATGAGTTTTCAGGTACCTGCGACGAGCTTTCAGATATCCGCCGCAAGCATTTCGATTGCCGACGCCCCCTTAAAATAAGGCGCCGGCCTGTTTATGTTTCTTCTTTGCAGCCTTCCCTTATCCTCGCCATCCGTCGTTCCTCTTCCCCTCCGTGCACTCTATTTTTAGTGCCTGTCCCGAGTGGGGTCGAGGGGACGTTGTCCCCGTTTCGTTCGTTCCTTTTCCTTCTCATCTCCGCCATTTCTTTCTCTGTACTCTCTGTGGCTCCGTGTTTTTCACGAGAAGGTCTCCTCCGCAAGCTTGACATCGTCCCCCGGACGCCATATGTTTTCCCCATGGATGAGCTCCATCCCTCACTCGACATCACCGGCTCGGACGGCGACCTCCTCAAGGGCAAAAAGATCGCGCTGGGCGTGACCGGCAGCGTCGCCGCCGTGCGCGCGGCCGACCTGGCGCGCGCGCTCATGCGCCAGGGGGCCGAGGTGCGCGCGGTCATGAGCGACGCGGCGACCCGCATCGTCCACCCCGACCTTCTCCACTGGGCCACCGGGCACCCGGTCGTGACGAAGCTCACCGGCGCCGTCGAGCACGTGGCCCTTGCCGGGAACGTGCCCGGCCGCGCCGATCTCATCGTCGTCGCGCCGGCCACGGCCAATGTCATCGGCAAGATCGCGGGGGGCATCGACGATACGCCGGTCACCTCGCTCGTCACCTCCGGGCTGGGGCAGGGGATCCCGCTCCTCATCGTTCCCGCCATGCACGAGTCGATGTACCGCCACCCGCTCGTCCTTGAAAACATCGAGAAGCTCAAACGAATCGGCGTTTCTTTCCTCATGCCGCGCCTCGAGGAAGGCAAGGCCAAGCTCGCCGAGACCGAGGACGTCACGGCCGCGGCCGTCGGGCTGTGCGTGTACGGCCGGCCGCTTGCCGGCAAGAGGGTGCTGGTGAGCCTCGGCCGCACGGTGGAATACCTGGACCCCATCCGTGTGGTGACCAACAACTCGAGCGGTAAAATGGGCGCCGCGCTCGTGCGGGCCGCGCTTTCACTCGGCGCCGAGGCGGCGGCGATCGCGGGCAAGATCTCCGTGCCCCTCCCCCGGGCCGCGAAGACGATTTCGGTTTCGACCGGGCGGGAAATGTTCGACGCGGTCAAGAGCGAGCTTGAGACCTCGACGTACGACGTTTTCGTCGCGGCGGCGGCGGTGGGCGATTGGGCGCCGACGTCGCCCGCGGATAAAAAAATCCCGACGGCCGGCGCGAAAAAGATCGCGCTCGAACTCGAGCCCGCGCCCAAGATCGTCGACCGGGTCAAGGAGTGGTCGCCGCGCACGTTTCTCGTCGCCTTCCGGGCCGTGCACGGCCTTTCGCGGGAGGAGCTCGTCACGGACGGTCTGGCGCGGCTCAAAAAGGCGAAGGCCGACCTGATCGCCGTCAATGACGCGGCCCGGCCGGGCGGCGCCTTCGAGGCGGACGACGACGAGCTTACCGTGATCGCGCCCGACGGGTCGTCGGTCCACCTGCCGGCCGCGCCGAAACTTTCCCTCGCCTTCGCCCTTCTCTCCCTCGTCCGCGAACGCGCGGGCGGAAAGAGCTGACGCATGCGTTTCGCCTTGTCCCGTTTGAAGCGGCCGGCGCTCGCCGCCTGCCTGGGGCTGGCCGCGGCGGCCGCGCTCCACGCGCAGTCAAGCGGGGAGTTCCTGACCGCAATGAAAAGCCTGCTCGCCCCGGACCGGGATTTTTACGCGCGCGTTTCCGTCTTCGAGAACGGCGCCGATCGCGGAGGAGAACCGGCGGCCGAGTTTTTCTATTTCAGGAGCGACGCCCGTCCGGCCTTCCTTCTCTATCAGAGTTCGCCTCCGTACCTGACCGGCCTCGCCTATTTGTTAAAAAACGGGGCGCTCCAGGGATTCAATCCGGACTGCGGCTGCGCCTCAGAGACGTACCAGTCGGTGATGTACGCGCGGGCGGGATTTTCGTTCGACGAGCTCAACCCGCTCGCGTTGGCGGCGCGCACGCCTCGCGGCGCGGCGTCCCCGGGCCGCGTGGGCGGCGAGGCGGCGGTCGTCATCGTCCTTTCCCCTTCGGAAAAGGCGGAACCGGACCTGCGGCTCTCGCTTTCCGCCGAGCGCGGCCTGCCCCTGCGCCTCGAGTACCTCGACGACAAGGGCGTGCCGTTCCGGACCGTCGAATACCTCGCGTATTTTGAAATAGGGAAGAGATATTTCCCGAGCCGCATCCGCGCGACCGACCGGGGAGGGCGGCCGCTCCTCGCGGTCTTGAGCGACGCCTCGCGGAACCCGCTCCCGGATTTCGTATTCACCAAGGCCTACCTCGAGGAATTGGGCAAGTAAATCGTGTCCCGAAAAAAGTCCTCCGGAAACAAAAAACACGCGCCGCTCCGCCGCGGACGGAAACCTTCCGTCAAGCTCCGCCCGGTTCGCGCCGGGCGTCCGGCCGCGCAGGCGCGCGGTTCCGTAGATCCGGAACGCGACCTCGAGCGCTGGCTCCCCCCGTTGTTTTCGCGCGCGCTCGGGCGGAAGGCGGGTTCCGCCCCCTCGCTGTCGGCCGGCGAGCTTCACGCCGCCGCGCGCGCGGTGCGCTCTCTCTCGCGCGGCTTCACCGGCGGGCGGGACCTGGCCGGCGCGCCGTACTTTTCAGACCGGAGCTCTCTCGCCGGATACCTCCTGTATTTTTGGCCGGTCTCCTACGTCCAGGCGCGGCTGGTATTCCGCCTCCTGCTCCCGCCCGGCGCGCTTAAGGGTGCGCGCGTGTTGGACGCGGGAAGCGGACCGGGGCCGATGTCCGCGGCGGCTCTCGACGAGGGCGCACGCAGCGTCACCGCCCTCGACGCCCGCCGTGAGGCTTCAGGATTGGCGCGCGACCTGGCACGCGGCCGTGGCTTCGAGATTACCGCCGGCCGCTGGGACATGGAGAAGGGCGGCGATCCCCCTCCCGGCCGTTTCGACGTCATCGTGCTCGGCCACGTCCTGAACGAGCTCTGGCCGGGCGAACCGGACGCGCTCGGAAAGCGCGCCGCACGCGTGGAGGCCCTGGCCGGAAGACTCGCGGACGGCGGCCGTCTCGTCATCCTCGAACCCGCCCTGTTCTCCGCCACCCGCGACCTCCTCCGCCTGCGCGACATTCTCGCGGCCCGCGGCTTTCCGGTCCTCTCCCCCTGCCTGAGGCAGGGACCGTGCCCGTGTCTTCAGGATGAGGCCTCAACCTGCCACGCCGACCGTCCCTGGCGCCCGCCCCGCTACCTGGTGCGCCTCGCCCACGCCGCGCGCCTCGGCAAGGAAAGCCTGCGTTTCTCCACGCTCGTGCTCGGCAAGCCCGGGAGCCGCCCGCCGCGCGGCGTCGGCCCCGACGTCTTCCGGGTCGTGTCCGAGCGCATGCTCTCCAAGAGCGGCCGCCTGCGTATCTTTATCTGCAACGCCCGCGGCCGCTTTACTCTTTCGGCCAAGCCGCAGGGCGACGAGCCGTGGCTCCGGACTTTCCTCTCGCTCAAGCGTTACGACGCGATCCGCGTCCGCGGCGCCGAGGAGCGCGAGAACGGCCTCGGGCTCGTTCCGGGGAGCGGGTTGGAGACGGTGGACGTCGATCGCGGGTGAGATCTCCTCCCCAAAGAAGAAACTACGGATAAGACGCGGATAGGACGCGGATGAAGATTGATTACACTGATGAGGGATGGGAAAACTATGGATATAGTATGGAATAAAACAGATGAGAAATCAGACCTTTATTTCAGTAAAGGCCCAGGGAATCCAATGGTCGACATTATCATCTCCTACTTGTATAACTTCATTTCCAGATTGCATAACCACAGATTTATGGATGAGAGCATAGTCTGTTGTTTTTATTACGTCGAATGCATCACTCAGAGATTTCAGCAATCCATATTCATTCTCATCTATTACCCTTCGAACTGCATAGCTATAATCAAGACGTAAATTTTTTCCGAATTCAACAATATTGATTACATCATAACCAATAATCTTTTCATCTGGCGGCATCTCGGTTTTTCGATTAATTTCTCCGAATAAGTCGGCGTCGATCTCATGTGAGATTTTTTGATAAGAATCTTCAGGCAAATAAAGTCCGATTAATCTAGCATTAATTGTCTTGGATTTTTTAAAGTATTCGTTCAAAAGATGCAACGCATCATCGCGGTTCCTAAAAAATAAATAATTTAGTAAGCGAACATCGAATAATTTGCTAGTATTAAATAAGTTATCAGTTGATTTTTGTAGATTATTAAATTCGATTTCTGACAGATGATACTTCTTGCGTATTGACTGTATTTCTCCAGGAGAAGGATTAGTCCATGAGATTGCCCAAGGTCCCGGTAAGATGGTTTGGAACTCAAAATTTATTACATATCTTTTTTTCTTGTCTTTAAACGAAGTATCCGGTTCGAGTAATAAATATCCGACCAAAAAATACATCATTGTATTGTATCCATACTATTTGTTGACAATGCCATCTGGCTTTTCCCTTCTATGCCATATGTGTATTCATTATTATTCCTTTTCCAATATCCTCTTCTTCCCCCATCCGCGTCCTAACGCTGGATGCTGCGCTGCGCGATCCCGCGTCCCATCCGTGGTTCTCTTCGGGGAAGCAGATCCCGCTACATCCTCGTCACCTCGTACCCGTAACCCCGCAGAAGCTCTATGACGCTGCCCGGACCGGCAAGGTGGCTGGTGCCGACGACCACGAAGTATTTCCCGCCCTTCTTGATCATGGCCTTGAGCCTTTCCGCCATGAGCTTGTTCCGGTCGGTGACAAGGAGCGTGAAGACGGATTCGAGGCCCGGCTTGTCCAGGAGGTTCTTTTCCTCGAGCGCGTAGCAGGCGTCGAGGTCGCCCTTTTTCCACACGGCGACGATGTCGGCAAGGTCCTTCTCAAGATCAGGCAGACCGTCGAGGTCGGCCGCCAGCATGGCGATCTGCGCCTCCTCGGGGATGCTCCGCAGCATATCGACCTGCTCGTCGAAGCTTTCGATTTCAAGAACGGGCATCGTTTTCTCCCCCGCCTGATCGATGAAGAACACGTCGATGCCGCTTCCCGGGTCGTACCCGAGAGAGGCGGCGCCGAGTTGGGTGAGGAGCGAATCGATGAGCGCGGGCTTGAAGGACGTGAATCGTTCGTAGGGAAGGCCGAAGCTTTCGAGCACGGCCTTGAGCTTTTCGCGGTATTCCGCGCTCAAGTGCTTCTCGATCGAATCCGAAGCTGGGTAGCTCAGTTTATCGCGAAACGCGCCCGCCGCCGCGCCCGGCGGCACGGCCTTGACGTTCACCTCCACGACGAGCGAGTCAGAGGCCGCGAACGCGTCCATGACCGCCGCGGGCAGGGGATACATGTCCGGCGAGCCCACGTGCACCGAACCGAAGAAGTACATGACGGTTTTTTCCGCTTCGAGCCGGAACAGGGCGGGCGTGGCGGCCGGAGCGGCCGGCTTCTCCTGCGCCGCCAGTGGCGCGAGCGCGAACAGGCACAGCGCGATACACAAGAGGATGCGTTGACGGGCGATCATGTCGGCCTCCGGGATAGGGATGGAAAACAAACTATAGGCAGGTGGGCTCCGGCTGTCAATCGAAGGACCGGAGGATGATTCGTTTTTTTCGGGAAGATGAGCCTCGGCTTTTCCTCCCACTTTTCCATCCGCGTTTATCCGTAGTTTTCCTTCTCCTTGCTCATCAGTGTCCTCAGTCACTGGAAACTGCGTTGTGAGATACCTATCGGTGTTATCAGTGGTTCCCCCTTCGGGGAAAAAGTCGACTCAGGACCGCGGCTTCACCGTCCCGCCCAAGGTCACGACCGGGGATATCTCCGCCTTAAAGGCATTTTTCCGGATGCTGAACCGTTTCGTCTCCCGGAACCTGACCGCGCCGTTCTTTCGCGCGATGAGCTCCACATCGAAGGAGTCGGCGAACTCCACGGTCGTCCGCGGGATCTCGAACGAGTAGGGGATGTCGACGTGTTCGCCCGGCTCGACCAGATAGGTCGCGGTCCCGCGGGCGAGCACTCTCTGGACGGGGGCCCGGTCTCCGGCGTAATGGTACAGCGCCCGGAACATCTCCGAGGATTTGACCAGCACCTCGACGTCGACGGCTTCTCCCGAAAAGTCGCAATTGTAAAGGACGAGAGTGCGGTGCGCGGTCTCTCCCGGGACGAGGAGCGGGTAATTGCCGTTCACCAGGGGATCGATGCCCAGATCGTCGTATTCCTTGTCGAACAGGGCGACGGGCGAGAGGCTGTTCCTGAGATTGGCGATGCACGGGGTGTCGTCCGGTCTGAGCAGGGCCCAGTCGTGCCGGTACGGGCGGATGTCGGCGAAACCGACGTAGCGCATGCCCCGCGCCTAGGTGCCCTGCCACCACTGGTTGGCGCGGCCGTTCGGGCCGTAATGCGTGAAGAATTCGCCGACGCCGGTCGGCTTGTCCGGCCGCACCAGGGAAGCCCAGGAGTAGATCGAGCCCGAGGCTGTGTTCAAGTACGTCTCCGGGTAATGGAGGTTGACGAGGGCGTCGCCCACGTCGCCGTCGCCGTCGTAGTTGACCGGCCGGGTTGTGTCGTGTTTCCGGATCCCGTCCCCGAGCGTCTTGAGATCGCTTCCCGTCATGCGGGAAAACTCAGGCAGAGCCATCTCGTTCGTCGCGTTCCAGAGGATGACGCTCGGGTGGTTGCGGCGGGCCCGCACCCACGGCCCGATCCACGTCCGGCAATTCTCAAGGTAGGCCGGGATGTCGACCGAGAGGATGTAGTCCCGGGCATAGACGGCCGCCTCGTCGATGACGAGCAGACCCCGCTCGTCGGCCGCGTCGAGAACGAAGGGCGGCGCGGGCTGCATGTGGAAGCGGACGGTCCGCAGGTTGAGATCGAAGAGGCGGTCGATCGTCCGGTGCCAGGTCGCGCGCGTGATGAAGTGGAAGCGCTGATTGTCGTGGAACTCGCTGTGCTGGACGATATTGGCGCCCATGATCGTCAGGCGGCGGCCGTTCAGAAGGAGCCGGTTGCCCTCGGTCCAGATTTCGCGGAAGCCGAAGCGGTCGCGCCGCCGGTCGACGACTTTCCCCGTCCGCGCGTCGACGACCTCGGTGTCGAGGACGTAGAGCGCCGGATCGTCGGGCGACCAGAGCCGCGGCGCCGGCCAGCCCGCGGCGAGATCGACGGACGCGGCGCTCCCCGCCTCGATCGTCAGGGGATCGGAGCGGAGCTCGATGCAGGTTTCGGCCGGCCGGACGGCCGGCGCGACCCGGGCCGCGAGGCGGATCGTCATCGCCTTCTCGCCTGAGTTATCGATCTCGAACGAGGCCGCCAGACGTTTGTTCCGAAATGAGGTTGTGATGAAGACGTCACGCGCGTTCGTCACGCCGTAGGCTTTGAGCCGGACATCGAAGACGATTCCCCACCGGTTCTTGTGGCCGTAGAAGCCGATCGGCCCAACGCGGGCCGCCCGCCGCGTCGACGATGGGCTCGCGGTTCCCTCCCTCGACTTCGACCGCGAGCCGGAATTTCCCGCCGGGCCGGGCGAACGGCGTGACGTCGACGTCGAACGGGATCCAGCCCCCGACGTGGCGCGCGAGCGGGCGCCCGTCCGCGGACACGGCGGCTAAAAAATTGACGCCTTCGAATTCGACCCGCACGATTTTCGACCGCCATTCCTCGGCGTCGGGAACGACGATGTCCCGCTCGTACACAGCCCGGTCGACGCCGGAGAACTCGGGATGCGCGTCCCAGAAATCGGGGACGTCAATGGCGGATGCGGGCCGGCCGTGCGGTTTGAAGTCCCACTTCCCATTCAGCGAAATCGAAGTCCGCTGATTCATCGGTCTGGCGGTGTGATCCATTGTCCCTCCGGTACCGGCGCGGCGCTCTGCACGAAGCGCCGCGTCTTCGCGGCCTGAGGCAAAGCATAGTGCCGGGAAACCGATTTTTCAACACCATTGCGTTGCATTGTCGGGCGGCGCGAAATGAGAGAATTTTCTAAAGAAGCCAGGAAAAACAGGAAACCAGGAAAGGGTAAAGAAGAAAAAAAAGGAAACATGAATTTTATTATAATTTTTTTCCTGATATTTTTTCCCTTTCTTGGTTTCCTGCCTTTCCTGGTTTCCTTATAAATTCCCCGGGAGGCGCATTTCTTAAAAAACCATTAATCCGATGGCCGGTCGCAGACGGGCGCGCTACTTTATTGAGTAGAGTGTCAGTCGGCGGCATTCGTGAAAAGAACGCCGGGGGTAACGGTCGGCGCACGGCCCCGTTCGCCCGCTTTTCGCAAGCCGACGGCGGACAACGCGAACGAAGCTGCAGGAGGTTCGAAGATGATGAAAAAGATTTTGTTTCTGGGAGTGCTGGCGTTTGTTTCGGCGTCCTTGGCGACGGCCGACGATATCGACTTCGATTATTTCTACAATGAGTTGGCTCCCTACGGCGAGTGGGTCGAGGTCGCTTCCTACGGTTGGGTCTGGACTCCGGGCGACGTGGAGGTGGGCTGGAAACCGTACCAGGAGGGCCGCTGGGTCTATACCGATTACGGCTGGGCGTTCGATTCCGAAGAGCCGTGGGCCTGGGCCGTCTATCATTACGGCCGGTGGACGTTTGACGACGATTACGGCTGGATCTGGGTGCCCGGCACCGACTGGGGGCCGGCCTGGGTCGCCTGGCGTTACGGCGACGGGTATGTCGGTTGGGCGCCGCTTCCGCCCGCCGTCGGCTGGTCGACCGGAAGGGGCCTGGTCGTCGGGACGTTCAACCTGGAGACCGGCATCTACTGGACGTGGTGGATTTTCGTCGAGCCGCGCTGGTTCACCGCCCCGTCCGTGAAAATCTACGTCCTCCACCCCTACCGAAACGTCGAGTACGTGCGCCGGACGCGGAATATCACCCGCTACACGACCGTCAACCGGAGAATTTTCAATTCCGGATTCCCGATCAAGGACGCCGAGAGATACTGGGGCAAAAAAATACCGAGAGTGCGGGTCGTCGATTCGGGCCGCCGCGGCGTCGGCCGCCCGACCAATGGCACGCATCCCTTTTTCAAGCCGACGGTGACGAACAAGCGCACCGTCGTCCCCCGCGACCTGCCCGACAAGCGCAAGCCGGTCTCATCGGACGAGGTGAGGCGGAGACAGGAAAGGGAAAACAGGCGATTTTCGGATTACTACAACGGGCGGAAGCGCGAGATCCAGGCGCCGCCTGAAAAGATACAGCCCCGCTCGGGCTCCAGGGGGAAGGTGGTTGACCGAAAGGCCGTCGATGAGGAGAAGAAACGACTCAATGAGATCGAGGCCCGGGACAAACGCGTGCTGGACAACAAGCAGAAGCGCGAATTGGAAAAGTTGAAAAAGAAACCGAAGAAGAACGAGTGAGGACAAAGCTGAGAAAGCGAGATTTATAAACGACGGTTCCCTTCCGGGCCGGTTTCCGGCGAGGATGGGAACCTTTTTTATTCCGGGCGTTCATTCCGGAAACGCGAACGAGGCCATGATTTGTTCCGCCTGGTCGAGGTAGAGCTTGCCGGTCTCCGGTTCGTCGGCCGGCAGGTTCATCGTGACTAGGAGGATGGCCGCGTTGCCTTTCACGAGGTCGCCGCAGATCATGGCGGCCCTGACGCTCTCCTCGCTTTTCTCCTCCATGACCATGAAGCCCGGCACCTCCCCCTTTTGAAGCCGGCCGTCGATCTCCTCGATTTTATTGTCTTCAAATTTTCCTTCTTTAAGGAAATCTTCGAAGAAGGATTTCATGTATTCCTTGTATGTCATATTGAGACTTTTTAGGTCAATGGAAAATTTAGGGTAAGTTAAAATGACAATGGCGAAATTGGCCTCACTGGGAGGGCTCAAGGCCTTGAGGTAGCCCTGTGTTCCTCCATAATCCGCACCGCCCAGATCGACGATGAGCCAGTCGCTGGGGTGCTTGAACGAAAAACCCTTGTCCTCAATCGCCTTCCAGCCGGCCTGGCTGAAGGCGACGCCGGTCGGGACAAATAAAAGCGCGATGCAGATGAATGTGATTCTTTTCGCGATTCGGTATCCGCCACTCAACATGAAACGGCCTCCTTGTATTTCACCTCTGCAGCCCGGCCGCGTTTCGCGCCGGCCGCTTGTCCGATAACAGTCTATATCATTTCCGGCTTGTTTCACGGCAATTCCGTCCGGAAAGAACCGCCTATCAGGCTGTTGAAAAACCGAAAGCGGTTTTTCAACAGCTTCCATAGACGTAGACCAGAAATTGCCGGAACCAAAGCGGAGCGATTTTATATTTTTTTTCGGCCGATTTTTGCTCAATTTCGGATACACAATATAGGCTCCGGCAATTTCATGAGCAGGTTGTTGAAAAAGCTCAACTTTTTCAACAACTTGCTAGCGCGCCAGCTTGACGAGCTTGTCGCGCAGGACGTCATTGATGTTTTCAAAGGCCAGGCTCACCGTGGATTCTCTCTGATCGAGACGGAGGACGCGGGCCTTGATCGTGACGCGCTCCGTCCGGTCGAGGTAAACGACGATGGTGACCGTCTCGTCCTCCGTAAATCCGAAGCCGGGATCGTGCAGCTTGGCCCCGCCGCCGCTCAAGTCCAGGGCGTTGGTGTTGGCGGATTCGCGGCTGCTTGCGCGGACGACGGTGACGGGCAGGTTCAGGTGCTTGCGGTAAAAGCGGCGGTTTTGGGTCTGGAGGATATCCTCCGTGTGGGCGAACACGAAGAACCCGTTCTCGATTTCCCGGATGTGCGTTCGAAACCGGAAGACGCCGGCGTGCGAGCGCAGCTCCAGGAAGGCTTCGTCCCCGGGGCGGGCGGGCAGGGCGGATTTGATGAAAAAGCCCGAGTCCTGGACGTCCGAGATCATGGCGTCGTAATCCGAACGGCCGTTCAGGGTGAGATACACCGCCATGCCCGGCGTGAGCTCGGTGGTGGAGTGCGGCGTCTGAAAGGCGTTCTTGAAGATGAGCTTGAGCTTGTAGCGCAGCCGGGCGAGCTGCTCCTCCGTCTCCGGCTCGGCTTCCCTCATCCTGCGCGCGGCGGCGTTGAAATAGGAGGGATTGTGGGCAAGCTCGGGGAGCCGGCTTTTGTCGTGCTCGAAGTACCGCTCGAGACGGGTCATGAGCGCCTGGTCGGCCGGAGTGAGGCCGCGCTGCATGAGGATTTCGCCGTAGCGGCGCCGGGCCGCCGCCAGGCGGCGCCTTCGGCCGCGGACGAAGAAAAAAAGGGAGGAAACGAGGAGAACGAAGAGCGCGACGCACACCACGATTATCAAGAGCTGAACCTGGGCCGGTGAGTGCTGCAATCCCTTACTGACCGCGTCCAGAAATGAATTTGCCGAATCTTCCGGTTGCATGTTCCATCGACTCCCGACGCGGGGCCGTTATTTTATTTTCGTCCTGCGATGGCGGGCAACGGCGTTCGTTCGCCGCGTCACCTTAAGTATAATCAGAAGCGCCGGTTTTTGAAAGTCTTTCGTCGGATTAAATGCCGCGCCGCCCCGGAAAATTCATGTTTCCCCATTGCCGAGAAGGCCGGGATGCGGTAGCGTGGAGTGTTCACCCGCTCCGGTATTCAAACCGCGGCCGGGCTCCGAGAAAGGAATCTTCATCGTCATGCAGTCTCATCGTCCTCCGTTCCGCGTCGTTTTTCTCCAGTACTTCGGTTTCTTCACGATCGGCGTCGTCTTGAGCCTGATCGGCCCTCTCATCCCCGTCATCCGCGAAGACCTGGGCCTGTCGTACGGGACGGCCGGATTGATCTTTCCGGCGCAATCCGTCGGCTCGATCGCCGTGCTCCTCCTCTCGAGTCTTCTCCTCCACGTGCTCGAGAAGCGCCGGCTTCTCCTCGCCGGGAGCGCCGCCTTCGCGGCCGGACTCCTCGTCTGCGCCTGTGCGCCTGATTTCCCCGTCCTCGCCGCGGGCAACGTCCTCATCGGCATGGGTGTCGCCGCCTTCGAAATCGGTATGAACACGCTGTGCATCGATTCTCATCTAGAGGGGAAGGGCAAAGCCCTGAACCGGCTGCACTTCTTCTTCGGCGCGGGCGCCGTCGTCGGCCCGCTCGTCGCCTTCGCTCTCCGCGCCTCCCCCTTCGGCGCATCGGTCGCCTGGCGCTGGGCGTTCGGCCTGCTCGCGGCGCTGCCCGCCGCGGTCATTGCCGTCCTCGCCTTCACGCGCCTGCCCGCTTCTCCCCCGGCCGGTGCGGTCAAACGGTTCAGCGTGTACCGGCGTCCCCTGCTCTGGCTCACCGCGCTCGCCCTCTGCCTGTACTGCGGCGTCGAATGGGGCGTGGGCGGCTGGTTCCCGTCGTACTGGGCCGATCTTCCGCTCGCCCGGCTCGTACCCCCGGAAATCGTCACCAGCCTCTTCTGGCTCACCTTTTCGGCAGGGCGTTTCACCATGCAGTTTTTGGCCGACCGGTGGGGCTTCCGCCTCCTCCTAACGCTTGCCATGGGACTCGCGCTCGCGGTCCTCGTCGTCTGGTTCCTCGTGCCGGACCCGCTCGTCGATTTCGGCCTGGTGCTCGCCCTGGGCTTCATCATCGCCTGTCTCTACCCGACGCTCGTGGCGCTCGCCTCCCACAAGTTCCCGTCCTCGTCCGGGCAGGTGGCCGGCTTCCTCTCGGTCTTCGGCGTGCTGGGCAGTTCCTTCTTTCCGGCGGCGATCGGCTTCTGGGCCGACGTCTCCGGCATCGGCGCCCTCACCGGCGCCGAGGTGATGCTGGCGGGCGGGATGATTCTGTTCGCTCTTCTCGCCTTCGCCGCCGACAAACGCCAGGAGAAGATTTGATTTACGCGGGATCAACTTCCTGAAGAATTTATCAGGAACCCAGGAGAGGCAGGAAACCAGGAAAAGGAGAGGAATGGGAAAAAGATTATAAAGAAAAAGTAAAAAAAGAAATCCTGGTTTTTCATTACATGAGGGCTTTTACATTTTATCATTTTTCTGGTTTTTTTATTTCTTTCTCAACTTTCATCTTTAGTTTTTTTCTCTCTTTTCTTCTTCCTGGTTTCCTGCCCTTCCTGGGTTCCTGATAAATTCCTCGGGGAGGAGGGTTTAATAGAGAAGATCCCGCTTCAAGGAGCGGGCCGCATGTCGACGCGCAGCAGGTTTTCAAGCGAGCGGGCGATGATCGGGCCGCTGTCGGTGGTGTAGCCGCCGCCCAGGAGCATGAGGAACGGGACGCCGCGGACGCGCGCCTCGCGGAAGACGAACTCGTCGCGGCGGACGATGCCGTCCGCGCTCATGGCGAGCTTGCCCAGGGGATCGGCTTCGAAGACGTCCGTGCCCGCGATGTAGACGACGAGCCCGGGCCGGAATGAGTCGAGGACCGGCGGGAGCTCCCTGGCGACGAGCGCCAGGTAGGCGGCGGTGTCCGTACCGGAGCGGATCGGGTGGGGGAAGTCGATGAACTTTTCCGCCGGCTTGTCCTCGGGGAAAATATCCCGATTGTAAACGTCGAAAACGCCGATGCGACGGTCGTCGGCGAAGATCGATTCGTACCCGTTTCCCTGGTGCGCGTCCAGGTCGACGACGAGGACCTTCAGGTCCGGCCGGTCGCGCCAGGCGCGCTCGATCGCGATCGCAATGTCCGAATAATAGCAGAAGCCCCCGCCCGAGTCGCGCTTGGCGTGGTGAAAGCCGCCCGAGAGGTTGACGGCCGCGCCCCGTTCGAGCGCGAGCCGAGCGCCCAGGATCGTGCCGCCGGCCGCGAAGCGCATGGGCCGGTAAAGCCCCTTGTCGATCATGGCCGCGGGAAAGTAGGCGACCTCGTTCACCTCGGCGATGCGCGCCGTGGTGAGGGGGTCGGCGAGCGAGTTGAGGTAGGCGCGCGTGTGGGCGAGGAGGAGATCGTCTACGGTCGCCTCGGCCGGGGCGACGAAGTCTTCGGCCCGCGCCGCGCCGCTCGCGATAAGGTCGTCGCGCACGGTCTG
This sequence comes from Spirochaetales bacterium, assembly GCA_016934415.1. GTDB lineage: Bacteria > Spirochaetota > Spirochaetia > SZUA-6 > RPPD01 > JAFGSW01. Next base: position 13,003 of record JAFGSW010000098.1, on the reverse strand, counting down.
GTACTTGCTCGTGTCGAACGGGTGGTACCGCTCGATTCCGCCGAGCTCGATGGTGTACTCCGGGGAGTAGACGAAGGCGATACTTTTTGCCATGGGGCCTCCTTGGGCGGGGGATCGATCGGTCCCGGCCGCGGGCCGGCCGCCGGTGCAGGAGAGGAGGAGGAATATTGATAATATTGAGCTAAAAACCAAAATTGTTTTTTTCAAAACATATTCCTATAAAATCCATCCGAAATCTCAGAGGTTTTTATCAATGCCCTAATACAATCTCTCGGGGCTTGATTCCGCGTATTTTTTGAAAGAAGCTTCCAAATTCTTTATCGTTTCTTCGATATCGATCGTCTTTTTAGGGGATTTTAGTTGCTCCGATACGCTGCCGATTTTTTTAATTGATTCACGGAATAAATAGTCTTCCGGTTGATTTTCGATATCTTCTCTTGTTTTCATCCAATTTATTTTGGCCGTCTTTTGGATATTTCTTACTTCATATTTATAATTTTCAAAAAGATTGCCCAGTTCCGTTCCTGCTCCGAAACATTTTCCGCTTCCTATAATTTGACATTTATAGAACATTTTTATTTCAATTTGATAATCAGTAGATATACTCCATTTCCCTATTATCTTTGAAAAATAAATACTGCCATGGGCTGAATAAAGGATTTCTACATATGTAAAATCGTCGAAGTAATATTCTGTATATGGAAGGGAAGTCATATAATCGGTTGCTACGATCATCTTCCCCATCGGTGAATCCTTGGAGGCGATCTGGGCTTGCTTGTCATCCGCGGCCAGCTTCGCCTTAGGCGCTTCGGTATTGAGCTCGATCTTCCGCTTGTGCAAGTAGAAGTCGATTTCCGACAGACAAGTATCGTCGTACTTCGTTCCTTTATGGACGCCTGTGATCGTGTATCTCATCCTTGAAAAAGCGGCCTCGTTATTCAGCGCGATCGTTTTCTCGTCCATGCCGTCGGTGAGGGCGGCGGTCATCGTCTTCCCGTCAAGCGCGATCTCCAGGCTTTTGATGCGGTTGTTCTGCTTGTACCACGCCGGGTCGTAGTATCCGGGCATGAGCCTGATTTCATCGGCCTTGACGGGCTTCTCGAAATCGATCTCAATCCACTCGCCGATTCCGGGACCTTTGGCGCCCTCGTTCCAGGCGGTGAGGGGATCGCCGTCGAGGGCCTGAAGCGGGTGATACCGGCCGTAGGCGAGGACGCTCTCCACGACGAAGCTCGAGGCTTTAACCTCGGCCACCGTCGCGTGGAAGAGCTTTTTGTCGTCGGCGCAGGAGAGGAGGAGAACAAGCGAGAGGGCGGCGGGAAAAATCGACTTCATATCATCACCACGCGGAGATTGTAATCCGGGGATGGCCAAAATGCAATATGGCGGGGAGGGGAACCGGGCCGGGCGGGCGTCTCGCCCGCCCGGCGGTGGGGAATTACGGGGGGTGAATTGCCGCCGGGAAAACACAATTCTTGGGCCGTCATCGTAGAGACGCACGGCCGTGCGTCTCTACAATACGGTCCTCACGACACGCCGATCCCGAAGAATTTTCCCGCGGTGCGCGTGGTCGCCTCGGCCACTTCGGCTTCGTTCCTGTCGAGGGCGGCGGCCGTGACGCGCAGAACCTCGGGCAGGAACGCCGGCTCGTTGCGGCTCGGGCGGGAGGGAAGGGTGCGGGGGACGAGGAAAGGAGCGTCGGTCTCGAGCATGAGCCGGTCGAGCGGAATATGGCGGACGACCTCCGCCAGATGCCTGCCGCGCCGTTCGTCGCAGATCCAGCCCGTGATCCCGATGTGGAGACCGAGGTCGAGGTACAGGGACGCCTCCTCGGCCGTGCCGGTGAAGCAGTGGACCACGCACCGGCCGATCCGGCCGTGAAAGCTCCGAAGGATGTCGACGAACCGGGCGTGGGCGCCGCGCTCGTGCATGAAAAGCGGTTTGCCGACGCGTGCGGCGAGCTCGAGCTGGAGCTCGAAGGCGCGCTCCTGGGCGGGACGCGGCGAGAAATCGCGGTTGAAGTCCAGGCCGCACTCTCCCACGGCGACCACTTCGGGCCGGCCGGCGAGTGCTTCGAGCTCCGCGAGCGTGCCGGGCCCGAAATGACGGGCGTCGTGGGGATGCACGCCGGCCGTGGCGTAAAGAATCCCTGGTCTGGAACCCGCGAAGTCCGCCGCTTCCCGGCTGGATGCGGCCGAGGTGCCGGTCACCACGAGAATTCGTACGCCGGCCGCGTGCGCCCGCTCGAGGACCTCTGTGCGGTCGGAGTTAAAGGACGGGTGGAGGAGGTTGCAGCCGATGTCGATGAGGGGGAGCGGGAAGCCGGGCGCCGTCATTTCGGCTTCCGGCGCAAAAGCTGCCCGACCAGTTTCGTTATCGCTTCGGCGGAAAACGGTTTCTGGATGAACGCTTCATTTTCCCCGCATTCTCTCCGGTCCGAAAGGATGTCATCGGTGTAACCGGACATGTACAGCACGGGAACGGCCGGCAGCCTATCCCTCACCTGCGAGCACAATTCCCGGCCGTTCATTCCCCGCAGGATTACGTCGGTGAGAAGCAGATGTATCGGCCCACGGTGCCGGTCCAGCACCGTGAGTGCGTCCTCGCCGCTCTCGGCCGCCAGCACCGTGTAGCCCTTTCTCGTGAGAATATTCCGCACCAGCCGGCGCACGTGCTCGTTGTCTTCCGCCACAAGGATGGTTTCGGACCCCCCGTCGCTCGCCGGCTCACGGTCAGGCTCCGGTTCCCTGCGCTGCACGGTTTCATTGACGGGAAGGTATACCCTGAACACGGTGCCCCGGCCCGGTTCGCTCTGCGCTTCCACCAGCCCGCCGTGCTGGGTGACGATGCCGTAGACGGTTGTCAATCCGAGTCCGGTGTTCTGGCGCCCTTTCGTGGTGAAAAACGGATCGAACACGTGCTTGATCGTTTCCTCATCCATTCCGGCGCCGGTGTCGCTCACCGAAAGCAGCGCGTATTCACCCGGAACCAAACCGGGAAGGCGCGCCGCGGCCGCCTCATCCAATTCGACGGCGGAGGTGGCGATGGTCAGCCGGCCTCCGTCGATCATTGAGTCCGCGGCGTTGATCGCCAGGTTCATGATCACTTGTTCTATCTGAACGGCATCAGCCATGATCGGCAGGATTCCCGGCCCGGCGGAAATCTTGATTTCGATGTTTTCCCGGATCGTGTGCCGCAGCAAATTCTGGAAATCAGAAATGATCCGGTTGAGGTCGACCTGCGCGTAGTCGTGCGGCAGCTTTCGGCCGAAGGTCAGAAGCTGCCGCACGAGGTCGCGGGCGCGCGTTCCCGCGGCGACCACTTCTTCCGCCGAAATCCTGCGCGGGTCTTCGGGGGGGAAGTTCTCGATCAATATCTCCCCGTAACCGAGGACGGGCGTCAACAGGTTGTTGAGATCATGCGCCACGCCGCCGACAAGCCGGCCGATGGATTCCATTTTCTGGGCTTGATGATACCGCTCCTCGAGAAGGGCCTTTTCCCGCTCCATCCGCCTGCGTTCGGTCATGTCGAGTGCGACCTCGAGCAGGCCGGTCGTCACGCCGTGCTCGTTCACGACCGGTTGAATGGTGATGAACGCGGGAAACGTCTCCCCGGACTTGCGCGCCAACTCGGCGTCGCACGAGAAAGTTTCGCCGGCGGTCCGCGTCGCCTCGATTCGCCCCGAAAGAACATCCCCCGCGGCCCCCGGGTGCAGAATGGAGAGCGGCCGGTCCAGCACCTCGGACTTGGCGTACCCGAAGAGCATTTCCGCGCCCCGGCTGAATTCCCGGATGAGCACCCCGCCGTCCCGGAAGTCGCCGGCGACGAAGGCGACGTAGCGAGTGGCCTCATAAATGGATTGTATGTACGCCGTCCGTTCCCTCGTTTCCTCGCGCGACCGGTAGAGCGCCTCGAACAGCGACTTGAATCCCTTTGCGAGCGTGCCGATTTCGTTTTTGGGGAAACGGTCCGTCCGGGAGAATGAGCCGGTTTTGATCTGCGCGAGCAGCCCCGAAAGCGGCTGCAGGGAGCGGTGGAAGACGAACATGAAGACCGCGAAAAAAACCGAAAAGAGACCGACGAGAATGTAGGTGAAGCGGCCGGTGCTGCGCCGGACGACGGCGTCAATGTCGCTCTTCGGCTGCTCGACGACCACCCCCCAACCCGTGGTCGCGACCGGCCAATATGCCGCGACCCGCGTCTCCCCCTCGTGAGGATACTCCATGACGCCGCTTTCGCCGCGCGCCAGCCGTTGCACGGGCGGGTATTCGGTGAAATCGTATTCCGAAAATCGTTCGTAGGCCATGGCGATGTTCGGATGGGACAACAGCAGGCCGTTGGCCGTCGTGAGAAAGGCGAAGCCGTGTTCGCCGATTTTCAGGTCCTTGATGATGTCGCCCGCGGTGTTTTCGTCGGACACGACGAGTACGCCGCGCAGGAGGCCGACCGTCACGCCGCCGGCGTTCCTGATCGGCGTTGAAAAACCGCTTACCAGCGTGTGCACCTTCGATTGCACCACGTTGACAAACACGGTCTCATTCCGTGAAAACGTGTCATCAACCCAAACCATGTTTTCGGGCGGGATCCGGTCATTGATCAGCCGCGGCTCCAGCGGGTAGGAAACCCATCGCGCCTGCGTGTCCAGGACGAAGAAATAATTGTAAAACTGGGTGGTGGCGTTCGCCAGGGCGAGCGTCTCGTCGAGGCGGCGTTTCTCCATCGAAACGACGCCCGGCAGGCGAGCGACCGACTCCAATTCTTTTTTCCCCTGCCGGAAGACGAAATCGATCGAGCGGGCGATCGCTTCCGTCAGAACGAGCTGGTTCTGCGCCGCTTCATCGACGCCTTCCCGGAAGAGGACCGGTTCCAGAACCAGCGTATAAGCAACCAGCGTCAGGAGAAAGACCGCGCATACGATGAAGGCGATTTTTAATCTTATAGAAGAGCGGCCGAACACGCTTGCTGCCCCGCATGTGCCGGGTAAAGCACCCTGTGATGAATTCAAGTTTAAGGCAGGGCGGCTGCAAAAGCAAGGAGCGGAGGCGTATCTCGCTCCCGGGTACGGGCTCCGTCGCTGCGGCGCTTTTCTCCTCGCTCGCTCCGCGCGCAGGTGAACGCACGACGGCAGCCGGCGTCACGCCTGAGCGAATACGTATCCCGACAACAGGCTGCGGACCGGCCGGGAAAAATGCGTCCTCGTTCCAGCCGGATCCATGGACTCCTCATTGTCTTTTCTCCAGTCCGCGGGCCGTCTTTCAAACGACGCCGCGAACCCTTGAAAGAACGACCGATTGCGGTTATGCTTATGGTCTATCTAAAAAAATGTCCAGCCAATCGACCTATTTATAGGAGGAGAGTATGAGGAAAACTATCTATGTGCTGCTGGCATTGACGTTGATCATGACCGGTTGCGCGACCGGCGCGGCGCCGCAGAAGGAGCCCGTCGCCGCCCAGGACCAGAAGCTGTCGCCGAGCATGGACCCGAACGTTCCCAAGCTCTGCGCGCTCACTTTCGACGACGGACCGGACGCGGTCATGACGCCGAAGGTGCTCGACAAGCTCGAAAAGTACAACGTTCCCGCCACGTTTTTCCTTATCGGAAGGAAAGTGAACGATCAGACCAAGGCCGTGATGGAGCGCCAGGTGAAGTTGGGTTGCGAATTCGGCAATCATTCTTGGAGCGAATCCGATATGGCCAAAATGACCGCGGAACAAGTGAGGGAATCGGTGGACAAGACGGACGCCGCCATCAAGAAGTTCACGGGCCGGACGCCCAAATTCTTCCGGCCGCCAAACCTCTCGACCAGCGCCATGATGTACGGCGCCATCAGCAGGCCGTTCTGCGAAGGCGTGCTTGGGTACGACTGGGACCAGAAGACCACGGCGGAAAGCCGGGCCAAATCGGTTTTGATGGGGATGTCGGACGGCGCCATCATCCTGCTGCACGACCAACAGCCCGCCCCGCACCCGACCCCGGAAGCCCTCGACATCATCATTCCCGAATTGAAGAAGCGGGGGTATACGTTCGTGACGTTGTCCGAGCTTTTCAAGCAAAAGGGCGCGGATCCCGGTTCGAAGAAAAATCAGATGTGGAAGTTCGTGAAATAGATCGATTCACAAACTCGATATCACCGGAGGCTGTCCCGAAAGGGCAGCCTCTTCTTTTTCGTCGGGAGGCGACGGTCGAGACGGCTATTCCCCGCCGAGTCCCAGGTTCTTCAGGAGCCACCCGGCGAGGAAACTGACCGCGGCCACGCTGAAGGAAATGATCGCCATTTCAAGGAACCGCCGGAAAAAGGGAATGCCCTTGGCCGTGGCGATGTAGAAGGTGAAGAGGAAGATGATGGCGATGGCGACGGCAAGGGTGACGGCAAGCGAGAGAAAAGGGTTTCCCCCTTTCCCGCTCAGGAGGAAAGGCAGAACGAGCAGGGCGACGGTCGCCAAATAGGTGACGCCGGTATAGCTCGCCGCCTTGAGAGGTTTTTTCCGCGTGTTTTGCCCTGCTTCCTCCTTGGAGGCGAGGTACCCGGAGGCGGCCATAGAGAGGGAGGCGGCGAAACCGGTGACGATTCCGGCCATGGCGATGATGTAGTTCTCCCGCAGCGCGAGCGTGAAGCCGGCCAGGGCGCCGGTGAGCTCGACGAGCGCGTCGTTCATGCCGAGAATGATGGAGCCCGCGTACTCAAGCCGCTCCTCCGACAGGACGCCGAGGAGCGCTTTTTCGTGACGCTGCTCGTCCAGGCTGAAGGAGGCGAGGATCTTCGTCTTGCGGGAGAGGGTGCGGTAGGCCCGGGAGGCGAGCCGCTCGCCCTTCTCCATGAGTTTGAGGCCGAAGGACAGGCCGAATACGCGCGATACAAAATAGTAGAACGCCGCCCTGAGCCGCCGCGGCTTGACGTCTTCGCCGGTGACCGCCTTGAGCCTGCCGTAGTGGCGCATCTCGTCCACCGCGATCCGGGCGATGATTCTCCGGTTGGCTGGATCCTTGATCGACTTGGCGAGCCTGGAATAAATCCGGTGCTCGGTGATTTCGTTCGCCTGCATGGCGAGGAGCAGGTCGCGATGCGATTTCGACATGGCACGTCCTTCCCCGCCCGGGTCCGCGGCCGGGCGATATGACCAGGATGCGGAAAGCTTTCTCTCGTGTCAACCCTGACGCCTTCAACATCCGTTCGCGCGCTGACGGGTGGCACGTTTGATTGTTTTTTTTCTGTCTCCCTTCTCTTTTCTTGGATTCCTGCTCTTCTTGGCTTCCTGAGGGGTCCTCCTCCTTCATGGCTTCCCGGCCGGGCGGGGCGATGAGGTTGCTTGCATTCACGGGAGGCGTCGACTAAGCTTAGGGAAGTGAAGGGGGTATACCCGTGACCGATCGTCGATCGCTCGTCGTCTCTCCGTGACGGACGCGGCGGAGTGGAAATGAAAAGAATAGCCTTTATACTGGATTACCTCTTTTACGCCGCGACGTATCAGCAGGAGATCGTCACCGGTCTCGCTTCCGCCGCCGCCGCCGCCGCCGTGAAGCTGTACGTATTTATCGGCGGTCCCTTCCTCCGGGACCCGTACGACCCCTTTTTGGCGAGCCGGAACGGCGTGTACGATTTGATCACGCGGGAGATGTTCGACGGCATCATCGTCTGCAACTCGGTGGCGAATCACGCCTCGGATGAGGAGATCGGCCGCTTCCTCACGCGCTTTGAAGACATCCCCATCGTGTTTCTCGGCAATAGCCCCCCCGGTTTTTCACGGGTGGAGGTGGATAATGTGGCGGCCATGGCCGATCTTACGCATCATTTCATCGCCCGCCACCATCATCGCTCGATCGCCTTCATCACCGGTCCGCACGGCAACCGGGAGGCGGACGATCGCTTCGCCGCGTTTCGGGGAGAGTTGGAGAAGGCGGGCATCCCGTACGCGCCCGAGCTCGTCGTCGAGGGGGACTTTAATGTCGAGGGGGGGAGGCAAGCGGTGCGGACGCTCCTTGATCAGCGCCGCGTCCGATTCGAGGCGCTGATCGCCTCGAATGATTTTATGGCCCTCGGGGCCAAGCAGGAGCTTGAGGAACGGGGCCTCGCCATACCCGACGATGTCGCGCTGGCCGGTTTCGACGACGCCATGGACGCGAGCTGCATCATCCCGAGCCTGACGACGGTGAAGCAGCCCTACGATAAAATCGGAAAGCGGGCGCTGGAGGAGCTGGCGACGATCAAAGCCTCGGGGCGGGCCGGGCGCACGCCACGCGTACATTACATACCAGCGGAAACCATGATCCGGCAGTCATGCGGCTGTTTTCCGAGACGCGCTGACTCGGGCGCGGTCAATTACCCCGGTACGGAAAATTTCGGACTGGATGTCTATTACATGGAGCACCGCGAGGATTTCATACAACGGTTGGAATCGGTCTTCACGGCGGACGGAGGGAACGGGCCGCGCAACGAGATTGGATTTTTGCTGGACTCGGCGCACGACGTGATCCGCCAAGGAACAGGCGTCCCCGCCATGTTGTCAATGAACAAATTGATTTCCTACTGCAGGGCCCATCGACTCAATGTGAAGATCGGGCAGGAGGCGCTCACGCTCGTACGCCGCCTGTTCGCCCCCATGCTGAAGTCGCCGGAGGCCATCGCGCGGGCTGAAAATTTCTTTCACGAAGCGCGTCTCGCGGTCAGCGACCTGCAGGATATAGAGAAGAACCAGGACCTGCTCAACAGCCTGAAACAAACCGATCAAATCTCCGAAGCCGGTCAGGTTCTTTTGAGCACCGTCGGATCGACCGGATTGGCCGGCGTCATCTACCGCACCTTTCCGCTTTTCAGCATCAACAATTTTCTTTTCGCGGAATACGCTTCCCCGGACGCGTCCAAGGCCCGGCTCGTCGCCATGATCAGTGACGGGCGCGCCCGACGCGATCTTGAAAACTCCGTCTATCCGCCGTACCGCCTGTTCCCGAGCGGAGTCGATTGGCACGATATCAATGTCCTTTTCGTGCTGCCCGTAGTGTACCAGGAAAAGGGACTCGGTTTCGTTCTTTTCGAAAAGATAGGGAAGGAGAATTTCCTCAACACCGCCCGCCAAGGCGATTTCGCGGGGGGCATTTTTTACGAAAAGATAAAGTCGATCCAGCCGATCTACCTGACACTGACGCGGGAGCTGGCGAAGAGTTATTACATCAACAGGCTGATCGCGATGCGCATGGCGGCGGAGGACTCATTAAAAGCGCTCACCATCGACCTCGAATTCAGGAATCGCGAGTTGGAGGACTTCGCCCACATCGCGTCGCACGACCTGAAGGAGCCGCTCCGCAAGATCGTGGTGTTCAGCGACAGGCTCGTCCAGGGGAAGTCGGGATCGGGCGAGGCGGACGCTTCCGACTACCTTCAGCGAATGCGGAACGCGGCGCTGCGCATGAATGAGCTCATCGACGGACTCCTGACGTACTCCCGCGTCACTTCGGGTACCAAACCGATGAAGCGGATCGACCTCACAACCGTCATCGCGGAGGTGATCCAGGACCTGGAGGTCAGGATCAATGAAACGAAAGGGCGGGTGGAGGTCGGTGAAATGCCGATCGTCTCGGCCGACCCCGTGCAGATGAGGGAATTGTTCCAGAACTTGATCGGGAACGCGCTCAAGTACCACCGGAACGGCGTCCCCCCCGTGGTCAAAGTCGAATCCGAACGACGGGACGATTTCGTCGTCATATCGGTCTCGGACAACGGGATCGGCTTCGACCCGATGTACCAGGAGAGGATTTTCGGCATCTTCCAGAGACTCGTGAGTAAGAGCGAATTCGAAGGCACCGGCGTCGGGCTCGCCATCTGCAAGAAAATCGTCGAGAAGCACAATGGAGCCATCAGCGCGGACGGCGAGCCGGGCAAAGGGGCGACCTTCACGATCCGCCTGCGCGCAGACGCGTAGACGATTCTCGTCTTTTGTATGCCTTTAATTTTTACACTTGCATCCCCAAAGAATTTATAAGGAATCCAGGAAAGAGAGGAAAATTGGAAACCAAAGAGTATTGGATCTTCTTCTAAAAATAATCGCCCTTTTATCCACCTTATCCCTTCATTTGCTCAAGCCGCTTTCCACAAGCTTTCTCCTTTCCTGGTTTCCTGGATTTCTTATTGATCTTTTTCCTGGGCTTTCGCCTGCTTGCTTTTCCGGCTGAAGTGCGGGTATCATCACGCATGCTTAAAAAATGCCCCGCCGTCGCCATCATCACGGACTTCGGCGCGCGTGACGCCTACGTCGCGGCGATGAAGGGCGTGCTCCTCTCCGCCGTCCCCGGGATTCCGCTCGTCGACGTGACGCACGAGATCCCGCCGGGCAACGTCCTGTCGGCCGCCTACGCGCTCGCGTCAGCCTGGGATTATTTCCCCGCCGGCACCGTTTTCCTGGCCGTCGTGGATCCCGGCGTGGGCGCCGCGCGCAAGGCGCTCGTCGGGGAGGCCGGCGGGAGATTCCTTGTCGCGCCCGACAATGGAATCTCGAGTCTCGTCCTGCGCCTGAAGGGCGACGGGACGTCGACAGCCGGCGGTTTCACCGCGCGTGAGCTTAAAACTTATTTCCTGAAGACAGAACCATCTCCCACCTTCCATGGCCGGGACGTATTCGCGCCCGCGGCGGCGCTTCTCGCGCGGGGACGATATCGGCGCCTCGCGGGCCCCGAACTGGAGCCGGTCATCCTCGAAACCGCTTTTTCCCGGAAGACCGGCGGGCGCGCGGTGGCCGGGCGCATCATGCATCTGGACCGCTTCGGAAACGCGATCACTTCCATCAGGGGCGGGGAAATCGATGATCCTTCGCACGCCGAGATTGAGTTCGTCGCGCGCGGGCGTTTCGTGAAGGAGCCCTATCGCGTCAGACTCACCGGAGTGAAGCGCACGTTCGCCGACGCACCCGAGGGCCTGCCCCTCGCCTACGTAGGCAGCCTCGGTTTTCTGGAGCTCGCCGTGCGCAACGGAAGCGCGGCCGAAAAGCTGGGTCTGCGCCAGAACGCGCCGGTCCGGGCGGGCGGCAAAACACCCGCCGCCGACGCCCCGCCCAACAAGGGCGGAGGCGGTTGACGACATCGGCGCCGAGCGCTACACTAAAACCCATGGAGAAAAGTGTAGCGGTTAACATCAAGCTCCAGCCGTATTCCGATGACGACCTTGAGGTTTTCACACGTCTCATGAATCAGTGGTCCGACGGCGCCCGTTGGACCGCCGAGGACGTGGCGCGGACGATCTCCGCCATGCGCGCCGGCAGCGACAATGAAATCTGGCTCGCGAAGGACGAGCGGGGCGGGCTCGTGGGATACGCCCAGATCGGCCCTGTCTTCCTGTTGGGGAAGAAGCCCTTTTACGAAATCATGCAGATCCTCGTGGACAGGGACGCGCGCGGCCGGGGTTTCGGCACCGCCATCCTCGTTGAAATCGAGCGCCTTGTCCGCCGCCGGGGATTTAAGTCCATCCGCCTTTCATCCCGCAAAGAGCGCGTGGACGCCCACCGCTTCTATCGTCACAATGGGTACGTCGAATTCAAGAGCTCGAAATTTTTCGAAAAGAAACTGTAGAGACGCACGGCCGTGCGTCTCTACAAATACAGGCGACCGCAATCTGAGCTTCCTTGACACGTTCTATACCCCCCGGCTACAGTCATTCTATGGAAGTCACCGTCAGCCGAGCCGTGATCGGGGGAAAGGTCCGTATCCCGGCCTCAAAATCCCATACCATTCGCGCGCTCGTGATAGCCGCTCTGGCCAAGGGTGAATCGCGCATCCGCCGCCCGCTCGACTCCGCGGACACGCGCTCCTGCCTCGGGATGTGCCGCCTGCTCGGCGCGAAGATCGAAGAGCGGGGTTCCGACTGGCTCGTCACGGGTACGGGGGGAGAACCGGCCGTGCCCGAGGACGTTCTCGACGCCGGCAATTCCGGCACTGGTTTCTATCTTCTCGCCTCGGCCGCGGCTCTCATGACGGGCGCGGCGGTGTTCACCGGCGACTATCAGATCCGTCGACGGCCGATCGGCAACCTGCTCGCCGCGCTCTCGGATTTGGGCGCGGAAGCCTACAGCACGCGCGGCAATGGCTGCGCGCCGGTCGTGATCCGCGGCCCGCTCAAGGGCGGGTCGACCGCGATCCGCTGCCCGACCTCGCAGTTCCTTTCAAGCCTGCTCCTCGTCCTTCCGCTCGCCCAAGGCGATTCAAAGATCGAGGTGCTTGAGCTCAATGAAAAGCCCTATGTCGAGATCACGCTCGATTGGCTGAAGCGGCAGGGCGTCAGGCTCGAGCACGACTCCGACCTCACCCGCTTCGCGATTCCCGGCCGGCAAGGTTACTCCGGATTCGACCGCGAGATGCCGGGCGACTTTTCATCGGCGACTTTCTTCCTCTGCCTGGCGGCCATCCAGGGCGCGCGGGTGACAATCGAGGGCCTCGATATGGCGGACCCGCAGGGGGACAAGGCCGTGGTCGGCATGCTTGAGAAGATGGGAGCGCGCATCAGGTCCGACGGGTCGGCGCTCGAGATCGAGGGCGGGCGGCTCAGGGGAGCGCGGCTCGATCTCAACGCCACGCCGGACGCCCTGCCGGCCCTGGCCGTGACCGCCTGCTTCGCCGAAGGCAGGACCGAGCTCGTGAACGTGCCCCAGGCCCGGCTCAAGGAAACGGACCGGATCAAGGTCATGCACGACGAGCTTTCCAAGATGGGCGCGAACGTCCGCGAGCTCCCCGACGGCCTTGTGATCGAGGGCGGGGGATTGCGGGGCGCGCGCGTCCGCGGCCATGACGACCACCGGGTGGTGATGGCCCTCGCCGTGGCCGGGCTCTGCTGCCCGGGGGAGACCGTGATCGGCGCCGCCGAATCGGTCTCCATCACCTTCCCGACGTTCTTCGAGCTTATCGAGGGCCTGAAGAAACAACCGTCACCCTGAGCTTGCCGAAGGGTGCCCGGTGATACGGCCCTGAATTGCCGGTCATGGTTCGACAAGCTCACCATGACGTTTGTCACCCTGAGCCCCGCCG
>JAFGSW010000097.1 GCA_016934415.1 Spirochaetales bacterium | reverse complement strand
TGACGAAGCGACGACGCGAAAGCTTAAGGAGATTGAAAGAATAGAGAAATCGATTCAAGCGGCTTGACATGCGCTAACCATAGACGCATTCATCCGTAGTTTCTTCTTTTCCTTCCCCGCACGGCCGACAACCCGGCTTGACACGCCCCCGCAATATGCCGACCTTTACAATAACCAAACGGAAGAAGCTGGAATATGGATCATTCTTTTATAGACGCCCTCGACCCCGACCGGCCGCAGGTTCTGCTTATGCGTCACGCGGAGCGTTTCGCGATCACCGACATCGAGAGCTCGATGGACGTCCTTCTTACAGAAAAAGGGAAGCGGGACGCCTACGACCTCGGCCGGCTGTTGGGCGGCCGTTTCGGTCCGGCGCGGTTGTACCACAGCCCGATCAAGCGGTGTTTCCAAACCGCGGAGCGCATCATGAGCGGCATGCTCGACGGGGGCGGCGCCGCCGTCGTCGAAGGACCGCTCGACTGGCTGGGCGGGGGGTTCGTCCAGGCCGAAGTGTCCTATGTCGACGGGCGCATCGGAACGAGCGGCGTCCCCGGGTTCATGCGCCAGTGGTTCGACGGGCTCCTGCCCGAAGATAAAATCGCCCCGCCCGCGCGGGCGGCCCGCATGGAGCTGGGATACCTCCACCGGCAGATGGACGGGAAGGCGGGACTGGTCGTCGACGTCACCCACGATTGGAACATCATGCTCATTCTGGAACACTACCTGAACCTGCGGCATGAGGACATCGGGTTCCCCCCCTTCCTGGGATGCCTGGTCGTTTCCCGGAATTCCCCGGGCGGCCTGGTCCTCGAATACCAGGGCGCCCGTAAGGAGATTTCAGCCTAGGCGGCGAACTCAAAACCGGCGGTGATCGACGCACACCGCTTTTTTTCCAAAAAAGCTTGTTCTCTGGCTGAAAAAGGTATATAGTGGCGTCGATAATCGCCCTTATTCAGTGACAAATCGAACGGAAAGACGCGCGGGCACGCCCGTGCCGACGTCCGCTCGTTGAAATGGCTGGCAGAAAACTAAAAAAAGTCATAAACGCCGAGAGACATCGGCCAGGATGATGTTTAGTAAGGTTTTTTTAAGCGAGACGGATTTGTTATCTTGTGCTCTCTTAGAAGAAACTATTATTGGACAGTCCCTACGGAGGTTTGCATGAAAGGTAACAAATTGTACGTCGGAAATCTCAATTACGCGACGACGAACGAGAAACTGCAGGGTCTTTTCGCCGCCCACGGCACGGTCACTTCGGTGAAGATCATCGAGGGCAAGGGTTTCGGTTTCGTGGAAATGTCGAGCGAGGCCGAGGCCGAAGCCGCGAAAAACGCGCTCAACGGCACCGAATTCGACGGCCGCAGCATCAAGGTGGACGAGGCCCGGCCGCCCGAGGACCGACCCAGAAGAAATTTCAACGACAGAAGATATTAATATTTCACTCGCTTCCGGCCTGCCAGCCATTCCAAGAGCGAGTGAGCCGTTCGATCGAAGGTGCCCAAAAATCGCAGTCGTCGGACAGCCGCATTGTAAATAACGAAAGACGGCCTTTTGAAAAAAAAATTATCCCGCCGCCGGTCCGGGGATGATGCGAAAACGATTCCGATGTCTTTTCCAATCGAAAATGAACCGACCGCCTATCCTTTGCCCGCCGATTTGTGGAGCATCGACCAGCTGGAAAAGTACGGCCAATCGATGGCCCGGCTTCATGAATTGGACTTGCGGCCCCGTCGGGACAAACTCCTGGCCCGGCTGGCGGAAAACGAAAAAAAACTGTCGGCCGCCTGCCGGTTGCTCTCAGCCGGAGAATATTCCAAGCAGAGCGTGACTCCGGCGGGAAAATGGCTGCTCGACAATTTTTACCTGATTGAAGAACAGATACACATTGCCCGGCGCCACCTGCCCCGCTCGTACAGCCGCGAGCTTCCCCGGCTTCGTTCCGGCCCGGAGGCGGGATTGCCCAGGACTTACGCCGTCGTCAACGAGCTCATCCGTCACGCTGACGGACGAATCGACGAAGGCAACCTGAGCACCCTCCTGGCCGCCTATCAGAAGGTGACGCCGCTCACCCTGGGTGAATTGTGGGCCGTTCCCGTCATGGTCCGCCTGTCCCTCATCGAGAACCTGAAGCGCACCGCCGTGCGCATCACCGTCAACAGAAACGACCGCCGCCTGGCCGACGAATGGGCCGATCGGCTGCTGCTGAAGGCCGCGCTGGGTCCGAACAATCTCATCCTCGACATGGCGGACATGGTGAAGGCCGACCCGCCCCTCACCTGCGCGTTCACGGCGGAACTGGTCAAGCGGCTGCAGAACCAGAATCCCGCCCTGAACCTCCCCCTCACTTGGATAGAACAGCATCTGTCCGAACGGGGCGAGACGATCGAGAGGCAGGTCGAACTGGACAGCCGGCACCAGGCGGCCAACCAGATTTCCATCAGCAATTCAATCGGCAGTCTGCGTCTCCTGCAGGCGATCGATTGGAAATATTTCGTTGAAGCGTTGAGCCGGGTCGACCGGACGCTGCGCCGCGATCCCGCCGGGATTTACGGAAGAATGGATTTTGACACCCGTGACGCATACCGGCACACGATCGAAAGAATCGCCGCGCAGAGTCGGGAGCCTGAGGAAAGGGTGGCCGAGGAGGCGATCCGGTTGGCGGCCGCGCCGGCGGGACAGGACGATGCGGACACGCACGTCGGCCGATTCCTCGTCGGCCGTGATCGGCGACTCCTCGAGAAAGCCGTGCGAATGCGGCGTTCCGTCAAAGACCGGCTGGCCGCGATCGGCGCCCGATCACCCTTGTTGGTTTATATCGGCTCCATCGCCGTGATCGCCGTTTCACTCTCCGCCCTCGCGGTCTACGGCGTCCGCCCCGCCGGGTGGGGAACCGCCGTCTGGCTTTCGCTCCTTCTCCTGCTCGGGACGAGCCGGCTCGCGCTCTCGCTCGTCAATTGGGCGTCATCCGTCATCTCGACGCCGCGCAAGCTTCCCCGGATGGATTTTCGGGACGGCATTCCCCGGGAATACGGCACGCTGGTCACGGTGCCCGCCATGCTCACAAGCGAGCGCGAAACCAGGGAGCTGGTCGATAAAATCGAGATCTGCTTTCTCGCCAACCGGGAGGCCAATCTCTATTTCAGCCTGCTGACCGATTTCGCCGACGCGCCCCGGGAGCGCATGGACGACGACGAGCGGCTGCTGCGCCTGGCCCGGGAGGGCATTCAGGCGCTGAACGATACGTACGGCGGCGCCGCCGCCGATCCCTTCCTGCTGTTTCATCGTCCCCGGTCATGGAATCCGCGGGAAAAGCTCTGGATGGGCTACGAACGCAAACGGGGAAAACTCGAAGCGCTGAACAACGCCCTGCGCTCTCCCGGGCCGCCGTCGCTTTTGCTGACCGGCGATCCGGCGGCGCTCCCTCGCATCAAATACGTCCTGACGCTCGACGCCGATACCCAGCTTCCCCGCGAAACGGCCAGACTCCTCATCGAAACGATGGCGCATCCGCTCAATGCTCCCTGCTATGATCGGTCGAAACGGAGGATCACGCGCGGCTACGCGATCCTCCAGCCCGGGGTCGTCTCCAGCCTGAGCGCGGCGCGGCGCTCCGTGTACGCCGCGCTCTTCGGCGGCGAATCCGGAATCGATCCGTATACGCGGGCGGTATCCGACGTCTACCAGGACCTTTTTCAGGAGGGTTCGTTCACGGGCAAGGGCATTTACGACGTCGACGCGTTCGCCGGTGCTTTGGCCGGCCGCATGCCCGAGAACCGGATATTGAGCCACGACCTGCTGGAAGGCGCCTATGCCCGCTCCGGCCTGGCGAGCGACATCCGGCTCGTCGAGGATTTCCCGGCCGGTTACAGCGAGGACAACTCGCGGCGCCACCGCTGGGTCAGGGGAGACTGGCAGATCGCCGCGTGGCTGTTGCCGCGCGTGCCCGGGCCGAACGGCGCGGCGCGGAAAAACCCGATTTCGCCCTTGTCCCGCTGGAAAATTTTCGACAACCTCCGGCGCAGCCTCGTTCCCTTCGGCCTGACGCTCCTTATCGTATTGTCCTGGATTTTTCTGACCCCGCCCTGGCTGGGGCTGGCCGCGTCCGCCGGGATTCTCCTGCTCCCCCTTCTCCCCGAAACCATTGGAAAATCCTTCCACAAGCCGAAAAAATATCCGCTCCGGCTTCACCTGCTTTCCCTGGGAGCGTCTTTTCTGCGCCGTCTCTTCCAGGCCGTCTTCGTGTTCGCGATGCTGCCCTACGAAACCCTGCTCAACCTCGACGCGATCTTCCGCACCCTGTGGCGCATGCTCGTTTCCCGGCGCCGGCTGCTCGAATGGACCACCTCACGGGAAGCCCGGCAGCGGGCCGGCCGCACGTTCGGCAGCTACTGTCGCCTGATGCTCGCTGCGCCTCTGGGCGCGCTGGCCGCGGGATGGGGCGTCGTCCTCCTCGGCCAAGCGTTCCGCATCGAAGCCTGGATCGCACTCGGCATGTGGTTCTTCTCGCCCGTACTCGCCTGGTGGGTGAGCCGGCCCCTGCGGGAACGCCGCGTTCGCCTCACCGCCAGGCAATCGCGCTTCCTGCGGAAAATCAGCCGCACAACGTGGCGGTTTTTCGAAGCTTTCGTCACCGCCGACCGCCACTGGCTCCCGCCCGACAATTACCAGGAAGAACCGGCCGAACACACGGCCCGCATGACCTCTCCCACCAACATCGGGCTCTCGCTCCTGTCGAACCTCGGCGCCTACGACCTCGGCTACCTTTCGGCCGGGCGGTTGCTTGATCGGACCGTCCGTTCCTTCCACGTCCTGGAAAAACTGGAGCGGTACCGCGGACATTTTTTCAACTGGTATGACACACAGACGCGCAAGCCCCTTTCCCCGCGTTACGTTTCCACCGTTGACAGCGGAAACCTCGCCGGCTATCTCCTTACGCTGCGCTCCGGGCTGCTCGAACTGCGCTCTCATCCCGTCTTCCCACCGCGCGTCTGGAGCGGCCTCGCCGACGCGTTGGCCGTGCTGTCGGATGCGCTCATCCAGCCGTCGGACGGGGAATCCACGGTTCAAAAGAAATCCGCGCTGAAGGTCCGATTGGACAAGCTTGAGGAAACGATCGCCGGGCGCGAAGAACGGCGCGCCGGGCCGGGCGAAACGCTTCAACAGCTGGATGAATTCCTCAGCCGGCTCCGGCAACTGCGTGAACTGGCCGGGGACACAATCTCCGCCGAGGCGGGATGGTGGTTTCAGGCGGTGCAAGACCAATGTCTGGACGCCGAGGAGGATCTGATCTTCCTCGCCCCCTGGCTGGCGGTTCGGAAAAACGGCGGGGAATACAACGGGGAACTCCGGCGAAAGCTCGACGAGGCGCGGACGCTCGACGAAATCGCCGCATTATGCGCGCGTCCGGCCGGATCGCCGGCGGACGCCGACGGTCCGGGGACCGCTCCGGAAAGCTCGGCGGGATCGTCCGCCGATTCCGCGAGGGAGCTTTTCGCCATGGCCATGGAGGGAAGCTCCCGGGCCAGAGCCCGGATCGAACAAATTTACGCCTGCGCCCGGCAGTGCGAGGAGCTGGCCGACCAGGAATATGGGTTCCTGTTCGATCGAAAACGACGCCTGCTCGCCATCGGCTATAATGAGGAAAAACACAGGTTGGACGACAGTTACTACGACCTCCTCGCCTCGGAAGCCCGGCTGGCGAGCTTTATCGCCGTCGCCCTGGGCCGGCTGCCCGCGGAACACTGGTTCGCCCTGGGACGCCCGGTCTTTCTCTGGAAAGGCAACACCATCCTCCTTTCCTGGGGCGGCTCCATGTTCGAATACCTCATGCCGCTCCTGGTGATGCCCGATCTCCGGACCACGCTCCTCGGCCGGACGTGCCGGGCCGCGGTGGAAAAGCAAATTGCCTACTGCCGGAAACGAGGCGTCCCCTGGGGAATCTCCGAATCGGCTGAAAACGTGACCGACGCCGACGGAAAATACCAATATCGATCCTTCGGCGTCCCCGACCTGGGCCTGCGTCGCGGCCTGGCGGACGACCTCGTGATCGCGCCGTACGCCGCGCTCCTGGCGTTGCTGGTCAAACCGGAAAAGGCCTTCGCCAACCTGCAGGAGCTCTCCGCCCGGGGCTTCGAAGGCCGGTACGGCTTCTACGAGGCGATCGATTATTCGACCGGCCGCCCGGCGCACGAAAAGCCCCGCGGTCACACGCTCATCCGGTCCTTTATGGCCCATCATCAGGGCATCGGTTTTCTCTCCCTGGTCAATCTCTTCACGAACCGCGGCATGGTGAAGCGGTTTACGGCCAACCCTTCCTTCAAGGCCGCGCTCCTCCTCCTCCAGGAGCGCGTTCCGAAAACCGCGCCCTTCCAGGCCCTGCCCGCGGCCATCGAACGGACGCGGCCCCGGCAGGAACGACAGGCCAATGAGTTCCGTGTTTTCGACACCCCCCGCACGAGCTTTCCCGAAGTGCATCTCCTGTCCAATGGCCGATACCACGTGATGGTCACCAACTCGGGCGGCGGATACAGCCGGTGGCGCGACCTGTCCGTCACGCGCTGGAGCGAAGACCCGACCCGCGACCATGACGGCTTGTTCATATACGTCAACGACCTGACCGGAAAACACGCCTGGTCCGCGGCCTTTCAGCCGACGCGCGCCGAACCGAAGTCCTACGAGGCCGTTTTCTCCCCGGCCCGCGCCGAATTCCGGCGCCGCGACCACGGCCTCGAGACGTATACCGAAATCGCCGTCTCCCCGGAAAACGACATTGAGCACAGGCGGGTCACGGTGACCAACCTGACCCT
Source organism: Spirochaetales bacterium (assembly GCA_016934415.1). Taxonomy (GTDB): domain Bacteria; phylum Spirochaetota; class Spirochaetia; order SZUA-6; family RPPD01; genus JAFGSW01. Next base: position 18,233 of record JAFGSW010000097.1, on the reverse strand, counting down.
GCGCGCGCGGACGGTCGAGCTCACCAGTTACGCCGAGCCGGCCCTCGAGCCGCCGGCCGCGGAAGCCGTGCATCCCGCCTTTTCCAAACTCTTCATGCAGACCGAGGTCGCCGGGGATTTGAACGCCGTGCTCTGCACCCGCCGGCCGCGTTCCCCCACGGAACACCCCCCCTGGCTGTTTCACTTGCTGGCCATACCCGAGGGCCGGGAGTGTACGGCCTCCTTCGAAACCGATCGCCGGCTGTTCATCGGCCGGGATCGGGACACGGCTGATCCGCTGGCCCTGGCGAATGCGGGGCCGCTCTCCGGCGCCGCCGGGGCGGTGCTGGATCCGATCGTCGCCATCCGCTGCCGGGTCACGCTGAAACCCGGGGAATCCGTCACGGCCGGTTTCCTCCTGGGAATGGCGGAAACCCGGGACGAGGCGATCGGCCTGATTGAGAAATACCGGGACTGGCGCCTGGCCGACAGGGTGTTCGCGATGGCGAGGATACACGGCAAGGTCGTGCTCAACCAATTGGGCGCGACGGAAGAGGACGCCCAGTTGTACGGCCGGCTGGCGAGCGCAATTTTATACGCCGGCCTCCATAATCGGGCCGACCCCGCCCTTCTCCCGAAAAACAGGAAGGGCCCATCGGGGTTGTGGGCGTACGGCGTTTCCGGCGACCTGCCGATCGTTCTGCTTCGGATCGGAAGCCAGGAGCGGATCGACCTGGCCGCCAAGCTGATACAGGCGCACGCGTACTGGCGCCTGAAGGGATTGGCCGTCGACCTCGTCATCTGGAACGAGGATTGGACGGGGTATCGCCAGGCGCTGCAGGACAGGCTCGTGAACCTGATCGCGACGGGCAGCGAGGGAACGCTCTTCGACAAGGCGGGAGGGATCTACATCAGGCACCCGGACCAGATGACCGAGGAAGATCGCATCCTCTTTCAATCGGCCGCGCGGGTCATCGTCACCGAGGGCGAAGGAATGCTTCAGGACCAGCTCCGCCCGGATATCGCCTCCGAGATCACGGTTCCCACTCTTGAAACATCCCCGCCGGACCGGACGTCCGGCGCGGAGGAAAATTTCAGGCAGGACAACCTGCTCTTCTGGAACGGCTGGGGAGGGTTCACTCATGACGGCCGCGAGTACATTATCCAGATCAGGCCGGGAGAACCGACGCCCCGGCCCTGGGTCAACGTGCTCGCCAACCGGCGGTTCGGGACGGTCGTCTCGCCCGGCGGCGGGTATACCTGGGCGGAAAACGCCCATGAGTTCCGCCTGACGCCCTGGCACAACGACCCGGTCACCGACTCGAGCGGCGAGGCGGTCTACCTGCGGGACGAGAATTCCGGATTGTTTTGGTCGGCGCTGCCGCTTCCCACCCCGGGCCCCGCCGATTACCTGATCCGCCACGGGTTCGGGTACAGCGTGTTCGAATACTCGCTCGCCGATCTGAAATCGGAATTATGGGTATACGTCGACGTCGATTCCCCGGTCAAGTTCTGGCTCCTGAAAGTCCGGAACGACGCCGCGAGCCCGCGCCGGTTGTCGGCGATCCTGTATACGGAACCGGTGCTGGGGGACGCCCGTTCCAAAACGCACATGCACCTGAGAACGGAAATCGATCTCCAGACCGGCGCCCTGTTCGTCACCAATCCCTACAACATCGAATTTCCGGATCGCGTGATGTTTCTGGCGGTGAACGCCGCCCAGCGCTCCGCGAGCGGGGACCGGACGGCGTTTATCGGCCGGAACGGAAACGTGTCCGATCCGGCCGCCCTCCACCGGGAGAGACTCACCGGCCGGGTGGGCGGTGGGTTGGATCCGGCGGCCGCGCTCATGACGCCTTTCTCGCTCGAACCGGGCCAGGAAACGGAGATCGTTTTCATCCTCGGCGCCGGGAAAGACGAGGCCGAGGCCCGGGCCCTGGTCGAGCGTCACCATGGCACGCTCGCCGCCTACCAGGCGCGGGACCGGGTGTGGGAATTCTGGAAACACACCCTGGGCGCCGTGAACGTCGATTCGCCGGACACGGCCCTGAACATGATCGCCAACGGCTGGCTGGTATACCAGACCATGGCGGCGCGCCTGTGGGGCAGAAGCGGCTTTTTCCAATCCGGCGGGGCCTTCGGATTTCGCGACCAGCTGCAGGACGTGACGGCGCTGCTGCACGCCGAACCGGGGCTGATCCGCGAACACCTGCTCCTGGCCGCCTCGCGGCAATTCCGCGAAGGAGACGTCCAGCACTGGTGGCATCCCCCCCTGGGCCGCGGCGTACGCACCCGCATCTCGGACGATTACCTCTGGCTCCCCTTCGCCACGGCCTATTACGTCGCGCACACGGGCGATTCGGGAGTGCTCGATGAAAGCGCGCCGTTTCTCGATGGCCGCCCGCTTAATCCCGGTGAGGATTCCTATTACGATCTACCCGTCCGTTCCCAGGAGTCGGCCTCCCTCTACGAACACTGCCTGCGGGCGATCGACCACGGCCTCGTCTTCGGCGCGCACGGCCTGCCCCTCATGGGCGGCGGGGACTGGAACGACGGCATGAACCTGGTGGGCGCGGCCGGCCGGGGCGAGAGCGTCTGGCTCGCCTTCTTCCTCTACGACATTCTCTCCCGGTTCGCGTCCCTGGCCCGGAGGCGCGGGGACGAGGAGCGAGCCGTCCGGTTCGAAGGCGAGGCGGAACGATTGCGGAAAAACATCGATACGCACGCCTGGGACGGAGCCTGGTACCGGCGGGCGTTTTTCGACGACGGCACACCGCTCGGCTCCTCGGCCAATGCGGAGTGCCGCATCGACGGCGTCGCCCAAAGCTGGTCGGTCCTGTCCGGGGCCGGAACCGCCGAAAAAACGAAACGGGCGATGGAATCTCTGGATGAACTCCTCGTTCGGCCGGCCGGCGGCCTCATTCTCCTCCTGGACCCGCCGTTCGACACATCCGACCTGGAACCGGGATACATCAAGGGATATGTCCCCGGGATCAGGGAAAACGGCGGCCAGTACACGCATGCGGCCGTCTGGGCGGTCATGGCCTGGGCCGCGCTGGGAGAGCGCGAAAAGGTGAAGCGGCTGCTCGCCATGATCAATCCGGTTAATCACGGATCATCGCATGAAAAGATCGACGTCTACCGGGCGGAGCCCTACGTGATGGCCGCGGATATTTACGGCGCCGCTCCCCATACGGGCCTGGGCGGCTGGACCTGGTATACCGGATCGGCGGCCTGGATGTACCGTTTGATCGTTTCGGGCGTCTTCGGGTTGGACAGGCGGGGAACCAAGCTCTTCTTCACACCCTGCCTGCCGCCGGACTGGGAACATGCCACGCTTCACTATCGGTACTATGAAACCGTCTACCATCTGCACTACACGCAACTGCCCGCGGGCCGGCAGGTCCGGGTCACCGTGGACGGGCAAGCCCAACCCGACGGCTCCGTGACGCTCGCCGACGACCGGCGGGATCACTGTGCGGAGATCGTCGTCGGGAGTTGAGGATGGAGGGGAGAACGGATCGGATACAATGAGGCGGTAATTCATAAAAAAAGACATGGAATTGAATCGATTGGAAAAAATAATCGTCGGTTCCTTCATCGATTATTTGGAGGCGAACGTGCTTCTGGGAATAAAAATAGGATTTTATGCGAACATTGTATGCACCATCCCGGTGTTCATCATCGGAGTTCCTTTGTCGCGGGCTCAAATCGTCCGTTCCCTGGCCGAGCAGATTCACAACCACCATTATAATTGGTTCATCAATCTCTTCCGGATAAAAACGGCAGCCCAGTTGAAATCGAGGATCGAAAAAGCGACTATCATCGAGATGGACACCATCATGGACACCATGATCGGGCCGCTTCTCATCGCCATCGAAATTCTCGGAGCGTTCCTCGGCGCCCTTATCCCTTTCATCGACTGACCGCGGATGGCGGCTTGCCGCGTCCATGACCGGCCGGTATACTGGACGCCATATCGCATCCATGAAGGGGAATCAGAATGGCAAACCCGCTCATCCTCGACGGCGAAGCCCTGTCGAAAAAAATCTATGAAGACCTCATCGCCCGGGTGTCGGCGATCGTCGCCAGGACCGCCCGCACGCCCGCCCTGGCCACCATCCTGGTGGGCGACAACCCGGCCTCCGTCACCTACGTGAAGATGAAGGGCCGCCGCTGCCGGAACGTCGGCATGGACTCGCGCAAGATCGAGCTTCCCGGCGCCGCCGCGACCGCCGACGTGATCGCCGCCATCGAGGCGTGCAACCGCGATCCCGACGTCCACGGCATCCTCCTCCAGCACCCGGTCCCGAAGCAGGTCGACGAGCGGGCCTGCTTCAACGCCATCGACTTTCGCAAGGACGTGGACGGGGTCACCTACCTGTCCTACGCCCGCACCGCCATGAACGAAATGCTCCTGGGCTGCGCCACGCCGCTGGGCATCATGAACCTTCTCGATCACTACAACATCCCGCTCGAGGGCCGGGAGGCGGTGGTGGTGGGCCGCAGTCCGATCCTGGGCAAGCCGATGGCCGCCATGCTCCTCAACCGGAACGCCACCGTCACCGTCTGCCACTCAAAAACCCGCGACCTCCCCGAGGTGGTGCGCCGCGCCGACATCGTGGTCGGCGCGGTGGGCAAGCCCAAGTTCATCAAGGGCGACTGGATCAAGGAAGGCGCGGTCGTGGTGGACGCCGGCTACAATCCCGGCAACGTCGGGGACGTCGACCTGGAGGCGGCGGCGCCCCGGTCGTCGGCCTACACACCCGTGCCGGGCGGCGTGGGCCCCATGTGCATCGCCACCCTGATAGCCCAGACGGTCCAGGCCGCGGAGGCGGCGCTCCGGGTGTGACTGTTTTAATAGAAGAAGAGAAGAAGAACTACGGATAGGACGCGGATGAGCGCGGATAAGGGAAGGAAAGAAGATAAGTCTTTAATGTAGTCTCTATGATAATGCAAATACTCCGTATCGATCCAAGCAGAAATAAAATGGGCAATGCAGCTTTAAGCAATCTTGATGCAACCATAGGCTGAAACGACAACCGAAAAACCTGCTGATTGTACGCTTCACTCTACGAAGAGTCCTTAACTCTGTCAGTATACACTTTTAGAATCCTCCCTTTTTCTTTGCCTTTATCCGCGTCCTATCCGTAGTTTCTCTTCATCTTCGGTAGGTGAACGGCACCCCGTTCCCGAGATAGATCGGGCGCGGGCCGCGGAAGCCGATCGCGGCGAGCCGCCGGATCATGACCTTGAGCACCCAGCCGTGGCTGACGACCACGCAGTCCTTCCCGGCGGCGAGGAGCCCTTCCAGGAACTTATCCACTCTGCGGACGGTGTCCGCGTACGACTCGGGCTGCGTCATTACGCCGAGAAGCCACTCGAGGCGCCCGAAGGCGTCCCAGACGACGCGCGGGAAACGAAATGAAGTCGAGAGAAACGGAACTTCCGGGACCTCGGTGATGAGGTCGGTGACGCGGTCCGGTTCGCGTCCGAAAAGCAGGCGGGCCGTGTCGACCGCACGGCGCATCGAGCTCGCCCAGATCGGGCGGTCGGTTGTAAAAGTCTCGAGCGGGCGGACGACGGGCGCGTCGTTGTACCCCGCGCACGCCTCCGCGAACCCCCGCGCGTCATAAAAGGGCTTCCAGCGAAAATCCACCTTCAGGTGCCGGATTAATATAATCGTCATTTATTCGGAATTACTCCCCGTGATTTTGGCGGACGAGACACGTCCGCTTCGACTGATCGTGATGAGATTACTGCTCAATGTCTCTTTTTAGTTTCTCAACGGTAATAATTTTCTTTTTTTCCCTCTTTCGCTTTTATCCGTTTCTCCCATTTCGCTGCCATCGAACTTTACTTGCAGGTTCGCTTCGACGCAGTTCATCCCGAGCCTGCCGAGGGGCTCAGCGAACGCATGTTCCCCGCTCTTGCTTTTTCCTCATCCGTCTTCATCCGCGTCCCATCCGTAGTTCCCCTTCTTCTTTCCTCATCCGTGTTATCAGTCACTGGAAACTGCGTTATGAGATACTTATCAGGGTCATCAGTAGTTCCCTTCTCCCACTGGGGAGTGGAGCTCACAGACCGGATCACTTCATTACGACGACCGTCTTGCCCGCGCCGCCCTGCTCCGGGCGCGCGAAGCGGTAGCTCTCCACGTACGGGCTTGAGGCCAGGTACTCGTGGATGCCGGTGCGCAGGGCGCCGGTGCCTTTGCCGTGAAGGATGGTGAACTCCTTGACGCCGGCCACAAGCACGGCGTCGATCTGCTTCTCCAGTGCGCGCAGGGCGTCGGCGTAGCGGAAGCCGCGCACGTTGAGCTCGTAGGCCGGCGGCGGGGCGTCGTGAACGGGACGGAACTCCACCGTCACTTCGGGCTCAACGTCCGGCACGGCCTCAAGTTCGTCTGAGGCCAGGGTAAGGCGGATGTTGCCCACGCTCACGACGAACTTCCCGTCCTTCGCCTCGCGCACGATCGTCCCCTCGCTCCCGCTCGAGCGTACGCGCACCCGGCTCCCCTTTTCGAGGGGCCCGATCTCCCCGGGAGGAGGAGGAACCGCGAGTTTCTCCACCGTCTCCCGCTCCTCGCCGATCCGTTCCTCGAGCCGCTCGACCAGGGCCCGGCCCCGGCTCACCGCCTCCTCGTTGGCGCCTTCACGGATCTCCCTGATGATGCGCTCGAGATCGCGGCGGCTTTCGGAAAGAAACCGCTCGAGCTCGCCGAGGCCGCGCTCGCGGAGCTCGCGCTCCCGCTGGCGCAGGGAGAGCTCCTTGAGCTCGGCGCGGCGCAGGGTGTCGCGGGCCGCCGATTCTTTCGCCTGCTGCGCGATCCCTTGCTCGCGGAGCTGCTTCTTCTCGCGCACCAACTCTTCCACGAGCTTGGCGATGTCGGTCCGCTCCTCGTCGAGGTATTTCGTCGCCCGGCGCGTAAGCGCCTCGGGCAGCCCGGCCCGGCCGGCGATGGCGAGGGCGTGGCTCTCGCCCGGAATGCCCATGACGATCTTATAGGTGGGCCTGAGTTTTTCAGCATCGAACTCGACCGAGGCGTTCACCACTCCCTTTTTCAAGAATCCGTAATTCTTCAACACGCCGTGGTGGGTGGTGGCGAAGGTCATCGTATTCTTTTCCACGAAATGGTCGAGGAGCGCCATGGCGATGGCCGTGCCCTCCTGGGGGTCGGTGCCCGCGCCGAGCTCGTCCAGGAGCACGAGGGAGCGGGCGGTCGCGTGAGCGACGATGAGGGAGACATTGTTCATGTGCGCCTGAAACGTGGAGAGCGACTGCTCGAGCGACTGCTCGTCTCCGATGTCCGCGAACACGCAATCGAACGCGGGCAGGGCCGTGCCCTCCGCCGCCGGGATCTCCATCCCGAACTGATTCAGGCAGGCGAGGAGCCCGACGGTCTTCAAAGTGACGGTCTTGCCCCCGGTGTTCGGTCCGGTAATGAGCAGCACGCGCTCGTCCGGCTCCAGGGCCAGGTCGATGGGCACGGCGCCTTTTCCCAGAAGCGGGTGGCGCGCCTCGCGCAGGACGATCCGGCCCTCCGCGGGCAGGGCGGCCACGGCGCGGCGGGCGTGCGCCCAGCGCGCCTTGGCGAGGAGCGCGTCGAAGTAGGCGACGGCCTCGGCCATGCGGCCCAGATCGTCCCGGCGGCCGCGCGCCCGGTCCGTGAGCTCGCGCCTGATCTTCAGGAGCTCGGCCAGGAATTCATTCTCCCGCACGACGAGCTCGTTGTTCCGCTCCACCATTTCCTCGGGCTCGAGAAAAAGCGTGGCTCCGCGTCCCGACACCTCGTGCACGATGCCCTTGAGCCGACCCTTGAATTTGGTCTTGAGCGGCAGGACGGTGCGGCCGTCCTTGACCGTGGCGGTGTCGGTCTGGAAGAGCCCGGCCGTTTCCGGATTGTTGAGGAGGGCGGCGGCGGTCCGCTCGATTGCGGCGCGCAGGCGCCTGATGCTCTCCCGGATCGAGCGCAGGGCGGGCACGTTCTTGTACTGCACGTTGCCTTCGCCGTCGAAGACCCGGTCGATCTCGGCGGCCAACCCCGCGGGCGCGGGCGTCGACTCCGCCATTTCGCGCAGGCCGGGCTCGATCTCCCTGGCCGAAAGAAAACGCTTGAGGGCGCCCGCCGAGCGGATGAAGCGGGAGAGCGCGACGAGCGCCTCGCCCTCGAGGACCGTGCCCTCCTTTTTCAGGACCGTGAGCGCTCCCTCGATGTCGGGCAGGTCGATGTCCGGAAAGTGCCGTCCGTCCGCGAGGAGCTTGCGGAGCGAGACCGCGCGGCTCAGCTCGCGCGCCACGTCGGCGGGATCGGTCAGGATGGGGCTCGATTCAAGGAGGCGGCGGGACTGGTCGCCCGCGCAGTTCTCTCCGACCGCGGCGCGCACCCGCTCGAACTCGAGGAGCGCGAGGGCGTGCTCAATCATAAGCCGCCTCCCGGCGCGCCTCCAGGTCGGCAAGCAGGCGGAGGTAGCTGTCGTAACGGTCGTACACTATCTCGCCCGCTTCCACGGCGGCCTTGACCGCGCAGGCCGGCTCGTCCCGGTGCAGGCAGGAAGGGAACTGGCAGTCCGGCAGGTACTTCGCGAACTCGGGGAAGAAGAAGCGGAGCTCCTCGACCGGCACGTCGGCCACGTCGAGCTCGCGGATGCCGGGCGTGTCCACGACGGTGAGCCCGCCGGGCCCGGTGAGCATGACGGCGAAACTCGTGGTGTGGGCGCCGCGGCCGTATTTGGCGGAGATCTCCCCCACTTTCAGCGAGAACGTCGGCTCCAGCGCATTGAGAAGCGACGATTTTCCCGTGCCCGATTGGCCGGCGAACACGGCGATCTTGTCCCGAATCGCCTCTTTCAGCCCGGGCAGGCCCTCGCCCGTGCGCGCGGACAGGATCGCCGTCGGGTAGCCGCACGCCCGGAATCCCTCCATACGCGCGAGCGTTTCCGCGTCCCGCCCCAGGTCGCACTTGTTGACCGCCACCATCGGCGGCACGCCGCCCGAAAGCGCGGCCACGAGCATGCGGTCGATGAAGCGCGGCCGGAAGGGCGGATCCGAGAACGAGGAGACGACGACGAGCAGGTCGACGTTGGCGGCCAGGGTCTGCAGTGACTTGGTCTTTTTGTTCCAACGGGCGAGCGAGTTCCGCCGCTTTTCCCTCGACAGGACGACGCCGCGCCCGGGCGTGTGCGCGTCGGGTTCCACGACGACGACGTCCCCCACCGCGATGGGGTTGTGGGCGCGCTCCCCGTCCTTCAGGACCTTCCCCTTGATCCGGCACTCGTACGTCCGGCCGCCCGACTCCACCGCGTAGATGTTGTTGATGCCGCTCCGCACCACGCCGGTCATCACAGGATCTCCGCCCCCGCGAACCCGAAGCGCTCGGCGAAGCGCCGGTAGCGCTCCTCGACCGGGGCTTCGCCCGTCAGGAAGAAGCCGTCCTCCCCGTCCCGTTTCGCCGCGCGAAGCCGCGAGCCGTCGAGCACGCGGACGAGCTGGTTCACCACGCCCTCCCGCGAATCGATGATGCGCACGGACGGGCCGAGGGCCGCCTCCAGCTCCGCGGCCACGTGCAGGTAATGGGTGCAGCCGAGGACGACCACGTCGGCGCCCGAGGCGCGCACCGCTCCGGCGGCTTCGCCGATCACCTCGTCCTTCTCCGCGGCGGGCGCGTCGAAAAGCCTCGTTTCCACGAAGTCGCGCAGCCGGGGAGCGGGGATGCGGACCACCTCGCAGCCTTCGGCGAAGTCGCGGACGAGCGCGTCGAGGTAATCGTTCTTCACCGTCTGCGGGGTGGCGAGCACGCCGATGCGCTTGTTTTTGGAGAAGGCGGCGGCGGGCTTGACCGCCGGGACCACGCCCACGAAGGGCGGGTCGAAGGCGGCGCGGAGCGCGTCGAGCGCCGCCACGGACGCCGTGTTGCAGGCCACCACGCCCAGCTTGGGCGAAAAACGCTCCGCCGCGCGGCCGAAGACCTCGAGCACGACGGCGCGCAATTCCGTTACCGTCTTCTCGCCGTAGGGATAGTGTCCGCGGTCGGCCACGTAGACAAAGCGCTCGGCGGGCAGCCGCTCCCGCGCCAGGGCCAGATAGGGCAGCCCGCCCACGCCGGAGTCGAAAAAGATGATCGGTCGTGATTTCATCGGATTAATCGCCAAACAGCTTGTTGAAATCGCTTTTCGCTTTCGCCCCGCCCCGGTTCGGACCGCCGGATTTCCTGCCGGGCGCGGTCACCTTGAACCGGAAGAATTCGCAGAAATTGCCCCGCTCCTTGTCCACCACCTGCTCCGGGATCGTCTCCCGGCAGTCCCAGTGCGCGCCCGGCTGGTAATAGGTACAGTTGGTGCAGGTGTGCAGGTCGGCGCGGCACGAGGGACAGTACGTGGTCCGGAATATCTCCAGGTCCCGATCGAGCTCATGACCGCAACGCGCGCAGGCTTTCATGGGATCATTTTATACCGTGAGCTGGGCTTCGGCAAGTCTGAAAGCGCGGGGGAAAAGGGAACCACCCTTCGACTTGTTTCGGAGCAGGTATGCTCCGAAACAGCTCAGGGCAGGCTCACTTTCACTTGTTTCGGATAACACGGATGAAGAAAGAGAAGGGAAAACTACGGATGACGCGTATCTCGTAACGAAGTTTCCAACGAGCTTCCAGCGATGAACGCGGATAAAGCAGGAAGAGAGAGTCTTTGGTATGGCGCACGGATGCTCCTCGCGTCCGACGGCTCGCCCGCCATAGAGTTGAGCTGTATATGAGTTGGGAAAAAACAACAAGGCTTATAAAATTGATTTCTTACAAGACGATTAGTTTTGCTTCACGTCTCTATCCAGTACCGTTGAATGAATCGACCGTCCAGAAATTCCTCCGAATCGAGCACGCCGCCGTTTTTCCGCGCCACCCGGGCCGAAGCGACATTACCCTTGTCGCAGGTGATGAGGGCGCGCTCGATACCGAGGTGTCGCGCTTTTTCAAGCGCCAGCTTGAGCATCAGCGTGGCGTACCCGCGGCCCCTGTACATCGGCGCGACGCCGTAGCCGATGTGCCCGCCCTCCCGGCGCAGGGAATCGCTCAGGCGATGGCGGATGTTGACGACGCCCTTGATCAGACCGTCCGGATCCGACAGCCAAAAAGTCGAATGCTCGATATAACCTTCCGGTACGCCGATGCCCCGGGGAAACCCAAGCAGCAGCGCGACATATTCTTCGAACGCTCCCGTGTAGAACTTCAAGACAAAGGGGACAAGTTTTTCGCCCGACTGTATGTAATTATTGAAGAAAATATCGAAGCCGTTCCGATATTTTACGTCAGGCGCCGCCAGCTTATATCCGGTCATATCAAGTTCCTTTGCCGTTCGATTCGGCGGCCCCGGAGGGCGGTTCCTCACTCGCCGATTTTTTTCAGAAAAAAAAGCTCGAAAGGCTCCTCCGGCAGTTTCATTCCTCCGATTTCCGTATAACCGAGTTTTCGGTAAAAGTGCTGCGCCGTCTCGTTCGACTGCGTCGAGGTCATGACGCGCTGAAAACCGCGCTTTTTCATTTCACTTTCCCAAAACCCGACGAGTCGCGTCCCGATCCTCTTTCCCCGGAATTCATCAAGGAGAAAGAGCAGGTTCATGAAGGGGATCGAATCCCAGAACAATCCGAACCGCAGCCAGCCGACGACGTCATCCTCGAAAGCGACGATGATTTCACGGCGGCCGATCTTGTCGGACAGGTGGTCCGGCGCCACACGGTAATCGAGCCGGCGGAGGGCGCCGAAATCGGCGGCTGTCGCAAAACGTATTTCCATATCGCCTTTCCTCACTGCGCCGCTCTGCAGGTCGAGAAATGGAATAGACGGCTTTCTATATTTCCTTTTCCAGATTCATGTCCAGAAAGCCGTTTCCGTAATTCGTCTTCCCAATGATCGTCCGGAACCCGATTTCAAGGCGATCACCTTCCTGCGGACAAAAGGTGAAACCAATAATTCTTAAAATAATCCACTCCCTCTTTCACCGCAATCTCCGCTATAATCCTTTTCAGAATTTTAGCCCGGGCTTTGACGTCGGATTTTTCAATATTCTCCGATCTCATCACCCGTTCCGCTTCATCGAGGGAGGCTTTCAAACCGTTCGCTTCAAGGAAAACCGCCGCTTTGCAGAAGAAGCTTTTCGACCGGCCGTCGTCGAATTCCTTGATCATCCGCTCGAGCAGCCGGATCCGCGCCTTTTGCGCCGCGATGAATTTCTCGATCCCGTTTTTTTTGACATATCTGAAATTCGGGAACACGTTCCTATACGAAGGATATGACGACGATTCGGGCGCGCCGCGGTATTCGACCTCGCTTTCCGACCTGGAGCACGGGAAGTCCGGGCATTCCCCGCAGACCTCGAGGCCTTTTCCCTTGACGCAGCAGGTGATGAACGAGCACGACGGATGCCTGTCGAAGAATCCGGGCCCGGCGCAGCCGGGACAGCGCGACGGTCCCGCGGTGTAGTACCGGGGGCACATGCCGCAATCAAGGCCGCAGGCGCCGAGGGTGGGATATTTTTTCCGGGGATGCCGATCGGCTTTCTTTGCGGTTTTTGACATGAATTCGTCTCCTTCCATTACATTATCATCGTACAGTCCGATCGAGTCTTTCCATCCTTTCTTCATCCGCGTCGATCCTTAGTTTCTCTTCTCTCCCTTGATGCGGAGATCGACTTCCGCTACACTTGTTCCATGATCGTTCGCCAATCCTGCGCCGCCGAAGGCTGCGGGGGCATCGCAGTCTGGAACAGCGCGCACTGCGCCGCGCACCTCCCCGACGCGGCCGCCTACCTCGCCGACCTGAAGGCCCGCCTCGCCGGCGGCTCCTCCTTCGAGGCCGTGCATCTCTCCGGGATCGCGCTCGAGGGCTTCGACCTGTCCGGCAAAGAATTCGTCTGCAGCGACTGGAGCGGCGCCTCGCTCACCGGGTGCGCGTTCACGGGCGTGAAATTCAACCTGGTGTTTCTCGACCGCGGCCGTCTCGCGCGCTGCCGGTTCGAGGGCGCCAAGGTCAAGTGGTCGGTCTTCGCGGAAACGGAAATCACCGGCTGCGAGTTCATCAACACCGACGTCTTCCGCTGCAACCTGAACGCGGCGCGCATCGCCAATACGCCCTTCCGCAACGCCACCCTCTATTCGACGCGCTTCATCGGCGCGCACTTTCAAGCGGTCGAATTCGAGAACTGCAACCTGCTCCGCTCCCATTTCGAGATGGCGGACTTGAGCGGCGCGCGCTTCAGCAACTCGAACACCGAGGAGGCTTTTTTCGACCGGGAAAGGATCGAGGAATGAGGTTTTTCCCCCACTACGTCATTTCCGGCTTTTCCAACATGTACCTCCTGGCGGACGACGAATCGCGCGAGGCCGCCCTCATCGATCCGGGGTATTTCGACGGCGAGCTCCTCAAGCTCATCGAGTCCCACGGCCTCACCGTGTCGGCCGTGCTCGTCACCCACGCGCACGAGTCGCACATCGCCGGAATCGCGACGCTGCTGCGGATTTACGAGGCGAAGATTTACTCCTTCCGGCCGAAAATCCTCGATTACCCGACGATCCCGACCCGCGAAGGCGACGTCATTCGCGTCGGAAAGCTCCGCTTCGACGTGATCGAAACGCCCGGCCACTCGCGGGATTCCCTCTCCTTCCGCGTCGCCAACCTGCTCTTCACGGGCGACACCCTGACGGCCGGCCTCACCGGAACCGCGGCCCACGATCAGGCCCACCATCTGCTCCTCTCCTCGATCCGGAAGAGCATCCTCACCCTGCCCGACGACACGATCATCTTTCCCGGGCACGGCCCGCCGACCCGCGTCTGCCTCGAGCGCGCGGACAACGCCATGCTCAATGAGCTGTGTCCGCGTTCCCGTTCTTCCTCAGCCTTTTTCTGAAATCCTCCGGCAGCGGCGCGACGAAGACCCGCGCCCGCTCTTCGCCCGGAAGCGCGATTGAAAGCTTCCAGGCGTGGAGCATGAGGCGCCCCGCGTCCGTCCGCCTCCCCTGTCCGTAGAGCGGGTCGCCCGCGATCGGGCAGCCCAGGTATTTCAGGTGCACGCGCAGCTGATGCGTCCGCCCGGTGGCGGGCTTGAGGGCGACGAGGCTCCCCCCCTCCCACTCCTTGAGCACGCGCCATGCCGTGACCGCCCGTTTGCCGCGCGCGGGCGGCTCTTCTCCGGCGCGCAGCGCGACGAACCGCTGACGGTGCGTCCGGTCGCGGGCGATGTACGTCTCCACCCTCCCCGAGCGCTCCTTGAGCCGGCCGACGACGAAAGCAAGGTAGAGTTTTTTCGCCCGCCGTTTCCGGAACTGGCTTGAGAGCCGCTCGAGAACGGCCGGCCGCTTGGCGGCGATGATCACTCCCGAGGTATCCTTGTCGAGGCGGTGGACGACGCCGGGGCGGAGGGGGGCGTCGGGGAAAGATCCTTTGAGCGAAGCGCAATGCGCGAGAAGGCCGTTCACGAGCGTGTGCGCGCGGTGGCCGGCGCCGGGGTGCACCACCAGGCCGGCCGGCTTGTTGACCACGACGACGTCGTCGTTTTCGAAGAGGATGTCCAGGTCCATGGCCTCGGGCTCGAGAGCGAGGGGCGGGGGGTCTGAATAGACGACTTCGATCACGTCGCCGGTTTTCACCCGTTTGGCGGGTTTCGTCTCGCGCCCGTTCAAACGGAGCCGGACGAGGCGCTGCTTGAGCTGGCTGCGCGGAAAGAGCCCGAGCACCTCGATGATGAACGCGTCGATCCTGCGGCCCTCGCCCTCTTCCCCGACGATGTGCGCGATCCGGTGTTCTTCCATCACGTGGCCTCCCGCGGTTCGATCCGGGCCCCGATCAGGGCGCGGCGGGAGGAGGTTGGCGGTTCGCTTCGGAAATGATGAAGTCGATGACGGCCACCGTGAGCGCTATGGCGCAGGTGCTCCCGAGAATGATCATCTGCTCCTCCCACGTGTACGGCACGCCGCTCCCGGCGCGGAACGGGAAGGGGCGGTAGTCCGGATCCTGGCCGTGGGCGAAATAACGGCCGACCTCGACTCCCTCGATGGCGAGCAAAAAGGCGAAGGGCAGCGAGCCGAAGAAAATGATCTCGGCGTGCCGGAGGGAGAGAAGCCAGCCGGGGAACTCCTCCGGCGTATAGGGTTCGGGCGTTGGTTTGGGGGCCGCGGGACCGGGCGCGGGCGTCGGCGCGGGCGTCGGCGAGGGCGTCAGTGAGGGGGTCTGGGCGGCGAGCGCCCCTCCGGCCGTGAGAACGAGAACCAGGAGCGCTACGGCTTTCTTCATCGTCATCGTGAATAGCTCCTTTCGCCGAACAGGGCCGTCCCGATCCGCACCAGGGTGGCCCCCTCCTCCACCGCCATCGCGTAATCCTGCGACATGCCCATGGAGAGCTCCCTGAAATCCGGAAGGCCGGAACGGGACCTGATCTCCTCGAACACGGTCTTGAGCCGGACGAAGGCCGCGCGCGCCGCGCGTTCGCCGCCGGCCAGCGGTCCCACGGTCATCAAGCCCGCGACCGCGAGCGAGGGCAGCGCGCGAATGCGGTCCAGGTCGGCGAGCAGGGCGGCCGGCTCCCCGTACCCGGATTTGCTCTCCTCCCCCGACGTGTTGAGCTCCAGGAGGACCGGCATCCTCTTCCCGAGGGCGGCGGCGTGCCGGTCGAGCGCCGCGGCCGTCTCGTACTTGTCGATCGACTGCACGCAGGCGACCAGGGCGGCCGCCTTCCGCGCCTTGTTGGTCTGCAGGTGCCCGATCAGGTGGAGCTCGGCCGGCGGGGGGACGGTCCCGAACTTCGCCTCCGCCTCCTGCACCCGGTTCTCGCCCAGGAGGTCGAGTCCCGCCGCGGCGGCCGTCTCGGCCGCCTCCCTGGGAAAGCCCTTGGTCACGGCCATGATCCGCACGTCGTCCGGGCCGCGGCCCGCCCGCGCCAGGCTCTCCCCGACAGTCTCCCTGATCCTGCGCAAGTTTTCGTTGAACTCCTCCGCGCCGACAAGTGCCATCGCGCTATTATACGCCCCCCGCGACTCCGGTCAAGGGCTCTTCTCGCAAGGAATTTATAAGGAACCCAGGAAACCAGGAAGGGAGAAAAGAAAAAACGCAATGAAAAAAATATATGAATAATGCAATATATTGCATCAAATAATCCACTTAATGCATATTTCTTTCTCTATTTTTCTTTCCTGGTTTCCTGGTTTCCTTATCGCACTTTCCTCGCCCGGTCCCTTGCCGCGGGCGGCGGCGAACGGTATGATAGCGAACCATGGAACAACCCGCAGTCGCGCTCGAGCACGTGCGCAAATCGTACGGCCGGGGCTCCCGCCTGGTGACGGCCGTCGACGACGTCTGCTTTTCCGTGCCGCCGGCCGGCGCCTTCGGGCTGCTCGGTCCCAACGGGGCGGGCAAAACCACGCTCATGAACATGCTCTACGGGAAGGCCCTTCGCGATCCCGCGCCGCCCTCGGTCATCAGCGTGTTCGGGCACGACCCCGGACGCCGCCCCCTCGCCATCAAACGGCTGACCGGCGTGGTGCCGCAGGAGGACAATCTCGACGTCGAGCTCGACGTGCTCGCCAACCTGCTCGTCTACGCCCGCTTCTACGGCCTGCCGGGGGACGAGGCGCGGAAGCGCAGCGGCGAGCTCCTCGAGTTTATGGAGCTCACGGACAAGAAGCGCGCGCGCATCCGCGAGCTCTCGGGCGGCATGAAGCGCCGGCTGCTCATCGCCCGCGCCCTGCTCGGCGATCCCCGCATTCTTATCCTCGACGAGCCGACGACGGGACTCGACCCCCAGGTGCGCCACCTCATCTGGGACAAACTGCGCGCCCTGAAAGCGAGCGGCGTGACCGTTCTCATCACCACCCACTACATGGAGGAGGCGCACCAGCTCTGCGACGAAGTCCTCATCATGGACCGGGGCAGGAAGGTGCTCGCGGGAAGCCCGCAGGCCCTGATCGCGGACGCGCTCGAACCGTGGGTGCTCGAGGTCGTCGACCGGAAGATTCTGCCGCGCCTCCGGGAAAGCGGCGGCGCCCGTTTCCGGACCGAGGAAACCGGGGAACGCGTGTTCATGTATTCCGCGAACATGAACGGGCTGAAACGCCTGACGGCGAAGATCCCGCCCGGCTCGTTTTTCCTCAGGCCGGCCAACCTGGAGGACCTTTTTCTGAAAATCACGGGGAGGAAGCTCAATGACGACCAATGACGCCCCCCCGCCGCCGTTCGTCTCCCGGATCGTCGGCGTCTGGCTCAGGCACGTGCGGGTCTACGCGAAGAACCTCGTTTCCAATGGGTTCCCGCCCTTCATCGAACCGCTCATCTTCCTCGTCGGCATGGGCGTGGGCCTGGGCGCCGGGTTCCAGCTCAAGCTCCCGGGCGTTTCCGGTTTCGTCCAGTTCCTGGCGGCGGGCCTCCTCGTCACCACCGCCATGTTCACCGCGGCCTACGAGTGCACCTTCGGCACGTTCATCCGCCTCGAATTCGACCGCGCCTACGACGGCATGCTGGCCGCCCCGATGACGCCCGCCGACCTGGTCCTGGGGGAAATCCTCTGGACCGGCACCAAGGGGCTTTTCTTCTCGAGCGCCGTGCTCATCGTGATCACGGCGGCGGGCGTCATCCGCCAGCCGCTCACGCTCCTCGTTCCCGCCGTCGGCTTCGCCACGGGCTGCCTGTTCGGCGCGATCTCGCTGTTCGTCACATCGTTCGTGAAGAACATCAATCACTTCAACTTCTACTTCACCGGATTCATTTCGCCCATGTTCTTCTTCTCCGGCGTGATCGCGCCCGTTGACAGGCTCCCGCCCGCGCTCCGCGTCCTCGCCGAGTTCTTTCCCCTCACCCACCCGGTGCGTATCTCTCAGGCCGTCTGCTTCGGCTGGCGGAGCCCCCTGCTCGTCTGGGATGCGCTGTATCTCCTGGCCGGCGTCGCGCTCTTCTCCTGGCTCGCGGTCGCGCGGCTGAGGAAGAGGTTGATCGATTGAGGCCGCTCGCCGGAGGAAAAAAACTACGGATAGGACGCGTATCTCGCAGCGTATCTCGTAACGAAGTTTCCAACGAGCTTCCAGCGATAAGACGCGGATGGGAACGGATAAGAGAGGAAGAAGAAGTGGCCGATGAGGAAGTAAGAAAACGATGATTCTCGCGCCTTCAACGTACGCACTCTGATAAACGCTTATAGAAAAAAGTCTTGGCAAAGCCCAAGGGACGGCGCGAACCCGACGGGCGTTTCGGACAAAACGCCGGAAGGTTCCGACAAAGCGCCGGA
>JAFGSW010000096.1 GCA_016934415.1 Spirochaetales bacterium | reverse complement strand
TTCGGGGCCCGGCTCGCGAGCTGGGCGCTTGGGAGCTCTGTCGTCATTGAAGGCGACATGCTCCTCGTCAACGCCTGCACATCGGGCGTCGCGCTCAAAAAAAAGACCGGCGCTAAAATCTGGGTGAGCGATGAATACTCGTCGGGGTACGCCACCCCCGTGCACTTCTCAATTGGCAAGAAAAAATACGCCGCCTTCTTCGGGGCGAACGCGATTTACGGCGTTGATATCGCAACGGGCCGTGTGGTGTGGCGGGACAATTGGTACACGGACTTTAATGTCAATGCCGCCGACCCGCTCATCTTCGGAAACAAACTCTTTATATCAAGCGGTTACGGAAAAGGATGCATCCTGTACGAATTTACAACCGCCAAACTGACCAAGAAATGGACGAATGAGAACCTGGCGGCGCACTTTTCGAGTCCTGTCTACAAGGAAGGTTACATATACGGAATTTCGGGCAATTCCGGAGGAGACGCCCGTTTCGTCGTGCTCAACGCCGACACGGGCGAGGTCGTGCGCTCAGAAAGCACGCAGTTCGGCAATTTTATCGTCGTGAACGGCATGTATTTCCTCACCGTCTTCGAAGCCGGACAGCTCGCCGTGGCCGAAATCAC
Source organism: Spirochaetales bacterium (assembly GCA_016934415.1). Lineage (GTDB taxonomy): Bacteria > Spirochaetota > Spirochaetia > SZUA-6 > RPPD01 > JAFGSW01. Next base: position 16,053 of record JAFGSW010000096.1, on the reverse strand, counting down.
ACCCTCTTCGTACCGGGTCATCTCGAGCGCCAAACTCCCCACGAGCATCTACTGGACGGCACCGGTCATCTCCGGGGGTCGGGCATATATTCGGAACGAGCGCGGCGACCTCTACTGTATCGGTATGCGATAGCTGACCGCTGAAATCGGCGGATTCAGTAGCAGATATACTCCTAAAGCCGCAATAAGGTGTAATTTCGAGAACAAGGAACATAGAAGTGCTTCCGGCGATTTCTTATTCAAATATCAAAAAGCATCTACAAAACCTCTTTCGGTTAGTAAAGCCCTTCAAGAGGACGGCTATGACCGCAGGGAACCTCAGGGAGCGCATTTTTTCCTTTTCGTGGTTGAGCGGCGGCCTCGCCACCGCGGCCGCGTTCTTTTTCGGCTTTCTGCTTGTCTCCTGGTTTGTCAGGTCGGAGCTGCCTGCACTTTCCACCGACCGGCCTGGCCTTGCGCGCGCGGTTTTCCGCCCTGGCGCGCGAGGTGCGGGTGAGGCAAGCCGGTCCGAAGGACGTGACCGCTCTCTACGACCTCCAGCGCCTCTACGAGATCGAGGAGGTCTGCCTCGATCCCGGCCAGTTCAATGACACCGCCTGCTACGCCCATCTCAAGGACTGCCTGCGCAAGGAAGTCATCTACCCCGCCGAGCGGAACGGCCGGGCCGGAGCCAAGAGCGGCACCAACACCTGCGGCTACCGCGTCTGGCAGATCGGAGGAGTGTACACGCGCCCCGAGGCCCGCGGCCGGGGCATCGGCACGATCCTCATACGCGCCGTCATCGACCACGCGGCCCGCAATGATAAGGCCACCTGCCTTTTCGTGAAAAAGGCGAATCCGGCCGCCATCGCCTTGTACAAGAAACTGGGCTACGAAACGGTCGACAGCTTCCGCATCTCGTATTTCAAGAACGGGTGCTGATAAATTCTCCTTCGGAGAATTTTTAATGTAACGGGAAAAAATGTAGCCTTTTTTGACACTCGGTTGTTATTGTGTTATAGATAGAAAACACACACCATCGAAAATCACAGCAACAAGGAGTGCGTCATCATGAGAATCACCAGACTAAAAATACCGGCATGCATGTTTCTCATGTTCTCACTCGCGGGGGCGCTTTTTGGACAGGACGTGGACCGTTTCCGCGGCGACGGCGGAGACAGTTTTTACACGGACCGGGCGTTCAATCCCGAGGCGCTCGCAAACGGCGCTAAGATACTTTGGCAGGCGGCGGTCAACCAGGGATTTTCCGCTGTCGCTCTCAAGGACAAACGGCTCTACACGATGGGAAATGACCGAAAAAACGACACCGTCTGGTGCCTGAACGAGGACACGGGCGAGGTAGTCTGGCGATACACCTACCCCTGCCGAACAAACGAACATCCCGGACCCCGCGCCACTCCGACCATCGACGGCGACGTCGTGTACACCGTGAGCCTGGCGGGCCATCTCCACGCGCTCCGCGCGGACACGGGCAAGGTGATCTGGAAGAGGAACCTGGTCGACGAGTTCGGGGCCCGGCTCGCGAGCTGGGCGCTCGGGAGCTCGGTCGTCATCGACGGCGACATGCTCCTCGTCAATGCCTGCACGTCCGGCGTCGCGCTCAAAAAAAAGACCGGCGCTAAAATCTGGGCGAGCAAAGGCGCCGCCTCGGGATACGCCACTCCCGTTCTTTTCACGATCGGTTCGAAAAAATACGGCGCCTTCTTCGGGGCGGACGCGATCTACGGCGTGGACATCGCCACGGGCCGCGTGGCCTGGCGGGACGGCTGGTTCACATCCTACGACGTCAATGCCGCCGACCCGCTCGCGTTCGACAACAAACTCTTCATTTCAAGCGGCTACGGAAAAGGATGCGCTCTGTACGAGTTCACCGAAAACAAGCTGACCCGGAAATGGTCGAACCGCGACTTGGCGGCGCATTTTTCGAGTCCGGTCTACATGGACGGCTTTATCTACGGCATCTCCGGCAATTCGGGAGGGGGGGCCCGATACGTCGTGCTGAAAGCCGACACGGGAAAAGTGGTCCGGTCCGAAAAGGCGCGGTTCGGCAACTTCATCGTCGTGAACCGAAGGTACTTCTTCACCGCCTTCGAGCGAGGGGAAATAACCGTGGCCGAACTCACTCCCTCTTCCTACCGGGTCGTGTCGAGCGCCAAACTCCGGCCGAACATTTACTGGACGGCGCCGGTCCTTTCCGGCGGCCGGGCTTATATCCGGAACGGGCGCGGCGACCTCTTCTGCATCGATATGCGATAGGGGGCGGCGACGTGAGCGACGAGAGTATCGGGCGCGCCCTCTCCTTCTCGACCTTGGCGAGCGGCCTCGCCACCGCCGCGACGGCGGCGGTTTTCGGCATCCTGCTCGTCTCCTGGTTCGTCCGGCCTGAGCTGCCGGCGCTCTCCGCCGACCTGCCCGGCCGCGACAACCGGCCCTCCTCCCCGTCCGAGGACTCGACCGCGGGCGCTCCCGTCGGCGCGTACTTCCAGAAGTACGCGGGCCTTCCCGCGAAGGACAAGGGCGCCTGGCCGCGCTTTCGCGGCGCCGGTTTCGACAACCGGAGCCGCCCGCCCCTCCCGCTCTCCCCGCCCTTCTCGCTCGCTCCGCTCTGGTCTGTCCCGCTCGGCGAGGGACACTCGGGCCCGGTCGTCGCCGGAGGCCGCGTCTTCATCCTCGACTACGACGAGGCCCGCAAGAGCGACGAGCTGCGCTGCCTGTCGCTCGCCGGCGGCGCCGAGATCTGGCGCCGCTGGTACCCCGTTTCTCTCAAGCGCAACCACGGGTTCTCGCGCTCCATCCCCGCCGTCTCCGGCGACTACGTGGTGAGCATGGGTCCGGCCGGGCACGTCATGTGCGCCCGGGCCGCAAGCGGGGACTTCGTCTGGGGGATCGACGTCGCCAAGGAATACAAAAGCGAGATCCCGCAGTGGTACGCCGCCCAATGCCCGCTCGTCGACGGGGGCGAGGCCGTCATCGCGGCCGCGGGTGAGTCGTTCATGATCGGCGTTGACCTCGCCACCGGCACGGTGAGGTGGTCGACGCCGCGGATCAGGGGCGTGTCCATGTCGCACTCCTCGATCATCCCCATGGCCTTCGCCGGCCGGCGGTTCTTTCTCTATTCCGGGGTGGGCGGACTGGCCGGCGTTTCGGCGGACAAGGCCGATCGCGGGCGGCTTCTCTTCGTCCACCGCGAATGGAACAATACGGTGGTCGCGCCCTCGCCCGTGCCCTTTCCGGACGGCCGCGTCTTTCTCACTGCCGGCTACGGCGCGGGATCCATGATGGTGCGGCTCGTCCCATCCAAAAGCGGCTTCACGACCGCCACCGTCTTCCGCACCCGTCCCAAGGAGGGCCTGGCCTGCGAGCAGCAGACGCCCATTCTGCGCGACGGGCTCCTCTACGGAGTCATGCCCAAGGACGCGGGCGTGTACAAGAGCCAGTTCGTCTGCTTCGATCCGGACGCACGGAAGTTCCTCTGGACGACGGGGAAGGGCCTTACCTTCGGGCTGGGGCCCTTCATGCTGGCGGGGGACGTGTTCCTCCTGTTAAGCGAGACCGGCACGCTCACCGCGCTTGAGGCCGATCGCGCCGGATTCACGATCGCCGGGCAGGCCGAGGCGATTCCGAAGGCGCGCGACGCCTGGGGCCCGCTCGCGCTCGTCGGGCGCGCGCTTCTCCTTCGGGACTCGACCCGGCTCTTCGCGGTGGAGATCGAGTAGCATTAATGTTTCACCGATTCGATTGAAAACGATGTGTCCCGAATACGCCGACACAACTCACGCTAAAAATCGGCGAAATCGCGTTTATTCCACATCCTCCGCGAGGCGCTTCTCGAACATTCGCCGGATGAAATCGAGCGATACGGGAAGCAACCGTCGCCGGTCCTCCGGAGAAAGCGAAAAAAAAGGCAGGATCTTCCCTCGGCAACTCTTCGATCCGCAGCGGCATTGAAGGCTCCAGCCTTCCTCGACGAGCGATGTCGAATAATCCCACACGATTTCCTCCCCCGGCGCGATGTCCTTGAGAGCGAAGAGCTCGGGCTTTCCGTTCACGAATCCCGAGTTCGGCCCGCACGAGTGGTTAATAAAATCGTCCAGGTTGCCCCCGTCCGACCAGAGCCACAGGTCCTCGCCGACCTGCATGGCGTGTCCCTCGGAAGGACAGTCCGCCGTGGAATAAACGATCCCCCCGCAGACTGCGAGAAGCTCACCGGCGTGAATGGCCGAGCGGGCGAACACGCCCAGGCCCGAGACCGGAGAATCGCGGATTTCGAGGAACGGGGAATCGGGAAAAGATCGATAATATAGCCTCATGGCGAATTAGGGTACCGTAGCATATCAGGGCCCGGCGGACAATCGCCTGGAGTTTGACGACCTGTAATTTTCCCGCCGCGCCCCGCGAGGTTCGAAAAGCCGCGCCGCGCACCCCGGGCAACACCTTCCGAGAACCGGGAACAAAGACGCTCCGCGTGAGCCGCAAGCGGGGCACGGCGAATCCGGTTCAGCCGAACATGACCGGGATCGCAAGAAGGAATTCCTCATCGATCGTCCCCTGACCGCGAGAGTCCCCCTGAAAGCCATGATCGCGATGATTCCTCCCCATGAAACCAAGAATGTCTTGGATGAGGGCGTTATGGGGGGGCATGATTGCCAAAAACAAAATCATTCATGCGGCCCCTTTCCTTGCCCGGAGCGGGAAGGGAAGGGGCGGTATAAATGCTTCAAGCTCACCTCAATGAAACACTGAACGATTCTTTCTAAAAAAGGAGTAAAAAAATGAAGCGTGTTATTGCCATGGCAACGGTACTTATCGCGATGGCGCTCATCACGTTCTCGGGATGCGGAATGCTCTCCCCGACCGACGACGGCGATTCCAGAGCCACCAACTACTATCAGTGTTGGGTTGGCGGGAACGGCGGCGGCGTCAACTGCACGAACCACGGGAACGGCAGTTTCCAACAATACAACTGCAGCGGCGACGGTTCAAGCCCCATCAATCTCTCCGAACACTTCAACGGGTGGAGAAACCTGGGCAAATCGATCGGCGGCCAGAACTGCTGCATCGTCGCGTCTGAAGCCTGGTCGGGCAGCGGCAGCTTCGACGTCACGGTGTCGGAAGCCTCCGGCAGTTCCTCCTCAAGCTCTTCCAGCGGCGGCTGGTGGTGGAGCGGCGGCGGGTGGTGGTGATGAAAGTTCTGTAAGGGTACATCGGCTTCGCTTTGAATACCCTGACGGGCTTCAGAACCAAAACGCACAAGAAGCCGTTTCTTGTGCGCGATTTGAAAAAGGCCGGACGGTTGCATGACCGCCGGCCTCTTTTCATTTTACAAGAATTGATTGTAAGAAAAACGCGGAAAGAGCGGAATCGTCAATCAGAGACGATGCCCAGGATGTCCCGCTCGCGGACGAGGATCACTTCATCCCCGCCCGCCTGAAAGGTTTGGCCCGCGTATTTCGGGAACAGCACGCGCTGGCCGGGTTTTACGGTCGTGGGCACGAACTTTCGTTCTTTTTTCTCCTTTTTCCCTTTCTCGTCGGTCTTTTCTTCCTCATAGGCGCCCGGGCCGATCGCCTCGACGACGCCCTCCTGCGGTTTCTCGGCCGCGCTGTCGGGGATGATGATCCCGCCCGCCGTCTTTTTTTCCGCTGCTGAAGGCCGGATGACGGCCCAATCGTTCTGCGGTACCAATTTCATATCGTTTCTCCTTTTCATCTCGGGGGATGTCGACCGCATTTTAGATTATATTAGGGCGATTGTCAAAATCCCCCATCGGGAGCTGAACAATTATCAGTCTTCAATGAAGATACATCTCCTTCTCTCCACGCAGAATCTCGCGCCTGATCCCTCCGATCTCGGGGCGCTTGCGGCCGCGGCCCTCACTTGAACCGGCTTCGGATGAGCCCCGCCAACTCCTCGGCCTTCAGACCGACGCGATCCGCGCCGGAAGCCGAGGTGATCACGTCGCACCCGAGCGCCGTGCGGACGCCGTCCGAAGGCGTCGTCTCCGCACCCTGGGTATAAAAAACGATGAGCCGCGGGTCCCCATGATGCGCACGGGCGTAATCGACCGCCCGGCTTTCGAGCCGGCGAGCCATGAACGTCCCCATCAGGACGACGGCGCCGTACGGCGAAGCGTCCTCCAGCGCCACGGCGTCGAGACCGACGATTTTGAAGTAATAGTCCTTATCGCCGAGCAATGCGATCACCCGGTCGAGGAGCATCCGCTTGAAATCGCTTTCCCTCGCCGCGATGAGCACGCGGCGGGCGGCGCCGTGGGCGCCCCGCTCGGCCGGCTGCACGTCCCGGACGCAGGAAAAGCCCAATGCCGCCGTGACAAGCAGAAGGCAGCCGATTTTTTTTACCATTTTTGTCCTCCATATGAAGTATGAGCTCGATTTTTTGCCGCATGTCTCCGGCGAGTCTTATTTTTCCAGGCCCGCGTCTTCCTGCGGACCCGCCGGCCGATCCCCCAGATCCGCCACGTACACGTAGTAGTCCTTGATGAACCCGAAATACTCCCTGCGGTAGACGATGTAAACGGTCAGGTCGTAGTGGACGTTTTTTTTGAGCACGCAGACGCAGCCGCCCTTGATGCCGGCGAGGCGATAGAAGGGACCGGATCGACTCGCTCCCTCCACGTCCAGAAGCGAGCCCGATGCGTAGGTGTTTCGCACCAGGACCGGGATCGTGCGCTTGAACGCGGGTACGACGGGACCGACGTCGTCCGGGCCGCTGAAGATGCCGTCCGTTTTTCCTTGATCACTCGGCGCCGGATATTCATCCGGCGTCATATTCAGGAACCGATCGCGTTCGGCCTCGAGCGCGGCAATGCGCACCTTGTATTTTTCCACATTCTCCCGCGGTCCGAGACCGCCTTCGGCTTCGGCCAGTTTCGTCCGGTAACTTTTCAATTCCTGATTGACGGCGCTGCAGGTGGCCTCGATAAGAGCCTTTTTCAACTCCGGTCCGGCCGCGTCCGTACTTTGGCAGGCGGCCGGCGACAGAACGGCCGCCAGCGTCAGAATGGTCAATGTTTTCGCTTTCATGACGGTCTCCTCACCTGGTGCCGTTCGCCGCGGACGCCATCGGATTGGCGACGGAGAAGGTGTACGCTCCCTTGAGCCCCAGGTCCCTCTCCAAGTCGAAGACGATCACAACGCCCTCGGGAAGGAGCGCCTTGCAGTCGTCGGCTTTGATCCGCTCGATCGTCAGGAGGTAGTGCGGCGAGCCGGGCCGCCCCCTCACCGGTTTCACGTTCACCCGGAAATCAGACTTCGTCGTACAGCCTCCGGAGGCCGCCGTGAACGAAATCCTCCCGTCTGTGACCGCGAAATTTTCAAGCAGCACGACTCCCAAATCCCGCTGGCTTCGCGACAGGTCGGCCGGCACGTTTTCTTCGGCCTGCCCCTCCGCGAAAAGCGGGGGAACCGTAAAAAGGAACGAAACGGCTGTGATAAAACAGAGGACGATGGTCGATATACGCATGGCGTCATTCCCCTCCTTTCTACATAGATCATAATGGGCGTGAAAAACGAATGCAATAGGAAAACATCGAAGGAATCATCCGAGGCTTTACAGGCGGCGAAAACCGCCGGCTTACTTCGGCGGCGGGGCGCCGCGCTGGTCCTCTTTTTTCTTGAGGTCGGCTTCCATTTTCTGGGTCCAGACGTCGATCTTGCGCTTGGTCACCTCCACCTCCTCCTTTTCCCCGAGGAGGATCTGGATGCGGCGCAGGGCGTGGAGGTACCAGATGCCGGCCTTGATGTCGTCGATGCGCAGGGTGGAAAGCTCGTACTTTTCCCGGTAGCGGGCGCTCGTGGACTTGAGCATCTCGATGGTCAGGTCGAGATGGTCGCGCCGCTCGTCGTAGCCGGGCACGTTGGGATTGAGCTTGCCGATGAGCGTCTTGAAGTTGATGAGGTTTTTCAGGACGGTGGTGTAGCGGCCCTCGAGCTCGACGAACGACCACTTCCACTTGGAGCTCTTGCCGAAGGCGTCCTCCACGGAATATATGGCGAAGCCCATTTTGCGCACCAGCTTGTAGCGCTCCACGTCGTCGAACGACTCGATCGCGGCCAGGCGCTCGTTGAGCTCGGAGAAGGGCGCGTCGATGTAGGCGGAGACGATCTCCTCCAGGTAGATGATCGCCTTGTAGAGGCACTTGCGGGCGTCATTGATGAAGGCCTCGTTCTTCACGCCGAGGAGACTCACCGACAGGTTATTCATCAGAAGAAAGTAGGAAACGAGGTTCAGGTTTTCGTCGGCCAGGCCGAGCTTTTTGTACGGGGCGTTCTTCTCGTCCTGGCCGATGCCGAGCCGCATCTTCTTCTCGCGCTCGATGATGTCGTTCACGATCTTCTTGTATTCCTTGATCGTGTCGTTGTACTTCTTCTTCGCCGCCAGACTGATTTTCGCCATTATCATTACCTCGCGCGGGAGCCGTATTGGGCGATGAGCTCCTCGGCGTGCTTGATCGAGACCTCCTGCCGCTTGTCGCCGGCCAACATGCGCGCGATCTCCTCCACGCGTTCCCGTCCTCCGACCGGCTTCACCCGGGTGTAGGTGCGCCCGCCCTCCACCGATTTCTCCACCTTGATATGATTATCGGCGCGCACGGCGATGGTCGCGAGGTGCGTAATGCATAAAACCTGCTTGTAGCGGGAAAGTTGGGCGAGCCGTTCGCCGAGGGTGAGCGCCACCTCGCCGCCGATCCCGGCGTCGATCTCGTCGAAGATGAGGCTGCCGATGTTGTCCGCCTCGGCGAGGGCGGTCTTGACGGCCAGCATGACCCGCGAGAGCTCGCCGCCCGAGGCGATGGATTTCAGCTTCTTGAAGGGTTCGCCCAGGTTGGGCGAGATGATGAACTCGACCTCGTCCTTGCCCCACACGCCCACCACCGGCTTGCCGCCGTCGTTCTTCTTGTCCTTCACCCCGACCTTGAACCGCACTTTGGGCATGCTCAAGGCCTTGAGTTCCTCGACAATCTTCCGCTCGAGGGCTTCGGCCGCCCTGGTGCGAATCGCCGTGAGCTCCTCGGCGGCGGCGAGGAGCGACTTCTCGCGCGCGGCGATGTCCTTCTGCAGGCTCTCCTTGTCCTCTTCCCAGTTCTCAATTGAAGCGAGCTCCCGCCGGCTCTCATCGGCGTAGGCGAGGATCTCTTCAATCGTGTTTCCGTATTTTTTCTTGAGGAGCCGGATCTCCCCCAGCCGGCTCTCGACGGCCGACAGGCGGTCCGGGTCGAAGCGGGTCTCCTCCTTGACGCGGCGGATGGATTCGTCGTAATCCTCGAGCTCGTAGAAGGCGTCCTCCAGCTGGTTCTTGAGCGAGGAGAGGTTCGGGTCGATCTCAACCAGGTCGTCCATGGCGGCCCGCGTGGAGCGCAGGGCGGCCAGGGCGCCGCCGCGCGACTCGGCCAGATGCTCGTGGATGTCGGCGAGGAGGGCGAAGAGCTTCTCGTGGTTGGCGAGGAGCTTGTGCTCGACGTCGAGCTCCTCGTCCTCCTTCGGCTTGAGCTTCGCCTCCTCGATCTCATTGATCGAGTGCGTGAGGATGTCGATCCGGCGCAGCCGTTCGCGCTCGCTCGAGACGAGCTTCTGGTACCGCTCCTTCAGTGACTTGAGCTCGAGGAAAGAATCGCGGAAGCGGAGGGCCTTGTCCTCGGCCCCGGCGTAGGTGTCGAGCACCTTGCGGTGGTTGTCCTCCACGAGGAGCGACTGGTGGTCGTGCTGGCCGTGGAGGTCGAAGAGCAGGGCGGTCAGCTCCTTCAGGTCTGCTTGAGTGACCGGCACCGACTGGATGTAGATCGAGCCGCGGCCGTTCTTCTTCAGGGTGCGGCGCAGGATGAGCGTCCCCTCCTCGGGCGCGATGTCGTGCGCCGCGAGCCACTCGCCGACCTCGCGGTCGGCGCCGTTCACCCGCACGACGCAGGAGACGAGCGTCTCCTGGGCGCCGCTCCGGATGGAGCCGGGGTCGCCCTTGCCGCCCAGAAGCAGGCCGAGCGCGCCGATGAGGATCGATTTGCCGGCGCCGGTCTCGCCGGTGAAGACGTTGAAGCCCTTGGAGAAGCGCACGGTGAGGCGGTCGATGAGGGCGTAGTTGTGGACGTCGAGCGTTTCAAGCATGCGGTTCCCCCGACCAGGCGAGTTTGGAGCGCAGGACCTCGTAGAAATTCCGCTTGCCGGAGCGGACGATGCGGGTGACGTGCCGCGATGTGCGGAAATGGACGATGTCGTCCTCCTCGAGACGGAATTCCTTCTGCCCGTCGATGGTGAGAATGACGTTCGTGCGCTGGCCCCGCTCGACCCGGATTTCGACGTAGTCATTGCCGGGCACCACCAGGGGCCGGTGCGAGAGCGAGAACGCGCAGATGGGCGACAGGATGAAGGCCTCCATTTCCGGGTGGAGAATCGGCCCGCCGGCCGAGAGCGAGTAGGCGGTGGAGCCGGTGGGGGTGGCGATGATGATCCCGTCCGCCCGGTAGCGGCCGATGTAGGTGTGGGAGAGGTAGGCTTCGAGGCGCACGATCTTGGAGATGCCGGACGAAATGATGACGCCGTCATTGAGACCGAGGAAGCGGGCCGCCCGGCGGCCCCGGCGCTTCACCTCGACGTCGAGCATGATGCGCGCGCTCACCCCGACGAGCCCCCGGCAGTATTTGTCGAAGGTCTCCTTCCACTCCGTGTGGGAGACGTCGGTGATGAAGCCGAAGTTGCCGAGGTTGACGGCCAGGATCGGAATGTCCTGGCCCGCCAGGAGCTGGGAACAATAGAGGAGCGTGCCGTCCCCTCCCAGGGAAACGGCCAGATCGACGTTCGCAAGGCGGGGCTTTGCGGCCGGAGGCTTCTCGCGGAAGACGAGGATCTCAAGATCGACCTTTCTGCCCGAGAAAAAATCCTTGAATTCGTCGGCCACGGTCCGGGTGAGGTCCTTGCGCTTGTTGATGACGACGAGGACCTTCCTGATGCTTCGCTTTCGGGGCGGTTCAGGCTGTACCGGGCGGTCTTTCACTGACAGGACGGTTCTCCTTCACGCGTGCGGGCGGTTGAACCCGTCACCGGGCGGTTTTTTTCGATTCCTTAACGTGAGGTAACTATAACAAGAATCGATGCCGTCCGCAACTATCCGGATGAATTTCCGCGCGCCGGGAAGAGGGGGAACCACGGATGGCACGGATAAGGAAAAAGATGACACCGATGGGGGAATAAGAGAAACCGCGGATGAAGAAAAGACGGCAGCCCATACGAATGATTCATTGGAATTTCCAGCCCGAGCATTGGAATTTCCAGCCCGAGCATTGAAGCTTCCAGCCCGAGCATTGGAACTTCCAGCCCGAGCATTGAAACTTCCAGCCCGAGCATTGAAGCTTCCAGTCCGAGCATTGAAGCTTCCAGTCCGAGCATTGAAGCTTCCAGTCCGAGCATTGAAGCTTCCGGTCCGAGCATTGAAGCTTCCAGCCCGAGCATTGAAGCTTCCAGTCCGAGCATTGAAGCTTCCGGTCCGAGCATTGAAGCTTCCAATAGATGTTCCCTCTCCCATATCCCATGTTTATCGGATCCCATACTCTTCACTCTTCACTCTTCCCCCATCGGTGTCATCAGTCTTCATCAGTGCATATCCGCGGTTCCCTTCCCCCGGCTCGCCGCACGATTGACCCCGCGGCCGTTGTGGCGTACTGTATTGCATATCGATGCGAGGAGGCCTTTCCATGATCCACAACACCATCCTGCGCTACACCAAAGGTTTGAGCTTCGACGTGGAGCTCGACGGGCACCATTTCGACGTTGACGCGGACGCCGAGTTCGGCGGGCAGGACCGGGGACCCAAGCCGAAGAAACTCCTTTTGTCCGCGCTCGCCGGCTGCACGGGCATGGACGTGGCCTCGATCCTTCAGAAGATGCGCATGCCCTTCGACGAGTTTTGGCTGGAGGTGGACGGAGACCTCAACGAGGCCAAACCCTCTGTATACACCTCGTTTGCGATCAGATACTGTTTCCGCGGGAAAGAGCTCGACCGGTCGAAAATCGAGAAGGCGGTGGACCTCTCGCAGGAAAACTATTGCGGGGTCACGTTCATGTTCCGCAATTTCGCCAAGATCGAAACGGAGATCGTCCTCAACCCGGCGCCGTGAAAAAAGAAGGGAACCACGGATGGACGCGTCTTGTCATGGTGAGCTTGTCGAACCATGATATGCGATTCTCATCCGCCCTTCGACAGGGCTCAGGGTGACCTTACGTCCTTGCCCACGACCAAAGTCATTGGTAAATTGAAATCGTGAAAATCGACGCGCCCGATCTCATCGTCCACAACGCGAACATCGTTACTCTCGATGACGCGCGTCCTAAGGCCCTCGCCCTGGCGGTCCGCGGCGAACGCATCGCGGCCGCGGGCGGCGATCGGGAAATACTATCGCTGGCCGGACCTCGCACGCGCGTCATCGACGCCCGCGGCCTCACGGTCCTCCCCGGATTCAACGACAACCACCTGCACGCCCTCGGCATGGGGATCTTTTTCGATCGGCCCAACCTGTTCGGAAAAAACGCGGATGAGATCGTCGCGATCCTGACGAAAAAGTACTCGAACCTCAAACCCGGACAGGCGGTCACCGGGTTCGCCTGGGACTACTCGTCCTGCCCCGATCCCTCGAAGGAAATTCTCGACCGGGCCTTTCCCCGCAATCCCGTCATCCTGCGCCAGTACTCGGGCCACGCGCAGTGGGTCAACTCCCTCGCCCTGCGTTCGCTTCTCAAGATCGAGGCCCGGTCGCGCGCGGGCGGCGGCGAAATCGTGCGCGACGCGAACGGGGAACCGACCGGCATCGTCCGCGGAAGCGTCGTCCACCCCACGCACCACCGGGACATCATCCGCCGCGCGCTCAATACGCGCCTCCACCGCGAGCTCCTTCGCATCTCCCTGGACCGCTTCGCCCGGGCCGGCATCACCTCGGTCCAGGACAACACCTGGCAGCCCTTCTCGGTCTGGCTTCTCCGCTCGCTCGAAAACCGCGGAAAGCTCACGGCTCGCTTCTCCTGCTGGCCGTTCGGGCATTACCCGCTCCTGGCGCGGTCCATGCGCTTCGCCCCGTACGACCGTTTTTGGATCCGGCGGGGACCGGTGAAATACATCGTCGACGGAGCGTTTTCGCCGCACACCGCCTGGATGATCGATCCGTACGCGGGCGAGCCCGGCAATCACGGCCAGGCGGTGATCAAACCCGAGCGGCTCAAGCGCATCGTCACGGCGGCCGCCCGCCGCGGCCGGCGTGTTCCGCGCCGCGGCCAGCTCGCCTTCCACGCCATCGGCGACCGGGCGGTCCGGGAGGTGATCGACGCCGTCGAGAAGGCGGCGCGCGTCTTTCCGTGGGTGACCCGGATGCGCATCCGTCTCGAGCACGCGCAAATCATCGATCCCGCCGACGTGCCGCGCCTCCGGCGGCTTGGCATGCTCGTCGCCGCCCAGCCCACGGCGCTCGCCCTGCGTGAACGCGACCGCGCCCTGGTGGGCGAAGCCCGCTTCAACCGGCTCTATCCCTACCGCTCTCTCCTCGACGCGGGCGCGCCCCTCTCTTTCGGCTCGGACATTCCCGGCGAGATCGAATACGATCCCTTCCAGGCGATCTACCGCGCGGTGGCCCGCCGCGGGGTGAACCCGGAAGAGGCGCCGTATGATCGAAACGAAGCGGTGACGGTGGAAGAAGCGGTCCGCGCCTACACCCGCGGCTCCGCGTACGCAGAATTCATGGAGGACCACAAGGGGGCGCTCGCCCCCGGATTACTCGCGGATTTCATCCTTTTGTCCCAGGATATTTTCACCGTCGCGCCCGAACGCATCCCGGAAACCCGGGCGCTGCTGACCGTCACGGGAGGGCGTATCGTCCACGACGCGATGTAGGCGGATAGAGCTCTCCCACACCGGGGGAAAGAGGACACGAAAGAGCAGGGAGAAGCCCAAAAACGACGCAATACCACCGGATCGAGCACTGCCTCAATTCAGGCCCCTTCTGTTGCCAAGAGGCTGAAAAAAAACTATACATTAATCTCCCGTATGTTTTACAATAGGAATCGTATGAAGGTCGACCGCCCAATGACTCTCGCATTTTTCCCACCCCTACCGTCATGTTCGGACGGCGCGGCCCCTGAAGCGGACACGAACGGGCGGCCGTCATGAAGGAATGGACGAAGAACGATCTCGCCCCCGAGCTCGTGCGGCGGATGGAGGAGGCCGGCATTGACGTCGCGCTCACCCTCTCCATCCTCAACAATTTCAACGCCGGGCGATACGAGTCCTTTCAAAGGGCTCACGTGTTCAACATCCCCGCCCTCGGGAGGGACCGGTTCTTCGACCTCCACCGGCGCACTCATCGGGTGACCATCGACCGGAAGAAGGCCTCGGCCTGCTGCCGCGACCTGGACCTCGATCTCCGGCCCGAAAAATTCGGGACCGTCTCCGGTCCCAACCTGGTGTTCGTCAAGGAAGACCTCGTCCGGCTCGGCCGGGCCCTCCTCCCCCGTACCGCCTACGGGATCCTGAACGGCGGTTCGGCCTCGAGTTACGTGGACCGGAAGAAAAACCGCGCCTTCAATGAATCGTTGTTCGCCTTCTACGAAAAGGACTTCGAGCGCCTGCGCGGCCTGTTCCAGGACAAGCCCAAGGGCGTCACGAGCGCCTTCCAGAACCGCGACGGCTCGCCCGGGCCGAGTTTTCTGGAGCTCAAGCTTCGGGCCCTGCTTCTCCTGTCGTACCGGGCGGCGCGCTCGACCGGCGCCCGCCCCGCCGCCGTGCGCCTTTTCCAGATGACGAGCGTCCTCACCGACACGGAGATCGCCGCGTTTTTCCGCGGCTGCGCGAGGAGCCCCTACCTCGCGGAGCTCGCGGAGGCGGTCGGGTTCGACCCGGGGGACATCCTCACCGGCGTCCAGCCGCTCATCGCCGCGTTTACGGGAGCGGACGAAGGGCCCGAGAAGCGGATCTTTTCCCGCGCCGACGGCCGTGAGAACCAGCCCCTCGCCATGCCGGGCGGCCACGGCCAGAATTTTCTCGTGCTTAAGGATGTGTATCGCGGCCTCCATGCGCGCGGGATCCGTTTCGCCTACCTGGGAAATATCGACAACCTGGGGTACACGGTCGATCCGGAATCGCTCGCGCTCGCCGTCCTGCGCCGCTGCGACGCGGCCTTCGAATTTTCCTTCCGCACGTCCATCGACGTGAAGGGCGGCGTCCTCGTCGCGCACCGGGACGGCCGGCTCGACTGCGCCGACCTGGGCCCGGCCGTGCCCTTCGAGAAGATGCTCACCGCGGAGAAGGCGGGCAGGAAAATACTCTTTAATTGCGCCATCGGCCTGTTCAACCTCACCTCGCTTGTCCGCGACCTCGACCGCATCGTCACGGAGCTGCCGGTGCGCTTCTCCGAACAGGACAAGGCGGCCGGACGGTATTCGCAGGCGGAACAGATCACCTGGGAAGTGCTCGGCCTCCTCGAGCGGCCGCTCATCTTCGGGGTGAACAAGGCCGACCGCTTCCTCGCCGCCAAGCTCCTCCTCGAGGGCCTGCTGACGAGCGGCTACCGGATCGACGACCCGGCCTTCCCGCGCGAGGGCGAGTCGGCGCGCGAGCTTCACACCCTCGCCATGTCCCTGCACTCAGGCCTCGCCGAAAAGCTGCGCACGGTCTACGGCATGGCCGAGGAAGCCGGCCGCTGGCGTCCCAAGACGCTTGAGGAGATCGATGAGGAGATTTCCTCGTAGATGGACTCCTGAGAGAAAAGAAAACCACGGATGGCACGGATAGGACGGATGAACACGGATTGAAAAGAAAAAAGAAAAGATTGGGATTTTGAAACAGTGCGTAGTCCGAACCCCTTGAGCGCAAGAATTTTTGACGAGAAAGATTAAAATGAGCTCTGATAACCAATTTTTTTATAGTTGTCCGCGCTTTTAATTCTCCTTTCTATTTCACTATCCTTCATCCGTGCCTATCCGTGTTCATCCGTCCGGGTAGAATCGGGCGGTTACCCGCCCGAAGCCCCCACAGACCCGTACGAGCCCAATTAAGGCATACGGT
>JAFGSW010000095.1 GCA_016934415.1 Spirochaetales bacterium | reverse complement strand
TTTAGGCTTTTTTTCCTGCACTTCCTTCAACCTATTTTGCCTCTATTTCATTGCCGTGTAAAGAGTTTTTATTTTTTCAGGAAGCCCGAAATAGACGTCGACGCGGCCGGGCGCAAGACGGACGAGCGAATCGCATATCAGGCCGATGGTCCGGTCGGTCGATGCGCCGGGGCGGTAACTCCCGTGCACGGCGGCCGAGTCCCTGAGCAGTCCGTCGTCGGCCAGGAAGAGCACTCCGCCCTTGAGATAGCTCTCCAGGGTGATGAGGATGTTGAACCAGTCGATTCCCAGGCTTTTTCCCCGCACGGCGCGAACGTCCGTGAGCTTGGCTTTCCGGGCGCGTGCGGCATCCTTCGCCGCGACGCCGCGGAGCAGGCAGTTCCGGGCGACGGACGACAGGCGATAGCGATCTCCGACGAGTTTCAGGGATGCTTTAACCGGGTAGAGTTTGTTTTTCAGGAGACGATAATCAATGACGGCACTCCGAAAATTCATATTTGACATAATTGGTAAAAGCAATATAATTATTATAGAAAATAGAAATATTAAAGAAAAGTATTTTTTTCGTATATAATAGGGTACAGCAATGGCCAAGAACGGTAAAAAAATCCGAATCTTCTCAGCGTTGGAAGTGGCCAATATCTGCGGCGTGGTCAACCAGACCGCGATTAATTGGATAAAAAGCGGCCACCTGAAAGCATTCATCACTCCCGGCGGGCAATACAGGGTGTATACCGATGACCTCATCGCTTTTCTGGAAAAGCGCGGTATGCGAGTTCCCGAAGAGCTGGAAAACTTCAAGGAAGAAAAACTTTCCTGGGAGGATATCCTGGTGGTCGACGACGATCGGGCTTTGAACGACCTGATCAAGCGCTTCCTGGAAAAACGATATCCCGAGTGCCGCGTGCACCAGGCGTTCGACGGATTCGAGGCCGGTCAGATCATGACCGAATGGGTGCCGGCCGTCATCGTCCTCGACATCAACCTGCCGGGCATCGACGGGCACAAGTTGTGCCAGAAACTCAAGAGTGATGGGGTCGGGGAGAGTCCCATCATCATCGCCATCACCGGCATGGACGATCCCGCCGAGCAGAAGGAAATCATGAAGAACGGCGCCGACGCCTTCTTCGCCAAACCCTTGGAGCTTGAGCAATTCAACGCGAAGATCAAGGAGCTTTTCCAAAAGCACAGGGGGGAAGATGGAGATGGACAATAATCCCGTCATCCTCATCGTCGAGGATGAGGATTCCATCCGCCTCACCATCAGGGATTTTCTCAAGAAAAAAGGCTACCAGGTCATCGTCGCCTCGGACGGCGTCGGGGCGCTTAAACAGCTTCTCGACAACGAGGTCGATCTCATCGTCACCGATTATCGAATGGACATCCTCGGCGGCGATTACTGGCTGCGTTTTCTCCAGAAATATTGCGCGGATAAAAAAGTGCTCATCACGAGCGGGTTTCTCCAGCCGAATATACCCATTCCCTACAAGGTCCTCTATAAACCATTCGATTACAGCGAGCTGGAAAAACTGATCGAAGCCGAACTCGCTTCCTTTTGACAACCATGAAAACACCGGCGGGGAAAGCCATGATCGCCCGCGTGACGGGTATCGTGCAGGGCGTCGGTTTCCGCTACTCAACCGTCCACGAGGCCGGGCGCCTCGGGCTTACGGGTTGGGTGCGGAACACAAACGACGGCGCCGTGGAGGTGCTGGCGGAGGGCTCGCCCGAGGCGGTGGCGGCCCTCACGGCCTGGCTGCGCCGGGGCCCGCCGGGCGCGTACGTCCGCAATGTGAGCGTAGCCGATCGACCGTTCAACGGGAGCTACGACCGTTTCTCGGTCGAGTACTGAACGCCGGTCCGCCGGCGCAAAAAAATACGGACTCCCGCTTTTCGCGGCGGGCGGTTCCGCCACGGAGATTGACGCTATGATCGAGAAAACGTCCTCGCCCGCCCTGCTCGAGGGCACCATCGTTCCGTTGCTCCAGGAGTTGATCCGGAACCGCTGCGTCAATGACGGGACGGCGGAGTCGGGCGGGGAGATACGCTCGGCCCGTACGCTCCAAAAGTTTTTCTCGTCCTACGGCATTGAGTCGGAAATACTCGAATCGGCGCCCGGCCGGGCCAGCATCATCGCCCGGCTTCCGGGCGGCGAACCGGGACAACCTTCGCTCGGTTACTTGAACCACCTCGACGTCGTACCCGCCAATGATGAAGACTGGACCGCCAACCCCTACGGCGGGGAGGTGCGGGGGGGGTACGTGTGGGGCCGGGGCGCGCTCGACATGCTCTCCACCACCGCGACGCAGGCCGTCGCCTTTGCGGAGCTGGCCCGCTCCAAGGCGCGACTGCCGGGAGACCTCGTCTTCGTCGCCGCGGCGGACGAGGAGGCGTCCGGCCGCCTCGGCGCGCGCTGGCTCGTGGAAAACCACTGGGACAAGGTGAAGTCGGATTACATTGTCACCGAGCTCGGCGGGTTTTTCTCGACCGGCGGCGAGGGCGGGACGGGCATTGCGGTGACGGTCGGCGAGAAAGGCATCGCCTGGACCAAGCTCAAGGCGCGGGGAGTGGCCGGCCACGGCAGCCTGCCCTGGCACTCGGAAAACGCCGCGGCCACAATCGGCCGCGCGGTGGCCAGGCTTTCGGACTACGCGCCGCGCCTCGTCTTCTCGCGCGAATATGAGGCGATGGTGGCGGGATCGTTCCTGCCCCGGGGGCTGAAGGCGGCGCTCTTAAGCTCGTCCCGCTGCGACCGGGCCCTCGAAAAGCTGCGCCGCAGCGACGAGGGGGCGGCCAAGTTTTTCCACGCCGCCTCGCGCCTGACGGTCAGCCCCAACGTGGTGGCGGTGGGAAGCAAGATCAACATCGTCCCGGACCGGGGGACGGCCGAGCTCGACATTCGCATCCTCCCCGGGCAGACCGTCGAGTACGTTATTTCCGAAATCAAGCGCACGCTCGGCGATCTGGGCCGGGACATTCAGATCGAGATCATCGAGTATTTCCCCTCGGCTTCCTCCCCGGTCGACACGCCGCTGTACGAGGCGACGAGCGAAATCGTGGGCGCCGTTCACCCCCTCGCCAGGCCGGTGCCGTTTTTCATCGGCGGCGTGACCGACGGGCGGTTCTTCCGGAAGATGGGAACGGTCGTCTACGGATTCATGCTCGCCAATGACGATCTCACCCTCACCGAGTACGCTTCGCTCGTGCACGGCAAGGACGAGCGGGTCTCCGTGAAAACAATCGAGCTTTCCTATCATTATTTTTCGCGCCTGCCGGAAATCTTTTTCGACAAGGTGCGGCTCGAGCAGTAGACGGCCTCAAAAATCGCATTGCCTTCGACGCCTTCCTGTCCGATATTGAGACTGAACGAGATATGAAAACCGATTTTTCAGCCCGGCATGACGATCTCCGAACCGACAGCCGCCGCTTCGGCGGGTATCGTTTCTCCGAGGCGCTCGCCCGCTACGCCGCGTGTATCCTCGACGTCGGCGCGGCCCTGGAAAAGGGCCAGTACCTGCTCGTGTCGGCGCTCACCGTGCACCGCGATCTGGCCCTCGCCCTGGCCGAGGCCGCCTATCGCCGCGGCGCCTCGTACGTCAACGTGCTGTACCAGGACGAGCTTCTCTCGCGGACCCAGCTTGAGCTCGGCGGCGAATCGTCGGTCACGTTCCTTCCCAGGAGCGTGACCGCGGCCTACGAGGAGGTGATCGAACGGCGGGGCGCGTTCGTTTCGCTTTCCGGCCGTGAGGATTTGGAGGCTTTTCGCGCGATCGATCCGGAGCGTCAGAGCCGCTCCCTCTTATACCGTCTCGAACGGCTCGATTTTTTTTACGAGCACATATACACCAACCGCATCGTCTGGTGCGTGGCGGCCGGAGCCGCGCCGGGGGCAGCCGCGGCCGCGTTCCCGGATCTCCCGGCCGGCGAGGCCCTCGCCGCATTGTGGGACAGGATTTTCGAGGTGTGCCGCATCTACGAATCGGATCCCGCATCGGCCTGGCGCGGACGCACGGCGCTCCTCGAGCGGCTGAAGGGCCGTCTTGACGGCCTGCGACTCCGGGAGCTTCGCTTTCAAAGCCCGACCTGCGATTTCAGCCTGCGCCTCTCCGAGCGCGCGCGCTGGAGGGGCGGTTTCTCGAGAACGCCGGAAGGGCGCGTTTTCCTCGCCAATATTCCGACCGAGGAAGTCTTCACCGTTCCCGATTGGCGCTCCCTCGACGGACGTTTCACCGCCACCCGGCCGCTGGTCTATAAAAATATCTGCGTCCCGGAGCTCACCCTCGCCTTTCGCGAGGGGCGGCTCATCGCCGTCGAAGGCGGGGCGGGGGTGAAGGAGCTCGAAGGCGTTCTCCGCTCCGACCCGACGCACGGCCGCGCGGGGGAAATAGCATTGGTGAGCGCCGATTCGGCCGTGGCGCGCACCGGACTCGCGTTCCACGACATCCTCTACGACGAAAACGCCGCCTGCCACCTCGCTCTCGGGTCGGGCTACGCCGACTGCCTGGAAGGCGTCGGAGACATGAGCCCGGAAGATCGGGAGAACGCGGGCTTTAACAATGCCTCGGTGCACATCGACATCATGTTCGGGTCTCAGGAACTCCGCGTGACCGGCCGCGACGCGGACGGCCGCGAACTGGACATCATGCGCGAAGGCCGGTTCGTCGACGAATGAAAACTACTTCTCGCCCATCGACAGGCTCAGGGCGATTTTTTCAATACAAAGTAAGAAGATCGTCATGGTGAGCCCTTCGCCATTGCTGAAAACAGGCCTGTTGAACCATGACTTAACGACTGATATGATCGAACTTTTCCAACAAAATGGATTGGCGTGCGTCACGATCGATTTTTCCCATAATACAAATCGTCAGTATATTAGGGTGTCTCGGAAATAATACCGCGTCGGCGGGAGAGACCCCGGAGTCAGCGGACAGGCCGATTGAAAGGGGGCGCGGCTCTATGAAAATAAAACTGGATCGCATCGTCGAGGACATCCTCGGTTCCTACCAGGAGCTGGGGGGGATCAATCACCTCGCCGGCCCGAACCTGCCGTCCCAGCGCAGCATCATCGGCGTCGTGCGCGAGTTCGAGTCGCTCATTTTTCCCGGCTACCACGACGACGAGGTGATTGACGAGCTCAACATGAAGTACGTCGTCGGAGAGAAGGTCGCGAGCCTGGCCCGCAATCTGGCCGTGGAGATCGAGCGCAGCTTCGCCTACCAGGCGCGGGTGGAGGGGAAGCGCTCCGTCCCGTCGGCCGCGGAGGCGGAGGCGCTCGCCGTGGACGTTCTGGGGCGGGTCTCCGAGATCAGGCGCATGATCCGTCTCGACGTGGAGGCCGCCTTCGCCGGCGACCCGGCCGCCAAGTCCCACGAGGAGGTCATCCTCTCCTATCCCTGCGTCGAAGCGATTCTCATTCACCGCGTGGCGCACGAATTCTGGATCCGGGGCGTCCCGCTCATCCCGCGCATGATGAGCGAGCATATCCACTCGAAGACGGGCATCGACATCCATCCCGGCGCCGCCGTCGGGGAATACTTCTTCATAGACCACGGGACGGGCGTGGTGATCGGCGAGACCACCGTCATCGGCCGAAACGTCAAGGTCTACCAGGGGGTGACCCTCGGCGCCTTGAGCGTGAAAAAGGATCAGGGCAACAAGAAGCGCCACCCGACGATCGAGGACGACGTGACCATTTATTCCGGCGCGACGATCCTGGGCGGGGAGACGGTCATCGGGGCGGGCTCGATCGTGGGCGGCAACGTCTGGCTCGTCAACTCCGTCCCCCCGGGAACCCGCGTCTATTATCAGCCCGAGCATTACCTCTACCGGAGACGGGAAAACACACCCTCCGATTTCCAAATCTAGCAGGTTGTTGAAAAAGCTCGACTTTTTCAACAGTCTGCGAGGAGACCGCTCCGGAAATTATCGCGGAAAGCCTGCGACGGGTGAAGGGCGATCGAGAGCGGCGCACCCCCCGCCGAGATGCCGGGTCCGTTGTCCCTTGCTTTTTTTTACAAATAATATTTCAATGTCGCGTTATTCCATTTTTGGAGGAATCGACCGTGAAAAGACCGTGCCTTGTGTTATCGATATTATGTTGTGCCGTCTCCCTCGCCTTCGCCCAAACTCAAGAATCCCCCGACGCCGGGACCGAGAAAGATATTCCCGGCCTGGCCGCCCTTTATCGAAAGTATTTCGACATCGGCACCTGCATTGAGACCACGCAGCTCGCCGGCGCCCCGGCCGAGCTCGCCGTCAAGCATTTTTCCAGCATCACCCCGGAAAACTGCATGAAGCCCGAGCGTATCGAGCCCGCCGAGGGTACGTTCACATTCGACGCGGCCGACGCGACGGTCGATTTCGCCGTTGCCCGGGGGCTCAAGGTACGGGGGCACACCCTCGTCTGGCACCAGCAGAATCCGAAGTGGCTGTTCAAGGATGAAAACGGCGGGAAAGTCTCGAAGAAGGCGCTCATTGCCCGCCTTGAAACGTACATAAAGACCGTGGTTTCCCGTTACCGCGGAAAAATCTACGCCTGGGACGTGGTGAATGAGCCGACCGACAGCAACGGGCTGCGCCGCAGCGAGTGGCTCGACATCATCGGCCCCGAGTACATCGAGCTCGCGTTCCGCTTCGCCCATGAAGCCGATCCGAAGGCCAAGCTCTTCCTCAACGAGATCGATACCATTGACGGGAAGAAGGGCGATACGATCCGCACGCTCGTCCGCAGCCTGCGCGCCAAAAAGGCGCCGATCGACGGTCTGGGTCTGCAGTTTCACATCACGCTTTTCTATCCCGGTATCCCGGCAGTCTCCGACGCGCTTCGAAAATACAACGCGCTGGGCGTCGATCTTCACATTACTGAGCTCGACATGAGCCTCAATGCTGATACCAAGGTAAAAAGAGGGAACGCGCCGCCCGATCTTCTCGTCCGCCAGGCGCACCGGTACCGGGAGTTGTTCGAACTCTTCAAGCGCACCAAGCGCATCACAAACGTGACCTTCTGGGGATTCCAGGACAGCCGCTCCTGGCTCACCTATTCACCGACGATCAAGGCCGACTGGCCGCTTCTGTTCGACGCCTACCTGAAGCCGAAGCTCGCCTTTTGGGGACTCGTCGATCCGGCTCGTCTGCCGGCCGACGTCGAAATCAAGCAGGCGGGAAACACATTCGCCGGATTCGCCGTCAAGGGAACGCCGCTCGTCGACGGCGTCGAAGACGCCGTCTGGACAAAGGCTCCGGCGATGGACATCGTCATTTTCGTCCAGGGCAAAGGCGCCACGGGCGCCGGGAGAGCCCTCTGGGACGGCAAAAACCTGTACGTCTTCGTGAAGGTGAAGGACCCTCTTTTGTCCAAGAAGAGCGCGAACGATTACGAACAGGATTCGGTCGAGATTTTCGTGGACGAGAAAAACAACAAGTCGTTCGACTACAAGGAGGACGACGCGCAGTATCGGGTCAATTTCACCAATGACTTCAGCTCCCGCGGCAATCCGGCGAAGATCGTTTCGGCCGTGGCCGTCACCTCCGACGGATACGCGGTGGAGGCGGCGATACCGTTCCGGTTCGCCCTGCCGAAGCCGGGGACGAAGATCGGATTCGACCTGCAGATCAACGACGATCAGGGCAAGGGACGGCGCGAGTCATACTCCAAGTGGAACGACCCGACGAACGAATCGTACAGGAACACCTCCGGGTTCGGAACGCTCGTCCTCAAGTGACGCGGAACGGACGATCGCTCGGGCCGCCGCCTAATCGGCGAGCAGGTCGTTGACCGCGGCGAGAAGCTTGATGGGGCGGATGGGCTTGGTGATGAGAAGGTACCTTTTCCCGTGAAACATCTGCTTGATGTTTTCGACGAGCGGCTTGTATTCTCCCAGCGCGGTGACGAAAAGGATCTTGGCCGCCGGATTCTCCTTGTAGATGTCTTTGGCCGTTTCGATCCCGGACTTCACGGGCATGCTGATGTCCATGATGACGAGGGCGGGATTGAATATCTGATACAGGTTGAAAGCCTCCACCCCGCTAAAGGCGAAGTCGACGATCTTCAGCCCGCGATCGGCGAGGACCGGCGCGATGCTGTAGTGCACGTAGAGTGAATCGTCCACGACCAGCACCGGCGTCCCGTTCGGGTTGTAACGCATGTATTCCTGGAGTTTGTAAAAATATTTTTGCCGTTCCTTTTTGCGGCGCTCGTCGCGGAAGTGGTCGAGAAGATTGGCGAACGTCAGTGAATCGGCTTCCCGCTCGTACGCGGGGAATTCCAGGAGCAGGATGGTCTTCATGATGCGGGCTTTTTTCTCCACCACTTCCCGCGGAAGCTTGAACCATTCGCTGAGGTCGGTAAGCCGTCGATCCGAGGTGCGGAGGGAGAAGGCCCGCAAACAAACGGTCACGATCGATCCGCCTCCCTGATTCTCCTCCACGCTGATGCGCCCCTGCTCCTCGCGTACGATGTTGGCGGCGATCCAAAGCCCTTTCCCCGTGCCGGCGAAGGCCGCCGTGTTCGCGGCGCGGTAGTCTCTCCCGAATACGAGCTCCCGTTCGGTCGGCGGAATGCCGATCCCCCGGTCGGCCACCGTGAAGAGCACGTCGTTTCCGCGTCTGGTGAGCGTGATTTTAACTTTTTCCTCGACCGGCGAATATTTCAAGGCGTTGTCGATGAGGTTTCCGAGGGCGTGCTTTAAAAGCCGCGAGGTTTCGATGAACAGAAGTTTCCGGGGATCGTAGGCAAGCTCGATCCGGCTGTGGGAGGGGAGCGGGATTTTTTCCGAGCTTATCTTCACGGCATTGACGAGGTCGATGAGCGATTCGACCCGCTTCTGGGCGGTGATAAAGCCCAGGGCCTCGGAGGTGTATTCGAAGAGCTCGTTCACGTAATCGTTCAGGATGCCCGAATATTCGTTCTGGGGAATGTCCGAGAGAATCGACAGGATGCGGATGAAAATGTCCTTGGTGTCGTGGCTCAAGATATCCAGGGCCGTTTGCAGGAGCGCGTATTTCTCTTCAGCGTGCAACGGTGAAAAGAGGATTTCCCCCCGAAAGCCTTCCGCGGCGGACGTGTCGGCTGCCGAGCGGGCGGTTTCGAACACGGCTTCCGGAAGCGTCTGCGGCGCCCGGCGGCCGGGACGCAGGGAACGGATGCCCTCCCGTTCCAGCCGTCGGCGGCGCAACCCGAGAAAGGGATTCCTGCTGGATGGGTACAGGAGAATGGGCAGGGCGGGCGTGATGTCTTTCAGCACCCGGTGCCACATGTAGCCGTTCGCCCGGCCATCCGCCGAGAGGGTGACGGCGCACCCTATATTGTTCTTGACGAGGATGTGGATGGCTTCGGCGAGGGACGTGGCGAAAAACACGGTGATGTCGGGAACGCCATCGAAGAGTTCTTTCACTTCCGGGAAACGTGAGGGCGTATCGTCAACGACGAGCACGTCCAGGTGCGGTGTGTTTTGCATGCTGCCTCGGGACGGACCTCAAGCGCCGTCCCTTACAGTATAGGTAGTTTTTTACATTTTTGCAGGAAAATTGAGTGAAATGTAGCTTTCCTCGAACCCGTCGATTTTTTTTATCCAGGCGAGGAATTTTTCGGCCTCGGCTTTATTGGGGTAGGGACCGAGACGCACGCGGAAATACGTGTCCCCATGGACGGTCTTGGGGATAATAATGCCCGAGAGTCCGTTCTCGATGAGGGTCGCATTGCGGAAATCGGCCTTGCTTTTGCTTTTATACGAACCGGTCTGGATCCAGTACTGGGCGGCGGGCCGCTTGACGGCCGGTTGGGTCCTTGGAGCGGTCGATTGCCGGGCGGCCGCCTGGCGCGCCTGCGGCGTCGGGGAGGGCGAGGGTCGGGGGGCCGGGGCGGTCTGTTTTTCCGCGGCCGCGGCCGTCGGCGCTTCCGAAGGTCCCGGTCCGTAGTTGAATTTCTGTTCCTCGATCCCGGGACTCGGGGTTGCCTCGGGCGTCGGGGAAGGGGACGGCAGACCAGGCAGAGGGCTGCTCTGGAAGGCGAGGTTGAAGTAATCATCTTCAGACACGGGCCTCGTGGTGCTCCCCAACGGCCCGGCGGCGGACGTCTTGTCCCGCAAAAGCCATAGACCGGCGCCCAGAATGACGATGACGAGCAGCGTGACGGCGAGGATGGCCCAAAGCAGCACCTGCCTGTTTGTTTTTTCACGCCCCGTGCTCCGCTCGTTCACCGGCCGGACGCGATCTTCTCCACTCTGTCCTTGAGGCATTTCCTGTTCCTCGTGTTCCATACATAATATATATCGACGTTTGGCGGCGGCGGTTGAGGAATAATTTCCTTCTGGGCGCGCATGCGTGCGAGGAGGTGGCCTAAGCCCGCGCCGTCCCGCCGTCGGGCGCGGCAGATTCGCAGGAGTAGCGGGGCGCGCACCACGATCACGGCGTCGACGAGTTCCGCGAGGCCCATGGGGAAAAGAATGGCGGCATTGACGACGAGGTCGCCGCGCGTCCGGCGCACCTCGCCGGCCACGAGCTCCTTCATGCGCGGATGGAGGAGGGCCTCCAGGCGGGCGCGCGCCCCGTCGTCACGGAAGACGACGGCGCCCAATGCGCGGCGGTCGACATCGCCGCCGGGATCAAGGATGCCGTCCCCGAACGCGGCCGCGACCTCGGCTTTTTTTTCACCGAGGACCAGATGGCCGACCTTGTCGACGTTGATCTCCCTGAAGCCGCGCTCAATGAGGATTTTTGTCACTTCGTCCTTCCCGGCCGCATAAAGGCCGGTCACGCCTATTTTCATTATTTTCGACCGACTGCTAATGGATGTCTCCCCAGCTCTCGCCCGTGTCGATGTTCACCCGGAGGGGCACGGACAGCGGCACCGCCGCTTCCATGAGCCGGCGCACTTCTTTTTTCATGAGGCCGGCCTCGGTCTCGGGCGCCTCGAGGATGAGCTCGTCGTGCACCTGGAGGAGAAGGCGGGAGCCGAGCGAACGGCCCGCGATGAAGGAGGCGATGTCGCGCATGGCGCTCTTCACGATGTCGGCGGCGCTCCCCTGGATCACCGTGTTGAAGGCGACGCGCTGGGCCGCCGCGCGTTCCGTGCGGTTGGCCGACGCCACCGCGGGAGTCTTCCGGCGACGGCCGAGGAGGGTGGAAACGTACAGGTCCTTCTCCGCCCGCGCTATGATTTCCTCGCGGAAAGCCTGCACCGAGGCGTAGCGGGTGAAATATGCGGCGATGAAATCGTCGGCCTGCTTCTTGCTGATCTTGAAATCCCGGGACAACCGGAAGGCCGACATGCCGTAGACGACGCCGAAGTTGATCGTCTTGCCCATGCGCCGCTCCTCCTGCGTCACCTCGGCCACGGGGCGGTTGAAGACGATGGAGGCGGTGAGCGCGTGCACGTCCGTACCCTTCCGGAAGGCCTCGCAGAGGAGCGGGTCGCCCGAGAGATGGGCGAGTACGGCGAGCTCGATCTGGGAATAGTCGGCGCTCAAGAAGAGCATGTCCGGGCCGGGCACGAAGGCGCGGCGGACGGCGCGTCCCGCCTCGTCGCGGACCGGGATGTTCTGCAGATTGGGGTCCTTGCTCGAGAGCCGGCCGGTGGCGGTGCCGGTCTGCAGGTACCGGGTGTGAATGCGCCCGGTGGCGGGGTTGACCAGCGAGGGCAGCGTATCCGCGTAGGTGTTCTTGAGCTTGGCGAGCGACCGGTGGTCGAGGACCAGGGCCGCCACCCGGTCCACGGGGGCGAGGGCCTCCAGGACCTGGTTGTCCGTGGAAAAGCCGGTCTTGATTTTTTTGACCGGCGGAAGCTTGCGGTCGGTGAAGAGGACTTCCTGGAGCTGCTTCGGCGAGCCGATGTTGAACTCCTTGCCCGCCTCGGCGTGGATCTCCCTCTCTAGGGAGGCCATCCCGCTCTCGAGCTCGCGACTCAAGGCCTCGAGCTTGGCGGGAAGGATGCGGATGCCCGCGAGCTCCATGTCCGCCAGGATCCGCACCACGGGCATCTCCACCTCGCGGCAGAGCCGGTCGAGGCCGCGTTCGGCGAGCAGCGGCTCGAAACGTTTGAACAGGCGAAAGGCGATGTCCGCGTCTTCCGCCGCGTACTCGGTCGACCTTTCCAGGCCGACATGGGACAGGTTCTCGCCTTTTTCCGGATCGACCACCTCCTCGTATTTGATTGTCCGGTACGACAGGTATTTTTCGGCGAGGCTGTCGAGGCTGAAGGCGGCGGGACCCGCGTCGCTTTCCAGGAGCCAGCCGGCGATCATGGTGTCGAAGAACCTGTTTTTCATCTCAAGGCCGCAGCGCTTGAGGACCTTGAAGTCGTATTTGATGTTCTGCCCGACCAGGAGAAGGCCCGGATCTCCGAGCAGCGGCCGCAATGCGTCCAGGACGGCGTCGAGGCCGAGGCATGGGGCCGATTGGCAGCGCACGGGGACGTATGCGCCGTGTCCCGGCGCGAGCGACAGGGAAAACCCGACGGGCGCCGATCCGAGCTCTTCCAAATCCACGGTTTCGCTGTCGAAGGCGAACGTGCCGGCCCGGCGCGCGTCCGTCACGAGCTTTTGCAGGGCGGCCTTGTCCGTGATCGCCCGGTACGCGCCCGGTTTCACCGTCTCGAGCGGTTGCGCGGTTTCAGACCCTTCGGCCGCGGTTTCCGCGGGCCGCGCGGGCGCGGCGGACGGCGATTCCCCGCCGAGCTCCCGGGCGAGAGATTTCATGCCTTCACGCAGGAAAAGCGGCGCGGCTTTCTCCGCGTCGAGCGGCCGGCAGACGAGCTCTTCCTCGGAAACGGCGAGCGGAACGGCGGTCTCGAGGACCACGAGGCGCTTGCTTAAGCGCGCGTTTTCCCTGCCGCTCTCGAGTTTTTTCCGCTGTGATTCGGGGACTTTCGGAAGGTTGTCGTAGATCGCGTCGAGAGTCTTCCACTGGGCGAGCAGTTTGACGGCGGTCTTGGGGCCGACGCCGGCCACGCCCGGGACGTTGTCCGACTGGTCGCCCGTGAGCGCCAGGTAGTCGACAACCTGTTCGGGATAGACCCCCAGTCCCGCGAAGACCTCCTCCCGGCCCCATTCCTCCCAGCCGACCGCGCCTTTCTTCTGCCTGAGCACCGTCACGTCCGGCCCCACCGTCTGCAGCAGATCCTTGTCCCGGGAGACGATGTACACATGCTCCGTTTTTTCGCGGGCGCGCGCCGCCAGGGCGGCGATCAGGTCGTCGGCCTCGTAGCCGTCGACGCGATAAAACGGCACTCCGAGCGCGGCGAGAATTTCCTCGATGACCGCCACCTGATCGTACAGTTCCTGCGGCGCGGCCTCGCGGTGCGCCTTGTACTCAGGGTAAAGCTCGTGGCGGTGGGTTTTGGTTTTGGAATCCATGAGCACGGCGAGGCTGCCGGGTTTGCGCTCGCGCAGGAGCTCGAAGAGGGCGCGGAAGAAGCCGAAGACCGCCTGGGTGTTCTTTCCCTGGGGATTGGTGAGCGGCCGGTTGAGAAAGGCGAAGTACGACTGGTAAATGATGCTGTATCCGTCGACCAGGTAGAGTGACGCGCTCATGAATACGTGTCGATGAAAAGAGGATCGTCCCCCGACGGGCGATTGCCGCCGGCCAGCCGGCTGCGCGTCGCGCTCAAGGCGGCCAGCTCCTTTTTCACCGCTTCCTTTTTCGATTCGAGGGTTTTCCGCGTTGCGTCGATCGCCGCCAGGGCACTCAGGCGCAGAGACTCGAGATCACCGCGGCCCGCGGCCAGCTCGGTTTCCTGTTCCGCTCCCACACGCGCCTGCGGGAGCGCCTGAAAAAGAGCCTGCAGGCTGCGATCGGTTTGGATTATTTTTTCCCGCCCGTCGACCTCCAGGTGACGATAGAGATCGAGGCGGTCCTCGTCGTCGTTTTCCACCGCGTCCTTTTCGCCGCCGAGGACGCGGAGATACTCGATGTAGCGGCGTTTCTGGGCCGCAATGAGCGACTGAAGCTCTCCGACGAACGCGCCGGACAACGGGCGCTGGGGAGGCGTTGCCATGACGGACCTCGCTTTATGTCGTGGGGACGGAGCGCGTTACCCGGCGATATTGATGGACCCGGCCGCGGCCCTGACGCCGTCGTTCTGGGTCTTCTGCGAAGCTTGGATCCAGGCCGTGCGCAGCTCGGTGAGGAGTTTCTTGATTTCGGCGAGGATGCCCGTGTCTTTCTGGATGTTGGCTTCGATCAGCCGGCGGTTCATGTAGAGGTACAGACCGAAGAGGTTCTTGGCGATCTGCCCGCCCTTGTCGAAATCGAGGGAGACCATGAGCTCGGTGACGATATCCTGCGCCTTGATGATATAATTGCTTACCTTTTCGTAACCCGTGTGTTTGTCGTTCATCCGCTCAAGGGCCAGGTTGATGAATTTTACGGCTCCCTCATACAGCATGATGACGAGCTTTCCCGGGGTGGCGGTTTTGATCTGGGTCTCTTTATAGGAATCGACGGCATCCGTGTTCTTCAAAGGTCGGCCTCCTTGAGGGGGAGCGGTTGACTTTCTTCCCTCTTCATTTTATCGACGCCCGGGCTTTTTATCTTGAGCGATCGACTCTATAAATCTAATCAATTCTTTCGGTTTTTCAATAGGAAAATCTATAAAATTGAGCTCAATCCGTCCGGTGCGGCTCGGGGAAGTCGTAGCAGACGTTCTGGTGGGCCAATCCGGCGAACCCATATTTCCTGATTGTGGCCTGAAAAGCGGCCCAGTTGTCCCCATAATGCGTCAGATAGGTCTTTTTTTTGATCCCCGACGGGAGGTCTTTGAGCTCTTCGAGCGAAGCGTGCACGCCGGCGGTGAAAAACTGGCAGTCGTGAAAGATCGTCTCCAGGGGAAAGCGGGCGTCGCACTCGATCAGCAGCTCCGGATCGAAGCGCGTGTCGCTCGTGAACAGCACCCGGCCGTCGATCACGACGCCGAGGCTGAAGAACGAATCGCGCCAGCTTGCCGCGCTGTCGGGAATGTGCTTGGTGCGGAACAGGGTGAGGTCGATCGATCCGGACCGGCATCTCCAGGCCTCGCGTTGGAGGACCGGGTGCGGTTCGGGCGCACGCGCTTCGAAGACGTCGTCGAATACAAGCGGCCGGCCGTCGACGAGCTCGCCGAAGGCGATGCCGCCCTTGAGCGACATGTCCCAGAGAATCCCCTTGTATTCGTCCGTGACGATCATGTCGGGCTTTTTTTTCGCGAAATATCGTCCCCTGAGCGCCACCTCTTCCAGACCGCCGATGTGATCGGCGTGGGAATGGGTGATGAGGAGGTGTTGGACGGCGGTCACCGGCAGGCCGAGCTCCCACAGGGCCTGCGGGCATTTTGTGCCGCAGTCGATGAGCAGATGGTCCCGCCCCTTCAGGACGAGAAGATTCGTTTGGTTGTGTTTTTTTGAGAAGGCGCTTCCCACGCCGACGAAAAACAGACGTAAAAAACCGGGGGTTTCAAGGGGGAACGGTTTTCTTCTCTTCTTCCACGCCGAGTGCTTCATCGTTTTTTCCTGATCGCTGCGCCAACGGTTGATCATTTTAATAACGGCAGAAAACGGATTCTTCTTTACCGCTTCGGCACATTGATTGGCCCTGAGCACTTATGTTGACTGAACACTAGATTCCGGGAGACGCCCGGGAAGGGGGTTTCTACTTCGCCAGCAGGTCGAAAACGGCGCGTTGGATCATTCGTTTTCTGTTTTCATTCCGCTCGTTGGCGATGCGCGCCGCGTGGTAGGGCCCGCCGGTATAGAACCGCGTGAAGATGAAAACGACCGCCATGGCCGCGTCGAAATAATCGCCGCTCACGACCGCCCACGCCACCAGGGCGCCGGCCGCACCGGTCACGAGGAGGGAGTTGAGGCCCTGGAGCAGGTCCCCGGCGTAGATCTGTCCGCTTCCCGGCAGGACGTACGACAGGACCTCCGCCGCGAATGGATCGAGCGGTACGGACCGCGCGCCGAACTCGAGGAGGGCGAGCACGCGCGTCCGCGTCTCCGGCGGGTAGACGCCGCTGAGCGCGAAATAGTCCCGAAAGACGGCCCCGGCCGTTTTCCACCGGCCGAGGTAAGTGTCCGCCACGCCCGTGAGAAACCAACAGCGCCGGCGTTCCGGTCCGGAGAGGTCGAGAGGATCGAGGAGCCCGAGCTCGATGAGTGCCGACTCATAGCGGCCGAAGGCGAGGAGGATCTCGGCCCGCTCCAGGGCGCGCTCCCTCCGCTCCGGCACCCCGCGCGCCTTCTGGATCGCCAGGGCGGAGTAGCGGAGGGCCGCGGAAGAGTCGCCCAGGTCCGTATAGGCGCGGGAAATCTTGCGGTAGGCGGCGCTGGCGAGCGGATCGTCGGGATGGAGGAACACGTACTTGAGGTAGGAGGTGATCGCCTCGTCGAAGAGTCCCTGCCCGGCCAGGAAATCGCCCTCGTCCAGGCCGTTACCGGCGGAAACGAGCCGGGGCGCGAACAGCGCGAGGATGAAAACGAGCGGCAGGAGTTTAAGGCAGCACCGCATTGATGCGCTCCCTCACGCGAGTCCTCAAGTCCGCCCGCCGGCTTTCATTGAACCGGTCGGCGGCGACGGCCGAGCCCCAGATATCGCCCACGTAAAAAACCGCGCCGAGAGCGGTGTACATCCAGGCCGTGAACGACGTCACGCCGCCGCTCCAGAAGGAATACGCGGCCAATCCCCCCAGGCCCGCGCAAAGTAAGAAGGAAACCAGCCCGTCCCCCCACTGTCCGGAGTACATCTTTCCCAGACCCGGTATGAAGACCGAGAAAATGCCCGCGGCCCAGGGGCTCCGGGTGGGCAGCCGGTCCGCTTCGGCGGCGAGATCGAGGAGCGCTTTCGCCTGTTCGAGGTCGGCGGCCCCGGGCGCGTTCAGGTAGCGATCGAGAAGATCGCGGCCCGCGCCGTAATCCCCTGCCGAAAGCCGGCCAGCCGCGTCGAGCAGCAGGAACGACGGCGGAAGCGGTCCGGAAGCGGACGCGCGAGAAATTTGGGTGGAGACGGCGTCGTATTCGCCCAACTTGAACGAACAATAGGCGGCCTCGTAACACGTCTCCGCGAAGAGAGGGCTTGAGGGGTAGGATGAAAGGAGCTTTTCGAATACGAGGATGGCGCGGTGGTATTCGCCGGCTTTGAAGTAGCACTCGCCGATCGTGCGTAGAATCGCCGCTTTCTCCGTCTCGGGTGCGGTGAAGAGGAAGCGGTAATATTCCCCCGCCGCGCGCGCGTATTCTCCCTGCGCGAAGAGCCAATCGGCGAAGGCCGTCTGCGGGCGGGGGGCGGGAACTTCCACCTGCGCCCAGACGGCGGGCGAAGAGGATAAGGCCAGCGACACGAAGATCAGCAGGATGAACGGGCGTTTCAACAATCCGCCTTTCGTTTCGGCGCTCAAGGCGGGTCGATGAACCGGCCCGTCACCGGGTCCCGCGGGTATATCCCGAGGTCCAGGCCGTTGCAGCGCTGGTAGCGGTCCACGGCCATGATGGAACCGGCGAGAAGACCGTATGTATAGACGGCCTGTTTCGCGTATTCCGAGCAGGTGGGTTCGAAGGGGCAGGAAGGAACGTCCTGGGTCGAGATGAAGACCTGGTAGAACCGGAGGAGCGCGGCGCCGGCCAGCTTGAGCTCGCTCGTCTGCGTTGAAAGCAGGTCGTCGGCGGGCGGTGTGGGGGAGTTGTTCACCGCGCCCGGAACGGGATTGCGCTTCACGATGAAGCGGAGACCGTCGCGCTCGTCGGCTGAGACGCCGGAGACGAATACGACGAGCGCGATAAAAACGATGTGCATTGCTTTGTTTCTCACTGAAACGCCTCTCGGACGGACCAATCACTTCCGCGCCGTTCCTCACCGGCCCGCACTGTCACTGTACCACAGGGCCGGTTGGTTTTCAACAACATGGCTGTGCCAAGGATGCAAAACGGCCATGGAGTCACGGCCTTCGATCGTTTTTCCTTGCTTCGTGGTGGAGGCGCTACGCGTCAAGAGATTGCTTCGGCCCAGCCGCGTAATATCGGCGGCTCGGAATCGCCGGGGCCTCGCAATGACCGATTGTGCGCTTCCCGGAATTCCTAGACGAACCGTACATTATCAATCGTCTTCTCATATTTTTTCTTTTCCTCCGTGTTCTCCCCTTCCCTCCGTGCGCGGAGCCTGCCCCGAGCCCCTCGGCCGCTGGAAACTTCGTTGCGCAATGCGCCCGGGAAACACTCCGTCGAGGGGTGTCCCTCTCTGGAGCAAAGCCTACTCCTCGATGAATTCCACCTGACCGGGGATCCTCGGGACCGAGAAGAACCCGAAGACGCGCGTGTTCCGGAAGACGATTTTTCCGCGGGCGCCGTTTCGATACCCGAAGGCGAGCGCGCCGGCCAGGTTGCCGTAGACGAGGCAGCCGTCGAGGGTGACGTCGAACGGCTCGGACGCCGCATTGTGGTTGGCGAAATAGCATTGAAAACCCGCACCCGAGTTGTTGTGGATCAGGCAGCGCGTGAGAACGCAGTCGACCACGGGCTCGTCGGCGAGATTCGGCTCGAAGTCGATTCCGGCGCCCGGGGGCGTGCCCGAGGTCCCGCTCATCTCCGCGTTTTCGATCGTGAGGCCCCGGGCGGTGATGACGCTGATGCTCTGCCGGTAATGGTCGCGGAGAATGAGGTCCTTGAGGACGATGCCGGTATTCGTGATGCGCGTTCCGCCCCGTCCCAGGTAGACGCCGTCGCCGCCCGACAGCTCCGTGGTCAGGCCCGCGAGCGTAATTTTGTTTCCGCCGCAAATCCGGATCGTGTGGCGCCACTCGGCTTTTTCGTACGGCGGCCGCAGGTAATCCGACTGGCGCATGCGGATGACGGCGCCGTACCCGGACACGGTCACGTCGTCCACGTCGACGATGTTGAGGAGCGATTGGGTGCGCTTGCGGAAACCGCCCTTCTTGGCGAGGAGCACCGCCCCCTCCTGCATGATGAGAACGGTGTTGCTCCTGACGTGAATATCATCGCACTGCCAGGGCGAATCCATCCGCGGCACGAGCACCGTCGCCGCGCCGCTGTCCAGCGCGCGCTGGAGAATGGAGGTGGCGTCCGCCGGATCGAATCCCCACCAGGCCGCGCTCACCGCCTCGGATACGCCGCCCTTGGAAGGCGGCCAGGAAGCGGGCGGCCGGCGGACGTCCCGTCCGGTGAACAATGCCTCGATCGTTTCCTTCTGCCGGGCTTTTCCCGGCCCGAGATCGACGGGGATGACGTCTTTGACGAGCAGGCAGGAAACGAGCAGCGGAGCCTCGAGGCAAAGGGCGAGGAAAAGCGATCTGGTCACTCGGTCTCCCGGCGTTCCGGCATGATCTCACCAGCATATCGTCCCGCCGCAATTTGTCAAGAAAGCGTAGGGTGGCGCCGGCCGTAGGCGTCCTTCAAGAGTGCCGCCCGCGGCGTGCCCGGCAATTTTCGCTTGACAGCCGCGACCATTTAACCATGATGTAAACCAGAGGTGAGGATGACGCCTCCGTCGACAAGGAGAAATGATTTCATGAAAAACCGGCTTTTCGCCCTCGTGCTTTTCTTCGCCCTCCCTGCGGCGCTTATCGCCGATGAAACCCCGCCGGACAACACCGAGACGCCGCAGCGCGACCCGTTTCTGTTTACCTTCGGCCTGCGCCTGCTGGGCGCCGACATCGGCCTCGGGTGGCGCGGCCTCACCAAGCCGCCCGCGCCGGACACGATCATCTGGCTCATCGCCGGGGGCGGCTACGAATGGCTCAATTATTTTCGTCTCCCCGACGACACGCTCTACACGGGCGGGGGCGGCTATACCCCGTCGTACACGCGCGCCTGCGGGCGGCTCGATCTCGGCTTGGCCCAGGGGATCGTCTGGAACGAACGATTGAAGTTCAACTTGTTCGAAGTCTACGGTTTTTTCCGAACGCGTCTCGACCACGCGATCGACGACCCGGCGGTCAATGAGCTCTTCCTCGCTTCCGGCAAGCCCTACGAGCCGGACCTTTTCCAGGCTTCGCTTTTTACCGGCGTGAGTTACAACGATCTCGACAAGACCGATCCCCATTGGAAGCTCAACGGCCTGTACGTGGAAACGTCGGTCGAGTGGGGCCCACAGTGGCTCCTCAACGACCTTCTCGGCCGTTCTGATTTCGTGCGCCTGAACCTGACCGCCTCCGGATTCCTCGCCCTCTTCGACGCGAATCCGGATGCCGAGCTCGGCACCGTGTCCGGGTACGCGGGCGCGTTCTTGAGCGTCGACTGGTGCGGCGGCGGCGCGGTTCCGGCCAATATCCAGCAGACCTTGGGCGGCCGCGGCTACCGCTACGCGATGGGGTACGCCGTGCGCGGCTACGAGGACGCCCGCTTCGACGGCCGGTTCAAGGCCGTGCTCAACCTCGAGTTCCGCCTGAACCTCTGGCAGTTCAAGATCATCGACACCTTCACCCCCGGCCTCTACGCCTTCTTCGACAGCGGCTACTACAACTTCATCTACTATCCCGAGCAGGGTTTCCTGTTTTCAACCGGCGCCGGGGTGTACCTCAATGTCTGGCGGCTGACGACCCTGACGGCCTACGTCGTCATGCCCTTGAGCCATCCCATGATGGACGGGGTCACCTGGCTGCACATCGGCGTCGGGCTGGACGCGCATTTCTAGATTTTTATTGTCGGGACGGGTGTACGTGTCAGGACGCATGAAATCGTAGAGACGCACGGCCGTGCGTCTCTACACATCGTTTCATACGTAAAAAAAGCGTCCGGGATATTTTACTCGCGCAATACTCTTTACCAGCACGTCACGTCGGAGTATCCGCCTCCGGCTCCGAACGCCTCCGTCAACATGATCTGGTAATGGAATCTTCCCATTTCCATTCCCTTGCTCTTCCAGGCCTTGAAATGATTGGCGGTGGTGACGGCGTGGTCCTTCCCGGTTTCCGTCGGCGTCTGCCGGACGCTCCAGTATTGCATGAACGTGGCGGTGCCGTTGATGGAAGGCTGATCCACCTGCTGATGCGTATAGATTTCGTAGGTGGCTCCGTCCGAGGTCAGCGTGCCCTTTTTGGAATACGTGGGCCTGAAGTTGCCCCAGTTTTCGACGACGTAATACTCGACGAGCGGGAGCGTCGTCCATCCATAGACGGCCAAATAGGCGCTGCCGGTCAACTCCCAGGTTTTACAGTTATAATTGATGGTTCGATCCGATCCCGGAAACCAGCCCGTCCCGCAGGTGAAATCCCCGGGATTACTCCAGTTGCAGGTGTAATTCCCGCCTTTTTTCACGGTCATGGCCACGGTCCCGCCGCCGTTGGTCCAGAACGAAAAGAAGTAGCCGTCGAACGTGCCGGTTTGATTCTTGGTGATGTATTTGCTGGTCTCGACGGGCTTGGGCGGTGGTGCGCTCGCTTTTTCGGATTGGCAGCCCAAGAAAAAACCGAAAACCGATAAAGCCAACAACATGAGCGTTATCTTTTTCATGAAAGACCTCCATAACGTTGATGGAAACAATTTACTTCTTAGTACAGAATAGGAAAAAACCCCGAATTAATCAAATTGATCCGACACGGGAACGTTTTTTCCAATAACAAAATATATATCCATCAACCGAGAAGCTTTCCGGTTTCAACACTTGTTTTTTTTGTTTTCAAGAACATTTCTTTTCAAACCCCCAGGGGTTTCGTCTTGAACCCCCGGGGGTTCAAAGAAAACAAGTCGCGGAAAAGGATTGGATGAGTGCCGGTTGTAGAAAAGAATGAATAAGGAGTCCCTTTATCTCATACCCATAAAACGGTCGATAACCTGATAAAAAAACTCGCCGCCCGGCGGAAGCGGCGAGAAAAAGGGGAACGCTCATGTCAGCTCTTCCAGCAGCAGCGGCAGCACCAGCAATTCCCGTTTGCAATCCTCTTATCGGCCCGACGGTTTCCCCGCCCGCGTGAGCGGGATCGGCCGCGGTCCGGACTCTCTTCACAACGTTCAACAACGTTTTTTCTTTCGTCTTCGGTATACAGTGTACTCATCAGTTGTGAAGAAGGTGTGAAAACGGGAAAAATATTTTTCGTAATTTCTCATGCTCTGAAATAAAAAAAAGCCGCCCGGAAGGTGAGCGGCTTGTTCGATGCCGGGGATTTTTCCCGGCTTCCTGTTCTTCCTGTTTTCCTGCCTAGAACTTCACGTTGCAGCTGATCGAGGCGCCGAACATGTTGTTTTTGATGACGAGGTTCGCTCCGTCGTACGTCGGCGCGATCGTGTATTCGCGGTTGTTGAGGCCGAGGTAGGAAATGATCTTGAAATCAATGGTGAAGTCGTACACCGGCGTGTAGGCGAAATCGGCCATGGCGATGAAGGACATGTCGGAGAAATTGCCGATGCCGGACAGGGTGAAGGTGAGCTGGCTCACGAGGAACTTGTTGACGGTGAGGGCGACCATGCCGTAGTATTTTCCGTAATTGCCCGAGTCATAGTAGCCCGTGAGGAAGGTTGCGAGGCTGATCGGCGAGAGCGCCTCGAACATATTTTCCTCATAGCCGGAGGAATTGAAGTAGAACTCGCCGTTTAAAATAACCCGGTTGTCGTCGTTGTCCACCGTGAAGCCTCGGGAGAAGCCCGCGGACACGCGCGCCACGAGCTGGTCGCGGATCGGAGCGTCGTTGCCCGCCGCGTCCATGTGGGGCAGGTTGTCGCCCCAGGACACGGCCGCCTCGGCGTGGAAGTTGATGTCCCAGAAGAGCGGGGCCGACAGGTCCCAGCCGAAGACCGGGATCTTGCCGCCCTTCCACCAGGCGGACAGGCTCGTCTCCACCTGCCCGATCAGGAACTCGGCTTTGCCCGCCACCGCCATCTGGGAGAAGTCTTCGGCGCCCTCGAACTCGACGTACGAGTACAAATGAAACGCCCGGTCGAAGACGAAATCGACGCGCAGGCCGAACTGGCCCTGGCGAAGCGCCGAGATATCGAAGAAGCTCTTCTTTTCTATATTGATCAGGTCGGTGGGGTTCCAGAGATAGCCGGTGCCCCACTGGAGCACCTGTTTCCCCACCCGGAAATACACCGCGTTGGCGATGTTGAAATCGACGAAGAGCTCCTTGATGCCAATGGCCAGGTTCTGATCCTCAGAGAAGAAGAAAAGCGTACCCGGCATTATGACCGCCGTATCTCCATTAGGCAACGCTCCCGTAAAAACTGTGCTTACCACAGGGCTTAAAAGGTTATAGGTGTGCGTTGCGGGAATTCCCACATTCGAGTATCCGACGTTCAGGTCCAGGAAGGCCCGGAAGCCCTTGCGCAGCCGCGCGTCCAGGAGGAAGTCGCCGGTGAGGAGGTAGGAGAGGGCGTTGTCGTCCATGTCCGTGTAGCCCCAGAGGAAGTCGCGGGTGAAGGTATAGCTCCCCAGGGCCTGGATGTCGCCCGACAGGGTGAGGGACTCCTTGTCGATCGCCTCGTCCGGTTTCGGAACCTCTTTGTTCTCGGGCGGGGCCTCCACCGACCCCTCGCTGAAGAAATCGTCGTCCGGATTGTCCTGGGCCCAGAGGGGCGGGGCGCCCAGCGCGGCGAAGGCGATCAATGCGATGAATAATCGTCTCATCCCGTTCCTCCTACTTGCTCAGGGATTCGAGGTAGCGTTTTTCGAACTTGTAGTCGTCGACCTTGTCGAAGGAGATGCCCGTGATTTCCATGACGGAGACATTGTCCTTCTCGATGGCGTCGTCGAAGCGGCTCACGAGCGCGAGGTACCGGCCGTCCACGTTCTTGTAGTTTTTGTAGTAGGCGGTCTGGAGCAGGGTGCCGGAGAGCGAGTAGTACTCCTCCTTGAGGCGCAGCAGCTTGTCGCGCGTCAGCCACATGACGAGCTTGGGGTACTTCACGTCCACCACCTTGGCGGTGAGCTCGATCTTGTAGACCGGGATCTTCCCGATCATCTCCTGGGAGATGATCTCCTTCCCGTTCGCGTCGAGGGCCGGCTTGTAGAGCTCCTTGAATTTGCGGGTCTCCATGTCGCCGGCGGTGGCGTTCGAGCCGCCGATCTTCTCTCCCCGGCCGATGTGCTGGAAGGCGCGCGACTTCGACAGGTACAGCCACATGTTGTCGCCCACGCGCAGGTAGCCGTTGCCCTTGTCCGTATCGGGCGCATAGAGGACGACCAGGAACGCGTCGTCGGAGTCGCGGCGGTAGTAGACCGCCTCGATCACCTTGGTGCCGCCCAGGTCCGGATCCCTGGTGGTGATCTTGGTCTGCGCGGTGATGTCGGTCTGGATCTGGTAGCGCGCGTCGATCGTGTCGATGATGTCCTGCACCGACGGATCGGCCGCCAGCGGCGGGGCGCAGGCCAAGCCGAGGGCAAGAAAAAGAAGTTTCCTTAAAATCATATCAACCTCCGTGATCGGCCCGGCGGGGAACATCCCGGTCGCCGGGACCGCGTTATTCGTTGAGCGGATTTTTACTGCTGCAGACGTCGAAAAAATCCGTGAACTACACTGTCTCTCTCATGGTGCGACAGGCTCACCGTGACAATCATATCACCCTGAGCTTGTCGAAGTGCGACGGACAAACCTTCTCTTTCAAGACTCTCGTATTTCATGCGAATCAACCTCCTACTCATAGTGCCTCAGGGCGTCGGCCACGCGCAGGTTCGCCGCCCGCCGGGCCGTCAGGAATGCGACCAGAAGGGCGATCCCGTTGATGAAGAGGAAGCAGAAGACGATCGCGAACGCCGAAGGCAGGAAATAGAGATGCTGCTTCACCAGAAACATGCCGAAAGCGTTGTCGGACATATCGAAGGTGAAAAGGCGGAAGAGCGCGATCAGGCCGAATCCCAGGATGGTCCCCACGACACAGGCGAAGAGCGACAAATAGAGGACTTCGAAGACGAAGACGTTCCGCACCGCACCCCGCTGCATTCCAATGGCCCTGTTGGTGCCGATCTCACGGGTGCGCTCGCGGATGGTCATGCGCATGGTGTTCATGATGCCGATGATGCTGATGATGAAGAGGATGAAGACGGCGGCGAATGAAATGCCATTGAGGATGACGCTCATATCCAGCACCATGCTGCCCGTTTCGTACATGGTACTCACGTCGATCTTGGTGCCGTCCCATTTCGTCCGCGTCAGTTCCTGCATCTTCTTCATGGAGGATTCCGTATCCGCCGTCCGCGGTAAAAGCTCCCATTCCGGAAGCAGGGCCTTCTCAAGCGCCCCCGTTTTCGGGGCCGCGGCCGGTTCCTTGGGCAGATTCCGGTAGTACGTCTCATAGAAGAGCGTATCCGGGGCGAAAGCCGTCTCCGGCTTGAACCCGGCCGGATCGTCGAAGACGCCCGCGACGGCGAGTTCGCGCTCGACCTGATCCTTCACGTATTTCGGGGTGTATGAATAGAGGATTTTATCACCGGCCCTGACTCCAAGAGCCTCGGCCGTACTTGCCGAAAGGGCGATCGTGTTCGTGTCCTTTTGAAGCGCTTCGACGCCGCCCGCGCGCCAGACGAGCGCGCTTCCGGCGAGTTTCCGCGCCGCCGCGTCACTCTTCACCTTGAGGGCGAACACGTCGGCGGAGACCCTTTTCCCGCGCGCGGTGAGCGAAGCCTTTACCCCGGCCGCCTCAGGCTTGAGGGCGGCGTAGAGACGGTCGGCGGAGAGGATGGTCCTCAACCGGTCCCCGGGGTGGTTGACGACGACATTGAGGCCCATGCTCTCCTCGGCCTTCATATTGAGGAAGGTCTTGAGCTTCCGGATATCCATCAACGCCGCCATGTCCATGAACATGTTTTCGGACCGGATGATGCCGACCACTTTCAGCGCCGGCGACTGCGGCTGCTTGTAAATCGTCTCGAACTTGACGTAGATGAGGTCGTTGAGCTTGACGTTGAGCTCCTTGGCGGTGTTTTTGAACAGCACGACGCCCGGGTACAGGTCCTCCTTGAAGATGTCGTTGAAATCGCCCGCGTCAATGACGAAGTCCCCGCTGTTTTCCTCGCCCTGGCTTTGCGTGGCGCCGATGAGCATGAGCAGGGCCGTTTTTCGGTTGCCGATGGCGCGGCCGAAGACCGAAATCGTCTCGTCGATCCGCTGGACGTCGGCGACGTTCTCCTTGATGAGCTCGATCAGGCGGGGCGTGTCGCGCGTCACCCTGGAGAGGGAGGACGTGCTTTCGGTGCTCGAGACTCTGATGTGCCCGGTGATGTACAGCATGAGCTTGTTGAAGATGATGTCGGTGAGGCCGTTGGTGAACGATGTCGTCACGACGAGGATGCTCATCATGATGGTGATGCACACGCCGAGGAGGATGTTCCTCCGCCGTTGGCGGACGAGATTGCGAAGGCTGATTTTCGATATCACTCTGAAATTTCTCAGCATAGAATTTCCTCTCTCAGTTCCGGTTGATCGCGTCGAGCGGCGTGATGCGCCGGGCGACGAAGATCGGGTAGATGACGGAGACCACCGTCACCGCGGCCAGGAGGCCGATGCAGCCGACGAGGCCGGCGAAGCCGAGCGTGGGCTGGAAGGTGTCTCCGCCGAAAAAAAGGCTCGCGAAATCCGAGGTTCCGGAGCTGATCTTGATTGCCCGCAAAATCCAGGAGGCGATGACGCCGACGAGGATGCCTAGGCCGCCCCCCATGAACGACAGCATGAAAGTCTCCCCCAGAAACATGAGGCCGATGAAACTGCGGTGGGCGCCCACGGCGCGCATCATGCCGAGCTCCTCCGTGCGCTCCATGGCGGCCATGGCGAGGGTGTTCATGATGATGATGGCGGCGATGATGAACAGGATGACGACGAAGACGAAGAGGACGACCTCGAGAATACTGATGAATTGGGCGATGGTCCCGACCGCCTGGCGCCAGGTGACGGCCTTGGCCGGCAGCCCTTCGTCCTTGATGAGCCGGTTGATTTGGCCCATCGCCCAACCCGGGGACACGCCGGGCTTGAGCTTGACGGCGATGAGGTTGTAGGCGGAATTATCGTAATCGATCTTGCGCTCGACGCGCGTGGTGACCGTTTTCAGCTTTTTCTCAATCTCGGCGGTTTTCAAATCGGTGTCGCCCGTTACGAAAAGGTCGCTTTCGCCGAAAAAATCGGATTCGTTCGATTCAATCAGTGCTTTTTCTTTGGCCGGAAGCTCGACAACGACGTCGCGGGCCTTGTAATAGCCGAAGCATTCCCGGAATGATTCGATATCGAGGAAGCCGAAACCGTCCCAGAGCTGATTGAAGGTCTTGGCGCGATAGACGCCCTTCACCGGTATTCGCAGATTGGAGGCGTTTTCGGTTCCGAAACCCATGAGCACCAGGTTGCTCCGCTGCTCGAGCGATTCTTCCGCGGTCTTGGCTTCGGGGATGAGATTGGCGGGGTTGAGTTTTTCGCCTTCCGGAACAATCCAGAAACCGAGGCTCTTATAGATTCTTTCCCGGGACAGGTTCTGCACGAGAAGCCCGTGGTCGCCGTTGGTGAGCAGCTTGCCTTCGATCGCCTCGAGGTTGTTCCCAAACACCCGCTGGTAGTCGTCGAAGTTGACGCCGAACACCAGGAAAGCGGAGGGACTCGCGGCTTCGACGAGCGCCGCGCCCCCGCGCGTCATAGGCAGGAAGTCCTGGATGTAGTCCTGCTTTTTGAGCGCCTCGCGGATCTTGTCGTAGTCCTTGAGGAGCTTGATCGGCTTGCCCATGGGCGTAAAGAGTACGTCCTCGCGGGGCTCATCGTCGCTCGCGATGAGGATGTTGCCCGTCATCCGCTTGACGAGGTTCTCCTCGATGCCGCGCTCCATGCCGATGGTGACGGCGTTCCCGGCGGTCATGATGAGCGCTCCCATGAAAAGAATGACGGCGATGACGAAGCTCTTGCCTTTATGGCGCTGGATGTTTCTCCAGGCGATTTTGAATACGAGCATGGTGGGTCCCCCTCAATTGTGGACGAGGCCGTCTTTGATCTTGATGATCCCGTGGGCGTACTTGAGAATGTCGGGGTCGTGCGTGGAAAAGACGAACGTTGTTTTTTCGATCTCGTTGAGCTCCTTCATGAGCTCGAGGATCATCTCTCCGGTCTCCGAGTCGAGGTTGGCGGTGGGCTCGTCGGCCAGGACGATGGCGGGCCGGGTGACGAGGGCCCGGGCGATGGCCACGCGCTGGCGCTGGCCGCCGGAAAGCTCGTAAGGTTTCTGC
Source organism: Spirochaetales bacterium (assembly GCA_016934415.1). Taxonomy (GTDB): domain Bacteria; phylum Spirochaetota; class Spirochaetia; order SZUA-6; family RPPD01; genus JAFGSW01. The sequence goes on along the minus strand of JAFGSW010000095.1, from coordinate 597 downwards.
TCGATCTGGTCCTTCAATCCCACTTCCTCAATCATTTTCTCCGCGCGGTCGCGGATCTCCTTCTTGGAGAGCTTTTCGTTCTTCATGATGAGCAGGGGGAACTCGACGTTTTCGCGCGCGGAGAGAACGGGAATGAGGTTAAAGGTCTGGAAAATGAAGCCGATGGCGTGCAGCCGCAGGTTGGTGAGCTGCCGGTCAGACATGGCGGTCACGTCGTTTCCGTTGACATTGACCGTGCCTTCGGAGGCGTGGTCGATGCAGCCGATGATGTTGAGGAGGGTGGTTTTTCCGCTCCCGGACGGTCCGATGATGGAGACGAAATCGCCCTGCTTGATGGCGATATCCACCCCGCGCACGGCGTGGACGGTGGTTGCTCCCAGCGGATAGTCTTTTTTAACCTTGATCAATTCAATAACGTTCATGCTCCAGACTCCTTCTGTGCAGATTGTTTCTCGAAAATTACAAATACTTAAGTTTACAGTCAATTAAATTAAAAATATTTTTTTTATTACTGATTTCAATTTTTTCTATCATTTTATGTACCTCACTTTTAATTCTAAGAGTATATTTTTTAATAAATAAATTGTCAAGTATCTT
>JAFGSW010000094.1 GCA_016934415.1 Spirochaetales bacterium | reverse complement strand
TTGTTGAAACTGGAAATGTTTTATTTCCGGTTTCGTATATATAGACAATCGTGGAATTCAAAAAACGACACGAATTCAGGTGTTTTTAGAAAAACTTTTTATTTTTTTAGCCGGCCTGGTTTTAAGGGGGGGGACCACTGATTATACTGATGCGGAAAAGAGAGGTTGATAAAGATGCCTTGCGACAAAGCTGCATTTCGCAGCGAAGCTTCAAGCGATTTCGCAGCGAAGCTTCAAGCGATTTCGCGGCACAGCTTCCGGCGTGAACGCCGATTAAGGAGAAAAGAAACAACTCATACGCGCGGATAGATGCAAAAAGGAAATTTTAAAAGAGTACTCGATACTGTCCGGTGAATCGCTCTCAACCTTTCAAAGAATCCGGAGCGTCCGCGGATTCGCAAAAGCTCAAGAGACCTTTCCGGAACAGGGCCTCGCGGCGCCGGTAGTCCGATTCGGAATTGATTTCCTGCCTGAACAGATCCTCGATCGTTTTTTCATAGTTCCGGGGCAGCCGCTCGAGCTCGCAGTTGTAATACAGCCGCCGGTCTTCGGGCGCCGCGTACTTCCCGTGTATATAATACAGGCATTTGATCGCGGCCCGGAGGGCGGTATTCAGGTTGGCGTGCAATTGCGGGAAGGCCTCCCGCCTCTCCCACCTGTCTTTTGTGTAATCCGATAATAAATATCCGATATAGCCAAGGCAATTCCGCCCGGGATAATAATCCCCCCGGGCGGCGCTGCCGGACAGGAGGATGACTTCCAGTTCCCGTTTGGGTATCGATTTTATGAATTCGTTCGCTCGCGCCGCAATGTCGTTTATAAACGCGTTTTGTTTCTTCCTGATAAGCGATAATTTCTTCATTACGTGGAAGACCCCCCTTCCCGGTTCGGAAGAACCCCGGCCCTTACTTCATGCCGCGGGGAAGCTTGTAGGCGCCTTCCTCGGCCTGCTTGTCCGTCTCGTCTTTCATGATCTTGGACGCGAGGACGTCGCCGTAATCCTTAAGCTCCTGCATGGCCGCCGGGCTCGCGTCGTCCATGGGGATCGCCTTTTTGAAATCGACCTGGAAGCGGCGGAAGTCGAGCTTTTCGAAGAAGGTCTTCACCAGCCGCACCTGCTGGTCGGCGGCGGACTGGAGGAAGACGCCGAAGACGGCGTCCACCCACTGGAGGGGATTGTAGCGATCGGCCCGGTGCGCCTTCATGTCGTACGGATCGCGGCCCGTGCCCAGGCTGATGAGCGTGGTTTCGGCCGGCTTCCATTTCTTGACGATGCAGGCCTCGTAGGCGGCCAGGTAGCACGGGTTGGCGTATGAGCCCACGCCGCCGTCGATGTACCGGCCCTCCGCCGGCGGGAAATACGTCGGCACCGCGCAGGAGCTCATGACGGCCTTGACCAGCTCCCAATTATCATATTCCTTTTTGCCCGTCTTGACGAACAGCGTGCGGTTTTCGACGAGGTCGAACGCGGTCATGACGAGATCCGTCGTTTTCAGGTCCTTCAGCGTGAGGCCGTCGAGGTGATCGCGAAGGCTCTGCTCCAGATCGTCCGGGGGATAGCGGTAGCTGCAGAGGAACCAAAAAAAGGAACGCAGGGTTTTCGCGAACACCCGGGGGCCCAGGTCCGTGTAGAGTCGGTATATTTTCCCGCCGCTCATGCCGGCCGCCAGGCCCGCAGAGATGATCGACCCCGTCGAGGTTCCCGCGGACAGCTCGAACACCTCGTCGCACGTCTTGTCCCCGAAGGCCTTATTCTCCTCCAGCGCCGCCAGGGCGCGGGCGATCATCGTGCCGCGGATGCCGCCCCCGTCAATGGCGATGACGGCGTGTTTCCTCAACTTCTTCATTTCAGCCTCCTTTATTCCATGTTCTTTTGATATTTCTCAAGGGGGAGTTTCTTCCCACTTGATTATTCCCGATAAACGCCCTCTTGCTGATGTTCGGTCTCGCGTCGAACGCTCAATAGAACGTTTTACGTTCCCGCTCCTTTTCGCTCATAACGGCTCCCGTCTCCGGCTTTCACGGTTCATAGAAGATACGCGCATCGCTCAACCCGATCGTCAGATTATCATTATCCTTCAGGAGGAAGACAACGATCTGCCTGTTCAGCATGTCGATATTCGATCTCGCGGAGTCCGTTCTTTTGCAAAGTGACAGTTCGTGGATCGCTTTATTGTTTTTTACATAGAGATCGTACTCTTTTCCGCTCGAAAAAAAATCCAGCAACAGGTCGATTTTCAGTTTCTTGTACCTTTCGAACACTTCACTGGTTTCAGCGTCTTGAGACAGTATCTTGATGTTCAGCAGGCGGTCCTTCTGTTCCAGGAGGATTCTTGAAATCTCCCGGGCGGAATTGCTTTCCCGGCAGCCCAAGAGAGCGAGACACGCGAGCAGCAGGATGATCTTCCTCATGATACCACCTCCCCGACAGCGGAAGACGAATTCCGCGCCGTCCGAAAGACGCCGCATAACGCAGTCTACGCCCTCGAACCGCGTTTCGCAAGAGCAAGCGCATGCGTGGCGCCGGGATTCCGCGTTCATCCGCGGTTTTTTATAAAAGGCATGTGAATACGGGTACAGCCCCGCGCCCGGCGCGCCGAAAACTACATTGAGGGGAGAGAACCGGACCGCATGGCCGCCATCGATTTCACCGACCGCAGAACGTTCCTCAAATACGCGGCCGGCGCCCGTCACGGGAAGCGGCGGGGCCGGCGTCTGGCGGCCGTGCTCGCGCTCGGACTGTGCGCGGGCGCGCTTCTCGCGGCTTTCGCGCCGGCCGCCCTTTCCGGGAGCTCTCACTCCCGCGGCGCCGGTGCGAAAGCGGCCGAAGACAAGGAGGCCGCCTACCGCGCGGCTCTGGACAAGCTGGAGCGCGAACGCGCGGCCCTCGCGGCCGGGTGGAACGCCGCCCGCGGCGCGGGAGAAAAGCGGCACGTTCTCGCCGAAGCTTCCGCCGCCTGGTCGAACGCCGTCGTAAACACGATCATCCCCTTCTGGTACGGCACCGGCTACGATTTCAACGGCACCACCTCCGTCCCCGGCGCGGGCGGCATCTCCTGCGGGCATTTCGTCGCCACCGTGCTCCGCGACTCGGGGCTCAGGCTCGACCGCATCGTGCTGGGGCAGGAGCCCTCCGAAACCCTCATCCGCTCGCTCGTGGATGTGACGAGCATCCGCCGCTACAGCAATGCCTCGGGGGCGGAGTTCCTCGCCGCGTGCCGGAAGCTCGCGCCGGGGCTCTACGTCCTCGGCCTGGACAAGCACGTGGGCTTTCTCTCCGTCGATTCCTCGGGCGTGTATTTCATCCATTCGACGCTGCTCGCCCCCTACAGCGTGGTGCGGGAGCCGGCCTCCTCGTCGCGCGCGCTCATGACCTCGTCCTACCGCGTGCTCGGCGCCCTTTCCTCCGACACGCGCCTCCTTTCGCGCTGGCTCGGCGGGGGGAAGATTCCCGCGCGGGAATAACGGAACGGGCCGTTCGACGAAAAGGGATGTGAGAATGAAATCGTAGAGACGTACGGCGTACGTCTCCGCGGGGAGACTCCCCCGTCAATTCCCTCGATTTCGGCGCTCACATGTTTTGATTTTTCGCACCGCGTGCATTAAACTGGAACCGGTACCCATGAGCGGTTTGTTCAAGACGGTGGTCATGTCCGCCGTCATCCACCAGCGTCAGTTCCTCAATCCGGAGGCCCTGAAGGCGCTTCAGCGGCGGAAGCTCGAGCGCCTGGTCGCGTTTGCGCGCAAGCGGTCCCCGTTCTTCCGGGACCTGTACCGGAACGTCCCGGAGAGGGGCTTCGCCCTGGAAGACCTGCCCCCCGTCACCAAGCGCATGATGCTTGAATCCTTCGACTCGTACGTCACCGATCCGCGCCTCACGCTCCGCGACCTGCGGCGCTTCGTCACCGATCCGGCCAATATCGGCAAGCGGTACCTGGGGTACGTGGCCTATCACACGTCGGGCACCTGCGGCGAGCCGGCCGTCATCGTCCACGATGAGCGCAGCTTCGGCTCCATGCGCTCGGTCCACATGGCGCGCGGACTGGGGCACCGCTTCCGCCTCTCGGCGACCTTCCGCCGCCTGCGCGAGCCCCTGCGCATCGCGGCCGTGGTCATGGACGGGGGACTCTTCCCCGGCTTCTGCGGCTTTTTCTACGCGCCGCGGTGGGCCGGGCTCATCAGCGACATCAGGATATTCTCGCTGCGCGATCCGCTCGACCGCCTCGTCTCCCGCCTGGAGGAGTTCCGTCCGCACGTGCTCACGGGCTACCCGTCCATCGTCGCCCAGCTCGCTCAGGAGCGGCTGGCCGGCCGGGCGAAAATCCTCCAGGGCACGCCCGACGACCTGGTGGCCTGCCTGGGCGAGTCGCTCACCGCCGGAGCGCGCTCCCTCATCACCAAGGCCTTCCCCTGCCCCTTGAGCAACGTCTATGGCGCGGGCGAGTGCATGGTCATCGCCCAATCGTGCGGCGTCTGCGGCTGTTCGGCCTGCCGCTCGCGCCCCGATTCGGGCAAGGCGAACGTCATGCACGTGAACGACGATATGGCGGTCTTCGAGATCGTCGACGACGAGGGGCGCCCCGTCCCGCCGGGAGTGCGGGGCTCCAAGGCGTACGTCACCAACCTCGCCAACCGCGTGCAGCCGTTCATCCGCTACGAAATCACCGACGTCACCTCCCGGGTGGAGGGCGAGTGCTCCTGCGGCCGCGGCCTTCCCCTCATCGGCGAGGTGACGGGCCGCACCGACGACCCGCTCTCCGTCGCGGGCCGCGACGGCGGGGACGTTCTCATCCAGCCGTACTGGCTCATGGTGCCGCTCATCGGTTTCGACGAGATCAGGGACTGGCAGGTGAGGCAGACCCGCCGCAATGAGCTCACGGTGTCGCTGGTCTTCGCCCCCGGGCGCCGCGTCGAGACGCCGGTCGTGGAGGAAGCCCTGCGCGGCTCGCTGCGCCAGTCCAATGTCGACGCCCCCCTCGAGTTTCACGTCGAAGCGGTCGAAGCCATCCCCGCCGATCCCGTCACCGGCAAGATCCGCCGCATCTGGAGCGCGATCGAAACGTCGTGAGTGAAGAGACGCTATGCGCGAGGACGAGGGAAAAGGGAACCACGGATGACACGGATAACACGGATAAGGAAAGAGAGAAGAATAATAATCAAATAATCAAATGAAAGAACGGCGGGACGTACGGTCATTGCGAGGGACGGTGAAAGGCAAGCCCCCTGAAAATTTCCGTGTCCCGACGCAATCTCTCGACAAGCGCCGCTTTCCTCCATGTGCGGTCATAGCCGCTCCCGCCAAGAGATTGCTTCGGGCCGCATTAATCGGTGAAGCGGCGCTTCACGGTCATGGCCCTCGCAATGACGCATTGTACTCTCTTCCTCATCCGCTCTTGTCCGCGGCCGCCTTATCCCCCGCCCTTTTCGCTCCGGTGGCGAGCTTGTAGCGCTCCTCGATGGCGTGCGCCGTGTCGCTCATGGCCAGGAAGAGCGAGACGAGCTCCGGATCGAACAGCGAGCCCGAATGGTTCCGGACGTAGCGGAACGCCTCGGCCTCCGGCCACTCGTGCTTGTAGACGCGCTTGGAGACGAGCGAGTCGAAGACGTCGGCGATGGAGACGACGCGCGCCAGAAGCGGAATCTCCTCGCCCTTTTTCCCGGGCCCGAACGTGATCTCGCGGCTGAACACATGCGCCATCCGGCCCGGGTAACCGCCGCCGTCCCACCGCTCGTGGTGGTTGAGCGCCACCTCGGAGGCGGCCCGGTCCCACGGGGAATTGGCGTTGACGAAGAGGCGCGCGCCGTACACGGTGTGGCAGCGCACGTGGTAGGTCTCGCGCTCGTCGAGCTTCCCGCGCTTCTTCAGGATCACGTCGCTGATCGCCACCTTGCCCACGTCGTGGAGGATGGCCGCGATTCTCAAGACGTCCCGCGTCTGCCGCAACTCCCGCAATCCGGCGCCGTGCTTTTTCGCCCACGCGGTATAGAGCTCCACGGCCAGCGCGCTCACGCGCTTGGCGTGCGCCGCCGTCTCCGACGGATCGCGCAGCGCGGCGATCTCGACCATGCGCAGGGCCATCTCGCGGGAGAGCTTGGCGCTCTCGATGGCGTGGGCCGCGTAATTGGCGAACTGGACGATGTAGAGCGTGTCCTGCATGGAGAACGGCACCACCCGGCCGTCCGTGCCCTTGGCGTTGATGAGCTGGAGCACTCCCATGAGCACGTTGTTGCGCGTGATGATGGGGACCATCAGGATCGAGGTCGTCTTGTAGGACGTCTTCCGGTCGAAGGCCGGGTTGAAGGAATAGCTCACGCCGCTCTTGATGTGGTAGACGTCGTCGATGAGGAGGGACTGGCCGGTCACGGCCACGTACCCGGCGAGGGAGGTGCGGTCGATCGGCAGCCGGGCCCGCGAATACACGTACTTCTCCTTGGCGTGCGGGTCCCGGAAAAGCGTATCGTTCTGCACGACGTTGAAAAAGAGCTGTCCCTTGGCCGCGAGGTACACCGTGCCGGCGTCCGCGTTCACGAAGCGCCGCGTTTCCGTCAGGATGCGCTCGAGGAGCGTGTCGAGATCCGTGATGTGGTAAATATCGCCGATGGTGCGGAGCATGTCCTCCGCCGTCGCGCAGGGCCTGTCCGTTTTCCGCCGCCCGTACGGGCCGGATTCGAAGGCCGGCTCTTCGGCGCTTTCAAGCATCGCCATATTATCAATAGTATATCGTATCTAGCGGGGCGGGACAAGGAGACGCGGCCGGGCACCGCTTCGATGAGTCCGGCACTGCGTCCATTTCCCTTGTATTCCGCCGCAAAAGGAGATATGTTTTCATTGATAGAAAAACCCTTTTATATCAGACACGTCCCGCACATCAAACGGTTGTCATGCTCGGATATAAGAAAAAAAACGCGCATATGACTATTTTTAGCGGAGGCTACTCATGACCATACGCTCTCTTTTCCGGCTCGGCCTGATCGCCCTGCTCCTGTTCGCCGTCGGGTGCGCACCCCCGACCACGCAAGTGGGAACAATCGGCTCCACGCCGCTTCAGGACAAATACTCGACCTACTTCACCATCGGCGCCGCGACCACGCCCTCCAAGCTGGCCGCGGTCCAGAATATCGTCGACTTCCATTTCGACCGCCTCACCTGTGAGAACGACATGAAGTGGGGCGTGATCCATCCGGACGCGGGCACCTGGAACTTCACCGCCGCCGACGCCCTGGCCGATTACGCGCGGGGACGCGGCATCACGATGACGGGCCACGCCCTGATCTGGCACAACCAGCTTCCGGCCAATAACTGGATGTTTACGGGCCTTACCCCGGATACCGACGGGGCGAGAAGCGCGTTGAAAACGATCATGCAGACCCACATCGACACCCTGGTGGAACGATATTACGATGTGATCGACAACTGGGACGTGGTGAACGAGGCGATCTCGGATGGCGGCGGATATCGCACCGACTCGCCCTGGTACGAGTATTTCGGCTCGGAGGAGTACATCTACTGGGCGTTCCGCTACACCAAGGACGCGCTTGAAGCCCACGCCGGCGGCACGGGCACGAGCCTCGGCAAGCTGTACTACAACGATTACAGCGTGGTCAATTCTACAAAATTGAACGCCATTATCGATATGGTCAAGTGGCTGCGCCAGGACCCGAGTACGCCTCCCCTTCCCGCCGGGCAGTCGCCCATCGCCATCGACGGGGTCGGCCTCCAGGCGCACTGGCAGATGGATTGGCCGAATACGACATTGATCCAGAATGCTATAAATGCCATCGACGGAGCCGGATTGAAAGCCAAAATAAGCGAGCTCGATATCTCGGCTTCATACGGCTCTAGCGGGACCATCAATTTCACTTCGGAATTGGCGCAAATTCAGGCGAATAGATACGCCGCGATATTTAGCGTTTTTCGGTCAAACAACGATAAAATATCCAGCGTCACGTTTTGGGGTGTTTCCGATGACCAGTCATGGCTCAACAATTTCCCCGTTTCGGGTAGGGACGATTACCCCTTACTCTTCGATCGCAGCCACAATGCAAAACCGGCGTATTATGCTGTAATTGATTTTAATTAAACTCATTTTTGATAGCAGGTCAGTACGGGATTCGTCGTCGAGGAACCTTTTGTATAAAGGTTCTCATCAAAGTAAATATCTCGATTTGAATATATAACGCCAGCTATAAATATGTTGTTACAACTTATACTTACCTTATTGAAAATCACATTGCTATCAGTAGGGTATATTGTGGATTGTGCCCATTGGGCAACTCCATTATCATCGTATGATATAATTATTGGGTTAGAATCATTGAGTCCTTCTGCATACACTCCATTTCCAAAGAAAAATGTTGAATAATAGTTTATTGTTCCGCATGCGATAATATAATCACCTTCTACTGCTATATCTTGAAACTTTGAAGGTGATGTTGTAAAAGTACACGTACGAGCCCATAACGCCATCCCCTTTGTATCATATTTCACAATCAAGCAACTACCGTTATATAGGTTTGTCAAGACTACTCCGGGGAGGAATCTCACCGTATCAGTTCCATATATTTGGCCGGCAGCATATATAGCACCATTCTCTACATCAATTGAATACAGAAAAATCGTACCACTGCAATATTCTGTTGTTCTTGCCCATTGAGTGATGCCAGAATTACTATATTTTACTATAATAGGATTGCCAGAAGTTGAAGGTCCGGATAATATTACAGAATTCCCAAAATCAGCGATATTTTTTCCGTCGAGATAACCCGAAACGAAAACGCTATTTTCATCAAACGCCAAAGATAAAAAACCTGAATTCCTATCTGCTTCTATTGATTTTGCCCATTGCGCAATTCCAGTAAAAGAGTACTTGACAATTAGGCCATGGTAGCAATTATCATTTACATCAATTATTACTGAATTTCCAAAATCAACAGGATCATTGCCATATAGATATCCAGCCGCGTATACACCATCAGTACCTATTGCTACGGATTGAAAATCAGATTCTAATATATTGCTACTTATGCTGTTTGCCCAAATTGGCATACCAGTTGAACTATATTTTACAATGAGTGCATTGATAGTTCCTGAATATTCGCCTGTTGGACTAATAGAATTACCGAAATCAATTTGTCCAGGGGTTATAAAACCAACTGCAAATACGCTGTCTCCAGCTACAGCAATATCATGAAATGTTGAATAACACTCTGCCATTACAGGTGACGATCCCCAAACGGGGGAGCCTTGTTTATTATATTTTATAAGTAACGAATTCATTGTTTGTTGACCATTAATTGTAACGTTATTACCAAATTGTAGGAGCCCTTTTTTAACCTTACCTGCTGTATAGAATCCATCATATGTTGCGGCTATTGCTTGAAATTCTGAATCAACATTTCCCCCTATCGTACTTTTTGCCCAAATTGGCGTACCGCTGATAGCAGAATTCCTTGGTATAATTGCATTACAGCCGAGAAGAAGCAAGGAAATATTCAAGAATCCAAATAATAGACAACGCGTCATGATATTTCTCCTGTCTTGAGGTGAAAACATTTGGCAATTTATTAAACGTAAATAATACCATTTAAGGGTAAAGTATCCAATAGATGAAATAGATTGGCGTTCAAGACTTGATGCGATAGTTCCTATAAAAAAAATAACTCCAATAAGTGTAGTCTACAGCAAAACATAATAAACTTTTTTAAGTACCAGAGATTATGTGCGGTATTGATAGAAGGGGGTAAGGTTAGTTTGTAGGACCCATCTCTAGAGGAAGTGCTTAACGAAACTTTTTGCTTCCGCTTTTCGTATGATTGACTGCATTTTTAATAGCAATCTATCACATTGCGTACAACACTCACAGTCTCCTGATTTAAGCCGCCTACACGTCCGCTCGGCGCCGCTACGATCCGAAGAGATAGCCGATATCGAAAAAGAGGAGGTGTCCGTATTCGAGCTTCACGCCCCGTCCGTCCATCCGGATGAGGCCGGGAAGATAGCGCAGGGCCGTGATCATGTTGAAGGACCAGACGTATTCGACGCTCCCGGCCGGCCCGAGGGTGAACCAGGCGCTCTCGGATGATTTGTCTTCCGCCACTTTTCCCTTTTCCCATGTCGTGACTCGATGATAGACCCGCGTCGCGCACAGCCCGTAGTCCACGCACAATCCGAAATCGGCGCGACAGCCGTTTTTAATCGAGAGAAAAGGCCCCAGGAGAGCTCGTTTCGTCCCGAATAATCGGGGATCAAGGCCTGGGGCGAATCATAAGCGCCGATGAACGGCAGGAAAAAATCGAGCACCGTACCGACGTGGAGCGCCAGGTAGGCGTCGCGGAGATAATAGTAGCGGAATTCTGCCGCCAGGCCCAAAAACCCGAACCGACTGTGGTAACCCTCGTCCGTGTCGTACACAAACCAGTTTCCCTCGGGCACCGTCAGGCTTAATCCGAGCTTCAGCTCCTGACCGAACGCCCCGAGCGGCAGAGTCAGGAGAATGAAAAGCAGCCCGGCCTTGAACGCCCGCGAGCCCCGCGGCATTCTCTTCATCATGACGACATTATAGCACGATCGTGCGTGAGGCGCATTTTTTACTCGGCGGCGATCGCCTTACTGAATGAGTTTCCGGATGCTCTTCCGTTGCGCCTCGCTCGTCTCCGTGAACTCCAGCCCGAAGCCGGAAGACGTCGGTTTTCCCTCGCCCCGGTGGATTTCCTGCTTGCGCACCACACGCGCCGCGCCCAAGTCGTAGCGCGTGCGCCTGTATGTCGCGGCGAGTTCGAGCTTCTCGTTCACACCGAAGAGCGACAGGTCGTCCGAATGGAGGAAGAGACCCGTCTCCGAAATGTTGACGCTCTTGAGCTCCACCAGCTTGAAGTCCTCCCCCCGGAGCGGCTTTTTCACAGTGACATTGATGCGCAGGCTCTTGCGCTGCGCCCGGCGCATCTCGGGGACGGCCGTCCGTTTCCCCGCGCGTGCGGGCGCGGCCGTTTTACCCGCGGCGGCCGGACGGGGCCGCGCCTTGAGGCGCGCCGCAAGAAATGTCAGGGCGAACAGCCCGACGCTGCACAATACGATAATGAGCATGACGCTGACGGGAAGCGCCGGGGACTCGACCTGATTTTTCGTCTGTGTTTGATAATCGACGATACCCGTTCCCCGGTTCGAGGAGAAATCGACCACCTTGACACCGGCCGCCGGCGCCGCGGTCTCCTCCGCGACCGCGTCGTCGAAATAGACGCGGCCGGTCACCAGGTTGTCGTAGAACCCCAGGCGCAGGCTCACCGCGAGGGCCGTCTGTTCCGGGCCGGTCTTCCCGGTCAGCTCCAGCCTCACCCACTTGTCCGCGGTGTCCTTGACCGAGGCCGATGGCGTAATGCTCCCCAGAACCGAAAGGTTGGCGCCGATCGCCGCGCCCGAGACGTTCTCGGCCATCGCCCAACAGACGATCCGGTAGTAGGTGTCGGGCTTCACTTCGATCCACTGCACCGCGCGGACGTCGTTCGGGGCGAGGTTGACGATCGCGAGCGACCGCTTCCCGGAGCGCGCGGGATTGTCGACGGTGAACACGCGGCGGGCCTCGTCGGTGTTTTTAAACGAGTCGGTCTGCCAGAATGAAAGCTGGCGGAGCGTGTCGGATTCGAAACCGGCGTTGCGGAGCAGGTTCTCCTGGGCCGGGAGCGGGGCCGCCGCGCAGAGCAATACGGCAAGCGCGCCGGCGAGCCTTTTTTTCATGACGTCCTCCTTGCGGTGCTCATACACCACATCATAATGTGCGTCTTTTTATTGTCAATAAAAAAATCGAAAGTAAAATCCATCATCGATCTCCTCCTGGACTCGGTGTCGGTGTCGGGCCCGGCAAACGCGGGTCCGGCGTCGGCGTCGGGTTCGGCAGCGGCGTCGGCGTCTGCGTCGGCGTCGGGATCGGGTGCGGCGTGACCGTCGGCGGCGGAGTGGGTGTGGGTGTCGGAGTCGGCCGCACCGTCGGCATGGGCGAAGGCTTTGGTGAAGGAGACGGCCGCGGCGACGGGCTCGGTCTGGGCGAAGGCGACGGCTTGGGCGAAGGCGATGGCTTGGGCGAAGGCGACGGTTTCGGGGACGGGCCCGTCTTGTTCGTATCCGTCTTTTCCGTGGTGAGGGTATGCTCCTTCGAGGTGTCGAGCGGGGTCGGCGCCGGCTGAGTCTCGAGCGTAATCGTCCCCTCTATGATTTTGATCTCACGCTTTTCTTCGAACACGCGGATCGGTATTTCCTTCGCTTCACCGGGGATCAGCGGAAAGGAAACCTCGTTTCTCTCGTAATAGTGGTAGGCGGGCAGGTTGCCGGAAAGCACCTTGAGAGTCCAACCGCCGGGGCGCACTTCCTCGAAAAGAAAATCGCCTTCCCTTCCCGTCAACAGACGGCGCGTCTCGGTTCCGCTTGAGATCTCGACGAGAAAATTGGGCAAACCCGATGTCCGGCGCGGGGCGGCGTCCCGCTCGTATATCGCCACCGATCCTTTGATCGTCGCCGCTCGGATTATGCCCACGTCAATGGTCTTTTCCTCGCCGGCTTTGATTTCGACGGGGACGGGCGTCTGTATGTTCGGGATCATGCCGCGTCCGAGGCGCGCACGGTCGACGCTCAGAAAATACTTTCCGCCCTTGGGCAGGAAAAATGAATACCCGCCGTCCCGGTCGGTCGAGGCCGCCAGGCCGTTGATCCGGAGAATGATCCCTTCCAGTCCGCCGCCGTCCTCGGTCGAATAGACCCGTCCCCGCACCCGGCAGACGCCGGCCTTGGGCGCGATGGGAAAGTCGAACGACGTCGAATACGTCACCGCAAGCGAAAAATTTCCGGAAGCGGAGTCGGGCCTGAAAACGCCCATGGCGGAAAAAACTGCGTTCAACTTGTCGCGCCGCGAAAGCCGCCAGTTGACCGCGGCCGAACCGTCCAGGCTGGCCCACTGCATTCCCCCTTCCGTGAAAAAATAGCCGTTCTTGACGGAGGCGCTGAGATCAAGCATGCCCAGGGCGAGCTTGGCGGAGACCGAAAGGCCGAAGCGGTCGCCTGAAATTGAATCGGACGAATGTCTCCCCTCGTACCAGATCCAGAGGCCGTAGTCCATGCTCCGGTCGGGACGCCAGGAAGCGCCGGCGTTGTATTGCTGGGCCAGCGCGGAGACGCCCGCCGCGTAATCGTACCTGAAGGCGAGTTGTCCGCCGGCGCGGATCCTCAATAAGGACAGCGGCTGATCCACGGCCAGCCGGATGACGTTGTCGGAATAATCGTACCCATAGGCCGGGAAAAGGTCGGTGGACCGGGAGTTCTGATATGTCAATTCAAGATTCGTATCGATCCCCGGGATAACGTACGCGGCGCTCCCCCGGAAGAACCTGAGCCGGCGCGCGACCGGCAGGAGCGGATCGAGGAGCAGGTTGTTTTCCGTCAGATAAAACGCGCCGGCCAGCGAAAGCCGGCGGTCGAGCAGCCTCAAGCCGACCGTTGCGGACGCTTGAAACAGGTCGCTGTAGTCTCCGTCGAATCCGGGATCGGCGTAGACGGCGCCCGCGCCGTAGCGGATCCAACCGTGGTCCCCGTCGGCCTTGAAATACGCCGCCTTCTTGAAACTCCCCGTTTCGTCGACCTCCCCCGCCGCGTCGAGCTGGAGTCCGAGGTTCGGCAGCGGAAAATAATTTTGGTAAACGCCGAAGAGAAAATTATTTTCCAGGCGGCTCGCGAAATCCGCCGCCGCCCGGTACCGGAATCCGGACGGAAGGGTTTTGTCGTCGAATTGCAGAGCGGCGAAGCCCCCCAACGACGCGCGGGATGCCATCGACCACGGGTCGTAGTAGCCGTACGCGCCCATACTGAACGGCGGCAGAAACAATCGTACCCCGCCGCCGCGGCCGAAATGATAAATGTCAAGCAGGGGCGAGAGCGAGTAGCCATTATCCCCGGCGAGCACCTCAATGAGGGGCGAGCGGTAGGAAAGGCTGTATCTGTCCCAGGGATTGAGCCAGGGGTCGGCTTGGGTATCGAACCGTTTCTTCACATGAAACTCGAACAGGTGTTCGCCCTTTTCGTCGAGTGAGCCTTTACTGTCGAGGAAAAGCTCGCCGCCCGCCATCCATTCGGAGCCGGGGAAGCCGGCGATCGCGCGCACGCCGACTTCCACCGGCAGACTGTGCATGAGCGAATCGTTCTCGGCGGAAAGCGGCACGACCTCGACGTAGGAAATGGCGCGGGCGAGCCGCTCGTCCTTCGCCTTCGCGGATTCCCCGGCCGGTTCCCGGCCGGGGAGGATCACCTGAACGTCCACGCGGTGCCGGAAGGCGTGATGCGCGCCCGCCTCGGTATGGACGATGAGGTCGATGAGCTTCTGCTCGCCCCGGCTGAGAGAGATCGTGCCGTCCGGCGGCGGTTCGACGAATTCCCAGCGCAGCCGTTCCCCGGATTTTACATCCAACCGGACGGTCGTGCGGACGTTTCCGATGTTGTAGAGGACCAACCCGATCCGGTAATCGGCGCCGGCAAGGGCGGTAGAAGGCGCGGAAACCAGCTTCAGGTCCACCGCGGGACTGGGGAGAACCGAAAAGGCGATTTTTCGTTCGGCGAGCACCGCACCGTTCAGCCGCTCCCGAAGCCGGTAGGAGAGACGGTATTCCCCGGCGGCGGCGTTTTTCGGAACGTAGACGTGAACGAGCGACAGCTCCGTCGCTCCCGGGCGTATCGTCAGCGGCGGCAGCGCGCCGATCGATTTGAACCCCGTCGGGAGGTCGAGTTCCTGCAAGGCGGCGTAGACAAGCCTGCTCCCGTTGACGATCAGCAGGGCTTGCGTGAAATGGCTGTCCGTTTTTACCTGCAGGGTGCTTTGGTATTTAAGCTCGATGCGCAGGCCCTCTTCGGCCGGCAGATATGATGGGATGAGAATGAGGATTGCTAAAAAAAAAAATTCCTCATTTCAACACCAGATTGAAATTGGCTCCGAAGATGTCCGATCCGCCGCAATCGATGACCACCAAAGCCTTGTACATGCCGTTGGGAACGCTCGTCAGGTCGAGCGTGTAGCGAACCGACGTGCCCGGGTAGAGCCTCAGCCGGTCGCCTTCGTATTTGCCGAAATAATTCCCGTTTTTATCGTACAACTCGACCCAGATCGCGCTCCTGAGCCACCGTTCGCCGGTGTTTTCCGCCTCGATGATGAAGTATTGTTTCGAGTCCTGCTTGACGAGTTTGGTGTTCAGGAACTGAAGGCTGCGCGTCCCGGTGTCGCCGATGTGGGTCACCACCTGGATGCCGTACCGAAAGACCTGCCGCACGCCCATCGTGATTTTTGTTTTCCCCGAGGACGATTCCGGCGACTCCTCCGGGACCCCCTCCACCATGAAGATGCTCCAATAGGTTCCGGTCAGTGACGTGTCGGACGGGATTTTAACGGTGTAGTGAACCATCGCTTTGTCGTGGGGAGGAACGGTCAGCCTTTTCGGGGTGAAGGTGATCCAAGCGGCGTTCGAGCGCGGCGTTTTTCCGGGGTCGCCGTACAGGACGCGGCCGTCTGCGTAGAAAAGGTAATCGGTTTGGTAAATCTTCGCTTCCGACGGTTTGTCGCCGTTATTCTGGATTTCTATGACGCCGTCATAGCTCTCGCCGACGGCCGCGGTTTTTTCATGGGTCATCGACCCCATGATCAGAAGCTGGGCGGCGAGAGGGAGGGCGGAGAACGTAAAAAACGCGCAGAATAAAATCGTCCGTACCATAAGGTTTCCGAAATTCCACGTTTTCACAGCCGCCTGCTCCTCGTTCGTCAGGGATCGACCAACGTATAGTTGATCGTGGTGCGGTATGTCTCCTGTCCCAGGTTCACCGACAGCCCATTGAGACGCAGCTGTATTTTGATTCCGCTGCGCGTCCGCCTCCCGGAGAAAAACTGCTGGTCGGTGGTCGTCAACTGCAGGTACGTCGTTCCTCCGCTGATTGAGGCGCCGCTGCCGCCTCCAGGCGTCCCGTCGGTGGTTCTCCGCGCGTAAAGCGATAAGGCGCCGTTCCAGGCGACGTCAGTGCGCCTGATATCGACGCGCCAATTGCCGTTTAATTGGGTGACGGTGACGTCGATATTTACAAGGTCGGAGGAGCTTTCGACTTGGGATACGAAATCCGTGCCGGCGCCTCCCGTCAGGTTGGCTGCGGAGAGGGTGACGTTCCAGTTCCCCCCGGTGCACGTGACATCGAATTGTCCGAGAGAAAAAAGTGAATTGACGGAAAAAAAAAGGAAAATGGCGCAAAAAGCGAATATCGATTTCATTCTTCCGTTCCCTTTAAAAAACCGGGAGGGCCGGGCAGGCCCTCCCGGAACCATTATGAAGCATCAGTAAGCGTGAAGGTAACGGTGACGGTACTCGTGTCGCCCACCTGCAGCTGGGTGACGTCGTCGACGCTGAAGGTATAGAGGAGCGCGGCGCCGTTGGCGCCGATGCCGGTGGCGCAGGACCCGATGTTGGTGATCAGGTAGGCGGCGGAATCGCTGATGTTGACCTGCGGCGCGGCCGACCCGCAATTGGCGGGAACGCTCGTCGCCTCGACCCGGAGCGATGTCCCGGCGGGAGCCGCGTCGAGCGCTCCCCATTGAACGGTGATGTTCCTGTGATCTCCGCTCGGCACCAATGACGTATACTGCAGAAGCTTGGTGGCGTCCGTGGCTCCGACGGGGTCCAAACCGCCTTGTGCCGGCGCGGATGTTGACAGGGTCACATCCGAGGTGTTGTTGAGATCGATAAGGCATACGTCAACCACGTTCAGGATGACGTCGTGAGCGGCGTTATCGGCCGCGAAAACCATTCCGGCGATGAACATATAGGCGATGACAAGAACGATCAGACGTTTCATGGTAACCTCCTTGACGTCATTCAAGTCTCTCTCTCACTATTTTCGGTTGATACCTTCGGTTATCGCCCGTACTGATGCTTTTTTTTTAAGTATATTCAGATATGTCTATATTTCAACGAAATCGTTTTATATTTATAAATTAGTTATTTTGGATATTTTTTAACTAATAGAAATATAGCATCAATCGAATAAAAAATCAAGATAAATTTGATGATTTTTTCGTGCCCCCAAGATTGTTGCGGATTTGAATTTTCGAGTGTTTTCTGACCAATTTTCGCTTCCATCTGAAGATACGAGCGGCTTTAGAAAGCTCTTCACTTACCGCTGGATAAAATCGCAATCTTGGGGGCACTGAGCAATTTTCTTACCTTTCTTCCAATTCCGATAGTTTTCTCAGCCCTCCCTTGCCGCGGCGTTGTTTTCACATTAAGGTAATGCCGATGAAAACCACCTCGTTTACCGTTTTTATCATTTTCACGGTCGCCCTGGCGCTATTCACCCTTTCCTGCGCCCCCGCCCGCTTCACCCAGAGCCGGATCGCCATGGACGCGCCGCTCAACCTCATCGTCTACGCCCCTTCCGCGCCGGAC
This sequence comes from Spirochaetales bacterium, assembly GCA_016934415.1. Classification (GTDB taxonomy): domain Bacteria; phylum Spirochaetota; class Spirochaetia; order SZUA-6; family RPPD01; genus JAFGSW01. The sequence continues at coordinate 2,938 of JAFGSW010000094.1, read as the reverse complement.
TGGCAGGAGATCTTCGCTTTCGCCGAAAAAACGGCCGAATCATTCGATCATCGCATAAAAGACGGCCCCCTGGAGCGGATCAACCGGACGGGCTCCGGAAAGCTCCCGGAACCGGCGTTCTCCGCGCTCAAGGAATCCCTCCTGATCGCGGAAAAAAGCGGGGGAGCCTTCGACCCCACGGTTCTCGACCTGATGACGCTCTGGGACTTCGAGGGCAAGGGCCGGGTGCCCTCCCCCGCGGAGATCTCGGCCGCCCTTCGCGAAACCGGCTATCGGCGCGTGAAAACGGCCGATCCCGACCGCGTGGCGGTGTCGCCCGGCATGAAGCTCGACCTGGGGGGCATCGGCGAAGGCGCGGTCGTGGACGCGCTCGCCGATTATTTACGGTCCCAAGGCTGCGCCGATTTCCTGGTCGACGCCTCGGGCGAGATCGTCGTCAATGGAACCAAGCCGGGAAAAGTTCCCTGGCGCGTGGCCATCCGCTCGCCTCGGCTGTCCGGCATGCCCCGCACGTCCCCCGACTACGCCCCGACGCTGCTGGGCGTGCTGGGCGCGATCGAGCTCCCCGCCGCGGGCGGCCAAACGGCGATTTCCACTTCCGGCGATTACGAAAAATTCTTCGTGAAAGACGGCATCGTCTACGCCCACATCGTCGACCCCCGCACCGGCTCCCCCCCCTCCGCAGTCGCCTCGGTCACGGTCATCGCGGGCACCTGCGCCGATGCCGACGCCCTGGCCACCACCGCCTTCGTCCTGGGCTGGGAGCGCGGCCTTTCCTTCCTGGAAAACTGGACCGGCGTCGAGGGCCTCATCGTCCGGGAAAATGACGGCAAGCTCGAAACGGAAACGACGAGCGGCTTTCCCAAGCTCATCCCCGTGGAAGAGGAGGGCGATGATCAACGCAAATGAAATAGGTCATTGCGAGGACCTGACGATTCCAGGCCGCCGGTAGTGCATGATTGGTCCGAAGCAATCTCTTGATTATTCGCAGTTTTCCGCCTATGGCGGTGATGACTCTGTAGCCGAGAGATTGCTTCGGACCGAACGATGGGCGGTATAAGCTGGGAATAGCACGGTCCTCGCAATGACCCTCGCTTTTTATCCCGGAAATTCAGGATGGACCACTAAAAGCTCCCATCGTAACGGGCGGCGCCTTGGATCAGAATCACTCTTTCGCGAATCCTAAAGCCTTCAGCGCCTCTTCGGCCGCGGCCTTTTCGTCCCAGGGGCGGGCGCCGTCTTTATAGGCGATGCTCTTTTCGTGCCCCTTGCCGAGCAGGGCGACCGTGTCGCCGGGACGCGCCAGGGCGCATGCCCGGCCGATCGCCTCCCGCCGGTCCGGAATCAGGAACAGGTCCTCGCCCCGCTTTTTCCCCGCGCACCCCGCGGCGATCTCCTCCAGGATGGCGGCCGGGTTCTCGCCGCGCGGGTCCTCGTCCGCCAGGATGACGACGTCCGCCGCGCGCGCGGCGGCTTCTCCCTGCAGGCGGCGCTTGGCCGTGTCCCGCTCGCCCGCCGAGCCGAACACGACGATGAGCCTGCCGGCCGTCTCGCGCTTGAGCGCGGGAAGCAGACGGCCGAAAGCCTGGGGCGTGTGCGCGAAATCGACCACCAGGCGGAAGGGTTGGCCGCGCGCCACGCTCTCGAGACGGCCGCGCACCGGCTTGAGCCGTTCGGCCAGGGCGCAGACCTCGGCCGGAGCGCGGCCGGTCGCCGCGCACACGACAGCGGCCGCGGCCAGGAAATTCTCCACGTTGAAATCGCCGGGCACGGCCAGGCGCGCGGGCAGGTCGCGGCCGCCGTGCCGCACGCTGAACGAGGCGCCCCCCGGGCCGGGTGAAAGATCCGTCGCGCGCCAGTCGGCATCGCGCCTGACCGCGTAGCGGACGGCCGTCACTCCGGCCTCCGATGCCGCGTCGGCGAACAACCGCCAGTGCGCGTCGTCGGCGTTCACCACCGCCGCCCGGGGCAGGCCGTGGGGCTTGCCCGGGTTCCGGCTGAGAGCGCGGAAGAGGTTGGCCTTGTCGTTCCGGTAGCGCTCCAGGGAGCCGTGGAATTCGAGGTGCTCGAGGGCGACGTTGGTGAGCGCGGCCGCGTCGAAGAAGACGTCGGCCAGGCGCATGGTCCGCGCCGAAAGCCCGTGCGAGGTGGCCTCGACCACGGCGAAGCGCTTGCCGTTGTCGCGCATGGCGGCGAGGAGGCTGTGTATCTCCGGCGCCTCCGGCGTCGATTGGCGGAAGGGATTGTCCGCGGGCTCGCCGCCCGTCTGGTGAGCCACGGTGGAGAGAAACCCGGCCAGGTACCCGAGCGCTTCCAGGAGCTGGTGGATGAAGGAGACGGTGGTACTCTTGCCGTCCGTGCCCGTGACGCCGATGACGTAAAGATGACGGGACGGCTCTCCGAAGAAGCGGGCCGAGAGTCGCGAAAGCGCGGCGCGGGCGTCCTTCACCCGGACCCAGGGGAGCCCGATGCCTGACGCGTCGTCCTCGGTGAGAAGGGCGGCGGCGCCGCGGCCGGCCGCGTCCTTGAGAAATCGGTGCCCGTCGGCGTGCACGCCGCGCAGGGCGACGAAAAGGCTTCCCGGTCCGGCCCGCCGCGAATCGTAGTCGAGGCTGCGAATGACCGGGTCGCCGACGCCGGAAAAGACCGCGTCCGGCAGTTCGGCGAGGAGAGCGGACAATTTCATTTCGTATAATTTTTGCTCCATATTTGAGCCGACAATGCGCGAACACAAGGATACCATCGGTCGTTGCGCGGGGCAAGGGCACTCAGGGAACTGTCAGCCTGTCAAAAACGTCATGGTGATCCTGTCGAACCATGACTGACGCGTAAGGCCTCATTCGTCTCTCACCCTTCGACAGGCTCAGCAAGCCGTCGCACGACCGGCAACCGCATGTCACCCCGAGCTTGTCGAGGGGTGCATGACCAAAAAAGCGTC
>JAFGSW010000093.1 GCA_016934415.1 Spirochaetales bacterium | reverse complement strand
CTGCATCGCCCCATTGCCGTTGAACACCACCGTCCCGTTCCGCTCCACGAATCCGGCCGCGCCCACCGTGTTGCTCCAGTTCCCGCCTACCGTAATCTGGTAGTTCGCCCCCGCGTCCAGCGCACCTCCGCTGATCGTCATAGTGCCGCCCAGCACGAGGGCAAAGCCCAAGGTGACGGCCCCCCCTGCGTTGACGGTCAGGTTGAAGGGATTGCGGTTGGCGCTGCAGGTCAGGGACGTGCCCCCGCCGGTCATTATCAGGGTGTATGAATTGCTGTTGTGCGTCCCGCCTGAAAGAGTAACGCTCCCCGAGGATGAGATCGTACCGGTATTTCCGTTATAGGTGCCGCCGACGGTCTGAGAAAAAGTCGTGCACGTGAGATTCTTGTTTCCGAGGCTGAAGGTCCCACCGGTGAGGGCTAAAGCGCCGCTGAGCGAGATCGTCCCATTGCCGGCGCCATTGTATATTCCATTACTGAGTGAAAAACCGGGCGCGATGAAGGTTCCGGCGCCTTGGACAAGCTGTCCCGCCGAGTTTGTCATGCTCAACGCGGTCGTCATGGTTAAATCGAAATTACCCAGATTGAGAGTCCCGGCCGTGGTCGTATTCAAATCCAGGCTATAAGCCGAGAGAGCAGCGGAGACTCCCCAAGTGCCGCCCCCGATGATGCGCAGATTATAGTAATCCGGAGCACCAAAATCTATGAGGGTACCGCCCGCCGCGCTATAATATTCAACGGTTCCCGAATTGGTATCCATGCCTCCGGTGAAAGTGAGGGTTTCATCGCCGCGCAACCTCAGCGTGCCGTCATTGCTGAACGCTCCTTGAACGGTGATGGTATTGCCGTTCATGGTGACATTAGCGCTCCCTCCACTATCGATGGTGAGATTTTTCAGGGTGAAATTCGTGCCATTGGGAATACTCGGTTGATTGAGGGGAGCGGAGGGAATGACGGCGCTTTCCGTATTGGTGTTGGGAACACCGTTGGGCGTCCAATTGGTCGTCGTGTTCCAGTCGGTGGGAGCGCCTCCCGTTCCGCCCACCCACGTATAGATGGTCCCCGAAGGTGTGATAGTAATCACTTTGTCGTCAATGACGCCATACGGCCCCCCGGCTCCGCCGTATGACGCGGTGAGCGAGCCGCTGGAGTTCGTATTGGCATTGGTGAATGCCAGACCGGAGATGGTCAGCGTATCGCCGACCGCGAAATTCGTCGTCACCCCGACGACCGCCCTCGTGTTGCCGTTCTCGTATGTCAGCACCCCCGTGTATGTATTGCCGCCGTGAACCTTGCCGACGCTCGTCCCGCCCATGGTCAAGGTGACGCTCGCGCCGGTGTCGAAAACCGCGTTCAGGCCGGCCGGAATCTGAATTCGAAAATCATTGGCAACCGTAATGTCCGCAGTGCCGCTGTCCGCCACGCTGATCGTCGGCACCGTCGCGGCAGTTCCCTCGGTGAAGGTGAGGTTCATCGACGATGAAATCGTGGGCGGGGGGTTGGTTTGGAAAGTGATCGTGGAGGAATTATTGGCCACGGTATTCGGCAGGCTGGTCGACCCGCTGGTACCGTTCGTCGTCAGAGTAATATTGACCGATTCGGCGGCGGTGTCGGTAACGGTGATCGTCGCCAGGCCGTTGCTGTCGGTCGTGATGACCGCGTTCTGGGCGGGAAGCCCTCCCGCGACCGGCACCGAGCCTGCAATCCGCGCCGTCGCTGAAGAAAGCTGGACATAGACGTTCACCGCGGCCAGAGCCGACTGCCCTGAAGCGTCGACGACTTGTAGCGTCAAGGTCGTGCTGCCGGGAGAGACGAGGGCGGTCGTGCTGGTCGGCTGGATGATGACGTGATCGGGCGTCGGGGGGCTGAACCAGCTCGAGTAAATCCGCAGGGTGGCGTTGCTCGCCGGTTGATTGGGAGGCGGGATGGCGTTGATGTCTTTTTCTTCGGTTATTGAGGTCCCATTCAACCAATACCAGATTTCCGAGGTATTTGACGGGGCCGTCGCCTGTGCGGCAAAATTCTCCGTATATTTCCCCAGCCAAACCCCGTCGACTTGCCCGGAAACGGCAAAGCTGCGATTCCAAATGGTCGAGGTAGCCCCGCCACTGAGGGCGTTATTTATATTGTTGATGAGCGTGCCTGTAGTCTGGAACTGGGCGTTTGCTTTATTGTACGCGGTCCCCACCGTCACACCGGCGGTGTCCGCATCGAAATCGAATCCGGAAAAAACTATATAACCGGTCGACCCGGCCGGCACGAACGGATAGGTGGGCCACTCATTCGATCCGTTGACGCGGAGAGCGATGCACAGGTCATACGCAAAAGAGAGGACGCCGGGAATCGTCGTCGGCGGATTGCTGGGCGACGAGGAAATGTCGAGGCGGTAGGCGTTTTTCGAATCGGTTCCCGAGGTGATGACGGTGACGACCTTGAAAAAATACTTGTTGCCGATGTGTTCGCCCTGGGAGGGATTGACCGGTGAAAAATACCTCCAGGCCGGATAAGCCGCGTTGTCCAAGTAGCTGAAGGAATCCAGCTGTGCGCCCGTCAGGTGCTGGTTGGCCGAAACCTCCGCGGTGGTGTATTTATACTTCTGCGAATTCGAGTTGCTGAGAGCACCGTTCCCGCCAATAAGATAATAGGAGGTTGTCGCCCCCCCTGCAACACCATCCAGCTCCGCCGCCACCCCCGTATTCCCCGCGCTTTGCACGCCGAAATAAAGCTGGGAGGTGACGGTATCCGGGACCTCGAAAAAAACCACATTGACATTGTCCAGGCTGCCCGTCACCTCATGGCCGGTTACTTGAAGATAATTGTTCGCTCCCGGAGGCATCGAGCTTTGGGCGGTCAATGTATGGACGCTGAAGAACAATCCGAGAAGTATGAAGAGCCCTTTTACGCTCGAAATAGGTTTTATCATGCGACCTCGTTTGCGCGGCTACGGGCACAATGATGTTCCGAACAAAGATCGACCGCTCGGCGCTTTACCCGCATTCAATATAAATTATAGCCTAGTTCATCGGCAACATCTACAACGTTTAAAAATCGCTTCCTGAGAACGATTCGGAGTGGATGGGCCCGAAGTCTTGCAGTCCGGTATGTGGGTGCAAAAGGTGGTATAATGATATTGCCTGTGTTTATCATTGGTTGATGGAAAAAATTGACCGCGCCTTCGGAGCAGCAGTATTCTTTTTATGACGGGAGAATGCATTGCGAAGCATGAGAATCGGCAGGCACGGATCGGGGGAAGAAATCGATTCATTGCACCGCCGGGAAGTCCGGACGGGACGAAGTCTGCGTTTTCTGACGGCGGCTGTTTTTTCGGTCGGTGTACTGATCGATTGCCCCTCCCCTCCCTCCAACACCCCGCCCCCCGCGACGATCGTGTACGACTTTATCACCGGACCCGAGTACGATGGGCGCGGCGTGTGCTCGGACGGCTCCGGAAATTCGTACGTCGCGGGGACCTCTTCGCAAAGTTTCGATGGTGAAACGAATCACGGCGGAACCGACGCCGTCCTCATCAAATACGATTCCCCGGGCAATCGCGTCTGGACGAAGCTGATCGGAGGATCCGGGGACGAGAACGGCAACGCGGTCGCGTTTGATCCCAATGGGGCGGTCTACGTGGCGGGGACCACGAACACTTCCGACTTGACATTTGATAACCAAGCCAATATCGGCGGCAAGGATGCGTTTGTCGCCAAATACGATGTGGACGGCAATTTCCAGTGGACTGTTTTCGTCGGCGGGACGGCGGACGACTTCGGCACGGGTGTGGCCGCAGACGGTGCGGGGAACATTTATATCGTCGGATATACCTACTCGTCATTCGGCTCCCAGACGAACGCCGGAAACACCGACGGTTTTATTGCCCAGCTTGATTCCTCGGGGAATCCGGGCTGGACGCATTTCGTCGGCGCAGCCGCTTTTGAGACCATTCGCGCGATCGCCTTCCACGGGCCAACCGCTTTATATTGCGCGGGCAGCGCTTCGGGCTCAATCGACGGCGAGATCAATAACGGCAATAACGACGTATTGATTACAAAATTCGACACGTCGGGAAATCAACCCTGGACGAAGCTTGCCGGAGGCACGCTCGATGACTCCGCCAACGGCATCGCCGCGGACTCCACCGGGCTGTACGCGGCGGGCACGACCTTGTCCACGTCATTCAATGGACAAACCAATGCCGGCGGGACCGACGCGTTTATCATCAAGTATGATCCCGACGGCAACCCGCTGTGGACGCGGTTCAGCGGCGGTTCCGGGATTGAGAATGGGTACGCGAGCGCGCTCGATTCTTCCGGCAACTGTTATGTGGCGGGCAGTACGACATCATCATTCAATGGCAAGACCAATGCGGGCGGATCCGACGCGTTCGTCACCGGCTGGGACGCGGACGGAAATCACGGTACGACGACGTTTTACGGCGGCGCTCTGAACGACTACGCCTACGGCATCGGCTTCGGCTGGTCGACCGTTTACATGACCGGGACGGTCGATTCGGTCTCCTGAGAAAATCGCTTGTCATTGGAATATTCTCAACTATAATGAAGGGGATGAAGGTAAAAAAAAGGCCCCGAATTTCGGCTCGTTTTTTATCGTTTGACGCATCCGGAATAAATTGTGGAGGTGACAAATGAAAAAACTCTGCTTGGCCCTATCCGTATTTTCCTTGTTCCTCGCCTGCTCGACCATGGTGCCGGTGGAGGTGATGAAACCCGCCGAGGTCAACATGGGAACCATGAAGACGATCGCGATTCTTAATTTCGGGTATCCGGACCTGGGCTACGGCGACGCCACCGCCGAGGTCGTCATCAGAAATACCGTGGGCCGGTATCTGGGCTCCCGGCGCTCCAGGAATTCCGCCCAGGAACAGCTTGCCAAATACGCGACGGACAAGTTCATTTCCCTCCTCGTCAAGACGGATTATTTCACCGTCATGGATCCGTCGAACGTCACGGGCGCCATCATGAAGGCCGACAGATTGAATCTCTCCCCCGTCGAGCTGGGCGAGGTGCTCGGCACGGACGCCCTGATCACGGGAAGCATCACCTACCTGAACGCGAACATCGATTCGAAAAGCTATCAAAAGAAGGACTCGAAGGGGCGCCTGATATTCGTCACGACGTACACGAAAAAGGCGGAAGTGACCCTGTCGTACCGGGTCGTCAACTCCCAGACCGGACAGGTCGTGGCCGTGAAGCAGCTCAAGGGCGACGCCGCGCGCGAGGAGTCTGATCCCGACGATCTTCCCGGAGATCTCGGCATGTACGAATCGATCCTCGACCGCATCCTGTCCGCCGTTCCCCGCCAGCTGGTGCCGTACAAGGTGACGGAGTACCGCGCCCTGCTGGCTGACGAGACGAAGGACGAGGAGATGAAGCGGCTCGACGAGCTCACCAGGAAGAAATTCTACGCGGACGCCCTGGCGGGCTACCTCGAAATATGGAAAAACAAACGGAACGCGGCGGCCGGCTACAACGCCGCCATTATGCTGGAGATCACCGGCGACATCGACGGTGCGATCGCGCTCATGATCGAGGTGGCCGGCACGGCGAAAAACGAGCGGGCTCTCAAGGAAATCGAGCGCCTCAATCGCACCAAGGCCGAGGCGGAAGCCGCCGCGGAACAGCGGTAAGGCGGTTTTTTGTTTCAGAAAATCACAGAGAAACTCGGATCGTACATCACCCTGAGCCCTTCGACTTCGCTCAGGACAGGCTCTATCGAAGGGCGATGGCGATGGAAACCTGAATCGTCCGTCATGGTTCGACAAGCTCACCATGACATCGTCACGACGTCCGCAATTGCGTGCCGAAGGCCGAGAGCCGGCGCTCGAAGATTTCCAGGATTTTCCATTCGATGATCGGAATGTCCTTCAGGGACTCGGCGGGAATGACGAGCAGCTCGGAACTCTTTTCGGCCTTCGCGGAAAACAGGCTCGACGATCCCAAGAGGATGCTCTCCTCCCCGAAGAAGTCCCCCGCCAGCAGGACATCGACCGGCGTGTCCTCGAAATAGATGCGCGCCTTGCCCTTCTTGAGCATGTAGATCGCCGGTTTTTCGTCGACGACGATGGGCTTGCCCTTGTCCAGGCTCATCGGCCGCATCTCCTGCGCGATGCGGTTCTGGATCACGCTCGACACCATTTCCCCGAAGAGGTCGGTGCACTGGATGAAATTCAGGTTTTCATTGATGCGCTTGATGTCGCGGTACTGGAAATTGCGGCTGATGAACGCCTTGTACAGCTCGATCGGGATCTGGAGCACGCGCACGTAGCTCATGGCGCGGTAGGTGCGCCGCGACGGCGAGTTGGTGAGGGCCGACAGCTCGCCGATGAAGGACCCGGCCGAGAGCTCATTGTGGATGCCGTTCTCCGAATCGATGAATTCCACGACGCCGTTCAGGATGAGGTAGATGTAGCGGTTGACGGAACCCTTTTTGATGATGATCATGCCCACGTTGACGGCCATTTCGTAGCAGTTGAGGAGCATGTTGAGGTCGTGGGTCTTCGCCTGGGGAAAGAGCGAGCGCAGGTAATTGAACGCCGACTGCATGGAATAATTCTTGTGCGCGTGAATGAGGACGTCCTCCATGGCGAACGTGGCATTGGAGCCTATCTCCTTCTGGGCGTCGGTGAGCTCGCGCGAGGTGTGGCTCAAAATGATCTTTTGGGATTCGTCCTCGATGAAATCCTCGGCGTCGCCGTGGATCATCCCCCCGCCGACATCGATTTTTTTCAACTGGACGGCCCCGGTGATGCTTTCCTTGAAATTCCGGTAGATGAGCCGCGATTGCTTGTTCTTGACCGATGCGCGCAGGAGGAGATCGTCGAGGACCTTGAAGGAGGGGATGTCGGCGAGGTGGGCGTAGGTTTTGTAGCCGTCCTCCCAGAACGTCCGGAAGAAGAACACCGTGGTCTCGACCGGGTGCGGCGAAAAGACCGGCATCACCTCGAGCCCGTCCAGGTCGTTCCAGGCGCCGTCTTCGAGGTCGCGGATCTCGAAGGCGTTCATGAAGCGCTGCTCCGAAATCGACATGAGGGTGGCGATTTTCTTCGACACGGACGAGCGCACGAGCGGCGTGGCGTAATATTTGATCCTGTGATCGGAGCGGACGAGGGAGGTGAGCCCCGCGAAGTGGTCGTCGTGGGCGTGCGTGTGAAAAATGCCCTCGATTTCATTGACGCTGATCCCGAGGGCCGTGAGCGTGTGGATGATGTTGGGGCCGGCGTCGATGAGGAAGATCTTCCCCTGGTAGGTGATGATGCTCGCCATGCAGGGGCGGGTGGGATCCCAGCCGTCGCCCTCGCCGATGTGGATCACCGAAAAATACTCGCGGTTGATCTTGTGAAAATCGAGCCTGACCGCCGGCTCGTACTGCTCGTTTTTCCCGAGGTTGAGGTCGACCGTGACCGTCTGCCCGTCGTGGCAAAAGTCATAGACGTTGAGCTTGCGCCGGCGGAGCGTGACGCCCTCGCGAAGCTCGACCGGCTCCTTTTCCATCAACCGGTACTCGAGCAGCTCCTCGACCGGCCGCATGCGGTTGAAGGCGAATTTGAGCTTGAGCTCGTACATGGCCCTGGCCATCGGCTTGGGCACGCCGGCGGCGACGATTTCCTCCAGGGTAAGCAGGCCGTAATTGCCCCGCATGATGTATTCGCTCTGCGCGCTTATCTGATTGGGAATGCCGATGAGAAGCGGACGGCGGCCCGTGTTGCACGGGTGGCCGGGGATGAGAATCCCCTGCCGGTAGAACATCTGCAGCATGGGGAATTCGGCCAGGTTCGAGAACTGGCCGTTCTGGATCGAGGTATCGGAGAGCAGGATGGCGTTCGGTCCGGTTTCGTATTCGACGTCCCCCTTCACGCGGCCGACGATGAGTCCCCGCTTCTGGAGGTGCTTGACGATGTCGGCGGGACAACCGCACAGGACCCGGAGATCGGCCGCGGGGATGTCGACCCAGTAGACGCCTGCCGTAACCTTTATCTTTTCCATTCCACCGCCTTTGTGAGGGGAGTCGACGCGCAGAACGGCTGCGGGCTCCTCCCCTCACACTATAGCGGCTATTCGCGTCCGATGCAAATAATAATCCCATCGGCAATACCCCTTGAAGTTTCCGGTGGAATTCGTTACATTATGGCCGGTAAAACAGCGGAAACACTGTGAGCGCACGGGGGTGTAGCTCAGTTGGCTAGAGCGCATGAATGGCATTCATGAGGCCAAGGGTTCAATTCCCTTCACCTCCAACTCCCTTAACGGGCAATTTCTTTGATGATGAATGACGAGAAGCTCGATCCTGAGATAGCCAACCTCCTGGGAATCAGCGAACCGGCGGACGCGTCCGGCTCAACCGCTCCTTCCGACGCGCCCGCCTTTGGAAAGCTCTTCAAGGGCGACGCTTCTCCGAGTGAAGCCGAAAGGCTCGCCGAGGAAGCCCGGCGCAATGCCAAGCAGCGCTTCACGAAAATCACCAAGATACTCGGAAAACCCAACCCCGCCCTCTCCGACAAGGAATTCTACAACAAAGTCATGGCGGGCGAAGGCGGCGAGGCGGCCAAGTTTCACGAGCTCTTCACCCAATTCCTCAAGGCCCAGAACCCGGACGATCGTTCCATATTCCGCAACCGCGTCATACCGGCCTTTTGGGACATGGTCGCGCGGATCGTGGAGAGAATCGGGGGGTCGCTTTCCCCGGCCAAATTGTATTTCCTGCGTTTCGGGATCATTTCGCCCAATTTTCTGTCTCCGGAACAGCGCGATCTCCTCTCCAAGGTCCATACGAGAAACGAGAGCGGCGAATCCGTCTATTACCTCGACGAATGGATGACGAGAATCGCCCGCGGCCTCGACCGCATTTCGGCCACCGACGAGGTGCGCAAGGTGATGCTGGACTCGGGCCAGAAGAAGCTCGACAAGCTCGACAAGCGCAAGGGCCAGCGCGACGCCGAGCTGGCCGCCCTCCGCAACCGCGTCTCCCAGCTCGAAGAGGCCGAAAGCGATCTCGAGCGGAACGTCTCCATTCTCCTGCGCCACGACATCCGCGACGACTTGGGGGGCCTCAAGGCCTGCTTCAACCCCGACCAGCGGCGGGCGCTGTCGGAAATCAATGACATCCTCCGCCGCCTCAACACCCTCGACCGCGATCTCGGCCGGTCCTACGAATCCGTGGGCGACATCGACCGGGAGCTCGACGATCTGGAAAAGAGCACCGAGGGGCTGGACAAGGAGACCACGGTCGACGCCCAGGCCATCGCCACGGAATTCAACGCCATTCGGCAGATGGCGAAACTCTGCGTCGGTCGGAAGGGCAATCATTTCCCCGTGCTCCTCAAGAGTTACTTCATTCCCTCGCTCGCCAACCTCGGGATCCGCGAAAACGTCATCAACCTGCTCGCCACGGTCGAAGCGCTCGACGCGGGCCTCTTCATCCGCCGCTACCGCGAGCAGGACAACCGCATCGTCCCCAACGTCATTCTTCTTCCCAATTACGGCGATTTCGGAATCTGCTGGCAGCCTTTTGAAAAACACAACCGCTCGACGAGCCGCGCCCGGCTGGCCATACCCATCTTCCCCAAAAACCTCACCCTGGCCGTCATCACCGCCCTGGCCGACCTGCGCTGGCAGGTGGCCAAGGAACGGGCCCAGCACCGCTGGATGGAGGAAGGGATCACCGGAAAATACTACCAGTGGTTCTCGGGACACAAGATGAAGGGCGACGTCAAGGACTCCTTCATCCACGATTACATCCTGTGGGTCACCAAAGAGAGCGAGGGAGTCCAGAAGCTGGACCGCGAAGTCCGCGGCATCTTCTGGCGCACCATGCCCTTCCCCAATGAGCTCAAGCAGAAGCTCAAAAACCGCGGCTTCGTCTACAGCGAGCTCGCGAAAAAAGACGCGAACATTTCAATGTCCGACGGTTATTGACCTCCGCCGAACGCCCCCGCCCGCCTCACGACATATTTTTTTTCGCCTTTAAAATTCGGCAGGGACGTAGTATACTGAGCAGTAATCACGGGGGAAAACGTCATCAATACTCCGAAACGCACGAGAAAAACCGTCACCTACCGCCGCGATTTTGTCACCATCGAGACGGCCGACAAGGTCAGACTCGAATACCGCGTCGCCAATCCCCTCATGCGCTTCTGCGCCTTCTGGCTCGATCAATTGATCCTTTTCGGCATAACCGCCGCCATTTATTGGCTCTTGTCATTCGCCCATCTTATAAACAGGCTGGGTGAAATATTCAATACCGAAAACACGGGCGCCCTCCTCGTCTCGTTCTATTACGTCGTCATGTTCGTGCTGCGCTGGGGCTATTATCTCCTCTTCGAGATGTTGTTCGAAGGCCGAACGCTCGGGAAAATGGTCTGCCGCCTGCGCACCATCCATTACACGGGAAAGGCCCTTGATCTCCCCTCGCTCGTCTTAAGGAATTTCGCCCGGGTGCTCGACCAGGAGCTCACATTTTTCCTCGGCGCCTTCATCTGCATGCTTGTCAACCGCGAATACCGGCGCATCGGCGACCTCCTCGGCAACACCATCGTGGTCCGGAATCCGAAGCTCGCGCCCATTGAAACGGCCTTTCACACGGAAGCTCCCTTCGATCCGGCCGCGCTGCCCGAGTCCGCGACCGGAGCGGTCTTTTTGCGGCGGCTTTCGGAGGAGGAACTGTACGTCCTCCGCCGGTTTCTCGTCGGCCAGGCCGACATTCCCAAGGCCCGCCGGCGGGAGCTGCTCGCCGCCATGGCCGAAACCGTCAGCCGTAAAATTCAGGACAGCCTTTCTCCCGACGATCCCCTGCCCTACCTGCAATCGGTGTACGCACGGCACCAGGTGCGCGATGCGGTCGTCTAGATTCGTCGAGGAGCGCCAGGCCGATTGGGAACGCCTGCGCGAGGCCATCGTCAAGGTGAAACGCGGCGGATACCGGAGGCTTTCGCCCGAGGAGGCCCGCGACTTCCCCCACCTCTACCGCAAGACCTGCACCGATTACGAGACGGCGAAGACCCTGAAGCTCTCCCCGGACACGCTCGAGTACATCGATTCGCTCGTGCTGCAGGCCCACAGCCAGCTCTACACGAGCCCCAAGAAGACGTTCCGCCGGATCACGCGTCTTTTCTGGCCGGGATTCCCCCGCGCCTTCGCCAAAAACATCGTGCCCGTCGCGATCATATTTTTCCTGTTTTTCGGCGTCGGGGCCGCCTGTTTCCTGGCGGTCGCCCTGCACCCGGAAAACGCGTCCGCCCTGCTTCCCGAGTACGCCCTGGAGAGCATAAAGAACTCCTACCGCGACGCGCCCCTCCGGACCGGTTCGCAAAACATCATGATGTCGGGATTTTACATATCCAACAACGTCACCATCGCCTTCGCCAGCTTCGTCCTGGGCCTCACTTTCGGGCTCCTCACGATCTATCTCATTTTCTACAACGCCGTGGTGATCGGCGGAGTGCTCGGGCTGGTGACCGCCTCCGGCTACGGTGACAACCTCTTCTCCTTCATTATCGCCCACTCCGCCCTTGAGCTCCTGGGGATATGCCTGGCCGCCGGCGCCGGCCTCGCCATCGGGGTGTCGCTCATCATGGCGGGCGAAGAGAAGCGCTCCCTCGTTTTGGTGCGGAAGGCGCGGGAGGTCGTGCCCCTTTTCCTGATGGCCGGCGTCTTCATCACCACCGCCGCCTTCATCGAGGGGTTCGTCTCGGCCTCGCCCATCCCGCTGGCGGTTAAGATTTCCATCGCAGCGGTCTCACTGGCGGGCGTCCTCTTTTACGCCCCGCTCGAGTTCTGGCGGCGCCTATTGGCGAGACTCCGGACGCCCCGCCGTTCAACGTCCGGACGGTTCGGCCGAAAAATCCGAAAACGCGGGAGACGGTCATGATCAGGGAATTCCGCGTTCTCACCGTCGCCGAGCTTTTCGACGCCTTCCTCAAGGTGTTCTTCAATAAACAATCCCTCAGGCTGCTCCTCGCCTATTTCCTCGTGAGCCTGATAGCTTTCGTGCCGATCGTCGTGGTGTTGGGCAAGACTCTTTTCGGTTTCTTCGAGATGTTCGTCCCCCATGCCGATTTCAGCCAGCTCGGCCTGGACGACGTGGCGGTTTTTTTCCCGAACTGGCTCGTTATCGCCGTTCTGGCGGTATACGCTTTCGCCTCCATCATGTTTTCGCTCGTGAGCACCGATCTGTACGGCAGCCGCTTTTTCGAACGTCCCTTCTCGGTGCTCCGATCCTTCGTTTACCAACTCCGCAAGATTCCGGCCTTTATCGTGTTCCTCGTTTTTTCCATCGCGCAATCCTTTTCCGTTTATCCCGTCATGTACCTTTTCTCCTTTCTCACGATCGCTTTCACCATGGCCTTTCCCGGCATGAACGGTATGATCATTTCGATCATCGTCTACACTGCGATTTCCGTCGCCGTCAGCGAATCCGCCGCGGTCTTCTTCAAGGGGATCCTGCCCGCCATGGCTTTCGACCGATTGCGGTTCTTCCGCTCCATTGGCCGATCGGTGAGCCTCTTCTCGAGGGATTTTCTCAGGCTCGACGCGGCGAGTATCTTGTTTCGCGTTCTCGTCTTCCTCGGCGCGGGGATTCTCACGTTCATCTTCGTCGCGGCGAGCATTCTCATCCTCTCCGCCTTGCATTTGAAGGAGGAACGCGTCGCGGTGATGAGCCTTTTTATCGTCTTCGCCTCCCTCGGCTTTCTCTTATTCATCACCAACGTGGCCGGCGCGGCCTTCAACACCGTGCTCTACTGCAATCAGAAGGTGAAACGCGAGGGGTTGGGAGTGGAGCTCTTGGCCAGACGTTTCATCGAGGAAAACTCCGGCGCGGTCGCCGGGAAAGGAGCCGAGCCATCCTCCACCTGAGATCCCGGCGTCCCGCGGCCGCCGTCACCATCGCGCTGCTCCTCGTTCTTCTTTCGGGATGCCCCGCCCCGGGCGGCGGCACACCGCCCGACGAGAAACGCGTCGGTGAAGCCCTCACCGAGCTCAAGCGCCGGGAGCGGGACGCTCTCAAGGAGAACGCCCGGCGCGCATACGTGGTTTCGCAGATCGCCGGCTGGCTCAATGAACACAGTTTCTACCTGCGGCTGCTCGCGATCGGAGGCGCGGTCTCGGTCGCGGCGTTCCTCATCGTGCTCCTCGTCCGCTTTTTCGCCGCGCGGCAGCACCGCCTCCCACCCGCCGCCCTCGCCGCCTCCCCCGAGGGGCCCGCCCCGCCCCCGCCGGACCCGGGACTGCTGGCCGAGCTCGAGGCGGCCGGCGACTGGTCGCGGGCCGTAGTTCTCCTCCACCGGCTCTCGGTGGCGCACCTGGCGGCGCGCGGCCTCCTGCCCGCGAAAAACCTCACCAACGACGCCATCGCCGTCCGCCTCTCCGACGGAACGCTGCGCGCTATCTTCCGCGCCATCGCCGTAGTGAGCGAGCGCGTTCTCTTCGACCGGGCCGAGGCCTCGGAGGACGATTACGCGCGCTGCCGGAACGAATACCGGCGCGCCTTCCGGGACGGTCGCCCGTGAAAATCCGCTGGATCATCCTCATCGTCGCCGTCTCGCTCGTCATCGGCGCCGTCGGTTACGTCGTCGCGCGGGTCGCCGCGGTCTCCGCCGCCTTCACGCCTCCGGACGTCGATCTGGCCGAGGAAGCGTCGCCCTGGGAAGACTCCTTCGCTTTGAAACTACTCGGCCGCCTCGGGTACACGGTGCGCGTTCACCGGCTCCCCTTCCGGCGGGACGAGTACACGCTCATCGTTCGCCGCCTCCGGGAAGAAGACGAGATCGACGACTGGCGGGATTGGCTCGGCGAGGGAAAACGTCTCGTTCTCCTCTGCTGGTATACCGACGAAGACAGCCGCCTTCGCCCCGTTTCCTCGACCCATTCCCTCCTGCGCTCGGTTTCAAAGCTCTCCTTCGATCCATCCGTCACCCTCGAGGACATCCAATTCCTCTCTGACCCCCTCTTTCACGAAACCATCCTGGATTCGGTCGACGGGCCCCTCATCGTCCGGGAAAAGGTCCGCGGCGGCGGCGAAATCGTCTACATCGCCGACGAGAACGCCTTCAGCGACCGCAACCTGGTCCGGGGAGACAACTTCTATCTTCTCAACAACTGCCTCGTCGACCATTTCGATTCGCCCATCGCCTTCGACTATGCGTCTTTTTCACCCCGATCTTCATCGCGCAGGGGGAACGCCGACTGGTTCGACACGTCCGGCGGCGAAGGAGAGGTGTTTTTCCTTTTCCGGGGCAATTTCCTATTTCTTTTCCTGGAGCTTCTTTTCCTCGGCCTCGTCTTCATCCTCGCCTTTTGGAAGCGCTTCGGACCGGTCCGGGACACGGAGCAATTCGCACGGCGCTCGCTTCTCCGCCACCTGGACGCCACCGGCAACTTTTACGAGAAAACCGCCAACCCGCTCGTGGTCGTCGACATTCTCGACCGGTATTTCCTGTCGCGCCTGCGCGAGCTCTTGAAGCTCGTCTCCGGCTCCCGGTCCGACATCGAGGCCGAAGTGAAACGCCGGCTTCCGTCCTTGGACGGTATGTCCAAAGGCGGCGGGCCAGGAGACGGTGAAGACGGCGCGGGTGCGGACGTCTTTTCCTTTAACCGGAAAAAAAATCTCGCCGCCCGCGACGTTGAACGCGAGCGGATCATTTTAAGACTCAAAGGAGTGGACCAACGTCATGGCAAAAACAAGAACCCCGGCTGAATTTTCTCTTTTATACCAGAAACTGGCGGGCGAGCTGGCGCGCGTCATCAAGGGCCAGGAGGAGGTGATCCGTTTCCTCGTCCTTTCGCTCCTTTCGGACGGCCACGTCCTCCTCGAGGGATTCCCCGGCCTGGGTAAAACGCTCCTCGCCAATGCCATGAGCCGCCTCATCGGGGCCGACTTCAAGCGCATCCAGTTCACGCCGGACTTGATGCCCGTGGACATCATTGGGACGACGGTGTTCAACTACGAGAAGAACGATTTCACCGTCAAGAAGGGGCCGGTCTTCACCAACTTCCTGCTCGCCGACGAGATCAACCGCACCCCGGCCAAGACCCAGGCGGCGCTCCTCGAGGCGATGCAGGAACGGCAGGTGACGATCGACGGGGTCAAGTACCCGCTCGACGACCCGTTTATCACCATCGCCACCCAGAACCCGATCGAGCTCGAGGGGACCTATCCCCTGCCCGAGGCCGAGCTCGACCGTTTCCTCTGCAAGCTGCGCCTCACCTACCCGGCCGCGGACGAAGAGAAGCAGGTCCTCGCCATGTACCGGGACGGCTTCGATTCCAGCAACCTCGAAGCCGCCGGCTTGAAGCCTGTCTGCTCCAAAAGCGCCTTTAACACCTTTACATACTCCCTCGCCGCGGTCCGCGTGGAGGATTCCATCCTCAATTACATTTTCGAGATCGTCGAAGCCACGCGCAAAACGCCGGGCGTCGAGGTGGGCGCCTCGCCCCGGGGCGGCATCGCCCTCCTGAAGCTGGCCCGCTCCCTGGCCGCCATCAGGGGCCGCGAGTTCGTCGTGCCCGACGACGTCAAGGACGCCTGCCTGCCCGCCCTGCGCCACCGCCTCATCCTGGAATCTTCGGCGGAGCTCGAGGGGAGCACGCCGGACGATTTCGTCGCCCTCGTCCTGGCATCAGTCAAGGTGCCGCGGTGAGAAACGGCATTTTCCCGACGCCGCTCGCCCTCTTCGCCTTCGCCCCGGCCCTCGTCCTGATCGCGCTCGCCTTTCTCTGGCCGCCGCTCCTTTACGCGGGCCTGGCCGCGGACGGTCTGACGGCGTTCCTCATCGTCGCCGATCTGCTCTTAAGCCCGGCCTACCGCAAGAAGCTCGTCCTCGACGTCCGCCTCCCGGCCGTCGGCCAGCTCAACCGGGAGAACGAGTTCACGGTGTCGGTCTCAAACCGGGACCGCCTGACGGTGCGCTTCCGCCTTCTCCTGGGATTCGACGAGTCCTGCGGCCGCGAATACGGAAAGACGACACTGTCCGCCGAGCCCGGCGAGACGCGCGAGCACATCCTCCGCGTCTTCGTCCGGCGCCGGGGCACGCACCGCTCGGATTTCATCTACCTGAAGGGCCGCTCGACCCTGGGACTGCTCTCGTTCTACCGCCGCCGGCCGCTCTCACTCGAGCTCAAGGTGCCGCCCTTCATCAACCCCGTGAACCGGATCTTCAAGCTGACGCAGAAAAAACTCCAGCGCCTCGAAGGCCAGCAGAAGAGCGCCTTTCTGGGCGAGGGCCGCGAATTCGAAATGCTCCGGAAATACGACAAAGGAGACGATTTCAACAAGATCGACTGGAAGGCCACCGCGCGCCTGGGCGAGCCGGTGGCGCGCGTCTACCGCCTGGAGAACACGCTCGCGGTCGCCCTCCTCGTCGACTGCGGCCGGATCATGGCCACCGAGGCGGGAGGCCTGTCGCTTCTCGACTACGCCGCCGACGCCGCCCTCATCCTCGCCTACTCGGCGGTCAAAAACTACGACAGCGTGAGTCTCCTCTGTTTCGGCGCGGCCGTGCGCCGTTACGTGCCGCCCATCAAGACGAAGAAAGACATAGGCATCCTGAGCCTGGCTCTCTCGCACGCCGAGTTCGAGCACGTGGAGCCCGACTACGGCGAGGCCTTGCGCTTCACGGCCCAAAAGCTCACCAAGCGCAGCCTGGTCCTCCTCATCACCGACCTCATCGACGACTCCAACCTGCTCATCCTGTCGCGCTCCCTCTCGGTCCTGCGCCGCAAGCACCTCGTGCTCCTCGTTCTCATCCGCGACCAGAACCTGTTCCTGGCCGCCGAATCCCCGTCCGCGGCCGCAGGCAGCGTCTACACCAAGGCCGCCGCCGCCGACCTCATCCTGCGGCGGGCCAAGACCATCGCCGCCCTGCGCCGCCTGGGGGTGGACATCCTCGACGTCTATCCCGAGCAGGTCTCCGCCGACCTCGTCAACCGCTACCTGGAGCTGAAAGCCAGGAACTGAGAGAGAAGCTACGGATAGGACGCGGATAAACGCGGATGAAGAGAGGATAGGGAAATATTTTTCATGAGGCGACCTTTTCATTCTTGATGTCTTTATTTCTATTTCGATTTTTCTATTTTCTTTATCCGCGCACATCCGCGTCCTATCCGTAGCTACTCTTTTTCTTTCCGCATGAAACGGCGGTTGACGGCGAGACAGAGGGCGAGACCGCCGATAAAGCATCCCAGGACGACGAACGCCGCCGCCCGGGGAGACAGGCCGGGCCCGGCCAGGGCCGGTACGACGAATGCCCCGATCGCGGTGCAGGCCGACAGGATCAGCGTGTCCACGGCGGCGAGGATGAGCGTGCGGTTAACTCTTTGGAGTATCTTTTGCGGCACGATGTTTTCCAATCAGGCGGACGATCCGGACGACGAGGAAGGCCGTTAGTCCCGCGACAATCGCCAGGTCCGCCGGATTGAAGGCGGGCCAGCGGGAGAGGCCGAAAATACCGAACGATTTGAAATCGAGAAATTCGACCACGCCCCCGGCCCGGACGAAGCGGTCGCACAGGTTTGAAAGCCCGCCGCCGACGACCGCCGCCGCGGCCAATCGCGAGGGCAACCGGAAGCTCTTGTCCCTGAAATATAAGAATACGAGAAACGCGAGCACGGCGACGGGCAGGAGGATAAAAAGAGTGATTTGAAAAAATGGCGGCGGGCCGAGGGCGACGAACGGCCGTACCTGCGGTGAAAGCCGGAACACGTCTCCGATGACGGCGGCGGATTTCCCGGCCCCGACGGCGAGAATGACGACGAGTTTGGACGCCTGGTCACCGACGAGCACCGCGGCGGCGGCCGCGAGCCACATGATTTTCCGTTTGGTTTCCGTCGTCATGAGACTCCTCGTATCACAAGCATTCGTTCCCGGCTGCTGCCCGCATCACAGGCCTGTGGGTACGTCGATGAAAACCGTCTCGAGTCCGGTCTCGGCCGCGAGTTTTTTCCCGACGGCCTCCACGCCGAACCGTTCGCTCGCGTAGTGCCCGGCGAAGATGACGTTCAGGCCCGCCTCGAGGCTCTCGTGATAGATCTCGTGCGACTGCTCGCCGGTCACGAACAGGTCGAGCCCCTCGTCGATGGCGTCGCGGGCGGACTCCGGCGCGCCGCCCGACACGACCCCGGCCGTGGAGACGATCTCCGGCCCGAAGGCCAGTGAAGCCGCCGGAAGCGGCGGGTTTCCCAGGAGCAAGCCGGCGAGCTCGCGGAGGGTTCGCGGGACGGGAAGACGCCCCTTGAGCCCGATCTTCACGCCGTGGTACATCCCGAACGGCTCGCGGTCGACCAGTCCGAGCCTCGTCGCAAGCCCGGCGTTGTTGCCGATTTCCGGCGCCATGTCGAGCGGCAGGTGGACGGCGTAGAGGGCGATATCATGTTCGGCCAGAAAGGCGATGCGGCCGAGGAGCGCTCCTGTGACCGGTTTGGTCTTGCCGAAGAAGAGGCCGTGGTGGACGAAGACGAGGTCTGCCCCCCACCCGGCCGCGCGCCGGAACGTCTCCGCCGAGGCGTCGACGGCGAAGGCCGCCTTGCGCACGTCCTTGTCCCTTCGCCCCACCTGCAGGCCGTTCAGGGCCGAATCGGCCTTCTCCGCCTGATCGAAGGGCAGCCAGGAGCGGATGAGCGCGTCGAATTCCTTCACGAGCATACGGGCATTATAGTGGACTCTCGCCTTTTGGCAAAGGGGAACCAAAAGCTAAGCATCCATGGCCTCCCGTACGCAGCGCAGCACGCGCACCAGCTCGCGCTCCTCGAATCCACTCCCCACGCCGATTCTGACGCCGCCGACGGTGATCTCAATCGGGGCGCTATCACCCAGCCCAACCGGCAAGCGGACGAGCGCGCCCGTCACGCCCAATTGTTTCTTTTTCCGGAAGAACACGTTCTCGTTGACGCCTTCGCTCCGGCAGAAATCCCGGACGGTCTATAATGGATGGCCGAAGCGGATTTAGTTATAGTCCATAATTTTATTCTCATTTATAAACGGGTTTGTAATTTGCATTCCATGCATACTCGACCTTATTCTTTGTGTTTTTTTTATACGATTTCCATAGTCCAACAGGTACTCCACCATGCTTCAAACGTATTATGTTTTCATCTTTATAGTAATTTGCAATACAAACGAAAGCGTCGTTTGAAGAGAATAAACTAAAAGATTTCCTATCAGGGGGTTCAATAAAAACTGTAATAAACAAAGCATCAATCTCATCTTTTCCTGTTTTAACATCAGATTTTGGGTTTTCAGGAATCTCGATATCTTTCACTTCAGTAATAATCTTATCTACAATGCTATTGATTTGTTCTTTATCAAATCTCTGTTTTAGTATAAGACGACCTTTAATTCTTTTAAAATCTTTTGTTGATACTATTTCAGCCTTTTCAAGGTACCAATCATCTCCTCTGATTTCAGGAAAAACGAAGTAATTATATCTCTTTATGTCAATAGATTCTGGTCGAATTGGGTATAACACATACAACTGTTCTCCTGAAAATTTAGGTAATTCACCATTCTTATATTTCAAAAAAGCCTCTAGATCCTCCTTTGGCATTCTTATAAATCCAGAATTACTCCGCGGATGTTTATAACCAACAAAGTATTGATTCTGTTCTGGGTAAAATTGGTATAATCCAGATAAAAGCATTTTCAATGCTATTTGAAGTTTATTCTCATCCATTATTTCTGTTTTTATATGCAAATTAACCTGTCCACTACACTTTGTTGTATCCACATCAATACACCTAATATTTTTGCTATGGTATAATATTTTAAACCAGTTGTCCCTATTTTTTGATTGAAATAGATATTCAAATTCTTTAAATATTATTATTGGATTAGCTGATAGCAATCTAATTATTCCAATAATAATTCCCGAGGCAATATCATAATACTCATCTATTAAGGAATCAAAATCTCCCACATAAAAACGTTCTTTCTTTTTATTACCTGAATCAATATATTCAAATTCAATTTCAGTATTAAAATAATAGACCATACCATGATTAATTGAATTCCTAATAAATTTATTCACAGACGATGCTAAATTGAAGCCGTATTTTTGCATTACAGGTAGAATTTGTCCTAATGTATTTTGGCTTTGATAATCGTTTCCACTGATCTTTGATAGAATACAAGAAATAAATCGATAGAAATTCATTAATACATTTTCACATACTATGATGAACATTGGTATTCTATAAATAGTACTCTTTGTATCTTCCTCAAATGTAACATAAGAAAGTTCATTCTTTTTTTCCTTGGCAAGCATATAAAATTGTAAGGCAAGTGCTAAACTTGCAAATCCATCTTTAAAGCCATTATAAAAACATGTTTGATCAGATTTGTATAAATCTAATAATTGTGCATAAATCTCATTACTAACATTTCTATTGAAATATTTAAATTCAGGATCATAATATAAATCATAAAGTATTCCAAAAAAAACTATTGGACAATCACTATCAAGAGAGTATTCAGTAGTTATTTTTTTTGCGAATCCTTCATCAACAGGGAGACCATTTGAATATTGATAAAAGAGCATTTCTTTGACAAATTCATTCTCTTCATTGGTCATAATCAATTCTACCTATGGTTTTTTTATATCCTTACTCGCCCGCCATTGACGGCGGAGGCGGATAATAAAAAATTCTATTTCCATTCAATACTTTTATCACCAGTGATACGAAAAGAACGGTTTATCACTGCAAACCCTTTATTTATACCAGTAAAAAAACTATCTTTAATGGCAATGGGAAAAGTAATCTTTTTACCATTGTAGTCACTTATTGTGAGTTTCAGTTTGCTTATTTTAGAAAGATCATTCACAGAAGATTCAAATAAAAAGACACCACTTCCATTAAAAACCCCTCCTGGCTGCAATACTTCATGCTTTCCAATTTCAGTGCGTAAGTTTTTCCACCGCATTAAGAAAATAGTATCAATTCCATTTGTTGTTAATAAATTAGGTTCGTCTACATCAGGAATGTCACCTGTTTTAACTACATATGATTCATCCTCATAAACTCTACCACCAAAACAATATGATAAATTAATGTTCTTAAGAGTTATTGAATTTAAGGATGTATTTACTATATGTAAAAAATAAACGACCAAACAAAATCTATTATTGAGTTTATCATTTTGTTGATCATGGAATAAAGAAAAAGATATATTTCGATAATCTAAATCCAATTTAAACCTTTTTTTATATCTATCCCGAAATAAAAAGAAAACTGGAATAAGCCCTATCCCTGTAAGAATTAGGATGAGAACTTCCATACCATTCTCCTCACCATTAACAATTTCTAATCACTTCGCCCGCCATGGATGGCGGGCACCACAATTGCGCCGGCTGGCTATGGCATTTAACGCGAGTATAGTCGTCCTTCGCCTAATCTCTACCTTCAACCACGAAAGTTGACGTTAAAATTCGATTTCATATCCACTTCTTCCATTAAAGACCCTTCTTATTCATTATTCAAGTAAAATTATCTCATCCGGCCATATTTCAATTCGATGCATTCTCAGGTTTTAGCCGATTTGCATTGCCCTCTATGGGCGATCGCAAGCCCATCGGGATCACCCTGCGCCACCCGCATGTAACCGCCTGCGGCCTCATTTCAATGTACGCCGCCTTCCGGTCACCGAACGCCAACCTCATTGCGAGACCGTTGACTTTCATTGTAACGCCCGCGATCGTCATGATAAAGAACGCCGCCTATTTCTCCGGCTCCTGTATTTCCTTTTTCAACGAACGCAGGCTAAAAATATCGAACGCAACCTTCATTTCAGCGCACGCGGAATCGAAATCAACGAACGCAAAAATCAAAATCATCGAACGCAGAGGTTGTTTCAGTGCACGACAAGACGGAATCAACGAACGACATCGGAAAAACCGGACTGGCGAGCTTCATTGTAACGCCTGCGTCGGTCCGAAAAGCGTACGCCACGTCTTCTTCACTATCCTTGGCGGTCGGTTCCAGACCCGCGGCCGTCATTTCGACGCCGGTTTCCTCTTGTTCCGTGCCGGCGACTTTCATTTTAGCGCCCATGTCCTTCACATCGGTTCGCGCCGCGTCCGTTTCGCCGTGCGCCGACTCCTCCGTCATCGCGCGCCAAGCGTAATTCCACGCCGATGACTTTCATTTTGATGCCTGTAACTTTCAAATTAACGCGCGCATCTTTCAAATCGACGCGCGCCGGCTCCGTTTCAACGCGCGCCGAGTAAAATTCCACGCTTGCGAGCTTCATTTTAGCGTCGGCGACTTCCATATGATCGCGCGCATCCTTCAAATCGCCTCGCGCCGGTTTCAGTTCATTGCGCGCCAGCTCATTTTCACCGCGCGCAGCGATGAATCCCACACGTGCGGCGATCATTTCAACGTGAGCCGCGTCCGTTTCACGGTGAGCCGGTTCGAATTCAATGCGCGCCGCGTTCGGCTCAGCATGCGCGGGACTTTTCTTCAAGGCGCGCAGACACTGGAGCCTGACACAGAGGGTTTACTATTTTTGAAAAGGCATTTATAGAATTCAAAACGCCATTTTCACGCTATAAAACGGCATTTCCGGGTAATCCGCGGGAGTGATTTACTCAGATCCCTTCTCCATTCCTCATCTCCCAGTTCCTTTTTATCCGCGATCCTCCGTATTTTCTCTTACATACTCATCCGTGACATCTTCTTCATCCGCGCACTCCGTGGTTCTTCTCTTCCGAAGCGGATCCCCTCTTGAAGAACGCCAGCGGGTTGAAGTTGGTCTTCCTATCGTACACGTCCATGCCTTCCTTCTTCTTGAGGAAGCGCACGGCTTGGTAGGTGAGCGGGGTGGCGAGTATTTCGTACGCGACCTTGAAGCCCCACTGGGAGACGATGGTGACGGCGATCATCCCGAACGACATGCCTTCGGTGAAGGCGAAGGCGGCGGTGATGAAGATGACGGTGTCGGCTGCCTGGCCGATGAGGGTGGAGCCGATGGTGCGCATCCAAAGGAACCGGCCCTTGGTTGCTATTTTCATCTTGGCCAGAACGAAGGAGTTGAGGAATTCTCCGGCCAGGTAGGCGACGAACGAGGCGGCCAGAAGACGGGGAGCGAACCCGAGAATCCTTTGGTAAGCCGTCTGCGCCTGGCCGGCGTCGGAGTAACCCAACGTCCAGAACGGGACGGCCGGGATGGCCCCGGCCAGGAGAATGGCGCCGACCGCCACCAGGTTCGCGAAAAAGCCGATCCAGATGACGCGGCGGGCGCGGGCGTACCCGTAGACCTCGGTCATCACGTCTCCGATGATGTAGGCGAGCGGGAACAGGACGACCGCGGCGGGCAGGATGAGGCCGAAAATATTCACCAGCTTGACGGCGATGATGTTGGAGACGATGAGCGTACCCACGAAGAGGCCGGTGATGAGCGTGAACCAAGTCGAGTTGTTCCTGTGTTCCATATTAGTCCTTGCTTCCTTTGAACGGTAAAAATTGTTCGCGCGCTTCCCGAGTCTTCACCGACTCGGCGTGGACATTGATGGCGATGCCGCCGCGCGCGTGAAAGCGGCCTTCCACCAGACACCAGTGAGGATCGAGAAGCTTCACCAGGTCGTCGAGGATGGCATTCACCGCGTGCTCGTGAAAACGGCCCTCGTTCCGGAAGGACCAGAAGTAGAGCTTGAGCGATTTCGATTCCACGATGAGCCTGTCCGGCACGTAGCGAACGATAATGCGCGCGAAATCCGGCTGGCCGGTGACGGGGCAGAGGCAGGTGAACTCTTCGGTCTCGAGCTCCACCAGGTAAAAGCGGCCGGGCGCGCGGTTGGGGAACGCCTCGAGCTTTTTCGAGGGCTTCGCTTTTTTTCCCGAACCGAGCGCGGTCAGGCCGGATCGGTCTTCTTTCTTCATGGGATGCATCCTCAAGGGGCGAAAGTATAGCATGCGGCCCGCTGCGAGGCAAGAATGAAGTGAACCACCGATGGCGCCGATGAAGACCGATAGCACTGATGAAGAGAGGAAGAGGAGAAGAGCCACGGATAAGACGCGGATAAAGAGTAAAAGGCGAAAAGGGGAAGGAATGTTGATCCTCTTTGACAATGTTCGGGTTGACAGGTAGTCTCTTTTCTTATCCGCAATCATCCGCGTCTTCGCCGTTTTTCTTCACTTCTTTCGTGTTCTTCGTTTCCGGAGCCTGCCCCGAGCCCCCCGACTTCGCCCGGGATAAACTCCGTCGAGGGGTGTTCTTCGCATCCTTCCTCCAGGTTATTGACCAGTGGAATCCCCTATTGACAATTTTCCCGCTCTTTCTATTATTATGTAAAACTTGGGACATTCCTTGAGTTTTCAGCCTGACATTAAGAAGAAAAATTACTAACTTTACGGAGGATTATCGTGAATTATTTTTTGACCGACGAACAAAAAGAAATCAAGGAGCTGGCGGCCAGGATCGCGGACGAGAAAATAAAGCCGATCGCCCTTGAATACGACGAAAAAGAGGAATTCCCCTCCGAAATCGTCAAAATTCTCGGCGATGCCGACCTCTACCGGGTCTTCATTCCCGAGGAATACGGCGGGCTCGGCGGCGGCGCGTTCGAGATGTGCCTGGTGGTCGAGGAGCTGTCCCGCGCCTGCGGCGGCATCGCCCTGGCGTACGCGGCCTCGGGCCTGGGCATCATCCCCATTCTTCTCTTCGGGACCGACGAGCAGAAGAAGAAGTATCTT
>JAFGSW010000092.1 GCA_016934415.1 Spirochaetales bacterium | reverse complement strand
GCGCGGATAGCGCGGATAAGAGAAGGGGAGAACAAAGAAAGGAAAGAAACATGAGAGGCGCTCCTGAAGTCCGATTTTCTCTTCTTTTCCTCTCTTGCCTTCTCTCATCCTCGTTTATCCGCGTCTATCCGTAGTTTCTCTTTTTCTTTTCGGCGACCGGCAGGGGCGTTATCACTCCAGCCCGGACCACGCCACGGCCAGGGGGCTCACCCAGCTCTCCCCATGCCACTCGGGGCTGGCGAAGAATCCCGCGAAGAGGAAGTCCTCCTTCGGGTCCATGAAGAGGAAGACGCCGCCCGCGCCCTCGTGGTCGAAGGTGCCGGGGCTCATGAACTCGTGCTTGTCTATTTCCAGCCCCAGGCCGTAGCTGACCAGCTTGTCGCCGGCGAACATGTTGCCCTGCCAGTTGTAGGAGATCTTGTTCCGGATGTGCGCCCTCACTCCCGCCTCGACCCATTTCCGGCCGACAATGCGTCTCCCGTTATAAGAGCCGCCCGCGAGAAGCATCCGGCCGAACTTGAATATGTCGCCGACATTGGAAAAAGCCGCCCCGCCGCCGAGCAAAGCGAGGATGTCCTCTTTGTCCCGGGTCGCCTTGATCTGCTCATCGTTCCATTTTTCGACGGAACCGGTCCGGCCGCGTTTTTCTTCCGGCAGGAAGAAGTGCGTGTCCGTCATGCCCAGCGGCCGCCAGACGTTCTCTTCGATATAGCGGTCGTAGTCCATGCCGGATACGCGCGCGACCACCTCGGCGAGCAGGAGATACGCCTTGGTGCAGTAGTTCCAGACGGTTCCCGGCCTGTACTGCAGGGGGCCGGCGAGCAGGCGCTTGATCCAGTTGGATTTGGACATGCGCGGCCAGGGATCGGCGTACGGTTCGAGAAAACCGCCTCCGTCGGCGCGCAATCCCGAGGTGTGGGTGAGGAGCTGGAAGATGGTGATCCCCCCGTGCATCGGCGTGTCGAATTCCTTGAGGAAGGCGGCGACCGGCTGGTGGAGAAAGATTTTACCCCGCTCCAACAACTGCCAGACGGCGACGGCGGTGAAGGCCTTGGTGAGAGAGGCCACCGGCCGGAGGCTGTCCGGCAGGAAATCGGGCGAGTCGGGGGCTCGCGTCAGGCGGCCGGCGCTCTTGTGGGCGAACACCTTGCCGTGTCGGGCCATCAGGTAGCAGGCGGACTGAATGAAGCCCTTATCGATCAGTTCGCGTGCCAACTCGTCCAGGGTTTCGATCGCCGCTTGATTGTACCCGACCTCTTCCGGCCGGCAATCGGTTTTTGCTTCGTGCATTTTATATTTCTCCAAGGTCTTTACGGCCTCCGTCGCAAACGCTTATGACAAGAAGTGAATTATATCCACAAAGCTACGCTTTGTCGGGTATTTCCGATTATATTTCTTTGTCATACCGAGATTTATGCAAATCTCGGTATGACAATACAAAAACGATTGAGTATGACTACGGATGGCGCGGATGAACGCGGATTGAGGAAAGGCAAAAGAGGAAAAAAAGAAGAGAAAATCCGACTTCACTGGAATCTCTCAAGTTGTTTTCTACTTCTTTCTCCCTTTTCTTATCCGCGTCATCCGTAGTTTTCCTATTCCTTCTTCGTGCTCTCCTCCCCCCTCCGTGTTCTCCGTGTCCTCTTCGGAGTGAAGCTTATTCGAGCCCGGACCACGCCACGGCCAGGGGGCTCACCCAGGAATCCCCGTGCCAGTCGGTTGAGGAGAAGATGCCGGCGAACATGAAATCCTCTTTCGGATCCATGTAGAGCAGGATGCCGCCCGCGCCCTCGTGGTCGTAGGTGCCGTCGGTGAGGAACTTGTGCTTGTCGATCTCGAGGCCCAGGCCGTAGCTCACCGGGTGGCTCGAGTCGAAGAGCTTGCCGTGCCAGTTGTAGGAGATGAGGTCCTTGACGTGCGCCTTGGTCCCGGATTCCACGGTCTTCCGCCCGACGATCCGGTTGCCGTTCCCGGTCCCGCCGGAGAGGAGCATCCGGCCGAACTTGTACATGTCCGGGACGCTG
Organism: Spirochaetales bacterium; assembly: GCA_016934415.1. Classification (GTDB taxonomy): domain Bacteria; phylum Spirochaetota; class Spirochaetia; order SZUA-6; family RPPD01; genus JAFGSW01. The sequence continues at coordinate 35,334 of JAFGSW010000092.1, read as the reverse complement.
GAGATGAGCGCGCCCGCCCCGAAGATCGAGATGCTGGCCATTTCCTCGCGCGTGCGCTTCAGGCACCAGTCGTTTTTTTCGTCGGTCAGGCAGACGCGGTCGTGCTTCTCCTGGGGGAGGAAGAAGTGGGAGTCCTTCATGCCGAGGGGCTTGAGGATGTTCTCTTCTATGTATTTGTCGTACTCCATCCCCGACACCTTGGCGATGATCTCCGCCAGGAACATGAAGGCCATGTTGCAGTAGTTCCAGGTGGTGCCGCTCTTGAACTGCAACGGCCCTGAGAGGAAGCGGCGGATCCAGTCGTCCTTGGTGATCGTGTTGTCCCAAGGCGCGTGGTACGGCTCCAGGAAGCTCCCGATCGCCATCAAGCCGGAGGTGTGGGTGAGAAGCTGGAAGATTGAGATTTCGGCGTGCATTGTCGTGTCGAAGTCCTTGAGGATCTCACGCACCTGCTGGTGGAGGTAGATCTTCCCCTGCTCCAGGAGCTGCCAGATGCCGACCGCGGTGAAGGCCTTGGTGAGGGACGCCACCGGGCGCAGCGAGTCCGGCAGGTACGGGCCCGAGTCCTTGGCCGGCCGCAGCCTGCCCGCGCTCTTGTGCGCGAACACCTTGCCGTGCCGGGCCATGAGGTAGCAGGCGGCCTGGATGATGTTCTTGCCGATGAGCTCGTGACAGAGGGCGTCCAGCCGGTCGACGGTCTTGGGGTTGTAGGCGACGTCCTTGGGCGAGCAATCGGTTGTGCCTTCGTGCATCATGGGATTCTCCTTTAGTGTGTGGCTCAGTTTAGGAAAACGGTTTCGCAGTGTCAAGCATTTTTCCCGTTTCCTTTGACAAAAAATACGCGGTCGGTGTGACAGCGGTGTGTCAGGTTTCGGGGGGAATGAGTGAAACACCCTTCGACTTGTTTCGGAGCAGGTATGCTCCGAAACAGCTCAGGGCAGGCTCCTCACATGGAAGAGGAAGAAGCCAAGGAAAGTGTTTGGGAAGGCTCCTGAGAATATATTTGGTATGGCGAACCGGACGCTTGCGTCCGGGTGGCCCGCCCGTCATAAAGCGGAGCCACCGGAAAGAATGCGGCATGGCGATCGATCTTGAAGTTTTTTACCGCGGTTGGCGCAAGGGCGCCCGGGAAATATGGAAAGGCGGTTTTTATTGTGGTACAGTATGGCTCATAAGCCGTTTCCGGTCGAAAAGCTCCCCGGTTGAGCGTGGGCTTCCGTCCCCTGAACGCCATAACGGTTGCTCATGCAAGAAAAACAGGAGGATGTAATGTTCCGAAGCAAATGCCTACTATCGGTGTGCCTGGCCTTTTTTTCGGTCGTGATCCTGTCGCCCTGCGCGGCCCAGGACAATGCACCGGTGACCATCGATTTCTGGCACCTGGACATCAGGGACGAGCATCAGACCGTATGGCGGGACATCTGCGATGATTTCATGAAATCGCATCCGAACGTTGCCATCCGAATCACCGTGCTCGAAAACGAAGCCTTCAAGTCCAAGCTGGCAACGGTGATGCAGGCCGGAACTCCCCCGGACATTTTCCGCAGCTGGGGCGGCAACTGCATGATTCCCTATGCCGAGGCCGGTCTGCTGAGGGACATCAGCGAAGAGTATGCAACCTGGCCTGTCAGGATCAGCGCGACGGACGTGTTCAGGTACAAGGGAAAGCTCTACGGCCTGCCGTACGACATGGGCTGCGTGGGCATGTGGTACAACAAAGAGCTCCTGGAACGGGCGGGCTATACGTCCTTCCCCCCGACCTGGGACGGTTTTTTGGAGCTGGTGCGGAAGCTGAAGGAAGCCGGCATCACTCCCATCGCCTTGGGCGAGGGCGACAAGTGGCCCGGCCATTTCTGGTGGGTGTACCTGGCGATGCGCATCGGCGGCAGGGCCGCGTTCGACAGGGTGATTTCCGGCGAGGGTTTCTTTTACGACGAAACCTGGGTAAGGGCCGGGGAGATGCTGAAAGAGCTCGTCGACCTGCAGCCCTTTCAGAAGGGGTTCCTGGCCGACCACTACGACTCCGCGGAGGCCCTCATGGGCGACGGCGAGGCCGCGATGACCCTGATGGGCCATTGGTCTCCGGGAGTCAGCGCCGCCTGCTCGAGGGATAAAAGAGGTCTCGGAGACAAGATGGGCTTCGCGAGCTTCCCGGCGGTGGAATACGGCGCCGGCGCGATCACCGACTGCATGGGCGGCGGCAACGGGCTCGTCCTCGGCGGAGACGCGCCGGATGAGGCGGTCGAGTTCCTGAAATACCTCACCAGCGCCGAGATCCAGACAAGAATCGCCTCAAGCCGTCTCGGCGGCATTCCGACCGTACCCGGCGCCGAGGCCGCGCTAGATGATCCCAACCTGGCTGCCGTCGCCGAAGCGGTGGCCGCGGCCGGTTATTTACAACTCTACTATGACCAGTATCTGCCGCCCCCCGTCGGAACGGCGATCCTGGACGGAACGCAGCTTATGTTCGCCGGGAAAATCACCCCGGAACAATGCGCGCGGATGGTCGGCGAAGCTTATGAAAGGTCATTGACGAATGAATAATTGCCGCATCGTACCGGTTCTCCGCGCGGCCCGTCATGCACGGCGATATCTTCGGAGGTGAGTCTCATGACAAGGCGATGCGCATCGATCGTCATTGTTTTTCTCGTTTTCGGCGCGGGGAGTCTCTTCGCCCAGATCCCGCACTTCAAGCGCTCGCTGTTCCTGACCGACCCCCGGATGAACGGCGCGGACGTCACGGCCGCCCAACAGCGGCTGCGCTCCCTGGGGTACGACGAGGTCGGCGAGGCCGACGGCTGGTTCGGGCCGATGACCGGGCGGGCCGTCGGCCGCTTCCAGTTCAGAATGGGCCTCGCGGTCAAGGGCGCGATCGACGCGAGGACGTGGGAGGCGCTGTTCTCGGAGGGGGCGAGAAGCGGGAAACGGCCGACCGGGGGAAAACCGGCCCTGATCGGCTGCGGCGGGTACCTGCTGGGCGGCTGGTCCGACCGCGGCTGGCTGGAGGGTCCCGACGCGCTGGATTGGTACGACGAGGACGGACCGTTCCCGGTTCGCTTTTACGGCAGGGAGGCGTTCCTGACGCAAGGATCGTGCGATGTGTCCGCCGCGCCCTTTGACGCGCCGTACGCGGATTCTCCGCGGTTGTCGGCGGCGCGCGCCCCGGGGTACGCGGCGTCCGAGCTCTTCCTGGCGCTCACCGCCGAACACAACCCGTTTCCCCGGGGGCCCGCCGCCGAGGCGGCGGACGACTCAGGCGCTCTCCGGAAGACGCTTGCCGGGCACTTGAAGAAGCACGGCATCACCGTTCCCCCCGACGACCTGACCGCGTACACAATCGATCTCGACGGCGACGGCGACATGGACTCCATCGTCCAAAGCACGCGCTACGGAAGCGACGACTGGGCCGAGGCGCCGCCCCAATCCTACTCGTGCGTCCTGTACCTGGAGACGCTTCCGAAAGGCGCGACGCGGCTGGTGGAGCTGGCGGGGGAATATTATCCCGAGGGCGCCGGCTTCCATCACAACCGGTTCACGTTCGAGGCGGCCGCCGATCTCAATGGCGACGGTTCCTACGAAATACTCATGAACGCCCGGTACTATGAGGGCAGCTTCGACGTGGCGTACGAGGTGAAAAAGGGAGCCGCGCAGGCGGTGTTGTCCGCCGGCACGGGGGTGTGAGGCCGGGCGAAGGAGGAAATGCGGAGGGCACCCTTCGAGCGGATTCGCCGGAGAAGGGACCCCCGACTGCACCAGACGTTTCGTCGGAAGCGCCGGGCGTTTCGTTAGTTACGCCGGACGTTTCGTAAGATGCGCCGGACGTTTCCGACAAAGCGCCGGAAGGTTCCGACAAAACGCCGGACGGTTCCGACAAAACGCCGGACGTTTCCGACAAAGCGCCGGACGTTTCCGATAAAGCGCCGGACGTTTCCGATAAAGCGCCGGACGTTTCCGACAAAACGCCGGACGTTTCCGATAAAGCGCCGGACGTTTCCGATAAAGCGCCGGAAGGTTCCGACAAAACGCCGGAAGGTTCCGACAAAACGCCGGGCGTTTACGACAAAGCGCCGGAAGGTTCCGACAAAGCGCCGGACCCTTCGACTAAGCATCGGAGCATACATGCTCCGATGCAGCTCAGGGCAGGCTCTGATCTATTTTACGTGAGGGGTAGTGGATATGTCGGACGCTTCGGAGAAAACGGCGGGCGTTTCGTAAGAAGCGCCGGACGACTCGTAAGCTGCAGTAGAATGGCGGAACAATGGATTTATCGATTCTTCTGAGTTTTCAGTTTACCGCAAGGTAAGACCTAAAATATTCTCATCGATATGTTTTTTTGGTATAATTAGCGTCAACTTTATGCAATAGTAAATCTCCGGTCGTAACTATAAAAAACAACTGATACTATAAAAGGAGATTTCGATGGGTAAGATTGTTATAAAAACCTCCGCTGTTATTTTGATTACCGCGTCGCTTTGCATTTCAGGTTGTAACGGGATAATACATATGGACAACCAGTTACCTAGCGGCACGCCGTTGTGGGCAAGGACGACGGTTGGTGATACTGCGGCTTCGGAATTTTGGGCAATATCGGTGAATGACAATTCTGTTTATATCGCTGGATTTATTCGAGGCGGTGATGTCTTTTTTGGTAATAATGTGACTGCTTATGGAATAGATGATACAGCGAACTACATTTTAGTTAAATATAATCAATATGGATCACCTCTTTGGGCAAGATGCCCGCTTGTAGCGGGAAGCTATTCTTTATTTCAAAGCATTGCATTATATAAAGATAATGTTTACGCGGTTGGGCATATTGGACCTGGTAATTTCGACTTAGGTGATTCCATTTTCCTTACGGGATCTTCCTCCGGCGGAAATATGATAATTGTGAAATATTCAAAAAATGGGATTCTCCTTTGGGCAAAGAAAGTAATTTGCTCAGGATCTGGGGCGTTGTATAAAATTACAGTAAGTTATAATAATATATATGTAACAGGATATTTTACTGGAACCATAGATTTTGGAAATTCAATTCAACTTTCCGGTTCAAATGGAAATGGAAATCCCTTCTTGGCTATTTATGATTTAAACGGTAATGCGCAATGGGCAACATCTATTGATTCCGGACAAGCAATATTTTTTAATTCTATTGCGATTGAAGAAAATGGAATCTATATTTCCGGATGTATTTCAGGTACTGGAACAGTAAATTTTGGTAATTCAGTTAACCTGATATTAACCTATGCCGGGAAAAATCCCTATATAGTAAAATATACAAATGCAGGAATTGCTCAGTGGGCGAGAACAACGGAATTTACACCCGATAATGATTCAGAATTTTATGCAGTTTGCACTATGAATGGAGATGTATATGCCGTTGGTATCATCAAAGGTAATAACAGGTTCTATTTTGGAGGCCCTGCTGTTGTAAGAGCAATTTTTTCTGACGGTAATTGTGTGATTGTAAAGTATAGTAACACGGGATCACCACAGTGGGCACGAACTGTTGCGTTTGGCGAAAATTATTCTTCCTTCACTGGCGTCACTGCCTTTGAAAACTCAGTATATGCATGTGGTTGTATTTCTGGTTTTTCAACTTTCGGTTTTGGAAATGGAGTTATTGTTGATGCGGTAGGAAGAGGGAATACATTAATTGTTAACTACAATAGCTCCGGAAACGCTAAATGGGCAAAATCTGTAGTTGAAGTAGAAGGTGGTACAGGGGCTTCAACGCTGTTTGATATTTCAAATAATGAAGATTATATATTCGCTGCAGGAAGACTTTATAATGGTAATTACACTTTTGGAAATAATGTATCGTTAGTGGGATTGACTGCTAAAAATGGATTGTTATTAAAATATACTCATTAAGTTAATTTTAGGAAGCAAACAAATTACTTCCAATTTGCAATTGCGATCAATAATAGTAGTAATCGCCTACATTATATGATTCCGGCGCATCGAGGAGAATAGCCAGTATATACCAGTCCATCCCGCTTTGCTCAAAATAGAAGTGAATGCCGTTGGATCCATAGTTATTACAGCTGATAACTCCATCCCAAGAGCGTATATCACCAATATAGGGCTGGTCGGAGCCGGTCATAGTTATGACATAGGAACCATTCTGTGCTCCCAACGACGAACTATCGAAGACTGAATCCGGGGTATAGCTGGCGTATGACGGTCGAATGGATGGATGGAACTGGCTCTGTAAATTACGTCCGAAATTTAGCTCATCTTGAAAGTAACTTACACGAGAGCCTATAGATACCCCGAAAAGATCGCAGCTGTATACGAGCAGAACTGCAAAAGCAAGAATAATCAAAAAGAACCGTAATGTCTTCATTCTGTTCCTCCTTAAATGTCTTGGTCCACAACGTGTGATTGAGTCACCGTTGTGAACGTCTGCAAAATACTCCGATATTCGGTCATGAATGCAATATAAGTCTTGTCGGAATAATTATTTATATATTTTAGTTTTATAAAGAAATACATCCGCCCCAGGACGAATCGCCGCAATGACAAGGCCATTATTGTCTGGAAACGGATGTCTATCGCGAGATAGCTGGCTTCATTTCCTATCGGTGATATCTCGTGATAACGCTTGTACCGAGCTTCTTTTCCCTGAGTTTTTTCAATTTCATCCAGTTTGCTGAATTCGTTTTTGAACCATTCGATTTTCTCTTTATACTCGACATCCATCGTCTCTATTTTTTTCATATAGCCGTTGAGCTCCGCTTCAACCAGCTTCAAGCTTCCGACCGGATCTTTCATCATCTCTTCAAGTTTATTCTGGTTCCATTTGCTGTAATCGATGAATTCACTGAATGTATACTTCGCCCCCGGCGCCCGGCCGGGGGTCACTTCCACGCCCTCGTTCGCGGCGAGGGTGACGGTCTTCCCCTGCGACTCGACCTCCACCTCTCCCTCGGTCACGAGGATGAGTGAGGAACCGTCCGCGCCCTCGTAGACGTCGAGCTCGGTGCCCTTGACGCCGGCGGCGGCGGTGGTCGAGCCGAGGCGCGGGGGCGTTCCTCCCGCGGCGACCTTCCGCATTTTCATGCTCACGCGGCCCAGGGCCACGACGTAGGCGTTCTGCTTTTTGCCCTTGGTCTGCGCCTGCATCAGTTTGAAGGCGGTGTTCTCGCTCATGTCGAAGACGCCGTCCCGGGACTGAAGCTGGATACGGCCGCCCCTGCCGGTGATGAGCGTCTCGTCGACGTAGACGAACGTTCCGATGGCGGCGGAACGGCGCCCGCCTTTCGCGTCCTGCACCAGGGCCTCGCCCTCGGAGTAGATGATGAGCGGGTTGGATTGGGCGGCCAGGCTTGAGACGATGACCGTCGCCAGGATGAGAACCGCGGCCGTTCGCCTCATGGAGCGCCTCCGTCGAGTATTTTCAGGCCGATGATCCGGGCGTACCCGTCCAGGGCGTACCCGCCGAGGAGAAGGAGGTAGGCGCCGGAATCCGAGCGGATCTCCGCGATCATGCCGTTCGGCGGCACGTATTTCTTGAAGAACACGCTCACCTCCCACGTGTCCGCGAAGAGCTTGTAGGCGTCGCCCCCGGCGGGCGTCAGGCGCACGAGCCTTGTCCCCGCGAGCGTGACGCCGGCCGCCTTGAGGTTGCGCCACAAAATCCCGGCGTCCCCGGGCAGGGCGATGATCTCGCCGTCGAGGAGAAAGGGAAGGGCGGTGAGCTTTTCCAGCCGGGCGGCGTCTCCCGCCCTGACGAGGGCGACCACCTTGTCGACCTCGTTCTCGTCCACCTTCACGAGCGACTCGCAGGAAAAGGCCGCGAGGGCGATGACGGCGGCGGCGATCGCGGCGCGGGCGGGGCGGCGAACGGGCGGAAATTTCATGCGGGCTCCTTTGTTGGGGAGGTGATTCCGGTCTCTATGGAATATTGTACGCCGCACGGGCGGAGATTTCAAGGAGATGTGATTTCCGTGGTTTGCCAGGTCCGATGAAAATTGTCTCCACTTACCGAATAATCGGGATTCACCCCGGTCCAAAAGCAATTTCCAAAGTCTTCTCCCGCCCCTTCTCCCTGATCCGTGTGAGGAGCTTGCCCCGAGCTTGTCGCAGGGTGGTTCCCTTTTTCCCCGCCGCCATGGTGACAGCCGTCGGCGAACGGGAGGCGGGCGGACGTCTTCGTTCTTGACAACCCGCCCGCGCCCGCCTATGATTGGATAACCCGCACACCACGCACGATGCCTCCGCCTCCACGGCGGTTTATACCGACAATGTTTTACATTGTCGGTATTTCCGATTATAATGAATTTGCAAATCTTTATTGTGCAATGATGTGTTTTTCGCTGAACTTTTTTCGGGACGAAAAATGATAACATAGTGGGTATAAATCGTTTTCGAGAATCGGAAAGGATGATTATGGCGCGTCAAGACACCCGCCCCCTGCTTGGAAAAGTGAACGTGCTGAGGGACAACATCGGCACCGTCTTCGTCGGCAATACGGGCGCGGTCCGCAGCCTGTGCGTCGGATTCTTCTCGGGCCTGCACGTGCTCGTGGAGGACATCCCCGGCGTGGGCAAGACCACGCTCGCCAAGACCCTGGCCCGCTCGGCGGGCCTCGACTTCGCCCGCCTCCAGTTCACGCCCGACCTCCTCCCCGGAGACGTCATCGGCACGACGGTGTGGAGCGCCGAGCGGCATGACTTCCTCTTCAAGCCGGGCGCGGTCATGCACCAGTTCATCCTGGCGGACGAGATCAACCGGGCGAGCGCGCGCACCCAGTCCGCCCTCCTCGAGGCGATGCAGGAGCACGCGGTGAGCGTGGACGGGACCACCCACGTTCTGCCCGAGCCGTTCTTCGTCATCGCCACCCAGAATCCCCTCTCCTTCACGGGCACCTTCCCCCTCCCGGAGGGCCAGGTGGACCGCTTCGGCGTGTCGTTTTCCCTCGGCTACCCGCCGGAGCCCGACGAGCGGAACATCCTCTCCCGCTTCCAGGAAGAGGACCCCCTCCAAAAGCTCGAGCCGGTGATGACGCCCGCGGACGTCTCCGAGATCAGGCTCGCCGTGCGGCGGGTGTTCGCGGACGACAAGATCAAGGAATACATCGTCGCGATCGCGGGGAAGACGCGATCGAGCTCCAAGGTCCGGCTCGGCATGAGCCCGCGCGGCTCCCAGCATCTCCTGCTCGCCTCCCAGGCGGCGGCTTTTCTCGAGGGCCGCGATTTCGTCTCGCCCGAGGACGTCCTCGGCGTGGCGGACATCGTCATCCCCCACCGCCTCCATCTCCGGGCGGAAGCGCGGCTTGAGAACGCGAGCCCGGCGCAGGTGGCGCGGGAGATCGTCTCCAAGGTGAAGACGCCGACCGGCCTCGAACGATGACCCGCATCCGCGTCAACTCGGGCGCGGTCGGCGCCTGGCTCTTCGGTCTGGCCGTCGCGTACCTGGCGGGGATGTCCCTCTCAGGCGTCCTCTTCTACGCCTTCCTCCTCTACCTCTCCTTTCCCCTACTCGCTTTTTTCTTCCTGCTGGCGGCGTTCGCGCGCTTCCGGTACTTCGAATATTTTTCGACCGACCACCCGGCCAAGGGGGAGGCGGTCACCTACCGGCTCACCCTCACCAACGAGTCGCCGCTGCCCGGGGCGTTCGTCGACGTGAACTTTCTCGCCTTCGGCCCGGCCTCGACCTTCAGGCTCGAGGGCATCTCGACGGCCCTGCGGCGGCGCGAGAGCCTGAGACGCGAGTACACAATCGCCTTCCCCTTTCGCGGCGTCTACAAGGTCGGGATGGAGCGCCTCCAGGTCTCCGACGCCCTTTCCTGGTTCGCCTTCCGCGCCGAGGTGTGGTACCGGACGTTTTACGTGTACCCGCGGGTGGTGGAGCTCGAGCGCGTCTTCTCCGCCCTGCAGAACTCCGTGGAAACGTCGGGCCAGGGGCGGGGCCTCCTCGCCGACTACACCCTCTTCACCGGCCTGCGCGAGTACCGGCCCGGAGACTCCGTCCGACACCTGGCCTGGAAGAAATTCGCCGCCGCCGGCCGCCCCTTCCTCAAGGAGTACGAGACCACCTCCTGGCCGGGCGTCGAGCTCTACCTCGACCTGCGCCGGAGCGAGGAGCCGGGGCCCGCGGTGCTCGAACGGGAGGACTGCTCGATCGAGATCCTGGTGGCGCTCTACAACCACTTCCTGAAGCGGAACGTGCCCGTGCAGGCGCACGCCGCCAACGGGCGCGAGCGGTTCGATTTCTCGGGCTCGGGCCCCGCCGCCTTCGCCCGCTTCTACAAGGCCACCATCGCCGTCGATTTCGAGGGGGACGTGTCGCCGGTCCGGGTGTTCGAGTCCGACCGGTACGACCGCCGCGCGGCGGCCTCCACCGTCGTGGTCGTCACCCACGCGTTCGATCCCGACCTGGTGGAGCTCGCCGCCCCGGACCGGGGGACCGGCGCGCTGTCCGTGTTCGTGGTCGTGAACCAGTCCGGGGCGGACGAGGCGGAGAAGGAGCGGCAGCGCGCGTACCTGCGCGCCCGCCCCGGCCTGGCCGCGCGTCTCGTCTTCGTCGAGCGGCCGGAGGCGATCAAGGAGAGCCTGGAGCGATGAAGAGGGAAGCCCTTCGCACGGCCGTCGCCGTCGCCTCGTCGCTTTTCATCGGCCTGGGCGTTCCCCTCGCCTTCGCCCTATATTTCAGGGCGGAAGGACCGATCGTCTGGCTGCTCGCGGCGGCGGCCGGCATGAACGGGCTCTTCCTCCTCCGGGTCAGGCTCGCGCGGAAGACGGGCGGGGAACGCGTTCCGATCCGGCGCGCCGTCCTGAGAGCGGCCGTCACCGCGCTGCTCGTCCTCTTGTACGCCTCGGCCGCGGTCGTGCTCGTCGTATACATCATCGTCATCCCTTTCAGCTACTACCTGGCCTGGCTCGGTGCGGTCTCCGTCCTGGAGCACGGAGGCCTGATTTCGTTTCTGTTTTTCGGCGTCACCGTCTGGTTTTCGAGCCTGCTTGCCGGTCTCGTCCATTCCTCCGGCCCGGCCCGGCCGGCGGCCGGCGCGGCGGCCGTCGTGCTCTTCGAGCTCGCCGTCATCTTCCGGACGCCCCTCACCGCCGTTCTCTTCACGCTCGCGCTCGTCGCCGTCACGGCCCTGCTCGCCCGGGGGGGAAGGAAATCGTCGCCCCGGAGGCTCGTCCTGCCGCTCGCCCTCTTCGCCGGCTGCTCGCTCACGGCGGCGCTTTTCTCCATCGGCAGCCAGCCCAACTCCGGCGTCCTCACCAGGACGAGCCTGTTGACCGACATCAAACGGGCGATCGTGGAGGCTTTTCCTGACATGAGCGCGCTCGTCACCGTGTCCGGGTACGGGTACTCCTTCGAAAAAACCGGCCTGGGGAGGCGGCCGATCCTGTCCACGGTGCCCCTGCTCTCCGCGCGCGGCGGCGGCCGGCGCGTCGCCTACATCCGCACCCAGGTGTACGACGATTATTTCAACAACGACTGGGGAGTGAGCCCGTTCTTCGCTGAGCGGCTGGCCGCCGTCCGGAACGACGTCCTGGCGGCCCCGCGCCGCGGCGAGCCGGTGCTCAGTCTCACCGTGATCTTCGATTACTTTCCGCAGCTTCCTCATACCCTCGCCGTCAGCGCGGTGGACGCGACGTCGGTTCCGCCGGTCGCGATCGTCGACGGCAACGTCGACACCGTCTTCGATCTGACGCTGCCGCTTCTGAAAGGCGCGACGGTCAGGATTTACGAGCCCTCCCCGGAGGGGGCCGAGACGGCCCTGAAGCGGGCCGGGTGGACGTCGCCCGAGGGCGGGGGGCCGCGCGAAGGGGAGGATATGCCCGGGGTGCGGCCGGTTCCGCCCGGCCCGGAACGGGACACGCTCCTCGACCGCTATCTCATCATCCCGAGCACGGTGACGCCGCGCATCTTTGACCTGGCCCTGCGGCTCAAGGGCCGGGAAACTTCGGCCTGGAAGATACTCTCGGACATAGGCGATTACCTGAAGAAAAATTACCCGTATACGCTGGATACCGTCGAGACGCCCGCGGGCGGGGAATTCGTCGACGATTTCCTCTTCGAGACCCGCAAAGGGTACTGCGTGCATTTCGCCACGGCCTTCGTCGTGCTCGCCCGCTGCGCGGGCGTCCCGGCCCGCTACGCCACCGGTTTCCTGGCCGTTTTTCCGCCCGGCGGCGGGGAAACGAAGATCACCGGCCTGAACGCGCATGCCTGGCCCGAAGCCTGGATCGACGGCGTCGGGTGGGTGAGCCTGGAGGCGACGCCGGCCTTCGAACCGGGGAGCGATCTTCTCCCCGACTATTACCGGCGCTTCAACCGCCGGGGGGACGAGCAGACCGCGCGCCAGCTCCAGGCGTTGATGGGCGATCGCGTTCCCGTTCCCGCCGGGCCGAAACCGGCCGCGGGCGTTTTCCTCGGCCGGCTTGTGCCGGTTTTGCCTTTCGCGGGCGCGGCGCTCGGCCTCGCCGCGGCCGCCTTTCTCCTGTGGCCGGCCGTGAAAAAAGCCGCGCTCAGGCGGCGGCGCCGGTTCGCCCTTGAACGGCGGCTGCGCCGGCTCAATCGCCCGCTCTGCCGGCTGGTGAGCCTGATGGAGCGCCGCGGCGCGGCGCCGCCCGAGGACGGGGGCTGGCTCGCCTGGAGCGAGGCCGTCGGCAGGCTCGTTCCCCCGGAGCGCCGCCGCGTGAGAACGCTCGCCCTGAAGGCGAACCGCATTTTCTTCTCCCGCGCGCCCGTCGGGAAACGATATCTCCGCTTCGTGCGGGGACTTACCGCGCGGCTCGCCCGGCGGCTGCGGGAAAAATGAACCACCGCACTGACGGGAACCGATTATACTGAGAAAAGAAGAGATAAGGAAAACTACGGATGACGCGGACAAATACAAAAAATCAGGACAGGCCCTTCGACTCCGCTCTGGGAGCGTTCGCTGAGCGAAGCCGAAGCGAACGCGGATAAGGAGAGAGAAGGAAAATGCGATGAGGGAACCAGGAAGCCGGGAAAGAAAGGGAAGCTATGGGAGCCTCGGATGATACGGATAAATGCAAATGATCCGAGGAAAAATGATGTGAGATCGTTCTCCGAGTGTATTTCGAAACGTAGTTTCAAGCGAGCCGAGGTGAACGCGTCCCAGTGGATTATTTATTTTCTCAGTGTAATAATCTCAGTTCGTTTTTTAATCAGAATTAATTACCTCATTACTGTTTGCCATTGCTTTCTTTTTTCCGCTCTTTCCATTCATCATCATTTTTTTCTTGGTTTCATCCTTTTCCTGGTTTCCTGGATTCCTTATTTATTCTTTGCCATGTAAGTGATCCGCGTGGGCGAGTGGATCGTTTTTTTCTCGATTGTGAAACCGGCGCGGTCGAGCATGCCTTCCAGAATCCAGTCATAGGTCGAGAACTCGTCCCGGTAATGGACATAGGCTTCGTCCGCGAAGGCGTTGTCCGTGAGGCGGCGTATTTGGGTCGCTTCGTCCTCCAGGTGTTTTTCGTACTCATCCGGCGGGAAGGAAAAGACGACATCCGTGAGGAGGAACCGCCCGCCGGGCTTTAAAAACGCGTGTACGTTGGAGAGCGCGACCGTCTTCCAAAAATCGGGCAGGTGATGGAGGGCCATGATCGAGACGGCCGCGTCCGCGTTTTCACCAGCGTGCTCGTACGTCAGGAAACCGGCGTGCGCGAACTCGACGTTGGTGACGCCGGCGGCCCGGGCTTTTTCCGCGGCGAAGTCGAGCATCGGCCGGGACGTGTCCACGGCGATAATCTTCCGGCAGTGCCTGGCCCCGGGAATCGCGAAGGCGCCCGTGCCGGCGCCCAGGTCGACGACCAGGTCGTCCTTCGTGAGCTCCAGCGCGGCGGCCACCTCGGCGGCCACCTTTTCGAAGTCGCGGAAGCGGCGCATGTTCGCCTCATAATACGCCGGGTAGTCCGGGTCGGCCTGATTCACGCCCGAATGGGAGAACTCATTATAGAGCCAGGGAACGGTTGTGCGCGGCATGCCGGGGCTCCTCCCTACGTGAACCCTCCGGTTATCGGCGGGCTCGACGTCATCCGATAATAACATTGTGAGAAACATGCGGCCAGACGCCCCGCCTTGACACGGTGAGCGCCCGGTTTTAGGATCAAGGCGATGAAGAAAAATATCGTGCATCTTTCCAAGGGATTCGCGGAAGCCCGGGTATGGGAAATCAGCCAGGAGCTTTCAATGACGCCCGCAGAACGACAGGAAGCGGCGCTCTATCTTCGTGAGAAAGTCTGGGGCGCGAATCAGCCCGACGTACGAGAATGGCACAGGCGGACAAAATAAAAAAAGGATATTTCTCAACCCGTCCGAGAGATCAGGAAGATCTCGAATTTCTTGAAAAAATCATCCGCTGAAAATACGCTTTTTACCCGACCCCTTGTGCCTGGAGCTCATTGAGCCAAAGCCTGAAGCCGTTTCAGAAACTCGTCCTTCCCGATGAGCTTGATGAAGCTTCCGACTTTCGGGCCGGAGGTCTGGCCGAAAAGGGTCTCGTAGAGGAGCTGGAAAAACGCGCGGGGCTCGACGCCGTTCTCCTTGGCCGTCTCGAAGACCCGCGACTGGTAGGCGTCCGCGTCCGCGGACGCCTCCGCCGCGAGCTTTTCGGCCAAAAGAGCGAGGAGCCGCTTCTCCTCGGGCGAGGGCGTTTTGAATCGCTTGTTCGGCAGGATGTTGTCCCGGTAATAGGCGAGCGAGCGCGTCACCAGGTTGCGGATGAAGCCGTCGTATTCACGGGCCCCCGGATCATAACCGTGGATGTAATCAATCGCCAGGTCCACGTCCTCGGTGCCCAGGGCGGAGACGAGGTTGTTGACGAGGGAATAGGTGATTTCGGAATCGAAGAGTTTCGTCTTGTCCAGGTCGTCGTGGATGAAGACGAGGGGGTTGGCGCTCCGGGCATTTTCGTCGCCGCGGTAGTAGGAGCGCAGCCAGGAAAGATACTCGTCGACGGTCTTGGGGATGATATCGATGTGGAATTTCTTCGCCTTGCGCGGATTCTGGAACATGAAGTAGGAGAGCGCCTCGAGCGGCGCGTAGTCCATCCAGGTGTCCATGGTGAGGCCCTTGCCCTTGGACTTTGAGATCTTCGCCCCTT
Organism: Spirochaetales bacterium; assembly: GCA_016934415.1. GTDB lineage: Bacteria > Spirochaetota > Spirochaetia > SZUA-6 > RPPD01 > JAFGSW01. Next base: position 20,243 of record JAFGSW010000092.1, on the reverse strand, counting down.
CCTCGTCGAGGAAGAGCTCGAAAAAGTACCCCTCGGGCGGCCGGCCGCCGATCGCCCGGACGATCTTCGAGGAGAGCTGGAAGGACTCGATCAGGTCCTTGCCGTACATTTCATAGTGGACGCCGTAGGCGTGCCAGCGCAGGGCCCAGTCGGCCTTCCAGCCGAGCTTGACCTTGCCGTCGAGGACGCTCGTCGCCGCCTTGTGCCCGCAACCCTTCACCGCCGCGGAAACCTCCTGGTCGCAGACGTACTCGATTTCGCCCTTGCCGGTGAGGTAGGCCGTCACCCGGGTGGTGAGATTGCGGCCGCAGCTTTCGCAGATCGGCATGAAGGGCGACCACTGCTCCCGGTCCTCCTTGCGCATGGTGGGGATGATGATGTTCCTGATTTTTTCCGCGTTTTCGAGCGCCTTAACGAGGCCGGCATTGAAGGCGCCCTTCGCGTACTCCTCGGCCGCGGACTTGAATTCGTAATCGAAGCCGAAGGAGTCGAGGAAGCCGCGAAGCTTGTCTTCCATGTGGTGGGCGAAAGATCGGCAGCAGCCGAAGGGGTCGGGGATGCGGACGAGCGGTTTGCCGAGGTGCTCCTCAATCCGTTCCCGGTCCGGGAAGTTGAGCGGCACCTTGCGCAGGCCGTCCATGTCGTCGCAGAAGGCGATGAGCGTGGTGGGCAGGTCGGAGATCCGCGTGAAGGCCTTGCGCACGAAGGTGGGCCGCGAGACCTCGCAGAAGGTGCCCACGTGCGGCAGGCCCGACGGTCCGAACCCGGCTTCAAAGACGACTTTCTTCACGTCCGGACCCAGGTTCTTCTTGATTCGTTCCGCTTCCTCGTACGGCCATAAGACAGCCATTGGCGTTCCTCCGCTTCATTGCGGACGCGTGTTTTCCGTCGTCCGTCGCATAGTGCTATGGTGTATATAAAGGAAAAGAGCGGAAATTGCAAGGAAAGAAGCGGCCGGCACCGCGCAATTTGCCATCGGATACGTTCCCGACTGCCCGCTGGCCGTTCCCGGGTATTATTCGCTTGTCCTGATGATCGTCCACCGGCTGCGTCGGCCGCGCCGGAGGAACGCTTCTCCCTCGCCGGGCGGATGAAGAAGCGCGTTCCACACGGCAGGCGTCGCTTCCGGCTCATCCCGGAGAACCGGCGGTGTGCCGGAAGGAGTTCGTCCGGTCATTTATGATGGTGCGGCGGCTTCTTGTGGGGCTCCACTTTCTCGATTTTCCGGGGTTGAGGGCGGCGGCGGCCTCTGGCTGTTAGGCAGCCGAAGGCGGTGAAGGCGACAAGGGCCAAAAGCACGCCCGCGATGACTCGTCGTGAATGTTTCATTCTGTTCCTCCTTCGCAGTCTTTCATGCTTGTGTTTATGGACAATTATAACGCACGGGGGACGATTGTAAACATACTTTTCGGTATATTCGATCGGTCCGTCCCCCTCTTGCGCTTGTCCCGGACGCGCCGTATAGTGACCGCAGACCGCGATCCGGAGCGGCGGCGATCTTCAAATAAACGCGAGCGAGGCGTACGATGACGATATGGATCATTTTGCTTCTTGTAACGGCGGCCTGCACCTGGCCGGGACTTCTGTCCGCGCGCCGGGAAGCGGGGCGAAAATTCCTCAAAGCCGCCATGCTGGCCCAGGGCGCGGCCGGCATCGTTCTCATCCTCGCTGCGGCGGCGGTCTCCGTGGCGGGCGCCGTCTTCCCCCAAGCGTACGCCCGGGACGCGGCGCTCATGCTTTTGTCGCAGTGGCTGGCGAACGTCACGGTCTTCGTCTCGGGCGTCGTGATGGGCGCCGGACCGGCGGTCCGTATCGCTTCCCGCCGCGCGTCGGCCGAAGTCGCCGAACGGACGGAAAAGAAATATATCGCTCTGGCGACGTTCCTGCCCGTGCTCGGATTTTTCTGCCTCGTCCTGGCCGCCTGGTGCCTGCTGCTTCCCTCGCTCCCCCCGCTTCCCCCCGGTCCGCCCGCGGAGGCGGTGCCGTAGAGAATTTTCACCGTATTAAGAGCCAATCGATTTTTCTCAAGTTCATCGATTTGCACAGCCGCTGGAAAAGTCGTACACCGGTTGACAACGAACTAAAGCCTGAACTTCCCCACCGCTTCATTCAGTTCCTGGACCACTTCCCGGTTCTTCGCCGTCACCTTCCCCAGCTCATTGATCGCTTCCCTGAGCGCGCTTAAGTTCGTCCCCTGGGAGCGGGCCGCCGTCCGGATGTCCGCGGCCGAGCTGACGAGCAGGTCCATGTTTTCGCGGATTTTCGTGCTCCGGGCGAACTGGTCACCGGTCTGCGTCTGGATGCGCTGCGTCGTCCGGATAATGCTCGACACGGAGTCGAGGATTTCGCGGGTTCCGGCGTCCTGCTCCTCCATCGCCTGGGCGATCGAGACCATCAGGGTCGTGCTCCTGTTGATGTCGGAGGAAATTTTACCGAGCGCCTCGCCGGTCGTCCGGGAAAGCGCGGCCCCCTCGACCACCGACCGGGTCATCGCCTCGATCTCGTTCTCGATCCGGACCGCGCTCTGCGCGCTCTCCTCGGCGAGTTTTTTTACCTCGTCGGCCACCACCGAGAACCCCTTACCGAACGAGCCGGCGTGGGCGGCTTCGATGGAGGCGTTCATGGCGAGAAGGTTGGTCTGGGAGGCGATGCGCGAGATGACGGCCACGATCTCGGTCACGAGCCGCGAGGCCTTTTCGATCCCCTCGATCGCCTCGATGGTCCGTCCGACCTTTTCCTCGCCGTCGCGGGCGAGCGCGACGAGCGCCTCGGACAGGGAGCGGGCTTCCCGGCTCGCCGTCGTCACCGAGGCCACGTTCGCGCTCATCTGGTTGATGGCGGACGAGGTCTGTTCGATGAAGCTCGCCTGCGTGGTGACGCTTTCCTTCACTTCCTCGATCGAATTGAGAATTTCCCCGATGGCGAGGGTGGCGCTCCCGACCGCATGCGATTGCCGCTCGGTCTCCGAGTTCACCCGGCCGGTGCTCGTGGAGATTTCGGCGACGGAGACGGAGCATTTCTCGATGAATCGGTTGAGCTCCTCCGAGGAGACGGCTGTCCCCTCGGCTTCGGCCTTCACCCGCACGAGCAGGCCGCGCAGCGTGTCGATCAGCCGGTTGTAGAGCGCCGCCAGGTCCCCGAGCTCGTTGTACTGGAGGAGGGGAAGACGCCGGGAAAGATCGCCCTGTCCGGCGAGGAGGCGCGAAAGGTTGGCGGAAAATGTCTTCAGGTACGACGAGGTCTCGCTCGAGAAAAACAGCGAGAGACCCAGGGCGGCGGCGAGGAGAATGAGAAAGAGCGCGCCCGAGGAAGCGAGGAAGCCCCATTCTTTTTGGAGGAAAACATCTCCGCCCCCGGTCCCGGACGGCGCCGCGGTTGACCGTATCTCGCGTGAAAAGAAGCTGAACCCGGCGACGCCCATCATGGCGCCGAGGAGGATCGCTATACCGAAAGGGAAGAGAACGTTTTTCAGGCGAAGGCTGAGATCGCTCATGCGCCGTCCGGCGCCGCCGCCGAGCTCATCCCGGCTCGTGACGTTGAGGACGCGCTTGGCGCCGGAGAGGAGGACCGCGTGCTCGAGGATGATGGTGAGCGAACAGGCGAATCCGATGAGCACATTGTAGAAAACGGTGAGGAGAGGGACGGGGAGGAAGAGGCTTTGGCCGTTGATGAGGGCCTGGGGAACCAATTGGCCCAGCGGGCCGATAAAGAACCCGAAAACATTTAGGACGATAATGACGGCGGGGAGTCTGACCGTGGCGGCGAGCGCCCGTCGCCGCTCGGCGGGTCCCGGTTGTCCTCCCGTCTCGATTTTTTTCAGGCAGGCGACGAGGGGCCGGAGCGAGAAAAAATTGACCGCCGCCGCCGCCGTGATGATGCTGCCGACAATGAACGCGACGAGCGGCATTGCCGTGAGGGAAGCCCGCCAGTCGTGATTGAGCACCTCTGAATTGAAAATCCACATGCCGGAGACGAAGACCAAGGCTGTGATCGCCATACTGTAGTTTATTTTCAGGCGAATGCGGGGGTACACCATGTCTCGCTCCTTGCCGGGGATCGGCGGCGCTCGGCCCCGCCCGCGTGGAGTCTCGAGGACCTATCCGCCGCACATTTCAATTATATGCGGCGTGACGGAAAAATGCACATTTATTATGAGGAAAACCGCGGACGCTGTGATCGGTCGTTCATTTTTTCGGCGGGGAGGTATCTTCTTCCCAGATTCTCTCCTCCTCGAACAGGGCGAGAAGATCGGGATCGAGCTTGCCGGCCCGCATCTCCTCCTTGAGGATGTGAAGCGCCCTCTCCAAGGGGACGGCCTTCTTGTAGGGGCGGTCGCTGGCGGTGAGGGCGTCGAAGATGTCCGCGATGCACATCATGCGGGCCTCGAGAGGGATCGAATCCCGGCCCGTGAGGCGACGCGGGTACCCCGAACCGTCGAGGAACTCATGGTGGTCGCGGGCGATCTCGGGAATCCGTTCCCACTCCCCGGGCCAGGGGATCTTGCTCACGAAATTGTAGGTGTGCTCCACGTGGCTTTCGATCTCGCGTTTCTCTCCCGGGGTGAGGCTGCCGCGGGGGATGAGGAGCGCGTCTCTCTCCCGCTCGTCGAAGAGATCGAGCGGCCGGCCGTCGAAGTCCGGGCAGGCGAAGGATGCGAGGACGGCCGCCACCTCGTCCACGACCGTCCGCGGATCGTCCCGGGCGACGGTCGGCTCGTTCAAGGCCCGGATGCGCTCGCGGGCCGCGGCCAGCGTGCGCCGGTTCTCCTCGCGTTTCCCGGCCAGCTCGCGCGCGGCGGCGAGCCGTTCCGGCGACGCGGCCCCGCCGCTTAACAGCTCCACCTCGCGGCTCAGAATCGCGATCTCGGCCTGGCGGAAGGCGATGTCGATCTTCCGCATGAGCGCGTCAAGGTCCTCGGGGTAGAGCTTTTTCGCCTTGAGGAAGATGCGCGCATCGAGGTAGACCTTCCCGAAGTCGTGCAGGAGGGCGGCGTAGTCGAGCTCCCGGCGGCGCTGCGCGGGAAAAGAGACGTCCTTGAAGGGCCCCGTCGTGCGCCGGTCGATCGCCTCCGCCATCCGGGCGCACAGGCGCGCCACCCGCTCGGAATGGCCGCGCGTCGCCTCGTCGCGCGACTCGATGGCGGACACGGACGCTTTCACGAATTCGTCGAACTGGCTTTCGATCCGCCTGATCATGCGCGCGTTCTCGATGGCGATGGCGGCCTGCCCGGCGACCGCCTCGAGCAGACGGTCGTAGCGCCGGGCGAAGGGCGCGACGAAGCGGTCGTAGTCGGAGTCCGCGGCGAGCACGATGTCCCCCGGTTCGCGCCGGGCGCGCGCGGCCGCGGTCTGGTTCTCCTTGCTGTTGATGAGCTGGATGACGCCGATGATTTCGTCCGCGTGATTGCGCATGGGCACGACGAGCATGCTCTTCGTCCGGTAATGGTGCTCGCGGTCGTAGCGCGGGTTGTAGGTAACCGGGCTTCCCGCGCCGAGCCGGGCGACGTCGGGAATATTGAGGACCTTGCCGGTGATCGCGACGTAGCCGGCGATCGTCTCCCGCGAGTAGGGGAGGATCGATTCCTCGAAGTCGATCGTCCGGGAGGAGGTGTGGGAGTACTTCACGCGGATCCGCTTCTCACCCGACTTTTTTTTCTCGATGATGTAAATCGTGCCCGCGTCCGCGCCGGTGATGTTCATCGCCCGGGCGAGGATCATCCGGAAGAGGGCGTCGATGTTTTTTTCGGTGGAGAGGGCCCGCCCGATCTTGATGAGGTCTTCCTGATCCCGGTCGGTGTCCTTGAAAACGAGGGCGAGCTTCCGTTCGCGCCGCAGCCGGCGGAAAGAGGATCGGAAAAAGGCGAGGCTGTCGCCGACGATGAAGGCGACCTCCCGCTCCGAGAGGGGGGAGGTGCGAAAACCGGAGACGAGCTTGGATTCGGGGGGATTGGATACGCGGACTCGTTTTCCCTTCCGGCCGCCGCGGCCGTCCCGGTCGACGGCTACCACGATAACGCGGCTCAAGATGCGGGAAGGGGAAAGGCGCTTCAGGCAGGCAAGGGCGGGTTTTTCCCGCTCGGCGGAGACGAACACCAAAAGCCCGCGCTCCGCCGCCTTGACCGCGTCGCGGATTTGTTTCACCGTGACGGGAATGTCGTCGGTGTAGTGAACCGGCGCTGTGCGGACGCCGTCGGCGGGGACGGCCTTCCCCAGGCTCCGGTCGATGATGACGTCGTAGCGCATGCGGCTTGTCCCCCCGATCAGCCGGTGGTCCGCTTGAGCTTGGCGCGGAAATTGGACTTGGGGTCGTCCATGATGGCGCGCACGTACTCCATGTTGCTCTCGATCGCCTCGCCGTACAGGTCCCGGTCGACGTCGAACCGCTCATTGAAATGCCGCCTCGTATAGAGGTGCACGCCCCCGTAATCCTTTTCGAGGCGGGAGTTGACGACGTCGTAGAATTCGAGGGTGTGGCGAATGACGTCGTATTCGGTGCCGTAGCCGTCGATTTCGGCCTCCCGGAATTCGTAGTAGAGGAAGAGGAGCTTCTCCAGGTAGACCCGGTCCGACATCTGGGCGACGAGATCGGCGGCGCCGAGGAGCGGAGCGGCCGTCCGCTCGGCGAGCGACGCGCCCGAATCGCGCTTGAGGATGGGGGCGGTCTCGGTGGAATCGACGTACCGGCTGATGACGGACACGTCCTCCCTGGAAAGTCCGAGCGCGGCCGCGTTCTCGACGATGAATTCCTTGCTCCTCGTGACGTGTTCGCGCGTGTATTTCGCGCCCGTTCCCAGGGTGTCCCAGTCCTTCTGGATGTATCCCGAATCGTGGAAAAGGGCGGCGGAGAGCAGGCGGACGGCGGTCGTCGCGTCGAAGGATCCCTCGGTCAGGTTGAATCCGTCGACGATCCGGATCACGGCGAGGAAGGTGTCGACGGTGTGGGCCAGGTTGTGGTATTCGGTGTTGCAGCGGCGGTAGCCGGGGAAGCGGCCCTCGAAAAGGTCGGCCGCCAGGCCGAACAACCTCGACACCGGAGCGAACGCGTCCGCCGGATAGTGGAAGGCGAAGATTCTTTGCGCTTCGTTTAAAACCACCTGAGGGGAAGTGGCGGGGAGAATGACTGATAATTGTGGCTCGTTCACCGCGGCCCTCCGGGGGCGTTCCTCATAATTATGGCGCATCGATCCATTGAATGCAAGAGCCGAAGCTTGCCTTGAAATTCGATAAGGAAACCAGGAAGAAAGGAAGCCAGGAAGGATGAGGGGTAAAAAACTATAAAAATAGTATGGAATTGATAGTTTCTGTTTTTTTCATTCTTTACTCATTTCCTTTTCCTGGTTTCCTCCCTTCCCGGCTTCCTCATAAATTCCTCGGGGAAAAGATCCTTTACGCATCGTTTTTTCAAAATAAACTTGCATTCCCCGTCCGTGAAGGATTATAATGACAGCGTCACCGTTTCGGGAAGGAGAGTCCGATGAGTAAAAAACGCCTGTTCGTGACGTGCCTGCTTCTGGGGTCGCTTGTCGCGCCGCTTTTTGCCCAGAATCAGGATATCAAGAAGCGCGACGTCTACACCAAAACCTTTCCGATCGAGCGGATCTACGTCTGCCGCTACGGGTACATGGTGGCGTACCGGAATTCGACCTACGATCTCATGGAGCTCTACATCGGGAACAAGCAGTTTTCCGGGACGACCGGCAAGGCCGTGATCGTCTTCGGCAAGGGCCCCGAGTATCCATATCTTTCCGCCACCTGGATCGAAGGCCGGCTCGATCACGTCGTCATCTACGCCGTCGACAGCCTCTCCGGCACCTACGTCCTGCACGGCACCGACGACGAGCTCAAGGGGAGATTCCCCGACCAACTGGAAATCAAATTTTAATGGATCGGCTCCCGCGCCTGTTCGAAGCCATCCGGGGGGGGTCTCTCGCCGGATGGCTTTTTTATAACCAACACCACCACGACGAAATCGCCGACCGGATTCTCGGGATCGACAGGCTGGCGGCCAATACCCGCCCCTGGCTTTGCCTCTGCTCCGCCCGCGGCGACACCGTGAAGCTCGTCCCCGCCGTCGAGCCGGGCATCCTCGACCGCGTGCCGGGCCGCACGGTCGTTTACCGGGGCCGCGAGGAGTTCGACGCGAAGCTGGCCGGGATCGGCCGGGATGCGTCCGGCCCGGGCGCCCCCTGGGCCGCCGACTTCTCCGACCGCTTCCCCCGCCTCTCGTTCCTCGACCACGGTTTCGCGCTCCGGGCCGAGGCGGCCGGTTTCCGCCTCGCGAGCGCCGACGAGCTCATCCCCGCGGTCTTGAGCCTCCTCTCGGACGAAGAGCTGTCGAGCCATGAGGAGGCGGCGCGCGCCCTGCGCGGGATCGTGGATGTCGTGTGGGAGCGGATCGCATCGTCCTTTCGCGGCGGGAAAAAGACGATCCGCGAAGGCGACGTTCACGGCTGGATCATGGAACTCTTCGAGCGCCATAATCTCGAAACCGACGGGCCGCTCATCGTGGGCGCGGGCCGGAACACGTCCCTGCCGCATTATTTCCCGGGCGAGGCCGGGGAAAAGCTCGAACGCGGCCGCGTCGTCCAGCTCGACATGTGGGGCAAGCTGAAACGGCCGGACGCGGTGTACGCCGACATCTCCTGGTCGGGATTCTTGGGCTCAAGCCCGCCCGCGGAGGTCGAGCGCGCCTTCCGGGCCGTGCGCGAGGCGCGGGACGGGGCCGTCGCCTTCATCGCCGGGAAGCTCGAACGCGGTGAGACCGTGACCGGGGCCGAGGCGGACGCCTGCGCCGAGGAGAGTCTCACGGCGGCGGGCTACGGCGGCGCGATCCGCCACCGCACCGGGCACTCGATCGACGCCGAGGTGCACGGCTTCGGCGTCAACCTGGACTCGCGCGAATTCCCGGACACCCGGCCGCTGGCCGAAAGGACTTGCTTTTCGGTGGAACCCGGGGTATACTTGGACGATTTCGGAATTCGCTCGGAAATAGACGTCTATATCAAAAACGAACGACCCGTTATCTCGGGAGGGACGCCCCAGCGCGAACTCCTCCTCTTGCAAGAGTAAAGAGCGGCCAACATGGTTCAACCGGCAATCCCCGAGGCTCTCGATTTCCTCAGGGAACATCACTATTTCCTCATCGTCGGCCACGTGGAACCGGACGGCGACTGCCTCGGCGCCCAGCTCGGCCTGTGTTCGTTGCTCGAGCGGTTGGGCAAGAAGGCGCTGGCGCTGCAGGAGGGTCCCTTCGACCGGCCGGAGACCGAGGCGTTCGCCCGGTATTTCACCCGTGAACGTCCGGAAGAGGTCCCGGGCGAAGCCGTCATCGTCCTCGACTGCTCCACCTCCGAACGGATCAGCGAACGCTACAAACCGCTCCTCGCCCGCCCGGTTCTCGTCATCGACCACCACGCGGTCGGCGAGACGTTCGGCACGGTCAGGTTCGTCGACCCGCGGGCCGCCTCGACCGCTTCGCTCGTCGCCAGGCTTTTTCCGGCCTTGGGCGAGACGCCGACCCGGCGGGAAGCCGACTGGCTTTTCTTCGGCCTGTGCACGGACACCGGCTTTTTCCGCCACTGCGAAAGCGGCTTCACCGAGGTTTTCGAAACCGCCCTCTTCCTCGTGAGCCGCGGCGCCAGCCCCAAGGCCGCCTACCAGGCCATGTTCGGGAACAGAAGCTTCGCCCAGCGTAAGCTCCTGGGCCGTCTTCTTCAAAACGCCCGCAGCCTCCACGGGGGACGCCTCGTCATCATCACCCAGTCCCGGCACGAGAAGGAGGAGGCCGGTCCCAACGTGCGGAGCTCCGAGGAGCTCTACAGCCTCTATCAAACGGTGAACGGGGTGGAGGTGATCGTGTTTTTGCGCGAAGAATCGGACAGGCTCGTGTCGGTCGGCCTGCGCTCGCTCAACGATTTCGACGTGTCCGACGTCGCCCGGCGTTTCGGCGGCGGCGGACACAAGCTCGCGTCCGGGTTCACTTTTCAGGGCACCCTGGAGGGGGCCTTCGGTCTCATGCTCGAGGTTTTCGATCGGGCGTTTCAGGGTTGACTGCGTCGGCGGGCGCCTGCGGCGCGGGAGCTTCATCTTTCCATTTCGGCGGTTGCCGAGAGAACCTGCCAGACAATATTCTCAAACTGGCGTCTCTATAAAAACTATATTGTCATAGACGAGAAGTGTTTCCCTTCGCGGGGAATGGGACGGCTCCACCCCAACCCGCGTGCCTCGGCATCCATGCCTCGGCCGCGGGTCCATAAATGTATGAGCTTTCATCGCATCGGTACTGAAATACTTTGGATTTCATCCACGCCTCCATGCGCCCCGCGGCACCTGTCCATCCATGGACATTGGAACGCTCCGGACCCCCGCCGTCCCCGGCTGGAAAGGACGGAATAGAGTCTTTCAGTAGCAGGTCATTGCGAGGGCCCTGCTATTGCGTATCCAATTTTACCTTGATCGGCCCGAAGCAATCTCTTTACGATGCGTTCTCTATTGACAATTACGGAAAGGAGTATCCAGTCTTTGCTTTATCATGGTCGATGCATACGAGAATGTTCTTCGGTATGGTTTTTTCCCTACCGTCGTCTCCTGGTGGTTCGCTTCCTCGGCGCGGGGAACTTCCATTTGATGTAGGGATTGAAAACCAGGGTGACGACGACGGCGATGCAGAAGAGCGTGATCGTCGTCCAGAAGCCGCTCGCATAGGTGAGACGAAATCCCTGGTTCACCCATTCGGCGCCCTCGGCCGCGATACGGGTCCTGAGGAGGATCATGAAGAGAATGCCGCCCGCGCCCGCGATGAGGCAGGCGAAGAATGACGGTTTCTTCGGCAGGAACGAAACGACGATGCCGGCCACCGCGCAGAGGAGGGCGGCGAGCGCCTGCCAATGGAGGGGTATCCGGCGGTTTTCGACATTGGGGCCGAAGGTGGCGCCCCGAATCACCGTTCCGGTCGAGAGTTGGATGCCGGTGACCGAAACCGCTTTATCAGTATTCGGACAGGAGACCACGACGAACGGAAGGAAGAAAAAAACGAGGACCAGCCCGAAGGCGCCGGCGCGGATGAATTTTACGGGAGACTTGTCCATTATATCCTCCTGGGGATAAGGTCGCAGCGGACCGCCCCAAATCGCCCGCCGGACATTTGGTATCATAACAATTTTGACTCGACGACTGCAAGAGGCGCGTGAGGCGAGGGCTGGGTAAAGGAAAGTCGAAAGAGACGTTCATGGGGAGGAAAGCGGGTATTACCATCGAAAAAGGGCAATCAAAAACAAGAAAAACAAAGTGAAAATAAATGTTTTGCCCGAACATATCTATGATATAATCGACGGGTAAACGGAAAGGAACCTGAAAACCATGAAAAAGCGATTGAAAGAGAAACTGGCCAAGAAGGCCAAGCTGATGGCTTTGAACGAGTACCCCAATAAAAGGAAAGTTCAGAAGCACATGAAACCCGTATAATATCCGCGGCGGGAAAACGAAAACGACGCGATAAAGGAGAAGGGGCTGTCCCGCAAGGGCGGCCCCTTTTTTCTCATCCGCGCCTCTCCGCGTCAACCGCGGGTTCTTCTCTCCCCCTTCTCCCCTTGACAGGTGCCGGGTCGTCAACTATTAGTTATCCATGAGCAAGAGAAGATTGATAACATCGGCCCTGCCGTACGTCAACAATGTCCCCCACCTGGGCACGCTTCTCCAGGTGCTCTCCGCGGATGTGTTCGCCCGCTCGTGCCGGCAGCGGGGGTACGACACGCTTTATATCTGCGGCACGGACGAGTACGGCACCGCCACCGAGACCCGGGCGATCGAGGAAAAGACCACCCCCCGGGAGCTGTGCGACCGTTACCACAAGATCCACGCCGACACGTACGCCTGGTTCGGGATCGCTTTCGACCGGTTCGGGCGGACTTCAACGCCGACGCACACGGAGATCACCCAATCGATCTTCAAGGGTCTGGACGCGAACGGCTTCATCACCGAAAAGACCGGCGAGCAGCTCTACTGCGAGAACGACAAGCGTTTCCTCGCCGACCGGTACGTCGACGGCACCTGCCCGCACTGCGGGTCGGAGGACGCGCGCGGCGACCAGTGCGACAACTGCGGCAAGCTTCTCGATCCGACCGACCTGAAAAATCCCCGCTGCCACCTCTGCGGCCGGGCGCCGGCGCCGAAAAAGACGACGCACCTGTACATCAACCTCCCCAAGATCCTCCCCCTCCTCAAAGCCTGGCAGGAAAAGGCCGCGGGCAGGGGATCGTGGGCGCACAACGCGCAGAAGATGACCGAAGCCTGGATCCGCGACGGGCTCAAGGAGCGCTCCATCACGCGCGATCTCTCCTGGGGCATTCCGGTGCCCAAGAAGGGCTTCGAGGACAAGGTATTCTACGTCTGGTTCGACGCGCCCATCGGCTACATCTCGATCACCGCCGGGCACACCAAAGACTGGGAAGCGTGGTGGAAGAACCCGGAAGGCGTGGAGCTCTTCCAGTTCATCGGCAAGGACAACATCCCGTTCCACACCGTCATCTTCCCGAGCTCCCTCCTCGGCGCGGGAGGGAAGTGGACGATGCTCAACCACATGGCGAGCTCCGAGTACATGAACTACGAGGGCGGCAAGTTCTCCAAGAGCCGCGGCGTGGGCGTGTTCGGCGACGACGCGATGGCGTCCGGCCTGCCGGCGGACATGTGGCGGTTCTACCTTTTCTACAACCGCCCGGAGAAGAACGATTTCAATTTCACCTGGAACGATTTCCGGGAAAAGGTGTCGAGCGAGCTCGTGGGCAACCTCTCGAACCTCGTCAACCGCTCCCTCACCTTCGTCCGCCGCTTTTACGACGGCAGGCTGCCCGAAGGGAAAATCGACGAGACATTCTGGGCCGAGGTGAAAGAGTACGAGAAGAAGATCGAGCAGGCGTTCGAGGCGATCGAGCTCCGGCAGGCCTTCCGCCTCGTCTTCGAGCTTTCCTCGATCGGCAACAAGCGCTTCCAGGACGCCGCGCCCTGGAAGGCCGTCACCGAGGCGCCCGAAAAGGCGGCCGTCCTCATGAACGAGCTCGCCTACCTCGTGCGCGACCTGGCCATCCTCGTCCACCCCTATCTCCCGTCGACCTCGGCCCGCGTTCTCGGATTCCTCGGCCTCGAGTCGCCGGACTGGTCTCTCCTGGGAACGACCGGGGGACTGAGGGAGGTGAGGCAGCCCGAGCTCCTCTTCGAAAAGCTCGACGACAAAAAGATCGAGGAGCTGCGTATGAAGTGTTCGGGCCAGGCCGCGCCTTCGGCGAAAGCCGCGCCCGAAGCGAAAAAGCCGGACTCGAGGCACCCGGAGCCGAAGATCGCCGAAGACCCGGTCGGACTTTTCCGGGAAAAGTTCGTGCTCAAAGTGGCCAAGATCGTGAGCATCGAGCGGCATCCGCAGGCGGAGAAACTCTATATAGAGAAAATCGACCTGGGCGGCGGCGAGATCCGGCAGATCGTGTCCGGCTTGGTGCCGTATTACAGGGAAGACGATCTCAACGGCAAGCATGTCGTCATCGCCGCCAATCTCAAGCCCGCCAAGCTGCGCGGCACGGAAAGCCAGGGGATGCTCCTGGCCGCGGAGGAGGGAGACGCCGTGGAGGTGATTTTCGCGCCCCACGCGCGGCCGGGCGACCGCGTCCACCTGTCGGGCGAGGCGCCGGCCGAGGCCGGCGCCGGGCAGATCACCGTCGACACCTTCTTCTCCGTGCCGTTCAACGTCAAGGACGGTATGGTGCGCGTGCAGGACGTTCCGCTCGAGGTCGGCGGGAAAAAGCTGGAAGTCTTCAAGGTGAAGAACGGCAACGTGCATTGAGGAACAATTCAATCAGGAAGCCAGGAAATAAGGAAACCGGGAAAAGAGAGACGGAGGCAAAGATAAAAAATCAAGGAAAGAGCGTAAAAGAAATTTTTTTTTGGTTTCTAATGTTCTTTTTATAATTTTATTTTTTTCTTGCTCCTGCTTTTTCCCCCTTTCCCGGATTCCTCAGCCTCTCCTCCCTTCCTCATCCGTGTTATCCGTGGTTCCCTCTCCCGGGGAGTGGATCAACGGTTGAGCGCGTCCTGGACCTTGCGCAGGAAAAGCTCGGGGGTGAACGGCTTCTGGATGAAGTTGAGCCGGGTGACGCTTTCCCCGTGCTGGGAAAGCATCTTGTCGTCGTAGCCCGACATGTAGAGCACCTTGATCTCCGGCCGCAGGGCCTGGATCTTCTGGCCGAGCTCGACGCCGGACGCCCCGGGCATGACGATGTCGGTGACGACGAGGTCGAAGGTGAGGCTGTGCTTCTTCACCAGGCTCAGCGCCTCCTGGGCGTTGTGGGCGGCGAGCACATGGTAGCCCTCGCGGCTCAAGACCTTCTCCGCCAGCTCGCGCACGAAGTCCTCGTCCTCCACGAGCAGAATGGTCTCGTTCCCCTTCATCTCCTCCGTGTAGGAAAGCCGCTCCGCCCGCACTTCCGCCGTCACCGAGTACTGGGGCAGGTAGATCCGCATCGTGGTGCCGCGGTGCGGCTCGCTCACCACTTCCGGGAAGCCGCCGCTCTGGGTGATGATGCCGTAAACGGTCGACAGCCCCAGCCCCACGCCCTGGCCGGGCTTTTTGGTGGAGAAGAAGGGCTCGAAGATGTGGGACTGGGTCTCCAGGTCCATGCCCACGCCGTTGTCGCACACCTCGAGCACGACGTAGGGGCCGGGCTTGATGTCGGCGGAGGTGGAGAGCTCGATGGTGCCGTCGATGGTCTTGTTGCGGGTGGTGAGGACGATGGTCCCTCCCTGGGGGAGGGCGTCGCGCGAGTTGATGACGAGATTCATGATCACCTGCTCGATCTGGCCGCGGTCGGCCTTGACGGGCTTCAGGTCCGGGTCGAGCTCGGTGACGAGGCTGATGTGCTCGCCGATGATGCGGATGAGGAGGTCGCGCATGCTCTGCACGACGTCGTTCAGGTCGAGGTAGAGGGGTTTCAAAATCTGCTTGCGGCTGAAGGCGAGGAGCTGGCGGGTGAGCGAGGCGGCGCTCTTGGCCGCCTTCTTGATCTCCTCGACGTCGCGCTGGCTCGGGTCGCTCTTCGGAATCTTGTCGAGGAGGAGCTCCGCGTAGCCCATGATGCCGGTGAGGATGTTGTTGAAGTCGTGCGCGATCCCGCCCGCCAGGCGGCCGATGGCGTCCATCTTGTGCGCGTGCCGCAGCTCGTCCTCGAGCCGCTTGCGCTCCGTGTTGTCGAACAGGAACCCCTGCATCTCCACGAGATTGTTGTCCTCGTCGAACGAGCCGATGATGTTCCCGATGATGTGCAGCACCGTGCCGTCCTGGCGCACGAACTCCGACTCGTAATATTCGATGCGCCGCACCACGCCCAAGAGCGTGTAAAAGTCCTCGAGCGCCGATTTGTTCGGGTAGAGGTTTCCGAAATTTGCCCGGTGCGCCTCGGCCACAGAGTGGAAACCGAAGATGCGGGCGAAGGCGGCGTTGCAGTTGATGATGTCGCCGTTGGCCGCCGCAATGAAGTTGCCGGTGAAATCCTCCTCGAACCATTTCCGGTAGCGCTCCTCGCTCCGGTTGAGCTCTTCGCGCAACCTCTCGACGGTGCGCTTCTCCCGCTGGAACCTCTCGCTCAGCTCGAGGAGCTCGCGCGCCTGGCTTGAGAGTCGGGCTTCGAGCTCGGTGCGAGCCTCCCGCGCGGAGTCCCGGCGGGACGAATTGAGGAGTGCGCCCTGCAGGCTCTTGCGCAGAATGCCGATCAGCGCGAGGTCGGTCCTCTCGACCGACAGGTTGCAGAGTCCCAGGAACTCGGTGCCGGCGTAGAGCGGCTCGATGAAGAACGATGTGCGTTTTCGCGTATCGACCGCGCCGGGGGGAAACAGCCGGTTGGTGAGAAACGGCGCGCGGCCGGCGGACGCGGCGGGGATCTTTTCGCCGTCGTAGCCCGCCGCGAGCCTCGAGTAGTGGAGTGGCGAGCGGGACGGGACGTGCAGCGAAAAGGAACAGGCGGTGACGCCGAGACGGGGGAAATCTTCCAGGACGACACGCCTCACCTCGTCCGGGGAGACGGCCGTCAAAAGCCGGTGCTCCACGGCCCGCAGACGCAGGGCTTGTTCGAGGAAAAGCGATTTCGAAAACAACGCGCTTCTCTGCTTCAGCTCCGCGGCGAACGTCAAGGCCTCGCTGAAGACCGCCTCTATCCCGGCCGCATCGGAGGCGGCCGCGATTTCGAGGGCGTCCCGGCGGAGGAGCGAGAGGAGATTGATCCATGGATCGGGATCGAGGCGCAGGCCGGCGACGAGACAGAGCAGGTTTCGCCAGACGAGGTTGAAAGCGCCGGGTTCGCGGGCGGCGGCGCGGGGGAGGCTGTCGAGCAGGGCCAGCGCCTTTTTTTCGAGAAGCCGGGCGGCGGCGGGAGAGGGCGGAATGAGCGCGCTGATTTCACTCATTCTTTTTTTCAACCGGACCGCTTTGGTTCCAGCCTTCCGCCGTCCGGTGCGCGTCTCCGTCGGGAAACGGGCTCCGCGGGAGGGACAGCCGCACGAGCGGCGGACGATGAACTCGGCCGGAACCTTGAGCGAGACGCTTTTGCGCGTACCACGGACGATGCCGGCCAGGAGCTCCGCGCTCTTCCACCCGATCGTCCGCCGGGAGAGCCTGACGGTGGTCAGGGGCAGAAAGGCGCCGGCGGCGAGCTCCTCGTCCTGCCAGCCGGCGACGGAACATTGGTCCGGTACGTCGATGCCCCGCCGGACGAGCTCCTCCATCGCGCCCGCCGCCGCGGCGTCATTGGCGGCCAGGACGGCGTCGCAGGCGGGTTTCGCCCCAGCGGCGAGAAGCGCCGCCGCCCGGCGGCCGCCCTCGATGCCGTAGTCTCCGGTGATGATGAGCTTTCGGTTGAGGGGGAGTTTCGCCCGCCGGAGCGCCTCCTCGAACTGCCCGATTTTCTCCCGCGACGCCGCACCTTCAGGGCCCGCGATGAAAGCGATCCGCTTGCGCCCGTGAACTCTCGCGAGGTGGAGGACGATATCGATCATGCTTTTCCGCCAGTTGGGGAGGACCGACGGCGCGCCCGGGAGGGAAAAGCCGACGGTGACCAGCGGCAGCGGATTGAATCGTTTGTAAAGCTGGTTCTCTTCGCGCCGGGTCCGGGAGGGGAAGGCGCCGGAAAGGATGAGGAGACCAGCGATGAGGCGTTTGTTGACCAGGTTGCAGAAAGAAACCTTCACCGCGTCGCCCGCGCCGGGCTCGCCGCCAGCTTCGGAACAGGCGGCCGCGTCAAAGGCGAACAGATCGAGACCGGATTCCGAGGCGAACGCCCTGATTCCCTCGATGGTTTGTTCCTGGAA
This sequence comes from Spirochaetales bacterium, assembly GCA_016934415.1. Lineage (GTDB taxonomy): Bacteria > Spirochaetota > Spirochaetia > SZUA-6 > RPPD01 > JAFGSW01. The sequence continues at coordinate 2,904 of JAFGSW010000092.1, read as the reverse complement.
CAGGTTGTCTCCATTATAGAGAACGCCGAGGGAAAGGCGATGAGTCTTTCTGGCCGAATCCACGGTACGGGTCATAGGCGATACTCGAAGTATACACTAATAATATCGGATATGGTAAGAAAGTCTACAGGAGGTGTTAGTAGGTTGCTGAAAAAGTTGAGCTTTTTCAGCAACCTACTAATGAAATTGCCGGATTCGATTTTGTAATTTAGGAATTGAGTAAACAGCCGAAAAATCATGAAAAATCTATCACTTTAGGTTCCGGCAATTTCTGGTTTACATCTATGGAAGCTATTGAAAAACCGCTTTCGGTTTTTCAATAGCATGTTTATGCGCCCGCTCAATCCGCGCCCGGCCGCAAAACGATTTCCTTGAATTGGCGGCCGCGGTCGAACTCGTTCTGGAACAAGCCGAAGGAGGCGCACCCGGGGGAAAAGAGGACCGCGTCGCCCGGCCTGGCCGCGGCGGCCGCTTCATTCACCGCGGGCTCGAGGCGCGGGAACGGGCCGCGATACGGCACGCCGAGCGAATCGAGGAGGGCCGCGATTTTAGCGGTGGCCGAGCCGTCGAGGAGGACGATCGCGCGCGGCGCGCGCGCCACATCGGCGAGGGGGGCGAAATCGATGTTTTTATCCGCTCCGCCCGTGATGAGCACGAGGCCCGACGAGGTTCCATCGGCTTTCAAACCGGAAAGAGCGCGCACCGCCTCGCGCATCGCGTGCGGGATGGTGGCCGCCGAATCGTTATAGTACCGGATGCCGTTCTTTTCGACGACGAGCTCGAGCCGGTGCTCGATGCCGGGAAAGAGCGCCAGCCGTTCGGTGAGCGACCCGGGCGCCATCCCCCACGCGCTCAAGGCGACGGCCGCGGCGAGCAGGTTCCGCCGGTTGTGCTCGCCGGGCAGGGAAAGCGGGCGGTCGAGTATCGTCGTCAGGCGGCCGTCAAGGCGCAGGCGGGCCGCCTCGTCCTCAAGCCAGCCGCCCTCCGCGTCTTCAGGCAGCGGCCGGCTGGAAAAGAAGAGCTTCCGGCCCCGCGCCTCGGCCCGGAATTCCTCCGTCCGGGGATCGTCCAGATTGAAAATCGAGACGTCCGTTCCGTCCTGGCAGGCATAGATGAGTTTCTTGTCCGCCACGTATTCGTCCATGTCCCGGTAGCGGTTCAGGTGGTCGGGCAAAATGTTGGTGATGAGGCTCACGCGCGGCTTGAACCGCGGGCAGCCGGCCAGGTCCGCGAGCTGCCAGGAAGAGAGCTCGAGCACCACCGGATCGGCGGGGGCGAGCTCTTCCAGGAAGGTGAGCGGCGAGACGGTGATGTTGCCGCCGAGACGCGCCCCCGGGTATTTATCGCGCACGCCCCAGTGCATGGCGGAAGCGGTGGTCGACTTGCCTTTGCTGCCGGTGACGGCCAGGATCGGATTGTCGCACAGGTTCGCGAAGATCGAAACGTCCGTCTCGATCCGCACGCCGGCCAGGCGCGCGGCCGCAAGATAGGGCGAGTCGAGGCGGACGCCCGGGTTCTTGACGACGAGGTCTGCGGCCGTGAAATCGGACGTCTCGTGGCGGCCGAGAACGTAGCGCACCGGGTGGGCGGCCAGTTTCCCGATCGAAGCGAGCAGGTCGCCCTCGCTTCTGAGGTCGGTCACGGTGACGGCGGCGCCGCGGCGCGCGAAGAAGAGCGCCGAGGCGAGTCCTCCTCCGTGCAGGCCGAGGCCCATGACCGTCACGCGGCGGGTGTCAAGCAACGGGTGCGTCGTCTTCAATCTGATACTCCTTCAGGCCCTGGGCGTTGAGGTAGGCGCGTATCGATACCGGCTTCCAGGCCGCGCCGGCCGCCGGGAGGGCGCGGTTCTTGAGCTCACGGAAGACCGGAAGATCCTCGGAAAACACCGCCTTCTTGAGGGCGTCCTGAACGGCGGGCAAGGCGGGTTCGAGGGAGGCGACCGCCTCCTTGAGCGACGCCGCGGCCGCGTCGCGGGATTCCTCCCCGAACGAAGCCGGCATGGCGCAGACGGTCCGGTAGTTGCACTGAAACGGGTAGTAGGGGTAGGGGCGCCGGTCGGGATCGAGGAACAGGCGCGTGAAAAATTTCGTAAGATCGTTGTCCATCCAGATGCCCTGCCGGAAATAGCCCCGGCCGTACTCGCCGATCCAGGTCCGGGAGATGAGCGATTTCACGACCGCCCGGCGGCTCGCCCCCTCCCCCTCGAAGCCGAGGAGGGGAATGAGGAGCGGTTCGAGGAACAGGCAATCGGTGCGGGAGACGTGGGAGACGTCGTTGTCGCCGCGATCGACGATCGACTGGTAGTTCGGCCGGAACCCGAAATCCAGGCGCAAAAGGTAAAAAAAAAGTTCCCCCCCGCTCTCGTGAATTCGGAAAAAGCATGGCTTGAAAATCTCCTGGGGATCGAAAAAGTACGTCAGGCCGAAGAACACCTCGGGCGCCCGCGCCGTAAGAATGGAGAGCGTCCCGTCGAGCGCGGCCAGGTAATCGTCGTCGGGCTTTTTCTCATCGATGTCGTGATGGATTTTGAAACGCGGCGTCAGGTATTCGAAATCGAATTTAATGAAGAAATCCTCGGACTGGGTGAAATGGCGGGTGAATCCCGTTCCCGGAGAGGCCCCGGCCGCGCCGCCGTACCGAGTGTCGGTGTAAAAAATGGGAATGGAGCTCTGCGTGTCTTCCATGCGCCTTCTTGTCGATCGTCTACTCTCGGGGTGCGTGAACGGCAGTTTCTTTTCGCCCTAGCATTATTAATAGCGCAACGTCGGGATATCGGCAAGGGCGGCGCGGATTTGATAACTACTACTTCGTCGAATACGTCACCCTGAGAGGATGTCGCACGACCGGATCAGCGCGGAGATGTCAGTTCGAGCCTGTCGAGAACTGAGCGAAAATCGATTTTCT
>JAFGSW010000091.1 GCA_016934415.1 Spirochaetales bacterium | reverse complement strand
TTTGTCATTTAGTGTTATTTAATATATATTTCAATTAATAATTTGCAAAAAAACCGATAAGGGGGAAAGATGAGCCAATTTGCATTCAATTATGCGCAACTTACCATGCTTCTGCGCATATTTTTCTTTACCGCGCTTAAAACCGCTATAAAAAATCCGAGGACGGCTTTCTCATTCCTGAAGACCATACTCGGTCTAGGCCGGGCGGCGGGAAAAAGGGAAAAAATGCTCCGCCTGGGTGTCAGGGTTCCTCCCATCATTATTTTAAGCATCACGGAACGATGCAACCTGGCCTGCAAGGGGTGTTACGCCCGTGCGCTGCACGAAGTCCCAAAAACGGAACTTACACCCGAAAGGCTGTATCGGCTGGTCGATGAGGCGGACAAGGCGGGCGTGTCCTTCTTCGTCGTGGCCGGCGGAGAGCCGTTCCTGAAACCGGAACTGCTCGATATTGCCGAGCGTTTCAGGAACATCGTCTTCCTCGTTTTCACCAACGGACTTCTCCTCGATACCGCCCTCGTCAAGAGGTTGCGCCGGACGCCCAATATCGTGCCGCTCTTGAGCCTGGAAGGCGGCGAAAAAGAAACCGATGAGCGCCGCGGCCCGGGAGTGCACCGATCCCTGCTTTCCATAATGGAAGCCTTGAAGCGGAATAATGTCTTTTTCGGCGCTTCTTTGACGCTCACGAGGGCGAACTTCCCGGTTCTGACCGGCGAAGATTTCGTCCGCGATCTCACCGTGCGGGGCATGCGGATCGTCTTGATGGTGGAATTCACGCCGGTCGATCCGGGGACGGAGCATTTGACCGTCACTCAAGCCCAACGACGCGACCTGGCCGAAAAAATGCGCCGGTTCCGCCGGACCCTGCCGGCGGTCTTCGTCAACCTGCCCCAGGACGAGGAGGAAGCGGGCGGGTGCCTGGCCGCGGGACGCGGTTTCGTCCACATCTCCGCCCAGGGCGCCGTCGAACCATGTCCTTTCTCTCCTTTTTCCGATTCCAACATCCGCTCTGTAAGTCTGGTGGAGGCGCTCCGCTCGCCGCTTCTCGCCCGCTTGAGGGAACATCCGGACGAGCTCCATGAAACCGGCGGCGGGTGCGTGCTCTGGCAGAAGCGGGAGTGGGTGAACGGGCTTCTCCAATCGCTTTATGCGGACCGAAAAAGCGTTCGTGAGCCAGAGCCGGTCGTGAGCAACCTCCGGAACTGCCGCGAAAAAGTACGGCAATTCTGATATGACCGGATTCCAGATGTCATTCCGAGCCCTTCGGCGGAGCCTGTCCCGAGCTCTGTCGAGGGACTCAGGATGAACTCCGCGAGGAATTTCCCAACCGCTCATGGTCTCAAGGACTCTTGTTGTTGGGAGATTTTCGGCCGCGCTTGAAGCTCGTTTGAAACTTCGTTTCGAGATACGCTGCGAGATGCGGCCTCAGAATGGCACTCCGTTTTCTATATTGTGAATTGCTGGAATAAGCATTTCACCCCCTTTGCGCATAAATTGAAAATCGATATATTTGTTGCGGCTCAGTAAATCGGCGAAAAATCGACGTTCAAAGGGGAGGAGACTCTCTATGGGTGAGATGAAGGAATTGCAAAATCGATATGATGCGCTGAAAGCTCAAGGTTTGAAGCTCGACATCGTGCGCGGACAACCGGGCGATGACGATTTCGACCTTTCCAATCCCATGCTCACGATCGTCGACGGCAGCAAGGTGAAAACCCCGGGTGGGATCGATATCCGCAATTATCCCGGCGGCGTCGAAGGCCTCCCCGAGATCCGCGCCGTTGCCGCCGAGATTCTTCGCGTCGCGCCCGAGGAAACCATCGTGGGCAACAACGCGAGCCTCAAGCTCTTAAGCGAAGTCCTTTGTTTCGCCCTCTTAAAGGGGCTCAGGGGCTCGGCCAAGCCCTGGTGCCGGTATCCGTCGCCCAAAATCATCGTGGCCGTTCCCGGCTACGACCGGCACTTCACCCTGCTCCACGCGCTCGGCTTCGAGATGCCCGTCGTGCGGATGACCGGCCGCGGACCCGATATCGAGGCGGCGGAGAAGCTGGCCGCCTCGTCCGACGAGGTCAAGGGCATCGTCTTCGTCCCCACCTATTCCAATCCCACCGGCGAGACGATTTCCGACGAGGCGGTCGACCGGCTGGCCGCCATGAAAACCGCGGCCGACGATTTCACCGTCTTCGCCGACGACGCCTACGCGGTGCACCATTTGACGGCGGATCAATCCCGCCCGAAAAACCTCCTCCGCGCGGCCGAGGCGGCCGACCGGCCGGATCGGGTCTACCTTTTCGGCTCCACCTCGAAGATTACGTTTTCAGGCGCCGGTCTGGGCTTCATGGCTTCGAGTGTCGGGAACATCGAGTATATGGCCCGGCTCTTCGGGACCCAATTCATCGGTCCGAATAAGATCGAGCAGTATAGACACGCCAAATTCCTGTCTTCCTACAAGGGCGGGGTGGCCGGGCTTATGAACAACCACGCCCGGCTCCTCAAGCCCAAATTCGACGTCGTGCAGGCGGTGCTTTCCCGCGAGCTCGGCGGAACGGGCCTGGCTTCCTGGACCGAGCCCCAAGGCGGGTATTTCGTGAGCCTCGACACGGCGCGGCCCGTGGCGAGCCGGGTGGTGGAGCTCGCCAAGGCCGCGGGCGTGGCCGTCACTCCCGCCGGCTCGACCTACCCGTTCGGAAAGGACCCGGCGAATTCCAACATACGCATCGCGCCCACCCGGCCCCCGGTCGAGGACGTGGAAAAGGCGATGGAGGTCCTCGCCTTCTGCGTCAAGCTCGCCTCCGCGGAATACGACGAAGCATGATCGAATACCTTCCCCTGGTCGACAAAGACGGGAACGTGATCGGCAAGGCGAAGCGTTCCGAATGTCACGGGAATCCTTCGCTCGTGCACCCGGTCGTGCATCTGCATGTGTTCGGCTCGGACGGCCGGCTCCTCCTCCAGCGCCGCTCGGCCTCCAAAGACCTCCTCCCGGGGATGTGGGACACCGCCGTGGGAGGGCACGTGGCGCTCGGCGAGGACGCGCCGCGGGCGTTGGTGCGGGAGGCGCGGGAGGAGCTGGGGATCCGGGCGGAAAACGCGCGCTTTCTCTACAATTATTTCTGGCGGACGGGCGTTGAGTCCGAATTCGTGTCCGCCTTTCTCCTTGAAAACGACGGACCCTTTCGGATCGATCCGGACGAGGTCGCGGAAACGCGATTTTTTTCAAAACCGGAAATAATCGGGAGCTTGGCCAAGGGGATTTTTACCCCCAATTTCGAGGAGGAATTCCGGAGACTCACAGGCGATGGAATATTCTGAGAATCCGCCGAATTCGCAGGCCGATCCGGTCGCCGCGCTGGCCGAGCGTCAATTCGGGATCACCGCCCTGACACCCTGGCAGCGGTTCGCGATCGCCAATACGCTGGAGGGAATGCATCAGCTTGTAGTTTTCCCCACCGGCGGGGGAAAATCGGTCTGTTTCCAGCTGCCCGCCCTGCTGCTGCCCGGCGTGACCCTCGTCGTGGTGCCGCTCCTCTCGCTCCTCAAGGACCAGGAGCGCAGGCTCCGGGAAACCGGGGTGGCGTGCGAGGCGCTGCGCGGCGGCCAGGGGCGCTCGGAGCGTGACGGCATCTTCGGCCGCTTGAGATCGGGGGTCTCACGCATCGTTTTCGCGGTGCCCGAGATACTCGCTTCGACCTCAGTCGTCCGGGAGCTCAAAAGCGTAGGCGTGGCCCACTTCGTGGTGGACGAGGCGCACTGTATTTCGGAATGGGGCACGACGTTCAGGCCCGCCTACCTCGGCCTGGGAGAGAGCGCCGCCGGGCTGGGCGCCCCGCTGGTGAGCGCCTATACCGCCACCGCTTCGCCCGGCATCGTCGCCGATATCGACCGACATCTCTTCCAGGACCGCCCACGCGTCGTGGTGAACGACGTCCCGGACCGGCCGAATATCTTTTATAGAGTCGTGCCCGCCCTCTCGAAAAACCAGACGCTCTACCGGCTAGTGCAGCGGTCTCCCAAACCGCTCGTCGTATTCACCCGGAGCAGGAAAAGCGCTGAGCTCTCCGCCCGCCTCCTGCGGCGCAGGCTTGGCACGGAGGACGTCTTTTTCTACCATGCGGGCCTGGAGAGATCGGAGCGGCGCCGGGTGGAGGAGTGGTTTTTCGCGACGAAGAACGGTGTGCTCTGCGCCACCTCCGCCTACGGTATGGGCATCGACAAGCCCGATATCCGCGCCGTCATCCACCGCGACGTGCCGCCGTCGGTCGAGGCCTATCTCCAGGAGTCGGGGCGTGCGGGCAGGGACGGCGGGCCGGCCGGAGCATGGCTTTTTCGCGGCCGCGACGACGAGCTTTTCCGCGGGGCGATGGAGCCCGGCCTCGCCCGCGATCGCTACGAGCGCGTTTTCGCCTACGCCGCGGACGATACCCGTTGCCGCCGGCGGGTTCTCCTGGCCGCGCTCAGTCATGAGATAGGCGAATGCGGCGGTTGCGATGTCTGCGCCGGTGAACACCAGCCCGCACCCGAGGGATTCGGTGAGATCCTCGAGGTCGTGCGGGCCTTTCCTCGTCGCTACACGAAACGCGAGCTCGTCGCCCTGCTGTTCGGCAAAGTGACCCGGGAGGCGCAGGTCCACGATCTTCTCGGCCGGGCGGGGTTCGGACTTCTGAGCGGTTGGGAGCGGGAAGATATCGAGGAAACGCTGGAGATTTTAGAAGAGGAAGGAAAAATAGAAGCGCCCGCCAAGGGTTTTTTCAAACATCGATATAAACCGGGTAAGAAGGGGCCGTTTTTTTTCGGTTGATTTATATATTATTTTAATTTTTTCGTTTTAGTCCGTCACTCCAACGGACGAAAAGGGAATATCGCACGACATTTCCGTGTTTACACGAGAGAATGAACAACAATTCAGCCTTTTTTAAAAAAAAATATTTGACACTTGACACCAAAAAATCAGGTTGCTATAATGCCTTGAAATTGGAATGCGGGGCGTGGCTGAAGGCCGTTGGCCGGGGCATGCCCTAGAAAAAAAGTTTTGAGGAGGACCAAAGTTTCATACTTTGCATGGGGTCATGGCTTAGGGTCGTTGGCTCGGACATAACCCTGAAAAAAACTTAAGGAGGAACTGAATGAAAAAAGCTATTCTTCTGATAGCGGCCTTACTTGCATTCGGCAGCATGGCCTTTGCTGAATACAGCATCGGTTGTTGGGGCCGGACGGTTTTCACCATGGCCGGCGGCAGCAGCGATGCTGGTTCTACCGTCGGTGTGGGCTGGGGCCCGAACTGGTGGGGAAGCACGCGCATGGGCGTCAACCTGAGCTTTGCCAGCTCGACCCTCTCGTTCAAAATTACCACCTACTACAACGGCGCTTTCAGCAACACCGGTGAGGGAATCAATGCTCCGCTCGTCAGCACCAATGTAACCGGCACCGCCGATCTCATTACCGGAGCGGTTACTGGTACCGGTAGCGGCACTCTGGCCGGCGGCCCGAACAACATCAACATGTCAAACATGTACGGTTCCTGCAAGGTCATTCCGGACCTGCTCACGGTCATAGTCGGTTACAACAACGGTGACGGTTTCGACATGTTCCGGATGAACGGACCCAATCCCAACAGCGACCAGAACAACAACCTCGGCCGCATGTCCGGTTGGGGCCTCTGGCTCGTCCTCGAGCCCAAGGATCTCGGTTTGCAGGTTGCTGTGAACATGATGACTCCCACTCCGACCGGGAACGCCGCCTGGGGACCCCTCGGCGGATTTGATGCCGGTTTCAGCTGGGAAAGACAGATTCACAATATCAATGTCGCGGCCGCTTATACGATTCCAGATATCGTGAGAATCACCGCCGCGTTCATGAACGTGTACAATGGCATGCGGACTCATGTTGTTGACGCGACGACCGGTTCGAACTATGAAATCTACGCCCGCTTCGATCTGCTTGCGATCACGGGCATGGCGCTCTACCTCGATGGAAGTTTCACCGGTTTGGAAGCGGAACGCGCCATGAGCCTGCAGTTGGACCTCGGCTTCGGATATAAGATCGGCGATCTGGGACTGTACCTCGTCGCCAAGGGCACCATCCCGCTTGAGGCTGGTGACCCGCAAATCGAAGCTAACCTTGAAGTGACATACAACATTAAGCCGATCACCGTCGGACTTATTGTCGGTTCCAGTGTGCCCTTGGCGTCTGGAGCCAACATGACATTTGAATTCCAACCCTATGTTTCGTTGGATGACGTTTCCCTGAGAATCGCATTCGATTACCGGTTGAATACCCTTTCCGGATCGACCAACTACTGGTGGGTTCCCATCTTTTTCACCTTCAGCTTCTAAGGGACATGATCTCGTAAAAAAAGCGCGCTTCATTCGGAGCGCGCTTTTTTTTATGCCCGTCTATAATGCGTACGACTGCATAGGAAAAGGCTTGTTATTATATGTTCGCTGTGGCCAAACGGGATAAGATTGCCACTTGAAACGATCAAGACGGGATGCTACATTCAAGAAAAAATGTAACGGCGATCTTCCAAGATCGTTTTGATTTGTAATGAAGGAGGGTGTATGCCCGGCTGTAAATACTTGGTTATATTCGTTTCGGTTCTGCTTATTTTCGCTTGTACGACCGGACCGCGTCTCGGTTTTCCTGTAAAATCTTTTACTACTCCAGTGCCGGTTACTTTGTTTTCAAGTATAAATGTGAAAGGTCAATTGACGAAAGATATGGATATTTTCGGACGAGAATCCTGGAGAATGTTTTATGATAAGAAATATCTGGAAATGCTTTCGAAAGTCAATGTACCCGCACTCGGCGCCCAGATGGACGAGCTTTTTTTGATCAAGTCTAAGGAGATAGAGGATCTTTTTACAATAAAAGAGAATCAGGTATTTCACGGGGTGATGGAATATTCTAAAAACCAAGATGATCCGGAAAATTATTCAGGCTATGATTTTAGCCGACTTATCGATAATATTCCTACGAAATACATACTCGCGCTCACTGTGAATGAATGGGGATATCTCGCGACGAAAGATCCGCGATACACCGGACCATACATGGATTTTACGATCCAGCTTATCGATAAGGAGACAAGTCTGAGCATGTGGCAATTCAGTAAAAGGTATTGGAAACAAATCATAGTGTCCCTGGGATACGAAGAACCTATCCAGGTCCAATTATCGGATATAGACTATACGATGACAAAAATAATCCCGAGGGCGTTGAATGATATTTTCGCCTGGCTCAAATAATCTACCTTGCTTAATAAGTGACACAGTCGATGCGCCGGCGAGGCCGCACACCTCGCCGGCTTTTTTTGCTTGCTCAACTCAAGTCCTCTAGGGTATGCTCGCTGTGTATCGGCGGCCGTCGGCCGCCTGACGCCCGTAAGGATACAATTCTTTTCAGGATGTGTCGCGTGACCCTCATTACCGGCGCCGCCGGGCACGTAGGCGCCAATCTCATCCGCGTGCTCTTGAAGCGCGGCCGTCGCGTGCGCGCCGCCGTGCATGAGGACTTCCGCGCCTTCGCCGGGCTGGATATTGAAAAAACGGCCTGCGACATCACTGATCGCACAAGCGTCGAGCGCGCGCTTGAGGGCGTCGACGTCGTCTATCATTGCGCGGCCCGGATCGCCATCAGCAAAAGAGACGAGCGGGGAATGGCGGAGACGAACGTCGAGGGAACGCGAAACCTGGCGGACGCCGCGCTTTTGCGCGGCGTGAGACGCTTCGTCCATTTTTCGTCAATTCACGCCATTTCCTCAGGGTCGCCCGACGAAACGGTCGACGAAACTCGGCCGCCGGTCGATCGTGCTTCGGGAATGCTGTATGACGCGACGAAGGCGGAGGGCGAACGGATCGTACTCGACGCGGTGCAACGCGGGCTTGACGCCGTCATCGTCAATCCGACGGCCGTCATCGGGCCGTACGATTTCAAACCGTCGCTCATGGGCGATTTCTTCCTCATGCTTCTTCGCGGCAGGCTGCCGGGCCTGGTGCGGGGAGGCTTCAACTGGGTCGACGCGCGGGACGTGGCGGCCGGAGCCGTGCTGGCCGAGGAGAAGGGGAGGCGGGGGGAACGCTATATTCTCGGCGGCACCTGGGAATCGGTGCAGGGCCTTTCGCGCCTGATCGAAGCGGTCGCCGGGGTGAAAACGACGAAGTATACCATCCCCCTGTTGTTCGCATACATCGGGCTTCCTGTTCTGGCGCTGGGTTCGGCGATCACCGGCAGCCGCCGGCTGTATACGCGCGATTCTTTGAAAACACTCGCGGAGTATAGGTCAGTTTCCTCACGGAAGGCGGAGACGGAATTGGGCTATCGGCACAGAAGCCTGGAAGAGACAATCAAGGATACCGTCGCCTGGTTCGAAGCGAGCGGCTCTGTTGGGGCCGCGGGGAAAGCGTGATCATGATCGACGAATCGCTGTTTCGTATTTTACTCGTTCTGTGGAGCGGATGCGCCGCCGTCACTTTCGTGGCCCTCTTCTTCATTCCCGCGCCGTATGGAAAGATCAGCCGAACCGGCTGGGGACCGAAGCTGCCGGCGAAAATCGGCTGGCTTCTCATGGAAGTCGTATCGCTGGCCGGCATCGCCGTTTTTTTCCTGACCGGCCGCAACCGGGACCTCCCCTCTATCGTTTTTTTTCTTCTCTGGGTCGGCCATTACGTCTATCGTTCGCTCATTTTTCCGTTTTTACGAAGAGAGAACCCTTCGAACCTGCCGCTGACCATCATGCTCTTCGGTATGGGGTTCAACCTGTTCAACACGTTTTTCAATGGGTGGTCGCTTTTTCACGGGGAGCATCTCCTCGCCCCAGGTTGGCTCCTCGACATCCGGTTCGTGTGCGGCGCGCTCCTTTTCCTTGTCGGGTTCGTTTTGCACGTCCATTCGGATGCCGTTCTCCGCGACCTGCGCCGCGGTGAGGACAAATCCTACAAAATACCGCGGCGGGGCTTCTTCAGGCTTGTCTCCTGCCCAAATTATCTCGGCGAGATACTCCAGTGGATCGGCTGGGCGGTGCTGACCTGGTCGTGGGCCGGCGCCACCTTCGCCGTTTGGACCGCGGCCAATCTGGCGCCGCGCGCCGTCAGCTACCATGCGTGGTATAAAAAGACGTTCTCGGAGTATCCCAAGAAACGCAAAGCCCTCATCCCTTTCATTTCATAACGGGACGGTTGATTCGCGGGGACTTTAAAAATCGACGGGAGCATGATACGATGTCCATCGCCGATGCGGCGAAAATGCGCCGGCCGGAGAAAAGGGTGAGACGGCGAAAGAATGGGTGATCGAAAGATGACTGTCGGAGTATACGGCTTGGGGCGTTTCGGCCTTTTTTGGGCCCGGCTGCTTTCAGGCCGTTTTGAAGTCAAGGCGTATTCGCGCACGAAGCGGGATGAGCTTCCGGCCGGCGTCACATGGGCGGGCGAGGACGATGTCTGCGCCTGCGATGCGCTCTTCTTCTGCGTGGCCATCTCCGCGTTCGAGGACGTGCTCGGCGCCGTGCGCGGAAAGGTCAAGCCCCCGACCGTCGTGTTCGATACCTGTTCGGTGAAGGTGTTCCCGGCGGGTCTCATGGAGCGCCTCCTCGATCCGGGGGTGCGGATCATCGCCACTCATCCCATGTTCGGGCCGGACTCGGGATCGGCCGGCGTCGCCGGCCTGCCGATCGTCATGTACCCCGTCCGGGCGGACCGGGAGACGGCCGGGTTCTGGAAGGATTATTTTCTGTCGCTCGGGCTTCAGTACATCGAGATGGATCCCGCCGCGCACGACCGTGAGGCGGCCTTCACCCAGGGCATCACCCACTACATGGGCCGCGTCCTCGCCGATCTCTCGCTGAAAAAATCTCCGATCGCCACATTGGGGTACAGGAAGCTCCTCGAGATCGTCGAGCAGACCTGCAACGATCCGTGGCAGCTGTTTTTGGACATACAAAGGTACAACCCGTATACGAAGGACATGCGCGTCAACCTGCATCGGTCCTTGGAAAAAATCTATAAAATTCTCGACGACGAATCGAAGTAGAAAGCTTCCCACTTCAATAACCATGTTCGCTTCGGCGGAGTTTATCCCGAGCTTGCCGAGGGGCTCAGCGAACGTTCCCCGAGACCTTCGACAAGCTCTCAGGACAGGCTCCGTCGAGGGGGAACGGGTGGAATACATCCCGAAGCGCCATTGGGATCTTCATTGCGCCTTCGCCTTGACAGACGATAGGGGGATTGGTAGGATATTTTTGCCGTTCTGCGGTCTTCGGATCGCCGAACGCATCCATTAATGGCAGTGTGAGACGGAATGACGAAAAAGAAATATTTTTCATGGAGCATAAAGTGAACGAAATGCTGAAACGCAGGGATGAAGCCGATATCGAGACGGTTTTGGCGGAGGATATCGATTTTACCGGCGTCCTGTCCTTCAAGGAACCGTTGATGATCAAGGGCAGGTTCAAGGGCGAAATAAAAGCTTCGGGAGATCTGTACATCGGCGAAAAGGCGGATGTCGAGGCAAAAATCGAGGCGCGGACGATCTCGTCGCGCGGCCGCATTAAGGGAAACGTCGTCGGCCAATCGCGGATTGAGTTGTTTTCCACCGCCGTCGTCGAGGGCGATATCCGGTGCCCGGATCTCGTCGTTGAGAGCGGAGCCGTGTATAACGGCACCTGCCTGATGGAAAAGAAAACCGAGGAGCGAAAATGAAAAGCGCGTGGGCGTTGATTGTATTGATTTTTCTGTCAGGGCCCTCGTTCGCCCAGGAAGACGGCGCAGCCGCGTCTTCGGCGCCAGACAGCCGGCCGGTCGCGAAACCGAAGGCGGAAAAACCGGACGCGTTGAAAGCCTGGCAGGAAAATCGTTACGACGACGCGATCGCAATCTGCCTCAACGAAATCAAGGAAACGCCGTATAACCGCGATTCGTATCTCGTCCTGGGATGGAGCCTGCGGGACGCGGGACGGTATGCGGAGGCTTTCGATTACGCCAAGCTGGGGATTGAACGGACCGGCGCCAACAGCAAGCTTCTGGACATCGCCGAGGCGTCCATCGTCAAGCTGTATGCCTGGCTGTACGACCAAGGCCGTCTCGACGAGGCGGCCGGACGGATCATGCAGTTTATCTCCTACCTGCCCAATTCGGCGAGCGTACCGTCGGCGTATGCCCTCCTCGGAACGATCCAGCTCAAGAAGGGGAACTACATCTTCGCGGACACGGCCCTCTCGTACGCCCTGCACGCCAATGCCGCCGTGTTCGAGTGGTGGGCGAGCGCCGGCATGGCGCGCGAGAATTGCGGCGACTACAAGAGCGCCCTCGCGGCGTACACCGAAGCGCTGAAGCTCAATCCGACCGATCCCGAGGCCCTGCGCGGCCGCGACCGGGTGCGGCTCAAGCTCGCTTCTCCTCCGCCGTCTCCCTCGCCATGACCGCTTCCTTCTCGACGCTGGGGTGCAAGCTCAACCAGTCGGAAACGGAAGCACTGGCCCAGGCCTTTCGCCGCGCCGGTTTCAGGATCGGCCGGCCGGCCGATGAAGCCGACATCGTCATCGTCAATTCCTGCACCGTCACCGGCCGCAGCGACGCCAAATCGCGCCAGGCGCTCCGCCGCGCCGCCGCCTTGTCGCCGGACGCGCTCGTCATCCTCACCGGCTGTTACGCCGAGGTCGAGCGCGAAACGCTCGCGGCCGAATACGAGAAGGACGGGATCGCGGTCGTCGGGCAATCGGCCAAGCCGCTCCTTATGGGTCTTGCCGGCGCGGTCGCCAGGGAATCGGGCTTCTCGGATTTTACCCGGACGCAAAAATTCGATTTTATCCGTTCCCTCCTGGGACGGGACCGTCCGTCCCGGCCTGATCCGTTCGCCCTCGAAGCGGGGGAATCGTTTTTCCGAACGCGTTCATTTTTGAAGATACAGGACGGGTGTGACGCGCGGTGCGCCTACTGCAGGGTACCGCTCGCGAGGGGCAACTCCGTGAGTCTCGACATCGAGCTCGTCCTGGAGCGAATGGCGCGGGCCGTCGGGCGGGGAGCGGCCGAGATCGTCCTGACGGGCGTCAACATCGGCGCTTACAAAAGCCGGGGGACGGACCTGACCGAACTCCTCACCCGCGCCCTTCGTCGTACGCGGGGCGTGCGCTTCCGCCTCTCTTCCCTGGAGCCGGACGGCCTGACGTCCCGCCTTCTTGACGCCCTCGCGGAGCCGGCCGTCTGCCCCCATTTCCATCTGTCGGTACAGTCGGGCTCCGCGGCGATTCTCGCCCGGATGCGGCGCCGTTACGGGCCGGAAGCGCTTCGAGCCGGCGTGATTGAGTTGCGGCGGCGGCGGCCGGACGCTTTCATCGCCGCGGACGTCATCGTCGGGTTCCCGGGTGAGACGGACGCCGAATACGGCGAAACGCGCCGCCTGCTCCATGAGTCGCCGCTCGACGCATTGCACGTCTTTCCGTTTTCGCCGCGTCCGGGAACCGCCGCGTTTTCGTTCCCCGATCGCGTGCCTTCCGCCGCGATCAAGGACCGGGTGCGGGCGCTTTGCGCGCTCGGAGCCGACATGACGGATCGATTCCTCTCCCGCTTGCGGGGAAAGACGATCGAAGTGATTCTCGAAAAAAAAACGGCGAGCGGCGCCTGGACCGGCTCCAGCCAGCATTCGGTGAAATGCCGGGTGGCGGGAATCCCGCCGGGGGTCGGCTTCGCGGGCCGTCTCGTGCGGGGACGGGTCGTCGAATCGGGACGACCCTGCCGGGCGGAATTTATTGAAGAGGTCGATGTCCGACCGGAATTCGCGTCGGTGGAGTCCCGGGAATCCAAAATTTGGAATGCATAATGCCATTCTGGGGCCGAAGGCCGCATCGCGCAGCGCAGCTTCAAGCGAGATTCCCCCAAACACATAGAATTACTTGAACCGGTAGTTGTTGGAAGATTCCTCGCTGCGCTCGGAATGACGTCGGGAATCACTCACCCGTTGACATTGTCAACCTTAATTGTTATATTTTCTTGCCTTAGCCCAGCGGCTTCGGATCGTTGGTTTTTTCTATAAATTTGCACAGAATGCATGAGTCTTGGCGGTTGAAATATAATCAACCGTAAGGCAGGGTTGGGCCGCTAGCTCAGGTGGTAGAGCAACAGCCTTTTAAGCTGTGGGTCGATGGTTCGAGTCCATCGCGGCTCATATTTTTACTGCGTGAAGTTTCGCCTTGGCTGTGTGATCTTTTCGGGAAATAAAACGGCGAAACTTCTGCGTTTGACCGAAAAACGCCTTTTTTTTAATCGTGTTTTTCGGTCAAACCATGTCTCCTTCGTCTAGTGGTTAGGACACCGGGTTTTCATCCCGGCAGCAGGGGTTCGACTCCCCTAGGAGATGACGAAGAGGGAAGATGATTCTTCCCTCTTCTTATTTTTGGGTGTATCCGAAGGCCGGAGAAAAACCGAGACCGGTTTTTCTCCGGCTTCCCTGAATATATTCAAAATTGCTGGGATACTCTTAAGGTCACTTTTATTATAATGTTTTTTGAACGCGAGTCAGGTTTGGTGAGATTCCAATCCGGCGATTTCATGGGTTGGGCGCCGGAAAAGCACAACTTTTCCGGCGCCCAACCAAAACATGCCGAAAGGACTATATTTACTGGGAGTAAAATGATATATTCTTTGTATCGTCAATAGCACTTTTTTGAAAGGAGTAATCGATGAAAAGAATCATTCTCATCGCGCTCATACTGGCCGTGTTCGCCGTCGGGAGCGGTTTCGCCGCCCACAATGGTTTCTCGCTCGGTGCGGCTTTCTATTTCGGTTGGGCGGAGTCGGCGACGGCCCAAGGCGCGGCCCTGTGTCTGAAATTCCCGACCGTCCCCATTATGTTCGGATTCAGCGCGGTGTTCGGTACGCCTCTGATCATAGGGATTACGGCCGACTGGTGGCTGTTTCAGACTCACTTGGTGGGACCCGTGGAATTATACATCGGCCCCGGTTTATTTCTGCGGATCGATACCGGCTGGGTGCAACCTTACTTCGGTATCAGAGTACCTGTAGGGTTTCAAATCTTCATTGTGAAGGCGTTCGAGATTTTCCTAGAACCGGCTCTCGCCGTTCAAATCGTGCCTAATTTCCCTCAATTCGGTCTCCAGGCATCCATAGGTTTCCGTTTCTGGTTCTAATCGAAGCGAAGAGTTTCCTCTTTAAGTTATTGATGCGGTCGGGTCCGGTCCCGGCCGCATTTTTTTTCGCCGGTACCGGCGTCGATTGACGATCGTCCGATTCCGGTTTACTGTATGTCGACAGGGAGGCAGCATGGACCGATTCGTTCTCCAGGCGCCCGAGCTCGACGGGTTCCTATCGGCCGACGACAAAGAGAACATCGTCAGAATGAACATCCTCTACGACGACGTCATCAAGACGTCTAAAACTCGCGCCGCAGACGGGAAGGACGACGACGCATTGCAGCGGCAACTCATCGACCTCTACGGGACCATGGGAGAGAAAATGAAGGAGATCGTCGCGCGGGAATCGCGGATCCACGTGTATTCCTTCGAGACGCCCAAACCCGTCCACGGCGAGGTTTCCCGGCTCATCGCCAAATTGCGCGACGCCCGCACGGAGCGCGAGGAATTCGTCTATTATATCCAGCGCGCCTATGAGCTGCTTTTCAACTTCGCCTACGGGAGCACGGCTTCGGGCCGGAAGAACTACCTCATCGTCGAGACGCCGGTGTCCCAGCCGGTCCAAAACTACGCGGTCCACAAGATCCCCGACATCGACGCGGAGGTGGGGGACACCCTCATGTGCGTCCTGCTGCGCGGCGCGCTTCTTCCCTGCATGATCATGTCGAAGGAAATCGAGGAATACACGTCCTCGAACTACGTGACCCCGTTTATGCTGTTTAATATCCACAGGAACGCCGCCAAAAAAGAGCACGAGATGGAATATATCTTCGATCCGGCCGGCTCATACTTCGATCTCGAGCAGATGAACGGCAAGGACCTGCTCTTCGCCGATCCGATGAACGCGACCGGCGGAAGCCTGGTGACCATCGTCAAGTTCCTGAAGGAAAACGGAGTCAATCCGAAATCCATCGGTTTTTTCAACATCATCTCCTCGCTCAAGGGCGCCTTGCGCATCGTGCGGGCCCTCCCCCATGTCAACGTCTACACCCTCTGGATGGACCCGGTCCTCAACACCAAGGCGTACATCCTGCCGGGTTTGGGCAATGTGGGAGACCGCATCAACGGGCCGTACAAGGAGGGCGCTTCCCGCAACATCATCCAACTGTTGGCGGATTACGACGCCCATATCATCCGCCTGTACCGGTCCCAGCTGCGGAGAATCGAGGAGGCGGTGTTCGGACGCTTGGGCGAAGCCGGCCGCCATTTAAAATCGCCCGAGCAGGCCCTTCCCGGAGGACTCTCATGACGTCACGCATCGTTTGCATCGTTCTCATTTTCGCTTTTATTGCCTCTTCATGCGCCAGTTCGGTGAGCGGAAAGGACCTGGCGAAGGAATATTTCAACCTCGGAAACGCCTATTTCGCGATCAAGCGCTACAAGGACGCGATCGAATTTTATCAGAAATCGCTCGATTTCGAGGAGGGAGCGCCCAAGACATCGTTCAACATGGCCACCTCCTATATCGCCCTCGGAAATTACGACAAGGCGATCGAAATACTCACCGCATTGCTCGCGAAGGATCCGCGGAATACGGAACTCTATTCCCTGATGGCCTACGCCATGCACGTCCAGGGCAAGGACGAGGAGGCCGTCGTCGATTATCAAAAGATTCTCGAGATTCAGCCGGAGGATCGCGACGCGCTCTATAACCTCGGGATCATCTACTGGCGAAAAAAGGATTTCGAGAAAGCGGAGGGGTATTTCCGGTCGCTCTTAAAAGTGAGCGTCAACGAACCGAAGGCCCTGTTCGGCCTCGGCTCGCTCCTGCTTGACGAGGGAAAGCCACAGGACGCGGTCGGATTCCTGAATCAGTATCTCGAGACGAAACCGGAAGACACCGCCGCGTACCTTGTCCTGGCGAACGCGTATTCGGCGCTTCAGCGGTATCTCAAGGCGCTCGATACCTATGACAAGGTCATCGCCCTGGACAAGACGCTCAAGGACGCCTGGTTTCGCCGGGCGGCCATCCAACTCACCAAGGCCCAGGACCCCGACCGGGGGGCTGTTTCCCTGGAACAGGCACTCGACCTGGGATTCAACGACATGACCGCCGTGACCGCCCTGGTCAAGGAGATCGCCTCCGGTCCGCTCCTCGAGAATGAAAAGAATCAGGTGTACGTGCTTCTGAAAAAAAAGAACATGATGCCCAACATCGATACGAGCGGGAAGAAGTGACCGACGGCACCGATTCAGAGTAAAATTTCGTCGTTGTCGTTCAGGGTTTGGTCCGAGGCGATGACCACCGGATGCGGCCCGAGGGTTTTTAGGAACCTGTATTGCACGGCGCATTCGGAGCTGCAGAAGTAGCGGTCCTTCAGGGCTTCCCGCGGAACGTGGCGGCCGCAGGTGATGCATTGGCCGAACGCCATGGCGCATAAAGCCGAGCAATAACCGCCGTTTTCCATGAGGTGGGCGGGCATGTATTTCCCGCACGTCCGGCAGATGCCGTACAGCGGCGCCTCGGGCCGGGTTGATTCCGCCATTGCTTCAGGTCCCCGATGAATAATCGTTGATGTACGCGATCTGCTCTCTGGTCAGCTTGTCGATGCCCGCGCCCACCGTTTTAAGCTTCATCGCTGCGATCTCATCATCCTGCGCTTTGGAAACGGTGTAAACGCGTTTTTCCAGCCGTGTGCCGTTTTTCGCCATGTGGATGAGCGCGAGGAGTTGGTTGGCGAAGGACATGTCCATCACCTCTGAGGGATGTCCCTCGGCGGCGGCCAGGTTGACGAGCCGGCCCTTGGCGAGGAGGTATATCCTCCGGCCGTCCTTCATAAGGCATTCCTCGTTATTCGGCCGGATCTCGAGCACCTTTTTGCTCATGGCGTAGAGTTCCTTGATGTTGATTTCGCAGTCGTAGTGGCCGGTGTTGCAGACAATGGCGCCGTCCCTCATTTTCTGGAAGTGCCGCTTGACGATGACGTCCTTCACGCCGGTGGCGGTAATGAAGATGTCTCCGAGGGCGGCGGCCTTGTCCATCGGCATTACCTGGAATCCCTCGAGCGTCGCCTTGAGGGCCTGGATGTGATCCACTTCGGTGACGATGACCTTGGCCCCCATGCCGCGGGCCCGCATGGCGCAACCTCGGCCGCAGTGGCCGAAGCCGGCGACCACGAAATTCTTTCCGGCCAGCAGGATCGAGGTCGCGCGGACGATCCCGTCAATGGACGATTGGCCCGTCCCGTACACATTGTCGAAATCCCATTTGGTTTCCGCGTCGTTGACCGCCATGACCGGATAAAGAAGTTTTCCCGCCGCCGCCATGGCGCGCAGGCGATGAACGCCGGTGGTGGTCTCCTCGGTGCCGCCGAGGATTCCGCCCGCCAGCAATGGCTGCGTGCTGTGCACGCGGAAAATGAGGTCGGCGCCGTCGTCCAGGGTCAAGGTCGGTTTGAGATTCAAGGTCCAATCGATGCATCGGTAAAAATCGGTGACACTCTGGCCGTGCCAGGCGAAGATGCTCACGCCGCGCGCCGCCAGGGCGGCAGCCACTTCGTCCTGTGTCGACAGGGGATTGCATCCGCTCCAGGACACCGCGGCGCCCGCGGCGACGAGGGTTTCAACCAACACCGCGGTTTCCTTGGTGACGTGCAGGCAGCCCGCGATCCGCATTCCCGCGAGCGGCTTGGTCTTCCGGAATTTCTCCCTGAATGCCATCAATACCGGCATGCGCGATTCCGCCCATCGAATTTTCATCTCCCCCGATTTTGCCAGGCGGATGTCCTTCACCTTGAATTCGGTTTTACCCATTTTGTGTCCGTCCCCTCTCAACTGTGAAAAGCGGGTTTGTACCCACGGTTAATGTTCTAGGCTTTACTAAAAAGAAGTACCGCGCCAGAAACACGATTTTTCCGCATTAAATAAGCGCAAGACGCTTTCTATAGACGGTTCTCGATAATAGTGAAGTTGGTCGCTTTAGTCAATAAATAATTATTGATTCTGACATAAAAATATAATAAATTACTACTTGGCTCAACAAAAGGAGGAAAAAATGAGTTTTTGGGACCGGATGAAGGAATTTGTCGATAAGGGCATAGAGACATCGAAAGACGTTCTGGGCAAAGCGGCTGAAAAAGCGAAGGAATTGGGCGATAAGGGAGTCCTGAAATTCGAGGTTATGCAGCTTGAAAAACAGGGTGAAAGAAAACTCGTTCAGCTGGGTACCATAGTTTTCGATCTTCTGGTCAAACAGGAGAAATCGAGCGTGACAAAAACCAGCCAAGGCGTCAAAGAAATAATTGAAGAATTGGTTGAGGTTGAGCAAAAAATTGACGAAAAAGAAGAGGCGCTGAAGAAAGTTTAAAATCTTTTTTTTGGTGCTTGACATTTTTTAAAAGAGTTAGTATACACATATCTCCGCTTTGAAGAGGCGGAAGTGATTTTTTCATCTCGCAGTGCTTGAAAGCTGACACGGATGGAAATAGACAAAACGGCCGGACGGGCGAGCGGAATGTAGCGAGCGGTTCGGTCGGTTTACATGTTCTTTGACAATAGAGGGAAGGAAGAGAGCGGGAGTAGTCGGCCGGTTGACCGAAAGGTGAGCTGGTCGGACGAGAGAAAAG
>JAFGSW010000090.1 GCA_016934415.1 Spirochaetales bacterium | reverse complement strand
GATAGTGTACAAATAAGTTCGCAATTTTAAGTATTGAAAAGGCCATCGAAAGCTCCTAAGTTAGCTTTGACTAAAAAACAAAACAAAGGAGCGAAACGATGGCCAAACGCAATGATATCGAATATTTCAAAAGGAAGCTACTGGATTTTATCACCCATGATGACCCGTTGCTCTCGCTCATGCAGTGGCTTCTCGATCAACTGATGCAGATGGAATCCAAACAGAAGGTGGGAGCGGCGAAAGGAGAGCACACCTCATCGCGCACGACGCACTTCTCCGGGCACCGGGTGAGGAGGTATGATACGAGGCTTGGCACGATGTACCTCCTGATACCCAAGCTGAGGAATGGCGGATACGTTCCGTTTTTCATCACGGAGAGGAAACGGAGTGAGGCGGCATTGCTGGAGGTGGTGCAAGAGGCCTTCGTCAACGGCGTTTCCACCCGAAAGATAGAAGCCCTGGCGAAGAAGCTGGGAATCGAGACGCTTTCCGCAAGCCAGGTGTCGGAAATCAATAAAGGATTGAACGAGCAGGTGGCCCGGTTCCGGACCAGGGCCTTGAATGAAGAATACCCGGTGATCTGGGTGGACGCGGTGTATGAGAAGATACGGGACGACGGCCGTGTCATTTCGATGCCGATCTTCGTCATTTGCGGGATCACTCTGGAAGGGAAACGGGAAATATTGGCGATTGAGACCATGTATGACGAGTCAGAGGCCAGTTGGAAGGCTGTTTTTGAATCGTTGAGGAAGCGAAGACTCAAAAAAGTGTGGCTGGTGGTCTCGAACGCCCACCTCGGGATTCAGGCGGCGGTGAGGAGACATTTCACCGGGGCGAGCTGGCAGCGATGTAAGGTTCACTTCATGAGAAACGTCATGGCGAAGGTGAAGCACTGTGACAAGGAAACATTCGCCGGGAAACTGAAGCAGATATGGCTTCAGCCGGACCGCAAGGCGGCGGTCAGGACCGCCAAGATTTTTATGGCCGAGTACCGTCAACGATATCCCGACGCGATTGAAATCTTGGCTGCGGGGCTGGAGGACTCCCTCCAATTCTATTCCTTCCCGACCTTCGATCACCGGAAGATTTCATCGACGAACGCCTTGGAGCGCATCAACCGCGAGATCCGCCGCCGGAGCCGCGTCGTCGGAGTCTTCCCCAATGAGGAATCGTACGTTCGCCTCATCACCTGTTATTTGATGGAATACTCGGATGATTGGGAGACTGAACGTAATTACATAACCACTGAGGCGATTCATGCTGAAAAGGTGAAACTACCGGGTGTGGAGAGAAACTGTTATTTTTCTACCTCAATTACTGTGAATCAAGAATGATTTACCTATGTTAACTACTATTCTAGAAAACTCACCATTAGGTAGTTTCTTGTGGGCGAGAATCCACATGCACTGACATGATCGCTGAAATAACATGGTAAACTAGTTACATTTCCGACAACGTATATCTTTCCTGAATTACTGGTCATTCCTATAAAATTTGAAGAACCAGATACTTCAGGTATTGGAAGTATGGATTTGGCCCAAAGAGCATTTCCATTAGTTGCAAATTTTGTAATAAGTGGGCTATTGGGAGAAAGCGCATCAATGCTGATTCCATTTCCAAAATTGAACGTTGAATACCCTTCAAGGTATCCGCAAATATAAATAGAGTTATAATCGGATAAAATATTTAAAAAATAGGAATTCGAATAAGCACCAGCGACTGTATGAGCCCATTGCGGATTACCAGCAGTATCATATTTTACTACAACACCATTTGTACCGTTATAAGGGCTTATCGCAAATACATTACCGCCAAAATTTGTTCTTCCGCTACCTCGGATAATCCCTGAGCAATACAAATAATTTTTATCAGCGCATATTTCGTTGAATGCGGCACCTTGGGATGTCGATTTAAATTCTGTAGAAACCGCCCAATAAGGTGTACCGTTGATGTCATATTGAACCAATAAGGAATTTACATTTTCTAAATATCCTGATGTTGTCACTGAATTGCCAAAGTCAATACTTCCGTTAATTAAGGTTTCACCTGCAATATAAATGAAACCGTTATCACAAACCATGGAATTGAATTGAGATGATGTTCCGGAGATCGCGGTTTTTACCCATTGCGCTTCCAGATGAGCGGAATATTTTACTACAAAGGCATTATGAGAGACTGATGGACCTTGCGCGAAAATAGAGTTTCCAAAATCCCAGGGTTCGGTGCCGGAAATACTACCTACAGCAAAAATAGAGTCATTTAGAAAAGCAATTGTTTTCATGAAAGACATCGATGAACCCTTTATCGTTGTTGCACTTTGCACAATTCCATTTTTATTATATTTTACTAGTATGGCTTTTGGATAATGCGCAGGAGAATTATCAATTACGACTGAATTTCCAAAGTCATAATGAAGGCCGTATAAATTTCCTGAAACATAAATATTATCCTCTGTGACTACGATATTGTTGAATGACGATGCATCATCAGCCGTTATCACTGTTCTGGCCCAAATTGGTTTTATATTTCCATCAAATTTTGCTATTAGAACATTATCCTCATGTATTCCTGTTACGACCACACCATTCCCCAAATCCAGCGCACCCTGCCCGACGGACCCCACCGCGTAAATCCCGTCATCCGTCACCGCGACATCGCTGAATAAGGACGAAGCCGTCCCCCCGACCGCGGTTTTCGCCCACAGTGGGGTGCCGCTGGGCGGATCCGGGTGAATGATGAAGTTGCAGGAGCCTGAAAACAAAGTCAGGCAAACAAAGCCGGGAACGAATGCTCTATAAATCATCCGCTTCATACGCTGTTCCTTTTGGGAGATATTAATAAACAGTGAAGGGCGGGGAAAAAGATCCGCCTTATGTAAATGAATATATCATAATGTGCGTGTTTTACACCAGTTGTTTTACAGATGTTTGTTCTTTCGTAATATCGCCCTTATTATGCCATGTATCGAAATTCAAGCCGAATCGCTCCCGCGCGTCTCGAAAAAGAGTGAAAATATCGGGATACGGTTTAACGGGCGCTTTATCGGAAACGCCCGGCGTTTTCCCGGAAGCGTACGGCATTATTGTTATTCCTCACAGAAAATAAATCCGAGCCTGCCCTGAGCTGCATCGGAGCATGTATGCTCCGATGCTTAGCCGAAGGGTCCGGCGTTTTATCTGAAACGTGCGGCGTTTTGTCGGAATCTTCCGGCGTTTTCTCGGAACCTTCCGGCGTTTTGTCGGAATCTTCCGGCGTTTTGTCGGAACCGTCCGGCGTTTTGTCGGAACCCTCCGGCGTTTTGTCGGAACCCTCCGGCGTTTTGTCGGAATCGTCCGGCGCTTTATCGGAATCGTCCGGCGCTTTATCGGAAACGTCCGGCGTTTTGTCGGAACCCTCCGGCGTTTTGTCGGAACCTTCCGGCGTTTTGTCGGAACCTTCCGGCGCTTTATCGGAATCGTCCGGCGCTTTATCGGAATCGTCCGGCGCTTTATCGGAATCGTCCGGCGCTTTGTCGGAATCGTCCGGCGCTTTGTCGGAACCTTCCGGAGCTTTATCGGAATCGTCCGGCGCATTTCCTTGACAGCGGAAAATACTTTGATTATTGTTTTGTGTACAATCACGTTGCGCGGCGGGTATCGGGAAAGCCGCGTCGGACGGGCGAATAGGACGCGCACCGTCCCCCGAGGAGGAAACAAATGCCGAGCGAACCGAAACGCACAATAAAGTACCTGACCGACATCAGCTCCAAGGCCTGGGAGCACCCGGCCGACCGCGCGGCGCTCAATGCCTTGCGCCGGATCCCGGGCGTGGACCAGCTCCTGAAGGTTCTCATCGGCGCCACCACGGAGAAATCCTACCGGCTGTTCATGCTCGCCTCGACCGTGCGCTCCTCGGAAAAGCAGTTCTCCAAGCTGCACAAGATATTCCTGGAAGCCTGCGCCCGGCTCGACCTGCGGCGGATCCCCGAGCTCTACATTTCGCAGAGCCCGTTCCTCAACGCGGGCGCCATCGGCGTGAACACCCCGTTCATCGTCCTGTACTCCGCCATGCTCAAGGACCTTTCGGAGAAGGAAATCATGGCCGTGCTGGGGCACGAGATCGGACACTGCCTGAGCGGGCACGTCCTCTACAAGACCATGCTCTGGATCCTGCTCAACCTTCCCTTCATGCTCATGCAGATACCGGTCGCCCAGGTGGTGATCCAGGTCATCGTCCTCGCCCTCCTCGAATGGTCGCGCAAGAGCGAGCTCTCCGCGGACCGGGCGGGGCTCCTCGCCGTGCAGTCGCCCGAGGACTCGTTCACCCTGGAGATGAAGATGGCCGGCGGCGGCGACCTCTCGCAGATGAACATCAATGAATTCTTCGAGCAGGCGGCCGAGTACGACAAGGGCGGCGACCTCCTCGACAGCGTCTTCAAGCTCCTGAACCTGGCCGGCGAGTCGCACCCCTTCGCCGTGCTCCGCCTGACCGAGCTCAAGAACTGGGTGGACGGGGGCCACTACGAGAGGATCATTTCCGGAGACTACGCCCGGCGGGGGGACGGGACCAAGGACGACGCGGCGGACGATTTCAAGAAAGCCCAGGAGCAGTACCAGGAAGACCTCAAGAAGTCGCAGGACCCGCTGGCGGCGGCCGTGTCGAACGTCCTGAAGGGCATCGAGCCCATGACCAGGCAGGTGGAGGAGTTTTTCGGCACTCTCTTCAACCCGGGCGGGAAGAACGTCGACAAGGACAAGAAGGACGATGACGGCGACAAGTCACAATAAGACTTCAAAGAGGACACGAGGATCACTGCGGCATGACGCCCTTTAAAATGGCCTTCGCTTCCCGCAAGTGGTCCTTGGCGGCCTCCTGCCAGAAGAAGTAGGGCGTATCGAAAAAATCGCGGCGCGCGTGAAGCGGCGGCTTTTTGAACACGCCGGTTTTGTACAGAAGCTGGTCCTTGAGCCAGGAGAACTTGTCATACGCCTTGAAGGCGTCCTCGAGCTTCGTCTCGTTCCCCTCGAAAATCACCGCCCGCCTGATCCAATCGTACTTGTTGTACTCGAGCAGCTCCTCCTCCAGGATGTAACCGGAAATCCGATCACTCCGGCGGCTGTCCGTGTCGTCGGCCGGGCCGATGAGCGCCTTGATCCTGTCCCGGAGACGTTCCCAGTCGTCGTCTTTTTTGCCCGCGAAGCCGCGGAGTTTTTCGTACATGCGGGACGCCGCCTCGAGAAAGCGGGTTTCGTTGTCGATGAACCGGGCCCCGCCCTCGAGCCGGTCGTCGATCCAGCGGCCGGCGATCCCGTCGGGCCGGCTGATCGCCTCCGCGTGGCCGACCTTGGGCACGGGCAGGTCGGTGCCGAGCGAGTTCCAGTCGTCGTTGGTGCCGGTGAAGTTCTGGTGCGCCCAGGAGTCGGCGAAGGTGTGGAGGGCGATGCCGATCCGGTAGAAATCGCCGGTCGCGAGGGCGCGGTTCAAAAGCTCGGTCACGAAGGCGCCGCCGGGCGTGCAGTTGAGCCGGTGGGTGCGGCCGTCCCGGCGCCGGGCGCCGGGAAAGGCGAGGTCCCCGGGAAAGAAATGAAACGGGATGTAGACGTGCACGGGAAACCAGTCGCTCCACCAGCCGTAGTTCTGGGTGACGATGGTGAGGTATTCGCGCCCGTCGTGCCGGATGACCTGGCCGACGAGGTTGTTGTCGACGTACTGCGAGGAGGCGGCGGTCGTGATGCAGTCGAGCTCGTCCAGCCCCGCGTATTTGGCGATGATGTAGATCATGTAATAATGAAATTCGATGTTCATTCGCGGGCCCTCTGCATTATAAAATACAATCGTCGTCTGTCAATGCGAAATTTTATTGGATTTCATCCCCAAATATTTGCAGAAAACAGGAATTAGGAAACCGGAAAGGGGAGAATAAGGGGAACAATAAGGAAACCAGGAAACCAGGATGAAGAGACAGGGAAAAAAATCAGTGAAGTAAAGATCACTATAAAAAGAATATACGGGAAGTCGGATGGTTTCTATTTTCGGTATCGTATTCTCCGTTTTCAGCTTGTTTGCGTTTTTTTCTTTCCTGGGTTCCTGGTTTCCTTATCGTATTTTTTCTTTATCATAGCTTCGTGCCATTATGATTGAAGTCAGAGTTTGCGGGAGTGTAGCTTGACAGCAGGAATCGATGTCGCTTAACTGAAAACGAAAGCGAGGGCTGATATGCGGTTGAAGACGATTGCGGTAACGGCGTTTTTGATCTCTTGCGCTTTTCTCCTGGGTTCCTGTCCCGAGCCCGGGAACACGATCACGTTCTGGGTCATGCCCAATGCGGAAAATCCCGGGCACGCGTCCTGGCTCGAAAAGAAGAAGGCCGAGTTCCTCGAACGCGAGGGAATCATCGTCAATTATGAAATCGTGAGCTGGGCCGATTCGTGGACCAGAATCCGGGACGCCCTGGCCGCCGGCGCGGTGCCGGACGTGATCCAGCTCCGCTCCTCCTGGACGGCGCATTTCGCGGCTTCGGGCGGGCTCGCGAAGATCGATCCGGGGGAATTCGGCGGAGCGGAATCGTTCGCGCCGAATCTGCTCGCGCAAGCCTCGTACCGGGGGACGCATTACGGAGTGCCGTGGTTCGGCGAGACCGCCGCGCTCGTCTGCGACCGTTCCGCGCTCGAAGCCGTGAAGTCCGAGGCCCCCCGCACTTTCTCCGATCTCCTGGCCGTGGGGAAAAAAATCGCCGCCCGCCGCGGCGGGGGAAAGGCCCTCGCGCTGCCGGGGCTCGGTTCGGGGGGACTCGTCGGCTCGTTCTCGCTCTTTTTATACGGCGAAGGCGGGCGCTACGTGTCGCCCGACGGGAAGAAGGCGGCCTTCGCGGACGAACCGGGCGTGCGCGCGGTCATGGATTACATCGCCTTCTACCGGGAGGGCCTGGCGGCCCCGGCTTCGCTTGAGTCCGGCGCGGGCGGGGAGGAGCGTCTTTTTTCAGGGGGAGGGGCGGCCATGTGTTTTCTCACGCCGGCCGGACTGCGGCGGGCGAGGAAAGGCCGGCCGGGCGACAATGTGTCGGTGCGGGCGGCTCCGGCCGGCCCGGCGGGCGACGGCGTGCCCCTGACGGGATCGAACCTGGTCATCCCCGAAAAAAGCGCGAACAAGCGGAAAGCTTCCCGTTGGATTTCATGCCTGCTCGAGGACGCCAACCTCTCCGCCTACGCGCGCGACGTGTGCGCCGTTCTGCCGGCGAAAAAGCGAATTCTTGAGAGCGACGCCTTCCGGGAAGGGGACTGGCCCGTGTTCACGGCGGGGCTTTCCCGGGCGGTCCCGTACCCGCCGCTCGCTTCGTGGACCGCAATGGAAAGCGAAATTTCCAATGCGCTCAGACTCGCCCTTCTCACGGCCGTGACGGGCGGATATAAAGCGGAAATCGTGCGGGATATTCTGAAAAAGGCGGCCGCGGCCGCGGATACACGGCTCTCCGGAGAAGGGGAGGCGGGGACGCCTTGATGAAATGCCGGTCGCCCTTCGACAAGCTCAGGGTGACAACAGTCATGGTGAGCTTGTCGAACCATGACGGACGTGTGAGGCCGACATCGTCCCTCACCCTCTCTGCGATCATCCATAAAAAAACCGACGGTTCCGCCGTCGGTTATTATTCGTCGTTGAAGAATCGCCTGACGAATTTCTTGAATCGTTCCTTGCGCGGAGGTTTGACGTCCAGGCCGCCCATGACGATGAGTCCGCGGACTTTGATGGCGGGCGCGTCCGTGCCGTAATAGCCGAAGCCGTGGGTGTCGGTGCCGCCCATGAAGGTGACGGGGTGCGCGTCGACATTGATCCCCTCGGGCACGCGCATGTCGATTCCGCCCATGATGCAGAACACGTCGATCTCGACGCCCCCCGGAGGAATAACGGCCCGGGTGAAGTCGAGATCGACGCCGCCCATGGCGGAAACGATTTTCAGGTGGCGCGGCGGGTGCCACTCGCCCTTGCGGGTGACGCCGGAAAAGACGCTGACGATCGTGCCCTCGGGCCTCGCCTCCGCGCCGCCGATGCGGAACGTGGTTGACGCCGCCTGCGGGGATCGATCCTCGGCGGCGTCGGGCAGGTCGTCGACGAGCTCGCGCAGGATCGCCCGGTCGTTCGTGCTGTTCGCGATCTCAAGGCGCCGCTCGAAATCCGTTTCTTCCAGGTAGTCCCTGGTATAGGCGTGCTTGAGCTGCTCGATCACTTTCTGGCGGGCGATTTTCGATATGCCGATTAGTTGCCGTTCGTCGTCCAATGTTTTCCCCGTCGGTTTAGAGTAAAAAAACCGGGAGCCCCGGTCAAGAAAAAAACGAGAAAATACGCCGTCGTGGGAAGGACGGTTGTTCCGGTTGGATCAGCGGTGGATGACGAGCACCATGCCCGAGTACATCGCCTGGAAAAGCTCGGCGCTGGGGTAATAGCGGTTCCGGCCGATCATGCTGATGGCGTCGCCGTAGCGCAGGCCGTTGTTGATCCAGTCCGAGGGGATGGGATCGTAGATGATGAAGTATTTCCTGTCCTTGGTGTATCCCTTGATGATGCTGTAGTGGCCGACAGCGTCCTGGTAGTATTTTCCGACCAGGTTGAATTGCGGTTCGTCGTGCGTCCGGGAAATGCGGCCGCAGTTGTACAGAACGCCGAGGATGTTGCCGTTGTCGATGAGGTCGAAGATCTCCTCTTTGTCGGTGATTTGTTTGAGGTTGTTCGCGACCTGATACCGGTCGAGGACGCCCTTGATGTCGAAGAAGCTGGTGGAACCGTCGCCCGACCATCCCATCATGTTTCGGATGGCGGTCACGGATACGTATTCGCCCTTGGACCAGCCGATCCCCATGGAAGCGATGGCCGGGCCGCAGTTGGAAAGTCCGGTGTTGTACTGCGTCCGGTACCAGTCAATGTCGAAGCGGTCGTTCTGAACGGAATCGAACGGGCTGACGAAGAGGTAGATTTTTTTGGTGCCGGATTTCGAGTGGGCGAGGAGGGAGAAGTAACCGGAGACGTGCGTCTGGTAGTAATACCTGGCGCCGGACTTGTCGGACGTTCGATTGATGAATTGGATCGGCGCGTTCGGATTCTTGACGCGCCCCAGGGCGTCGTAGACGGAGAACACCTCGCCGTCGACGCTGAATACGTCTCCGACGTTGTTGACGGTAATGAACGTCTGGCCGGTGCTTCGCACGTAGGTGGCGTAGGGGATGTCGAGATATATCGGCCGGGATCGGACCCGGTTGCCGTAGATGTCCTTCACCGCCAGATTGACGATGTACGTTCCCGGGGCGTTATACGTATAACTGAAGGTTTTTCTGAAGGATTTTTTCCCGTCCCCCAGGTCCCATTCGAAATAGACGCCTTTTTCCTTGATGTCGTTGTCGACGGCGAAAATGGCGGTGATGGACTGGCCGTCCGATCGCTTGTTGCATGATATGGATACGGATTTGGGAAGAAGGTTCTTCGTGCGGCCGGTGGGTTTCTGCGAATCGATGACGTCCGAAAGAAACGCGCGGTCGACTTTCGCCATGAAGGCGATCATATTGCCGGCCGAGGGAATGACGAGCTGCCGGCCGGGCTTGATGTCCTCCAGGTTTTTCAGCTTGTTGTAGAGCATCAGTTCGACGACTTCCACATTGTACAAGTAGGCGATTTCGGGAAGCGTATCGCCGTCCTTGATGACGTACTCGATGTCGTCCGAACGGTTGAAGGCGAGGAGGCCCGATCCCATCTCGATGTAGCTCGTATCGCCGTTGGTTTTCTCCTTCCGCGAGAGGAACTCTTCGGAGTTGAAGAGCGATGAGTAATCGTACGGGAATCGCTCGGAGGTGAGCATGCCGAAACCGATGACGGCCGCGCCGGCGAGCACGAGCGAGCCGGAAAAAGCGATTTTATTCCGCCGGGCCGTGGCGTAGGCTTCGCTCAACCGGCGGCGCGCTTTTTTGCGAAGACGAACGGAGACGATGATCAAGAGTTTTCTCAAGCGCTTCATTTTCTTGAGAACGTGTTTCACTCCTTCTCTCCTTCTCTTCACCGGGGACGGCTTCACCGGCGGCATAACGCCGCCGCGAAACGCGGCGGCGGAACGTTGTCGCCGCGGCCGCTCAAGCCTGGTTACGCTTTCAGCCGGGAATCGAACCGATGTCCGCGAATCCGCCGTCCCACGAACGAACGCGGGCCTGATGTATCCGTGCGTTGTCCAAACGCGACTGAGGGGTGGGTGACAAACGCGCTTATTTTCATCATCGGTTTCCTTGCCGTACTATTGATTATTTTGGAGCTTTTAATTTGACAATAGGCTAGTGGCTCGATTTTGTCAATATGAGCGGCTCATTTTACGACATTGGAATGACTGGCGCCCGAGGCGTCCAGCATCGGGATGAACCCCACCCCCAGCCCATTGTACACGTCCCGCCGCTCCAGGGCGATTTTATTGTCTTCGGACATGGTTTTCCGCTCCTGCATGATAAGCTGGCGGCCCGGGGGGCCGAGGGGCAGTACGATGACGCCTCCGATGGCGAGCTGCTTGATGAGGGGGGGCGGCACGTGGTCGATGGCGCAGGTGATGATGATGCGGTCGAACGGCGCGTATTGCTCCCAGCCGTAGAATCCGTCGTCAAGTTTGCGCTTGATGTTTTTATACATCGGATAGTTGTCTTCCAGGGATTTATAAAGCTGGTTTGTTTCGATGGCGAGCGGGGTGATGATTTCGATGGTGTACACGTGATTGGACAGGTGGGAGAGAAAGGCCGATTGGTAGCCCGAACCCGTGCCGATTTCGAGCACTTTCGAATCCGGCTTCACGTCGAGCGACGTGGTCATCATGCAGACGACGTCCGGATCGGTGATGGTGGCGCCGTAGCCGATCGGCAGCCAGGTGTCGTCGTAGGCGCGCTTCAAGTTGGCGCTGCGGACGAAGTTTTCCCGCGGCGTGCGCAGGAAGGCCCGGATCATGTTGTCGCCGACCAATTCCTTCGACTGGATGAACCGGCGCGACAGCTCCCAGCGCTGCTCCAGGAAGCCGATGTCCTCATTCGTGTTTTTAGTCATCCAGTTGAGATAGTCGCTTTTATTGTCGATGGGCGGAGATTTCGAGTCTTGGGTGACGTCATAGCGCTGGCCCGTCGCCTCGTCGGAGAGGTCGCTGCTGACGGAAACCCTCGTCTCCTTGATCGTATAACTCGTCTCCGCCAGACGTTCCGCCTCGAGGTAATTGAGGAATTGAAAAAGGACGATGACGGCGGCGAGCAGGAAGAGGGAGGCGCCCGCCAGGAGCAGATTGACTTTCATGGAGGCTTTGAAAAAAACTTGCCGAATGCTTCGTTTCCCGAACTCACTCCTGCATTCCAGGCACAAATCCTCTTCCAGGATGTCGATTCCGCATAATCTGCATTCAGGCATATCCCACCGCCTTCGACGATATCGTACGGTTCGTTACTCTCTCTCACGGCGAACTCACAATGGAATGTAGCAGGTAATCGGCCGATGTTCAAGTAAGGGGCATTCGGCGGGCGATTCTTCCCCCGGCGGACACGGAGCGCGCCCCCCCGGCGGGGATCAGGGCAGGCTCCGGAAACGAGGAACACGGACGAACCATTGACTTCGCAATAAATAAATTTATAATAAAAACATATGAACATTCGCCGATTCGCCGGTACCTGTTTCTGCGCCGCTCTTATTCTCGTCTCCGCGGTCGCGGGGCCGGTCTCATGCAACGCGTACCGGGGATACGGCGTCCTGGTCTGGAAAAACGAAAGCCTGCCCGTATCCGTGGGAGAAGAAGTAAACATCGCCTCGATCTTCAGCGTGGATGATTACTACGAGGTCGATTACAAGGGCTCGCTGGTCCAAATCCCGATGTGGCAGGTGCAGTTTTTCAATACGGCCGACGAGGCGAAAAAATACCAGGCCGAATTTCTACCGTATAAAAACCTGTATGTGTTCACCCTGAAGACCGAGGGATTGCCCATCCGGAGCGCGCCGGAAACGACGGCCACCGTCATTTATAAGTTGAAAAGCGGAAAAGTCGCCAAAGTGATCGGGCGGGACGAGGAACCGACGCAAATCGAACAGTACCATTCATATTGGTATTGGGTCCTCACGGAAGAAGGGTATCGCGGGTACGTCTACGGCTATTACCTCAAGACCATAGAGAGCGCCTCGCCCCGGGACGAACGTCTGGCGAAGGTCATTGAGGCCGATCCCACGCTTGATCGCTTTCTGAAGAGCGTATGGATTCCGGCCAAAACCGCCGATATGCTTTCCAGCGGGAGAATAGACGTCACCTATCTGGAGAAGAAATACGCCCTCACGCCCAAGCCGGACGAAAAGGCGATCACGCTGACAAACGAGGACATGAACAAGGATTTCTTCTATACCGAAATCAAGAAAATCACCGGGGACACGTACGAGTTCACCGGCACCGATCTGAAAGTGCAGATATTCCCCTCGGACAAGATATACGTCAGTTATCTGCTCAACGGCGCCTACGCGACCAGGGAATTCGATCTCGCCCCAAGCGACATTGGCGAGGCCATCACCAAAGCCGCCGAACGCAGCCAGAACATCCTCTCGAAATTCCTGAACCGCGGCGCCACGCTGCAGAGCTCGTCATACGGAACGATCACGCTCGGCGAAGATTACCGGTTTGCCTGGAGCAACCTCGGAGCCCTGAAATCCATCCTCCCGCCGGCAGGCGAAGGGAAGGGGAAGATCAATTTCAACAAATACCTCGGCAGGCAGGCGACGGCTACCGCCGGCCCTCTCGCCGGACCTTTCGAGGGGGCGGTCAGTTTCGTTTTCGACGGTTTTCCGGATTTCGGCGTCACCTTCATTTACACCTTCTCTGAGGCCGGGGTTCGCCTCGTCTACGTCGCCAGGGAAAACATCTACGACAATGAAATCCGCCGCATCGGATCAAGTCCGCTCGTGCTGTTTTTCAATTTCGTCAAGTAAAAGATCGGGCGTTCGGCCGTTTCCGGCCGGTGCCCGGGAAGTGAGCGACAACCATGGGAGTTTTTCACGCATACGACATCCGCGGGCTGTGGCCGGGGGAGATCACCCCGGATTTCGCCTGCCGTCTGGGGTGGCATTTCGCCCGCGTGCGCGGCGTAAAGACGGCGCTCGTGGCGCACGACGCGCGGCTGCATTCGGCGGAGCTTTCAGTGAAATTGATCGACGGCCTTTCAGCCGCGGGGTGCGCGGTGACCGACCTCGGCCTCGCGAGCACGCCGCAGGCGCATTTTTATCAGATTCACGACCGCTGTGAGGCCGGCGTCATGGTCACCGCCTCCCACAATCCGAAAGACTATCATGGGTTCAAATTTTTCGACCGGGTCGGCGGTTCGATCAGCTACGACAAGGGCTTGAACGAGATCGAACGGCTCATGGCCGGACCCGTCCCGGCCGCGGAGCGGAAAGCGGACGTGCGGGAAAACGCCCGGATCGAAGACTACGTCGAGTTCATCGCCGGGCGGGCGCGCGGCGCGTCGTTCTCGAAGCGCATCGTCATCGACGCCGCCAACGGCTCGGCCGGTCCCGTGGCCGCCGCGGTGGCAAAACGCCTTACGCTGGACGCTGTCCTCATCAATGAGATGCCCGACGGAAATTTCCCGAACCACGACCCCAACCCCCTCAAGGAGGGGAGCCGCACGCAGGCGGCCGCCGCGGTCATCGAGCACGGCGCGGCCCTGGGCGCGATCCTGGACGGGGACGGAGACCGAATTATTTTTCTCGATGAAAAGGGCGATCCAATTGAAAATTACTTCATGTCCGCCTTGATCTCGGAACAGCTGTTCAAGAGCGAGCCGGGCGCAACGGTGGTGTACGACCTTATCTCCTCGCGGGTGCTGCCGGAACGAATCGAGTCGCTCGGGGGAAAGGCGGTCGTGTCGCGGGTGGGGTATACGTATCTCTACGACCGGATGGTGGAGACGGGCGCCGTGTTCGGCGCGGAAACCTCGGGCCACGTCTATTTCAAGGTCAGCGACTCCTATTACACCGAATCCGCGGTCTACGCCATGGTCGTCGTCCTCTCGCTGCTTGAAAAGGCGGGCAAACCCTTAAGCGAAATTCTGGCCCCGCTTCGCGCCCGCTATTTTCAGGCGCCGGAGCTCAATATAAGGGCTGCGGATAAAGAGGAAGCCCAGCGCCGAGTCAAGGAACGCTTTCACGACGGCACGTTGTCGGAGCTCGACGGAGTGAGCGTGGAATACGAAGACG
This sequence comes from Spirochaetales bacterium, assembly GCA_016934415.1. GTDB lineage: Bacteria > Spirochaetota > Spirochaetia > SZUA-6 > RPPD01 > JAFGSW01. The sequence goes on along the minus strand of JAFGSW010000090.1, from coordinate 35,516 downwards.
TCTGGTTTAACATCAGGCCGAGCAATACCGAACCGCTCATCCGCGTCAGGCTCGAAGCGCGCAATCGAGGCGTCGCGGAGCGAAAAATCGCGGAAATCCGGGAACTGCTGTCCGGTATCTAGCAGGTTGTAATCGGTTTGTGGGAGGTTTCACGGGTCTTTGCGTGACGATAAAAAAGTGCGGCGCTATCTCGCTTCCGAGCGGATCTCGGATTCGGCCTGGAGCCAATCGCCGATCTGGTCTCCCGGAGCGCCCGCGGAAACGCGCTTCATGTAAATCTCATAGGCGCGTTGTTCGACGGAACCGCTTCGCTGGGCGGAAGCGCGTGACGAGGGCCTTGACGCGCCGACGGCGGACGCGGAGGTCTTCTTTTCCGAAGAACGAACCGCGGTGCGTTTGACTCTGGAATTTGCCATTGCACACCTCCACATAATGCTACTTTCAGGCTCTGGATCGATGAACAATGCCTTTTCATCGACTTTCTAATAATATTATGCAGTAGCGATGAGGAGTCAAGGGATTTGGCGAATCGAAACACAAGCGGGTGAATCGCATAATGTGACGGGTCCCCCCCTTTTCCGGCGCGCCGGGATTAAGTAAGCTTAGAGCGTATGAATCGAAGCACGCCGGAGGGGATGTCTTCTTACGCTGCACTCAAGCGAATCTGGAGGTCGCGTGTCAACGGACTGGGAGCCCTTCCGCTTTTCCTCCTCCGCGTGATCCTCACGCTTTTCGGACGGCTGATCCGCGTCGAGGGAGCGGAACGGCTCGGCGCGCTGCGCCGGCCCGTCATTTTCGCGCTGAATCACAACAATTACGCCGAAACCTTTTTCCTGCCCTGCCTGCTCATGCACCTCACCGGCCGAAAGGTCAGTTTCCTGGTTCATTGGATGTGGAAGGATTTTCCCGTCATCGGCCGGCTCATGCGCTTCATCGATCCGGTCTGGGTATGGTCGCTTCCCGTGCGTTTCAGCTTCGGGCGGCGGCGGCGGCCGGGTCCGGAGAATTCCGCCGTGCCGGCGGCCGTCCGGCGCTTTGGGGAAGGATCGAGCCTCGGCATATTCCCCGAAGGGACCCGCAACCATCGGCCGCATACCCTGCTCAAAGCCCGGCGCGGGCTGGGGGAAATAGCCTTGCGCTGCCGCGCGACCGTGTTGCCCGTCGGGATCGACTTCCCGTCGCGCGTGAAGCGGGGACGAATCCCGGCCCTCGGGAGAATGGTGGTGCGTATCGGCGCGCCGCTGGACCTGGCCGCCGAGCAGGCTTCCTGGGACGAACATGAGGCGCGGGGCGCGGCGGGTCGGCCGGAAGAAAGACGCCGGGTGCGGGAACTCGTGAATCTCGTCATGCACAAGACGATGACCGCCATCTCCCTTTTATGCGGGAAACGGTACGCGCCTCGATCTCGCTTATAGAAGGACAACCCTCGACGGAGTTCATCCCCAGTGCGGTCGGGGGACTCGGAGCAGGCTCCGTACACGGAGGGTCAAGAAGCCCCCTTGTCCAAAGCCCGGTGAGCGGCTACTTTATTCCATGCTGCGCACATCCACGGTCGACGGGTTCGTGCTCCTCGCCGACCGTTTCGGAGAGATACACAAGCGGGTCACGCTGTTTACGGAGGAGCGGGGGATCCTGTCGGCGATCGCTCACGGCGCCCTCAAGTCCGCGGGCCGGCTCAAATCGCTCACCGAGCTGTTCCTCTACGGACGTTTTTCCCTCTACGCGGATCCGGTAAAAGAATCGCTGAAGATCACCGATGCCGAGTGCCTGCGGTCCTTCCCCGGATTGCGTACCGGTCTCCGGAGATTTTACGCGGCCAGCCTTTTTGCGGAGATCGTCCTCAAGTCCTTCGGCGGCGGCGAGGCCGGACGCGACCTGTACGCATTGTTCCGCGAAACCTTTTTCCGGCTCGACGAGTGCCCGGAGCCGGACGTTATTCATCTCGTCCTGGGCTTCATCGTCACGTTCCTCGACCTGACCGGATTCGAGCTGCGCGGCGACGCATGCGAAATCTGCGGGAGATCGATCGGCGCGACGGAGAGCGCCTATTACGTGAAGCGGATTCGAGGATTCGTCTGCCCGGCCTGCCGCCGCGAGGGAGGCGTCGAGTTTTCGCCCGCCGCGAGGAATTATTACCGCCGTGCGCGCGGCGCGGCGGCCGGCGACGCGGAAGACCTGAATTTGAGCGATCGCGCCCTCGTCGGGTTCAAGAATCTTTTGTACCTCGTTCTCCAGGAAAGCCTCGAGCGCGAGCTCTCCACCATCGCGACGGGAAAGGGATTTTTATGAGGTTGTTTTACGCCCTGCCGCTGCCGCCCGGTTTCACCCGGGCGCTCGGGCGGGTCGGCGCAGACATGAAGAGGCGCTTCCCCGGCCTGTCGGTTCCCCGGGAAGCGGGGCTGCATTTCACCATCTTTTTCTTCGGGGAAGTCGATGCGGAGGGCGCCGCGCGGCTTTCCGGTCTCCTGGACGCCGAAGAGCTCGGCCGGCCGGCCGTACGGGTTCGCTTCTCCGCGGTGGAGACGTTTCCGCCGACGGGCAATCCCCGCGTCGTTTACGCGGCCGTGGACGAGGGCGCCGAGGGCATCGTCGCGGTGCACGATTGCCTGGGCCGTCTGTTGGCAAGGGAGCGCTGGCCGGTCGAGGACGAACACCGCCCGTTCCGGCCTCACGTCACGATCGCCCGCAACAAGCGCGACTTCCTTTCACGGGAAGCGCTCGACGGGATCGTGCTTCCGGCCGAACCTTTTACGATCGACCGCTGCGTTCTCTTCCGGTCGGATCTCCGGCCGGACGGCGCCGTTTACACGCCGATCAAGGAAAGACGATTCGGAACCTGACGATGCATCTCGACGCGCGCGCCATCCGCCTCAATTTGGTCCTCTGCTCGATCCTGCACGGCCTCAACCACTACCTCCTTATTTTCTACAAACCGATGTACCCGCAGATGGCCTCCTTCTTCGGGCTTACCAGCGTGGCCGAGGTGACGACGCGCCTGACCGTCGCCTACCTGGGATACGGCTTGTCCAATTTTCTGACCGGGGTGCTGGCGAAGCGGGTGAACCTGAAGTATGTGCTGTTCGGCGGAATGGTGGTCATGAGTCTTTCGGCCTCGGCCGTCGCCTTCGCGCCCGCCGCGGGATACGGCTGGGCCGTGCTGTTCGCCTTCCTCATGGGTTTGGGCGGCGGCACCTATCATCCGGCGGCCAACACGCTCATGACCTCGCTCTACGAATCAAAGCAGGGGCACGCCATCGGCATGCTGTCCATCGGCTCGGCGGTCGGCTTCGCGGCCGCCCCGCTCATCGGCACCCACCTGGGGCGGGACATCCTCGGGTTCAGGTGCCTCTTTCTCGCCTCGGGGCTGGCGGCGTTTCTCTTTGCCTGGATATTTCTCGCGTTCGTGCGTTCCGTTCCGCCCCTCGGGAAGCGTCCGGCGGCGGAAGACAAGAATCAAGCCAACGGATTGACGAAGGCCGCCCTGGCGATCGTCATCGTCCTCTTGGCCGCGCCCGCGCTGCTGCGCGATACGATGAACTGGGGATACTATGAAGTGACCCCCTATTGGGTCGACAACGGATTCACGCACGGGATCGGAGTGGACGTCATCCAACTCATGGCGTACCTGCCCGGGCTGCTCGTGCAGCCGCTGACCGGCAAGCTGTGCGACCGGTTCGGGCCCTTCGCGGTGGTGATCGCCACGTTCGCCGTCATGTCCGCCGGGTACGTTTTTTTCGCTTTTCCGTCACCGGTACTGCTGTGGCTCGGGCTGGCGTGCTACGGGATCGGCCTGAGCGCGACCACCGTCGCCAACGAAACCTACATGGCCTCGATCGTCTCGGCCGGAAGCAGGGGCATCGTCTACGGGATCGTTTTGTCGTTCGCCCTCGCGTTCGGCGGGTTCCTGGGAGGCGCCTCCGGATTGATCATCGATCATTTCGGCAAACACAGCCTTCTCGGTTACCGTTTCTGGTTCGCCGGCATGGGAATCCTGACCGGCGCGAGCATCGCCTGTTACTTCATCATTGAGACGGTGCGAAGGAAAAAGAGGATCGGACCGTTCCGCGCGTGAGGGGCGGCGTTCGGTCAGGTCGGTCGTTCATTCTTCTTTTTTCCCGGTTTCTTCTCTTCCTGGCTTCCTAAAAAAATCTTCTTCCTTAATTTCAGGTTCTTGCCTTTTCCGGGGTTTCGGAGGCATAATCGTCAACCATGATTGAAACCTTTTTCCTGGCTTTTATTCCGATTTTCGTCGCCATCGACGCCGTCGGCGTGCTTCCTCTTTTTCTTTCCTTCACGGAAGGCTACACGCGGAAGGAACGGGTCCGGATCATTCTTCAATCCATCATAACGGCGCTCATTATAGCCGTCGCATTCCTTTTCCTCGGCGATCTCATCTTCCGGTTCCTGGGAATCTCAGTCGGGGACTTCATGGTGGCCGGCGGAGCGGTGCTGTTTTGCATCGCCATCATCGAGATCGTCAACCCGCGGAAGCGGCAGCGCATGCCGGGGAAAGACTTCGGAGCCGTGCCCCTTGGGACGCCGCTCATCGCCGGACCGGCCGTGCTGACGACTTCGCTCATCCTCGCGACCCAGCACGGCGTCATCGTCACCCTCGTCTCGCTGGCCGTCAATATCGCCATCACCGGAGGCATCTTTTTCCTGTCGGACTTTCTTATCAGGATTATCGGCGACACGGGCGCCAAGGCCATGAGCAAGGTGACGAGCCTGCTCCTGGCGGCCATTGCCGTGATGATGGTGCGGAAAGGCATATTCATTTTCATCGGCACAACGCCGTAGTCGGGGACTTTCTTGACGCGAATCGGCATTCATTATATAAAGCTTTTGAAGCGGGAGGGGGAATCGAAATGCCCTCCTTCACCCGCCCGATAAGTCGTCGCGTGCCTGCCCGTCGTTCATGAATTTCCGCGGGAATGAGCACAACGCGCGTACGCGCCACAAAAAGGGCGCGCCGATATTGCGCCCGCGCTCGCGGTGCGGACAGGAGAAAACATGCCGCTGTTTCGCAGAGACGTTCGTTCGACAATGGGTGCCAGGATTTTGGCTTCCGCGGCGTTGACGGCCGCGGGACTCGTCCTCATCATATCCTGTCCTTGTCCCCGCCTCGATCTCACCCATGATGCGGTCTACAAGCTTGAAAAAAACGGAGACGTCGATTTCTTCAACCTCGTCGCCGACCGGAAAAAAACCGTTGAATTCAATCGCCTGTTCCGGGCGGCGAAAAACGTCCCGGAGCCCGAGAGCTTCGAGATCCTGGCCGTTCTCCCCGAAAGCGCCGAACGCTTCACCCTCGTCACGCGCAAGCACGGCCTTCTCGCGACCGGCGACGGCGGGGAGAATTGGGATCGGATCGATTCAGGCCTCCCGAAAGAAGTGGTGTATCCCTTCCAAGATCACGGACTCACCAAGGCGATCATGAGCGTCTCGATCTCGCGGGATAAGCTGCGCATCGCCGCCCTGTTCCCCGAATCGCTCTCCCTTTCTCTGGACGGCGGACGCACGTTTACCCTGGCTCCGCTCGAGGGAGCGGCCACCAATGTGGAATTCCTTTGCGTAGCCTGGCACCCTGAAAATCCCAACCTGATCCTCGTCGGCACCGCTCAGCTGGGCACGAAAATAAACAACGGCGTTTATGTCTCCAAGGACGGGGGACGGAGCATTTCGGGAATTTACAAGGGCCTGCCCGGGGAACCCACGGCCCGGCCCAATTACCTGGAAATCGTCACCGCGCTCTGTTTCGGCGAGGACAACGACGTGTTTTACGCGGGGCTGGGGAACGGCGGCGGCGTGTACCGGGGCAGCTTTTCGGATCGCGAGTTCAAGCGTCTTCCGGCGCCGGAGCTCTACACTTATCCAAACGGCGATTTTTACAGCGTGGAAACGCTTTTTGTCAGGAACGGCGCGCTTTTCGTCGCCACCAACCGGCCATGGCGCAGGATCATTCCGGTCGTAAAGCCCGATCCGGGCGCCGCCGCCGATCGCCTTTTTCGTGAGATGTTCCTTTCGGGGGAGTCTCTCATATCGTTCAGCACCGCCGACGGTCAATGCGTTTCATTGCGGCTCTCCTACGTTCCCGTCCGCATGTTCCGGCCCGACCCCAAGGTCTACGGGAAAAAAGGCCTGTACATCAGCTACACGTTTACGCAGAAGGACAATTACCCGAAGCTCATTCGCCTGCTGGGGCGCCTCAAGCTCAACGCCGTGATCATAAACCTCAAGGACGACTACGGAAGCCTGCGCGTGCGGACCGACGATCCGCTTATCACGAAAGTGCAGGGAAAGGTGGAAGCCTACATCAATTTCAAGGAAACGGTGGAAAAGCTTCATGCTGACGGAATCTACGTCATCGGCCGGATGGTTGTCTTCAAGGACGAGTACCTGTACGATTATGAAAAACACAAATACGCGGTCAAGCTCGACAGCGGCCGGCCGCTCACCAAGGGCCCGGAAAAGTGGGTGGACCCCTTCAGTGAGTTCGCCTGGGACTACAACATCGCCTGCGCCAAGGCGGTGGAGGCGGCGGGCGTGGACGAGATCCAGTTCGACTACATCCGTTTGCCGGACCTCAAGGGAGACTCCTACGGCCGGGCCAAGTACGATTTTCAGAAGAAGGGCCAGCTCGGACGGGAGGCGCTCGTCTCCTTCCTGAAGAAGGCCCGCGCCGCGCTCAAGGCGCCCGTTTCCATCGACCTCTTCGGCTATCAGGCCGTGTACAAGTTCGGCCGCTGGATCGGACAGGATATCACGGAAATGGCGGCCTGGGTGGACGCGGTGAGCCCGATGTTCTACCCCTCTCACTATTCGGGAGGCTACGCGGCCAATTACGGCGACAAGCGGATTTATTACACGATTTACCTGAGCTGCAAACGCGCCCACGAGCTCCTGGGGGGCGCGCACCTGCGCCCGTATATCCAGGCGTTTTATTACCGGGACAATGCGGACAACTACGGCGTGGACTACATCGGCTGGGAGCTCGACGGGCTCAAGGATTCGGGAACCGCCGACTATATTTTCTGGAACGATCTTTCGGAGTACATTATTCTGGTGAAAGGCATGAGGAAGTACCTGGGGGACAAAGTTCTGCCCACCTCGACTCAAATCAAGAAAGATCTTCCCAGAAAACTCAATTACGAAAGCATCATCGAGCACCCGCAATGAAAAAAAGGCCATCCCGAAAGGACGGCCTTTTTTTATGAAGGATGTTTTAGAACAATCCGATTCTCAGTCCGAACATGATTTTCGGATCAAGTACGGGAGCGCCGGGAACGTCCGTCGAGAGGAACCACAGATCGAACTCGACGTAGAGCGAGTACGCGTTGAACGCGCTCCATTCCTTGACCGAAAACTTGGCGAATTCGAACTGGGCGAGAGCCGCCCCCAGGACGCGCCCGTCGTCCGTGAATTCGATCGTCGTACCGGAATTGGTGAAGTACGCAAAGGTGGCGCCCAGGGCGAGAGACATGGAGAAGAATTCCCAGTCCGGACCGAAAAGCGCCTCGAAGGGCAGCTTGAAGATGTTGGCGAGGAGCTTGACGCCGAGGACCAGCCCGTCGAAACGCGATTCCGGCTCCATTCCGACCAGGGCCTGCAATTTCACGTTCTGGTCGAAGAAGGTGAGACCGAAGCCGGCCTGCCAGGAGAAGGTTCCGGTGAACACGGTCCGGCCCTGGAAATCCAGGTACATTCCCTGGATGAAATCAGGGATCTTGTAGCCGGCCTTGTCGCCCGGGCGGAGATTGATGTGCACGTCGGTGAGGCCGTTTTCGTCGGACGCGACGCCGAGTACGGCGATCCGGTCATTGAAGCGTTGTCCCTCCTCGGGGCGCAGAATTTTCACCATGGGAGAAAGATCGTCATTGACGACGATGGCCTTGGTAATCGCCGTCGCGCCGGAGGCGGCGGTGGCGCGAACCATGAGGCGCACGATCCCGTCGGGGATGTCCTGGGTCTGCAGCCGGTAGCTCCATGAAGTCTGGCCGCCCGCGGCCGTGAAGGTCTTGCCGTTGTCCATGCTGATTTCGACCTTCTCAATGCGGTTCGCCCACGTCTCCTTTTCGTACGCGGCGAACGCCTCCTTGTCTTCGCGGGCTGCGGGGGCCAGGTAATAGCCGGCCTGGCCCTGGAGCCAGGGGCGCTTGGTGATGAAGTCCCCGGTGGAGAGACTGGTGATGTTCACCCACGGCCCTTTGGCCGCGTACCGGAGATGCGTTTTTTCGGAATTAATGACGCTCCCGTCGGCGAGCGAGGCGGACACCGAGAGGACGTGGTCGCCCGCGGAAAGCTTCTCCGGATCGAAGGGCAGGCGATAATAGCCGCTCGCGTTCAATTCAAGCGGCGTGCCGTCCTGGCCGTCTACGGAGAGCGTCGCGCCCTTCACCTCGAGCTCGGAGACGACCTGTCCGCTCACCGTGAAGGGTCCGGCCAGACTGTCGCCGTCTTGCGGAAAGATCACGTCCACCCGGTTGGTGATTTTCTTTTGCTCGACCTTGACGTTGCGGGTGACGTATGAAACGTTGTTCGCCTTGTCGGCGGCCTCGATGCGGATATTGTACCAGCCCTCCTTGAGTTTGCTCATGTCGACGCTCTTCACGAACACGCCGCCCGTCGAGCCCGAGGGGAGGGCGTATTCGACTCCCGCGTTGTCGGGCTTGCTCTGGTTCACCGGCGCCACGTTGGCGACGAGGCGCTGCAGCACGATGTTGTCGAAGGCCCGGCCGTCGAGGACAAGGGTGTCCGTGACCGTTTCGCCTTCGGCCGGACGGTCAAGAGAAAGCGTGGGGAGGGTGTTGTCGACGTGGAGCAGGGTGGCGGACAATCCTTCCGTGCCCGTCTTGTCCACGGCCATGACGAGGAGGCGGTGCACGCCGTCCGCGAGGAGGGCGGTGTCGAACGTGTAGTTCCACTTGTCCGCTCCCGACGCGTTCTGCCAGGTGTTGCCATTGTCGAACGAGATCGCGACGGACGCGAGGCCGTTGGCGTCGGAGGCCGTGCCCGTGAGGGCGATCGCGCCGCGGGTCGTCGTTTCGATGGCGGGAGCCGTGAGAACGGCGATGGGTTCCTCCTTCGAGACGAAGAAGGTCGATGCCGCGATGTCGCCCTTCAAGCCGTTCAGATCTTCGGCCTGCACCTCGATTTTGTGTTCATTGTCGGAGATGTTGACCAGTTGGATCGGGACGCTGAAGCTCGATCCGCCGCCCATCTGCACCCATTCCTTGCCATCGAGGCGGTAGGAAATCGACTTGATCCCGTCGTCGTCGAAGGCCATCCCGGAGACCGTGAAGTCATTGCGAAGCACCTCTCCCTTGGCGGGAACCTGGATCTCGACCCGCGGCTTGTCCGTGGCGGTGTCGATTTCGAACTGCGGATTGACCACCGACGAATTGTTCGCCGCGTCGGTCGCCCGGAAGTAGAATTTATCCGGCATTTTCTGAAACTGCGTGAGGTCGAGGTTGTAGGCGAAATAGTTCACGCCCTCGACCGGAAGGTACGTCTTGCCGTCGCTTGAGAATTCCACCTTGGTCGTCCGTCCCGCGTCGGCGGTTGCGCCGGTGACGGTGAAGAGCCCGTTCACCTTGGCGCCCGCTTCCGGAGTAATGATAGCAAGCGAAGGAGCGGTTGTGTCCTTCTTGACTGCGAGCGGCACGGAGGTGAGGTTGCCCGAAGCGTCCGCGGCGCGTAAAAATACCGTGACGTTCCCGTCCGCGGTCCCGGAAAGGTCGATTGTCTGGCTGAATGAATTATCGGCCGGTTCATCGGTTTTTGTGGGTTTCCCCCGTCGGTCGGTTTTTGGTGGAGGGCTCTTCGGCGAGAGCTTCACCCAATCGCCACCGGCGCCGATCCGGTATTCGAGACTCTGAACGCCGGAGCCGTCGCTGGCCGTGCCCGAGAGGAGGAGGGTCTTGTTCACCCAATCTCCGGGGGCGGGGGAAACGATGCGGACGTCGGGAGGCGCGAGATCGGTGGCGAAGACGAACGCCTGCGAGGTGAAGGTGAGGTTGTTGACGATCGCGACCTCGATTTTCACCGGCGGGGTTTGCCCTTCGCCCGAGGCTTCGACGGTGATGAAGTTGCCGGAATAACTCGCCTTGACGAGATCGGTCGCGGGTTTGACGGAGACGGATTTGATCTCGCGTCCGACCGAGAACCCGTACAGCGGGGCGTCTTTGGAAAGGCGAACATGACCGTCGGCATCGATCCGCGCGTCCTTGAAATAAACTCCCGAATCGTTCTGGTTGTGTTTCTGGGAAGGATCGATCTTGAAGAAAAACGAACGGTACGGGGCCTGGGATTGTTTGTCGCCCGAAAGACGAAGGAAGATTTCGTTATAGCCGTAGGGGAGCTCGCGCGGCACGTCGAAGGAGAAGACGCTCGACGGTTTGTCGTTGGCGCGACGGTAATCGGCGCCGCGGTAGTTCTTGTTGTCGAAGCTCACCTCGACGCGGGTCGCCGCGGAATTGCACGCGCCTTCGATTTTCGTCCGGCCGTCCGGGCTCGATATCGTGATGCCGGGATAGAAATCGGCGCGGCCGGTGGCGGCGGCGACGGACGAGAGCTTCACCTGGCGCAGCGGTTCGGAAAAATAGGAGTCCCCGGGACCGAACGTGATCGGATCGGTGTAAAACGTCTCATTGTTGTCCGTGACGATCTTGATCCGGGCGGTCTCGCCTTTCACGTCGCTCAATGGAATGACGCTCACCCGGCCGTTCATCGCGTGGGCGTTCACCGAGGAGAGCTTCGGTTCGAGGTCGATGCTCTTCACCGGGTCGCCGACGAAGAAGCATTCGTACGGATAGTCGGCCGTGAGACCGACGGTGCCCGAATCGAGCCGGGCGTCGGCCTGGTAGAAGCCGGGCTTTGAGAAAATCGATCCGTAGTCCGTCACGTGCACGGCGGCCAGATGTTCGGTTGTGCGGTCGAACGCGTCGACGGCCGTGATCCTCACCTCGACGATGCCCGCGGGCAGGGCGTCGGGCAGGGCGAGGTCGAAGTCGCGCGTGTACTTGTCCAAGCCGGACCGCAGGCTCACGTCCTTTTCCGCCGATCCGTCGATCGACCAGCGCACCCGCTTGAGCTTTTCGTACTCGCTCACCGTGCCTTTGAGCACGGCTTTGTCGAACGGCCCGACCTCAAAGCCGGGGAAGAACTGGTGGGCGGTGCCCTGGACGGCGATGCTTTGGATACGGATGACCGCCGCGGTCCCGAGGACGTTGAACTCGACGGTTTTCTTGTCTCCCTTCACCTTGTTCACGTCCACGCCGTATATTGAGAGAACGTGCTTCCCCGGTTCCAGCCCGGTGAGGCGGAAGGAAAACGCCTCTTTCGCCGGAAGCGTGACGGGCTCCTTGGCGTCCAGGGTATAGACGATCGATTCGTTTCCGTCGTCGTCGGAGACGAACCCGTACGCGTCGAGGTCGGGACCGGAGGAGGATTTGTCCGCGGGCGCGGCGATATCGACCACGGGCTTGTCCGCGTTCTGATCGATCGCGATGTTAAACGGCGTTTTCACGACGTTCCCGACCGTATCCTTGACCGTGAAGGTCACGGTCTCCTCGGTCGCGGCGTACGGAGTGGTGTCCAGCTCCATGTACCAGTACGGGTTGCCGGGCAGGAGCTTGATCTCGCCGGTTTTGTCGCGGTACTGGTAGGAAAGCGATTCAACGCCGATCACGTCATGCACCGTTCCGATAACGTAGAATTTGCCGTTGCGTTTCTCGTCTTTGATGGGGGAGAGGATTTGCAGTTCGGGTTTGGTGTTGTCGACGAAGAAGAGGAAGGCGGCCAGGCCCTCGGAGCCCGTTTTGTCGACGCCCTTGAACCAGTACACCTGCGGGCCGTCAGGCATGCGGGTGGTGTCGAGCCGCAGCTTGAAGTAATATTTCTTTTCTTCCCGTTTATACGATGTGCCCAATGGCGTGAATGTTTTTCCATTGTCCTCGCTGAAATAGAAAGAGGCGATATCGTTTAAGTCCTGGACCGTGCCCTCAAGGTCGCGGGCGCCGCTCAAGAGAACGCCGCTCGGGAAGGACGTGACCTGCGTGAGCGGTTTGTGGGTGTCGAGATTGAAGGAGCGCGTCACCGCTTTGCCCACGACGCCGTTGACGTCGACTCCCTGCACTGTAATCTCGTGGCGTCCGTCATCCATCCCCTGGGTTTGGAGCTTGTACGACCAGAAATCCTGGCCTTCCGCGTCCTTGAAATCCCCCTTGTCGATGGACACCTGCACCGTGGCGACGGCATCGTCGTCCGTGCAGGTCCCGACGATGTTGAGCATGCTGCCGCCCACCCGCATCTCGGGGACCGGGTTGGTGAAGCTCACGACCGGCAGGTCGCTTTCCGGATCGATGAGAATGTTGACCGGGGTGCTGTAATAGACGTTGCCGGCCTTGTCCGTGGCCTGGATGATGATGTTGTAGGTGCCCTTGTTGAGGTCGGAGACGTCGTACGTGTAGTCCCAGTTCTCCCGGCCGTACACCTTGCGATATTGGTTGAGTTTTTTATCCGGCGTGTCCTTTGAGACCAACGGTTCGGCCTCGGGAGCCGGCGAAGGCGAGGGGGGTGGTGAGACCGCCGGCGTGGGAGTCGGCGTCTTGGCGGGCTTCGGCGTCTGCGCAAAGCCGGTCGCGGCGGCCAGGCCGAGGATGACGATGACGGCGAACAGGATCTTTATACGCATTTCATGCTCCTCACTTTCCTCTTATTCCTCAGGTTTCAGGTACACGATATCGAAATTCGTGCCCTTGTAGCCGACGGCGAGCGTCCAGGAAACGGCTCCCTTGGCGTATTCGATATTCGTGCGACCGTCCTTGACCGCGACATTGAGCGGGAGGGTCGAGTATTCCCAAGCGCCCTTGCCGGTATCGTAATAGGCGATCTTGAGCCCGAGGAAGGTCCCGACCATCGACGTGTTCAGGTACGAAATGTAGGGAATCGAGCCGTTGAGCGTGATATCCGCCCAGGCTCCCACGGCGCCCACGGAGTCGATGGTGGTGCTGGCGCCGAAGCTATAATCGGCGCCGTCCACATTGGGTGCGTACAGGTAGACGAGATTCCCATTGGAGGTGTTGTAGCAGGCGACGTAAACATTTCCTGTCGCGTCGAATTTCATCGTAACATAGCTCCCCGTGTATTGCTTATTCGAATCGCCGGCTTGGAACACCTCCTGTCTCTGCCAATCGGCGGCCGATGTCGGGGTGAGGCTGGTGGCCCGCGCGAGCCGCAGGGTTTGGGTCGATATGTCGTAGTACAGCACGACCGGGTATCCGTCTTCATCCAACGCGATATCGATGAATTCCCCGGAGGAGGCGCTTCTGGCCGGTGAAGAATCGGAAACCGTCTGCGTGTCACCGTCTATGCCGCCGTCGAGGTTGACCCAGGTTGTGATTTCGTCCTCATTGGGCGTCGGATTTACGTCGACATAGGCGTATTTGGCGGAGGACGATTGCTGGTCGTAATAGACGACGTGAAAATTGTCGCCGTTGCGGACCACTCTCGGCCTTTGGAATTGCAAGAGCATCTGGTTGTGGCAGAGCTTCTCAAACTGCATATAATCCGAAGAAAAACCGCTTGAGCTCTGCGTCGGCATGGTACGGTCGCTGACCCAGCCCGCTATCGATCCAAGATCGTTCGTCTCACTGCATGACCATGTTCCGGCGAACTGGTTGGCCAGAAACGCGATATTGACGTTGTTGTTGGAATCGAGATAGATGTCCGTAAATTCGGGCGGATCGTACATATAGAATGCGCTCGTTCTTCCACCGCCGGGCGTAGCGTAATACAGTCTCTGGCCGGCCCTGTCGATCCACGCCCCGTACAGGGTGCCGGTGGAATTGATACCCATGGAAGGATACTCACCATTAGCGCTCTGCCCCGCGGTGCCGAAGAAGCCGCCCACCTGCCAGACCTGCAAATAACGGTCGTCCCTCCAGAGCGTTGAGCCGAGACCGCTTCCGTCGTCTTCCTTGTTGTTCGTCTGGTTGTTATCGTTGATATTGTTGACGGCTTCGACCCCGTTCACCATGACGCGCAACACTCCGGAATGGGTCACGTCCGCCAAATCGGTGATGGTCAGTGACGTGTAATCGGGGGCATTGGCGGTTATTTTCGAGGCGGCTACCTCGTCATACACCACGTCGGAAGCGGTGCGGTACACGCGCGTCCAATTGGTGCCGGTTTCCGCCAAGTTGTAGCCGTTAATGGTCAAATTCGTTTCGGCAGCCCCCTCCCGAACGACGTATTTCCCATACTTGGATCGGGTGGTGCCCTCCGCGCCGACCGAGCGCAGGAGGCCGGTAATGTACGGCACGACGTCGTAGCTTGTGGAATTAACGCCTGTACGGCTACCGGCGTCGAGCGAGGTGAAAAGCGCGTTTTTATTGGCGCCGGCCACGTTCGTCACCGTGCTCGTGTCCCATCGGTAACTCCACGTAACCGTGTGTCCGCCGGCGGGGGTGATATTCTGGTTGATGATCGTGAAGACGGCCCCGCCGGGCAGCGGCGCGATCGATTCGAGCGTATGGCTGGTGCCGTTCCATTGCGCGACCGTGACGTTCGTGCCGAGGCCGTCGAGCGTCAGTTGGACATCAGAGACGTAGAAATTGTCCCAGGCGGTGCCGTTCAACAGGATGATGCCGGACACGTCGGCGTCGTCGTCGGTGCCGTCGCCGTTGGCGATTCCGTTGTCGTACTTGCTGACGGCTGGCAGCTCGATGTGCCCCGTGACGATGTTGTTGTCCGGGTTCCCGTCCGCGTCGAACGCGTCAATGGAGACGGTGGGGTTGGTCGCGTCGTTCTTGTCGACGGTGATCCAAAACGTGCTCGTGGTGGTGGTGATGTTGTCCCCGTCGGTGATGACGCAGGTAAAATAGGTGTCGCCGGCGGCGTATCCGGACACGTACGCGTCCAGCACGTTGGATGCGCCGGATTGAACGGACGCGCCTTCGTGGAAGAATTCGTAATTGGTGATGCCGGGTACGGTTCCGCCGGGATCATGGGCGGTCACCTGGAGATAGACGTGACTGCGCGCCTTGAACCTGTTCGAAGATGAATAGGCCGGAATCGCGCCGGAATAATCGTATTTTTCGTCGGCGTCGACGACGTTCGAGAAATCGACGTCGCTTCCCACGTCGAGGTTGTCGACGATCGGCTTGTAGTTCTTGATATAGCCGGTCGACTGGTAGTGGTGCTTGTTCAGAGCCAGGTCCACGGCGACGTAATGGATGGCGACGGAACCGTCGGTGATATTGAGAGAATTGAACTGGGTATGCCAGAGGGTGTCGTAGCCCTGGACCGTAAACGTCTCAATGAATCCGTCGCCGTCCAGGTCGCTGGCGCCGTTTTCGTATTTATTGTCGATGACGATTTTATAATTGGCGTCTGTCGTATAATATTGAGGACCCGTGCCGTCGCCGAAATCGGTTTGCGTGAGCGTCGTGGAGACGCCGGTGCGGGGGTTGTACACGGTGCTCCCGCGCATGAAATACACTTCCACCTGCTTGATGCCGCTCACTGTGCCGGAATCGGTCGCGGTGCCCTGGACATACGAGTTGTTCGTTGAGCCGTAGATGTCCGCCAGGATCCCCGTATAGGTGCTCGTCGGGTAGCTGTTGTCCACCTTAAGGTCGATGAGTTGGAGCTTGGTGTACCCGGTATTGTCCGTGGCGCGCAGGCGCAGGTAGAGGATGCCGGACGAACCGGCGAAGACGCCGCCGTTGATCGTTTCCGTGTTGATCGGGATGCTGAAGTCGTACGGCGTGGTCCCCGGCGCGCCGACGGTGGTCCAGTTGACCCCGCCGTTGTAGCTGATTTCGACCTTGGCCACCTGCTGATCGTCGACCGCGCGGCCGGTGAGGGTGAAGGTCTTGCGCACGAACGAGTTGGAATCGTGGCTCATGTTCTCGAAGCCGGGAATGGTGTCGTCGAAGCGGAAGGAACGCTGCTGATAGTTGCCCTTGATGTCGGGATTGAAACCGCCGTCCTTGGAGTCCACGGCGATGACTCGCGCGGTGATCTCTCCGTTCTGGCCGTTGATGTGGTAGAGTTCTCCATTGGAGTTGAGTTCGACGGTCCATTGGGTGGTGCCGGAAACTTCGTACCAGTAGCCTTCGTTTTCGAACAACTGGGCCGGGTCGCCGATGGGAAGGCCCGCCACCGTGGCGACCTGTGACCCGCCGGTGGTGCCGTCGCCGTTCAGGTTATATGTGTGCGTATAGAGACCGTCATTGTCCAGGTCGAGGCACATGTAGACCTTGTACAGCCCGTCGTCGTCTATGGCCGTGCCCGACATGACCGTCGAACCGCCAATGGTGGCGCCCGATTGAGGAGAGAGGATTGATACCTGGGGCTTATCAGTATCATTGTCGATCAGGAAATAGAAATCGTCCTTCGTGAAGACATTGCCGGCCCGGTCGGTGATCCGGGCGTGGATGTAGAGCCGCCACACGCCGCCACCCATGTCGTCTGAATAAGTGAGATTGGCGTAATTGGTCGAATCGATCTCATATTCCCAGTTGTAGAGATTACTCATCGGAATCCAGGTCGCGTCCTTTCCCAACCTGATTTCCGCGTTGGTGATCTGCGTGTTGTCGGAGGACGTGCCGCGGATGAGGACCAGACCGTTCACGGTGCTGGAGAAGGCCGGGTTGAGGAAACTCGCTGTTGGATTTGTTTTATCGATGATGACCTGCAGATTATAATTAGAAGTCTTAAACGTGTTATCCGTTGCTCTGACTTTGAGAAGCATGGACCCATCGAAAGAGCCTGTAGTGACATTGTAACTCCAGGCCGTCGTACCAGTCGCGTTATTAAACGTGTAGTTGAGGCCGCCGTCCGTGCTCACGCCGACTTCGACAAGGGAAATACCCTGCGCGTCGCTGGCTGTCCCGCTGATGGTAAAATCGCCATTGAGATATTGGCCTTGCGTCGGCTGAGTCACCTCGAGATTGGGCGCTCCGGTATCAATAGTGAAACCAATAAAATCTGTTTCACGCATATAGGTTCCGATGTCTGTGGCACGGACTTTCAACCAGTACGGATCATCGGTGAGTGTTCCGTCGAGCACATACGACCAGTTGACATTCACAGAGGGATTGGGGGAGGGATATCCGGTGGAAATCCAGTCGGCAACCGGTGAGTAGTCGTTGTAAAAAAATCTTACCTGTATCGAATTGACGGCAATGCCGTCGCCGTCAATCGCCTTGCCGCTGATACGCGAGGTGTTGGTGAGTACGTTTTCGGCTTGGGATTGATTCTGGTCGGGGTTGTAGACTTCGATTGAAGGCTTATTCTGGTCTTGATCGAAATGAAGAAGGACTGGAGTGGTCCCGTTGCTTTGGAGATAGGTATAGACGGGGCCGCTGTCGTAGCCCGCGGCACCTATGTAAAATTTGAATATATTGTCGATCGTAATGGCGGTATTGCCGTTGGCCGTATATATATCCGCATAATGGAAATACTTCGTGCTTATATTTCCGGCTTTATCTTCCGCGCGTATGACGAAATTCAGATTGCCGGCGAGCGGGATATAGAGAGGATCGGCGCTATTGAAGGTCATTGACCAGCTGGCGGTGCCGTCGGCGGACTCGGTGGAGATAAGACTTGACATGTCGCTATTCCATATTTCCACCGAAACGCTGCTGACACCGAAGGTATCGGCTGTTTCGCCTTTGATCGAGACGAATCCGTAGTATTCGGTGCTGCCGCCGTAAATTGAAGGAACCGTCATGACGACCAGCGGGGGCGTGTTGTCGAAATAGAGCATGCTGCTCTTGTTTGTCGTTTTATTCGAGGTGTCGGTGATACGGAAGATCACGTCGTGCTCTCCGTCGGTGATCGTAGTAGTATCCACGACGATGCTCCAGGTGCGGGCCTGCTGGTTGAGGGCGGCCTGGCTGTAGGTCGCGCCATTGTCGAATGAAACTTCGATGCTTGCGGTGGCCACGTCCTCCTCGAAATTCCCGCTGATCGTGATCGTCCCGTGAACATAGGAGCCGTTGGAGTGGCTGGTGACGAACAGGAGCGGCGGATTCAGGTCCACGTTGTTCCCGAAGCCGGGCGTGAACAGGTCGCAGGTACTCAGAACGAGCACGCTGGAAAGGATGAAAGCGATAATAATTATCTTGCGCATGGCGCACCCCCTAATATTCCGCAAAACCTTTTATTATTGAATTATTTATAAATTGATTATTTTAATTCGATATTGTAAACACGATAGAATGCATTGAATAGATTTTTTCATATTCACATAAAATTATATAGCTATTATAGATATTTATCAAATTTAATATTTCTAAAAAAATTATAACGTGAAATACATCACAGCTGAGAAAGCCGAAAGGGAACGGAGTGAAAATACTAGGAATCGATTATTTAAAATGCACGCGATGTAAAAAATGCGTATTCGATTGCCCTGAAGACTTATTCCGCATGAAACCGGGCAAAAAAGTAGTGGAATTTGAAGATCCGTACTCGCGCTGCATCCTCTGCGGGCATTGCATCGCAGTGTGCCCGGAGGACGCCGTCAGGTACGAAGACGCCGAGAAGCCGATAAGGGATCCGCTTATCCATACGCCGGAGAAAATCCTCCATGCGCGGGATCTGATGCTTTTCCTGCGGGCGCGCCGCTCGATCCGTCGGTTCTACGGTCGTCACGTTCCGGAAAAGAGCCTGAAATTCATTCTGGATGCCATGCGCTACTCACCGACCGGCAGTAATAAACAGGGACTCCATTTTACGGTGATCGTTTCTCGTGAAAAAATTGAATATTTTTCCAGTAAAGTTATAAGTTTTTTCAAATTAGTGCGGGTCGTACTGATTCTGTTGCGTTTTCTCATTCCATTCGGTCATAAACGGAAGGGGAGCGTGCTCTCCAATGGTCTCTACCGGAGCCTGCTCAATGCCCTGGAAAAAGCCGCCGCGGGAAAGGATCCCATCTTGTACCACGCGCCCTGCGTGATTGTGCTCTCCGGGCGAACCTACGCCCACCAAACCCAGGTGGACGCAGGTATTGCCCTCGCTCACGGCATGTTCGCCGCCCAGGCGCAGGGACTGGGTACCTGCCTGGTGGGCTTCGCTCACGAAAGGCTGCTTCTCGGGCCGTTCTTGCGGCGGGCGCTGAAAATTCCGAGAGGTTGCCGGCCGCAGGGGGTGATGGCGCTGGGGGTTCCAAAAGTCAGGTACACTGTCGCGCCGCCGAGGAAACCGCTTTCTAGTAATCGGATTTAGAATATTTATCATCGACAATAACAATCTTGGGGGCACTGAATAAACGTTCACAATCGGGAAACAAGTAAAGGGAGATTATTCCCTACCTCTGCACCCGGGCTGTGCCTCCCTTGATCGCCTTTTCCACTTCCTTGAGTGAGGCCATCGAAGTGTCGCCGGGGGTAGTCATGGCCAAGGCGCCGTGGGCGGCGCCGTATTCCACCGCCTCCTGGGGCGTTTTTCCGGCTAAAAACCCGTAGATGAGACCGGAAGCGAAACTGTCGCCGCCGCCGACCCGGTCCCAGATCTCCAGATTCTCGCGTTTCGTGGATTCAAAAAATTGGTTTTCATAAAAGAGGACGGCGGACCAATCGTTCACGGTCGCGCTCTTCGCCACCCGCAGGGTGGTGGCCACAGCCTTGAAGTTGGGGTACTCCTTGACAACCTTCAGGATCATCTTCTTGAATTGCGCGGGATCGAGGGCGGACAGGTTTTCATCGGTCCCCTCGACTTCGAATCCCAGAGCGGCCGAGAAATCCTCCTCGTTCCCGAGCATGACGTCCACGTGTTTGGCGATCTCCCGGTTAACCTCGCGGGCCCGTTCCTTGCCGCCGATCGATTTCCAAAGGGATTCGCGGTAGTTGAGGTCGTAGCTGATGACCGTGCCGTGCTTGCGGGCGGCTTTCATCGCCTCGACCGCGACCTCGGCCGTGCTTTCGGAGAGCGCGGCGAAGATGCCGCCGCAATGGAACCAGCGCGCGCCTTCTCGAGAAAAAATCGATTCCCAGTCGACGTCGCCCGGCTTGAGCTGGGACGCGGCGGAAAGGCCCCGGTCGGAGACGCCCAAGGCGCCGCGGATCCCGAAGCCGCGCTCGGTGAAATTGATGCCGACGCGGACGGTCCGGCCCACGCCGTCGAACGGCATCCACGTGACGTGAGACGTGTCGACTCCGCCCTGGAGGATGAGGTCCTCCAGGAGCCGCCCGACGTCGTTGTCGGCGATGGCGGTCACCACCGAGGTTTTGAGCCCGAAACAGCGGCGCAGGCCTCGCGCCACATTGTATTCGCCGCCGCCTTCCCAGACGTTGAATTGTCTGGCGGTTTTGATCCGCCCATCACCCGGATCGAGGCGGATCATGATTTCGCCGAGGGAGATTTCATCCCAGGCCGCGGAATCTTTTAACTTGATTGAGATCGCCATGCGTCCCCCCTGCCTTCAAAACAAAAGACTGTAAACCCCTACTATATGTGAATCGCGATGCTTAGTCAAAGAAATGGGAGGAAGGGGCAATGGAGAATGTAAGTTACGCTTCGAATCTTTTTCGTAAAAAACAAAAATGAGTTGACAAAAAGAGAAAATATATATACTATAAATACAATCAAAATAGTAGTAATTAAGGAGTGGCGATGAGAATTTCGAAGCGTACGAGATACGGAGTCAGGCTGATGCTCGAGTTGGCTTTGCACTATAGAAATAAGCCGTTGAGCGTCAGTCAGATAGCGGAGAGTGAGGAACTGTCTCCGAAATTCCTGAGCCAGATAATCATTCCGCTGAAAGGGGCGGGTTTGATCCAGTCGACGCGGGGCGCTCAAGGCGGGTACGAGCTTTCAAGACCGCCCAAAAAAATTTCATTGCTTGAAGTGTTTCGGATTTTGGAAGGCGATTGTCTTCTGACGGAGTGCATCCAGGATCCGAAGGAGTGCGGCCGCGCTCCCCACTGCGTCACCAGGGACGTCTGGGAAGACATGACGAAAACGATCGAAGCCAAATTGCAGTCCGTCACTTTCGAAGAGTTGGCGGAACGCTCGCGCGAGCGTGCGGAAAAAGCTTCACCGATATTTCAAATTTAGGGAGGAAAACGATGAAAATCGCCAAAGACATGACGGAGCTGATCGGAAATACGCCGCTGGTCAAACTCAACAAAGTGGCGGCCGGTCTGCCCGCGAAGGTCGTCGGGAAGCTCGAATCGCTCAACCCGGCTTTCAGTGTCAAGGACCGCATAGGCCTCGCCATGGTGAAGGACGCCGAGGAACGCGGGGCCGTTAAGAAAGGCACGGTCATCATCGAGCCTACGAGCGGCAACACCGGCATCGCGCTCGCCTTTGTCTGCGCGGTCCGCGGGTACCGGCTCATCCTCACCATGCCGGAAAGCATGTCGATCGAGCGGCGGAAGCTCCTGGCGCACCTGGGCGCCGAGCTGGTGCTCACCCCGGCGGCCGAGGGCATGCGCGGCGCCATCGAGAAAGCCGCCTTGCTCGCCGAGTCGACCAAGAATTCCTTCATGCCGATGCAGTTCGACAACAAGGCGAATCCGGAGATTCACCGTCAAACGACGGCGGAGGAAATCTGGAGCGATACGGACGGCACGATCGACATATTCGTGGCCGGGGTTGGTACGGGCGGCACGCTCACCGGCGTCGGTGAAGTCATCAAGAAGCGGAAACCGGCGCTCCAGGTGGTAGCGGTGGAGCCAGCCGATTCGCCGGTGCTTTCCGGAGGGAAACCCGGTCCGCATAAAATCCAGGGGCTGGGAGCGGGCTTCGTGCCCAAGGTCCTCAATACGAAAATCTATGACGAAGTGATCCAGGTGAAAAACGAGGATGCGATCGCCATGGCCGTGCGGCTGGCCAAGGAGGAAGGCATGCTTGCCGGAATATCGGCGGGAGCCAATGTGACCGCCGCGCTGGAAGTCGCAAAACGCCCGGCCAACAAGGGGAAACTGGTCGTCGTCATCATCCCCGACACCGGCGAGCGTTATCTTTCAATCTGGCAACAGTAATCACGATAAAAGGAGAAAGCGTACCATGTCGCAAAACAAATATCGTTTCGAAACCCTGGCGCTGCACGGCGGCGCCGCGCCCGATCCGACGACCCTGGCGCGCGCCCTGCCCGTGTACCGGACGAGCTCGTTCGTGTTCAAGAGCGCCGAGCACGCGGCCCGGCTGTTCGGGCTTAAGGAGCTGGGCAACATCTACACCCGCCTGGGGAACCCGACCCATGACGCCCTCGAACGGCGGGTGACGCTGCTTGAGGGAGGGATCGCCTCGGTGGCTTTCGCCTCGGGCACGGCCGCCGTCTTCAACACGATCGTCACGTTGGCGTCGGCGGGCGACGACATCGTCTCGGCAAACAACCTCTACGGCGGCACCTACACCCAGTTCGACGCCATTCTGCCCCAGCTCGGGATCAAGGTGAAGTTCGTCGATCCCAAGAGCCCCGAGAATTTCAAGAAGGCCATCGGACCGAAAACAAGGGCGCTCTACGCCGAGACCATCACCAATCCAGTGCTCGATTTCATCGATATCCGGGCGGCGGCGGACATCGCGCACGAGGCGGGCATTCCGCTGATCATCGACGGAACCTTCACTACGCCGTTCCTTTTAAAGACCATCGAGCACGGGGCGGATATCGTTATTAATTCGCTCACCAAATGGATGGGAGGGCACGGCACGGCCATCGGCGGCATCGTCACCGATTCCGGCAAGTTCGACTGGAAGGGAGGCAGGCATCCGCTCCTGACCGAGCCCGATCCGAATTACCACGGCCTGCGCTGGGCGCACGATCTGCCGCCTGAGCTCGCGCCCGCCGCCTTCGCCCTGCGGCTGCGCACCGTGCCGCTTCGCAACCTGGGGGCGAATACCTCGCCCGACAATGCCTGGTTCTTCCTCCAGGGGCTGGAGACGCTGCCCCTGCGCATGGAACGGCACAGCGCGAACGCGCTGAAGGTTGCGGAATTCCTGGCCAAGCATCCGAAAGCCGAGTGGGTGCGCTATCCGGGACTGAAAAACGATCCGGCATATAAAGTCGCGTCGAAATACCTGACGAAGGGCATGTTCGGCGGCATGGTCGTGTTCGGCGTCAAGGGCGGCCGGGCGGCCGGGGAGAAATTCATCGAACGGCTGAAACTCTTCTCCCACCTCGCCAATGTCGGAGACGCCAAGAGCCTGGCCCTGCACCCGGCCAGCACCAGCCATTCGCAGCTGTCGGAGGAGCAGCAGCGGGCGGGCGGACTGACGCCCGAGCTCGTGCGCCTCTCCATCGGCCTTGAGCACATCGACGATATTATCGAGGATCTGGATCAGGCACTCAAAGCTTGATTCGTCACGATCATTACTGAAACAAATTGTCCCCCGCGACCAGCGGGAGAATTTTTTCTAGCAAAGACGAGGTGCGAAGTAAAAACCGACAAGGCTAGAACAATTTCCACGTGATCGCCAAGCCAAGCGAATGGAACACGCGGTTGTCGCCCGGCACGTTTTGACGGAGAGCGGGATCGAAGCGGTTGTTGACGAAGGTGAGCTTATACCAGAGATGAAACGTGAGGTTGGTGATGGGCGCGAATGTGCCCAATGCCTTTATTGAATGAGTCCATTGCGCGATCCCGGAAGGGGCGCTCCCCGCGTTGACGCCCGTCTGATAATCGTTATCGTCTCCGTACCCGTACAGGTCGATTGATCCTTGGCCCGTCGTTTCCCATTCCAAACCGAAATCCCAATCGCCGGGACGCCCGTACGTGAGCAGGGCGTGAAAATCGATGCAATCCGGCCCAAGGTAATAACCAAGCGGGTAATCCACCCAATAGCGGCCGCCGCCGGGATCGACATAAGTGAAGCGGGACGTGAATTTCCGCAGATCGTAGTACTTGCCGTAGGCGAACGGATCAACGTAGGCGAACTCGAAATCGAATCGGAAGCGGCCCGGCCCCGCCTCGAAGTACGGCGTCGAGAGCAGGGTGAGCCCGGCCATGAGGCCGATGGCGCCGGGGTTGGTGTCGGAGTAGCCGCTCTCGTCGCCGGCCACCAGGTCATAAAGCATGAATTCGGCGTAAAGCTTGACGCCCTTGAGCGGAACGACGGTCGCCGAGCAGAGGAGGGGCACCGAGTACGTGCCGTCGTCGTAATTGTTGTGGAGAATGATGAGAGGATTGAAGTCGGCAAGGTCGATCGGCCGGCCGCCCACGAGATTTGTCTGCGTGATGGAGACCGAAAGCCAGTCCCAGGGGCGGAAAACGAGATTGTTGCTGATATACGTTTTATAGCGATCACGGTAGATCTTGCCATTGTCCGGGGCGTTCGGTTCGGGATTCTGATTGGTTTCATACAAATAGTCGAGGTAATCGCTCTCCATCGAGGAGATGTCCGGGTTCAGAGTGATGACGGTGCAGGAGAGGGAGAAACCCTCGTACCTGACGCGCACCCTGACGTGGTCGTAATACGGCATGTTTTCGTTCAGCGAGAGGGTCGACCACTTTCCCGGTCCGGTCGAAAGCTTTCCCCGTCCGATCTCGGCCTGAAAATACGGATTGTAGAAATTGATGACGCCCACTCCCGGGAGGTTGGCGAAATCGAATTTATCGAATCCCAGCGGAACGGTCGTGAAATTATAATCCTGCAGCAGCCCGTAATTGGTTTGGCGGAGGTCGACCGAAGCCTGGACGGCGAAACCGGCAAATTGAACGATGAAACCGGCGGTGAGAAGCGAGGGGAGGGAATTGGAAGCAAAAAAGGGATTGAAGTCATGGACTGGTAATCCATTATCAACACCATCATGCTGATTGGCCGGCGGAGAGCCTTCAGGTGACTGTCCATCATATAATGTAATAGTCGTAAAGCGATTAAGTACGCTATTATAATAGGCACTCAAACCGAAAAAAACGATAGGTGAAAATGCACCGAAAGGTAACTTGATGCCATTACTAAGAGTTTGGATAGAATGTTTTTGATTTTCATCGTTCATTTTCTCAGTGAGTTGGGTGAGTCGATCCTTAATTTCCTCGGCCGCCAGAGGGAGTTCCTCATATGGTGGAACTACTCCGGCGTTTAAAAACATTTCTTCCACTTCGTAGTACAATGGATCGCCGATAGGAATGAGCCAGGATTCTTGGGCATAGACGAAAGTGATGGAAAATAATAAAAAAATATACGTGGTAATTTTTTTCATAAACTGACACTTTATGCTCAAAGGAATAGGGTGTCAACTATAATTGCGAGACGTAGAATTATTTAAATTATCTTTTTGTTAAGATGAGAAAATGAAGTTGTTCAATAAAAAAATAGGTTACTGCGACTTTACCATTGAAATATTTTAGTATATAATATTTCAGCTTCAAACTGGAATTTTCTTAATACAAAAAAACAAGGAATAAATATGAGAAAGATTACAGCATTTCTAATCGTTACCCATATGCTATTTTCTTGTAATGGGATAATCCAATCTCACTCTCCTGGGGCATCATGGACAAAATCCATTCTCCCAATTGTGGCAAAATGGAATTCGGTTATTTATGGCAATGGCATATTCGTAGTATCAGCTTTTGACAGTCAATATGCGGCAATATCATCCGATGGAACAATGTGGGTTGCAAGTGATCTTCCCTTAAAAGTAAATTGGTCAACCGTCGCTTATGGAAATGATAATTTTGTTATTCTCAGTCAAGACATAACAAACTCATATGCAGCCATTTCAAACAATGGTATTAGCTGGACTTCGTATTTGATACAATCAAGAGAGTGGCAATCAGTAACTTTTGGTAAGAATATTTTTGTCGCAATTGGGCGTCATGGTAACGCCTCGGCTTCTTCAAGTGACGGGAAAACTTGGACTTTACATACATTACCGAGCAACAGTTATTGGTCTTCAATAACCTTTGGTAATGGCATTTTTGTAGCAATTGGTGGTGGTAGTATAAAAAGTTCCTCTGCTGCTATATCAACAGATGGAATAAACTGGACTGGATGCACATTGCCAATTTCAGTTATTTGGAAATCAGTAACCTATGGTAATGATAGTTTTATTGCTGTCGCACATGATAGTACATCGGCAGCGATATCAGCAGATGGTATAAACTGGACAACCCAAACACTACCTTACAAAGGCTGGAATTCAATCACGTATGGAAATGGTATTTTTGTAGCAGTTTCATCTATGGGTGCGTACGCCGTTACTTCAGCTGATGGTAAAATTTGGGAATTACATTCTCTACCAGACACAGGTTGGAGTGCGATTACTTACGGAAATGGAGCTTTTGTAGCAGTAGCATCCGGAGTTTCGGGTAGTTCGTCTGCGGCAATTTATCACTAACGATAGATTAGATAGAAAATCTATGAGATTTACAAGATGATTTTTCCTTTTCCTCTGCGCTGTGTCTATAAAACAAAAAGGATGAAATGAAGTCAATCATGAAATTCGTGATAGACAAAGTAAGGGTGCAAAATCTTTATATGACAGAGAGTATTAAGCTTTCTGAGGATTCCCTTGAAATATAAACTATCGATATTGATTTCGATTCTTCTCCTATACGTTATTTCCTCCTGCGTTTCAGTCACGGTGCGTGCGGCCGGCCCGACACCTGAATACATCCGTCCGACGCTCCCGATAAACTTCAACGTGAACGGCTGCTACACGGGAGCCGCCATCGACTGGCGGACGGTCGAGGACGGGCACCGGTGGACGGTGACGGCCGCCGACCTCGAACGGTATACCTCTCTGGCCGGAAAGAAGCCGGCCTTCCTCCTCACGTACAAGGCCTTTTCGCAATCCGGCAAGCCGTACGCTTTCCCCATGGAAATCTGTCACTTGGCACGCGGTAACGACATCGTTCCCTACATCACCTGGGAGCCGAGAGACTGGGATTCAAGTGATCCCCGCTCCAAGACCCAAAGCCTGCTCGGCGAAATACTGGACGGGAAGTGGGACGCCTACATCGATTCGTGGATTGAAGGCGTCCGCGAATACGGGTCGCCCCTCCTCCTGCGCTTCGGACACGAGATGAACGGCAACTGGTATCCCTGGAGCGGCGTATACAACGGCGGAGGGGAGCGCGCGCGCTGGACCGGCTCCGGGCAGACCGACGGACCGCGAACGTACATTGAGGCGTATCGATACGTTTTCTCGCGTTTCTACCGGGCGGGCGTTCGCAATGTCGTCTGGGTCTGGAGCCCCAATTCCGAATCGCTCCCCGCCGAAGACTGGAACCGTTTCGAAAACTATTATCCCGGGGACGCCTGCGTGGATCTGGTGGCGCTGGACGTGTACAACTGGGGAGCCTGCCGGTGCTGGTCGAAATGGAAGAGCTTCGATGAGATTTACGGCGGTTTCTATGACAAGGTGCTGCGCCTGTGTCCGGAGAAGCCGGTCATGATCGGCGAGTTCGGGTGCGCCCACAAGGGCGAGAACCGGGCGCAGTGGTTCAGGGATTGCTTTCAATCGTTGAAAACCAAATTCAACCGCACTAAAATATTCACCTATTTTCACATCGACAATCGCGAAAGCGAGGACGTCGATTTCAGGCTCGACGCCGACTCCGAATCCCCTCCGGCGATGCGTGAGGCGATGCGGGACCCGTATTTTCTCGACACGGCTATATTTAATTAAGTGCGCACATAATTAAAATTACGGATCGAATCGCGCCAGGAAACTCCACGGAAAATAAAAATTTCACCGGCACCGCGGAGCGCGGAATAACCACCTTGAAGCAAGCTGAAAAATAAACTA
The DNA here is from genome assembly GCA_016934415.1 of Spirochaetales bacterium. Classification (GTDB taxonomy): domain Bacteria; phylum Spirochaetota; class Spirochaetia; order SZUA-6; family RPPD01; genus JAFGSW01. The sequence goes on along the minus strand of JAFGSW010000090.1, from coordinate 7,807 downwards.
CCCTCAGGGCACCGGGGCCGCGGGAATGAACGGCCCGCCACCGAATCGAAAAACAGGAAGGTTCGCATATGCAGGAGAACAGACTCAAGCTGTCCACGAAACTCGGCTTCGGCATCGGCGACATCGGCGGAAACGCGATGTTCATGATCGTCTCGATGATCATTCCGGCGTTCCTTGCCGATACGCTCGGGCTGATCCCGATTCTGGCAGGCGTGGCGATCTGGGTCGCCAGGATCTGGGACGCGCTCATCGATCCCATCATAGGACCCATTTCAGACCGGACACAGACCCGCCTGGGGCGAAGACGACCGTTCCTCCTCATCGGCGGCATATTCACCCTGATCGTCATGTCCGTCATGTTTTTCAATCCCCATTTCGACACGGCGACCGAGCAGACCGGGCTTTTCATCTGGGCCACCGCCATGTACTGCCTCCTCTGCACCGCCTATTCGCTTTTCAACATACCGTACGGCGCCCTTACGCCCGACCTTTCTGACAACTTCCGCGAACAGACCTCCCTCAACAGCTGGCGGATGGGATTCGCCGTCATCGGCACGATCCTCACGGCCGTGGCCTTCATTCCCATACGAGACATTTTTTCACCTGATGAATCCGTCGACAAAAGCCTGGGATATTGGATCACGGGAACCATTTTCGGCGCTCTCATCATGGGGGTTACTCTTATAACTTTTTTTACGGTTAAGGAAAAGAAACCGGAATCAGCTCCCGACCGTTCGATCATGGACGTCTTGCGTTCTTTTCTGCGCGTACTGAAAAATAAACCGTACCGGATCGTTCTCCTGACCTACGCGATCAATCTCGCCGGCATCACCTTGATCAGCTCGACCATGACGCTTTACTTTAAGTATATCTACCATAATGAATCCGGTTCCGCGATCGCGCTGGGCTGCCTCCTCCTTATGACCGTCTTGAGCATTTTTGGCTGGAACCCCGTTATCAAACGCATCGGCAAGCATGTGGCGTACGCCATCGGCTTGTTTATCATTGCCGGTATTGCCGTCATAACGTTTTTCATGGCGCCCATGTTCGATCAAGTGTTTATGTATATCATGATGGGAATCGCCGGAATCGGGATGGGAGCGACGTATGTGGCCCCTTACGCGATGATCCCGGATACGATCGAATACGAACAGACGAAGTCGGGCAAGCGCGAGGAAGGCGCTTATTACGGTCTGTGGACGTTTTTCGCGCAGACCGGCCAGGCCTTGGCTGGTCTGTTGTGGGGCTTCGTGCTGCAGGTCGGCAATTTCGTCGCTCCAATCGTAAACGCGGCCGCTCATAAAAACGCCGCCACGGGTACGCAAGCTCCGGAAACGATCACGGCCTTGCGTCTCCTCTTGGGGCCACTGCCCGCGGTTTTTCTCGTCATGGCGGGTATCCTTGTACTTTTCTATCCGATCAATGAGAAAATGTACAAGGAGATTATGGCGCGGAAACGGGCTTGAATCATCGGCGGCGAAAACCGCGAGGCGCCAAAAAGCAGGCTAAAAAAAGCAACCGTGACGGGGAGGGTAACGCGTGCGGGCAGTCGATCTCATCGTTAAGAAACGGAACGGCGGTGAGTTGTCGGAATCAGAAATCCAATTTCTGGTGAAGGGCTACACGTCCGGCGCGATCCCCGATTACCAGGTTTCCGCCCTGCTCATGGCGATTTATTTCGGCGGCATGAATTTCGAGGAGACGGCCGCGCTCACCCGGGCCATGATCGGTTCAGGACGGACCATCGACCTTTCAGGCATAAGCGGACCGTTCATCGACAAGCATTCGACCGGAGGTGTGGGGGACAAGATCTCGCTTCTCCTGGCCCCGATCGTCGCCGCCTGCGGCGTCAAGGTGCCCATGCTCTGCGGCCGCGGGCTCGGGCACACGGGCGGCACCATCGACAAACTGGAGTCGATCCCGGGCTATCGCACCTCGCTTTCAGAGCGCGAGATCCGCGGGATCTTAAGCGAATGCGGGTTCGTATTCATGGGGCAGACCGAATCGATCGCGCCCGCGGACAAGCTCCTCTACGCCCTGCGCGACGTGACGGGGACGGTCGAGTCGATTCCGCTCATCACCGCCAGCATCCTGTCCAAGAAGGCCGCCGAAGGCTCCGACGGCTTCGTCTTCGACGTGAAGGCGGGGAGCGGCGCCTTCATGAAGACCGAGGCGGCGGCAAAAGAGTTGGCTGAATCGCTCGTGAAGACGACGCGTGTTTTAGATAAAAAGGCCTCGGCCGTGGTCACCGCCATGGACGAGCCGCTGGGTCGGTTCGTCGGGAACCTGGTGGAGGTCCGCGAGACTGTACGCGCCCTTTTAGGCGATATCCCCTCGGATATAGGGGAGGTAACGTACCGCTTGGGAGCGCGCATGCTCATGCTGGCCGGAAGGGCGGGTTCGATAGATGAAGGCGCGGCGGCCTGTAGGTCCGTTCTAGAAAGCGGCGCCGCGTACCGGTTGTTTGTGCATAATGTCGCCGCCCAGGGCGGGGACCCGGATTTTATCGCGGCGCCGGAAATGCTCGAACCTGCGCCGCGACGATTCGAGATCAAAGCGGAAAAGGACGGCTGGGTGGCGGGCGTGGACGCGTTCAAGATCGGCAACGCCGCCGTCCTCCTCGGCGCGGGTCGCGCGATAAAGGAAAGCGGGATAGCGCCGCGCGCCGGAATCGAGCTTGTGAAAAAGCGCGGCGAAGAAGTCGAACGCGGAGCGGTGGTATGCAGTCTGTATTGTGAAGAAGGCCTGGAGGCGGACGAAGCGGCCGCCCTGGCGCGGGCCGCGTATACCGTCTCGGACGAACCGCCTGAGTCCCGTCGACTCATTCTCTATGAAATGGAAGCATCATGATCTGGGAAAAAAAGGAAATAGACGCCGTCAAGGTCAAGGAATTCGCAGAAGCGTACGGTATGGAGACGGTCACGGCCGCCGTGCTGGTGCGACGAGGGATACTGGAACCGGAGGACGTCATGTTTTTTCTGGAAGAGGATTTTCGCTGCCTGCACAATCCGTTTCTCTTCAAGGACATGGAAAAGGCGGTGGACCGGATCGGGAAAGCCGTCTCGGGCGGAGAGAAAATCCTCATCTACGGCGACCGGGACGTGGACGGCATCACGGCCACGGTGCTTCTCTACGAGTCACTCGCGGACCTGAGCGGGGACGTGATCTGGCGCGTGCCGCTGGGGGACGACGATTACGGGCTCTCGCGGAAGGACGTGGAGGAAGCCGCCGCGCTCGGCGTCACGCTCCTCTGCACGGTCGACTGCGGCATTTCGAACCTGAAGGAAATCGATTTCGCCCGCGATCTGGGGATTGACGTGATCGTCGTAGACCATCACAACCCTCAAGGCGGGCTTCCCTCAGCCTGCGCCGTAATCAACCCGAAGGTGAGCGGGTGCGGCTACCCGTTCGTACAGCTCTCCGGGTGCGGCGTCGCGAGCAAACTCGACTGGGCGCTCGCCTTTGCGCGCGGACCGTTCTATAAAAAATCCGTCCTGCTGCTCCAGATCACGCCCCAAAACGACACGTTCACCGTCGAGGCCGTGAGGCTCGTGAACCTGGCGAAGACGGACGGCTTTCGCGAAAACGTCGTCCCCGCATTGGGGAAAAAGGTATTTGAGAAATTCACGGCGTTCGCTTCCGGTTCGGAGATCGTCGTGCACGCGCTCGCGGAACAGGAAAAAATGTTCGAAAAAGCCTTCGGTCCGGAAGCGGGAGCGATAAAGCTCGTCGATTTTCAGCCGCTTCTCGGATCGGCCTTTCCGCAGCTTGCGGGGAAGAGCCTGCTTGCGATCAAGGAGCTGAGCCGGCTCCAGAAATTCGAGGGGAAGATCCAGACCGAGATCGATATCTTCAAGAACCTTTACGTCTCGGCGGCGCTCAAGAGCCTCAAGGACCACTTTTCGCGAGTCCACCGGCGGATGGACCTGGCCGCGCTCGGCACCATCGCCGACCTCATGCCGCTCGTCAACGAGAACCGCATCATCGTGCGACAGGGGTTGCGTCTCATCGCCGAAAACGGGCGAAAGGGGCTGCGGGAGATCCTCTCCCGGAAAAATCTTCTCGGCAGGGAAATATCGGTCAAAGACGTCGCCTGGCAGATATCGCCCGTCATCAATGCCACCGGGCGGTTGGGTGAGCCGGACAAGGCCGTCGACCTGCTCCTGTCCGTGGACCGTGAAAAGCTGGAATCGCTTTCGGTATATATAAACAAGCTGAACGAAAAACGCAAGGAGCTCGGCGACATCGCCTGGAACAAAATGTACCAGGCCGCCCAGGAATCGTACGACGCGAGCGACGGGAAATTCGTGCTCGTCAGCGGAGCGTCCGTACACCGCGGCGTCACGGGCATCATCGCCACCAAGATGGTCCGTCATTTCAAGACGCCCGCCTGTGTCGTGGCGGAGCTCAAGGACAAGGCGGTGGGTTCCGTCAGAAGCGTGCCCCGTTTTCCCTTGACGGCGTTCCTCGCCCATTTCAAGGACGTCTTCAGCGATTACGGCGGCCACGATCTGGCGGCCGGGTTTAACCTGCCGCTCGAGCGCCTTGGTTCGTTCCGGAAGCGATTTTACGAGGTCGTCCGTTCGCTCGTTCTGCCCGAGGAGCAGGAAGACCGCATTTTAATCGACGCCGAAATACCGAAAAATATGCTCACCCCCGAACTCTACCGCACGGTTTCCCTCCTCGCGCCGTACGGCGAAGCCAATCCTTCCCTTTCCCTTTACACGAAGGATCTCCTCGTCGCGGCCTGCGACGTCGTCGGCAAGAAAGAGCAGGTGCACCTGAAGATGCTGCTCGATACGGGAACATTTAAATTTCCGTCAATGCTGTGGAACGGCGTCGACCTGTACGGCGGGCGGTTCAAGACCGGGGAAAGAGTCGATATCATTTACCGGATGAACAAGAATGTTTTCATGAACACGGAAACCCTGCAGCTTATCGTGTCGGACATCGCGCGCGCCGGGGAACACGATGTGCGTATTCTGCGGCCGGACGAGGATTTCTTCGACAGCTCCCGGCGCACGGACTATTGATTGACAAAGTACGTTTTTTTTAGCATTGTCGAGTATTCTATAGACAATACCGTCGAAGAGAGGAGGTGAGACCTATCGCCTATATACGAGTTTCCATCGACGAACCGTTGGAGCGGGCGTTGAAACGCTTCAAGCGCGAAGTCGAAAAGGAAGGCATTATCCGCGAGTGGAAAAAGCGGGAATACTATGAAAAGCCCTCCGTTATTCGCACTCGAAAAGAAAAATCAAACAAGCGGAAACAACAGAAGAAAATGCGCAGGGCCGGGTCTTCGCGCTGACGCCCGCAGCTGGACCGGGCGAGGGTGAATCCGTCACGAATGGTCCTCACCTCTCTCCATATCGACGGCGGGATATCGCGTATGTTCGCGATGTCCGCCGTTTTTTTTCGGCTCGTTCCTTTTTCCAACGTAAAAAAAAGACCATCGGCCCGAGGGTTCGGATGGTCGTCTTTGCCGCCGATCAGAATTGAACTGATGACACATGGATTTTCAGTCCACTGCTCTACCGACTGAGCTACAGCGGCGATAACGTCAGAAAACTACCAATATTTGTTTTCCCTGTCAATACCCGATGAAAACAACGCAATGAGCGGGAAAAAGTATTGACACCCGCTTTGAATCGCCGCACAATCGAAAAAGAAGGGAGGGGATTCAATGGCCGACATCGAAAATTCATCTTCCGCCGACGCAGTGGCCGGTGGATTCCCTCGAAAGCCGAATCGTGAACAGGGCTATAAAAAAATCGCCTTATTGCTGCTGTTGATGGAGAAAAACAGGGCCGCGCACGTCCTTTCCCGGCTGCCGGAGGACGAAGTCGAAGGCATCGTAGGGGAAATCGTCGCGCTCAAGAACATCGATCGATCCCAGGCGAAGAAAATAGCGGCCGAATTCGGCCTGCCGGAAGCGGTCGAGAAAAGCATGAAGGCGGCCGGGAACGTGCACGCGGGGCCCGCGGCGGCGGAAGAACTGCTCGCGGCCGCTTTCGGCGAAGAGCGCGCGCGTGAATTCCTCGTCCAGGCCGCACCCCGGGCCGATCGACGATATTTCACTTTCCTCGACAATGTCGATTTCAAGCGATTGGAGGCGCTTCTCCGCGATGAACCGGCCCAGGTCATCGCCTTGGCGATCGCCCAGGCGGACGAAGCGACCGCCTTGCGATTGATCGAAACGCTTCCCGGGGAAATACGAGCCGAGGTGAAGGACCGGATGGGAGGGATCGATCAGGTCCTCCCGGAGGTGATCAGGCGCGTTGACGATGCGCTCAGAAAGAAGCTTTTTCAACAGAGCGATATTTCAACCGTTTCCTTTGACGGAAGATCGACCTTGCGCGAGATCCTCTCCCGCATGGAAAAAGGCCGAAAACGCGTTCTCCTGGATAGGCTCTCCGAGGAGAAACCCGATCTGGCGTCTCAGCTGGAAAAAGAATTGTTTTCCATGGAGATTTTTCGTAAAATCGAAAAGAGGGACCTCCGGGCTTTTGTGCGCACCATTGAAGACCGGGATTTGGCCTTGAGTCTGAACGGGGAAAAGGCGGAGGTAAAGGGCTTGTTTTTCAAGGCCATGCCGGAGAAACGAAAAGCGTCCATCGAGGCGGGCGTGGAGAAAAGCGGCGAAGAGCCGGCGAGCGCGGTCGAAGAGGCAAAACGGTCCGTATTGAGCGCTTTAAAGGCTCGGATCGCGGGAGGAGAAATACGGTTATTGGACGATGACGATTACCTTATTGAATAGAGTTTTTTGCAATAAGGCTTGAGAAAAAGAAGTGCTTATGGTATCTTTTTGTCCGTAATCGTTGTCTTGGTATTCAGCTCAAGAAGATGACCTGACGATTCTTGCGGTACGATCCGGAGGTTTGAGCATTATGGCTTTCTACAAGCTTGACGGCGCGAAATTCCCCACGATGGATGAGTTGCGAGAGGCGATGTGGGAAATATATCAGGAAAAAATGAGTAAAGAAGAATTTGAAAAATACCTGAAGGAGAAGGTGGAAATCATAGAATAACCGCGTTCAGGCGATTTATATACGAATCGAAACCTATCCGATGACTGTTTCAAATATCATTACCGTCAGCCGCATTTTTCTCGCTCCCGTGTTCGTGGCGCTTATCGTGCTTTGCGACGGGATGGGGGATATGCGAACGGCGGCGCTCATCGGGGCGTGGGTCGTGTATGTGCTCATCGAGCTTTCCGATCTGGCTGACGGGTTTTTAGCCCGTCTCTTGAAGCAGGAGAGCGAGTTGGGCCGCGTGCTCGATCCATTCGCCGATTCTCTGAGCCGTTTAAGCTGTTTTCTGGCCTTCACGTTCGTGAAAATCATGCCGCTTTGGCTTTTTATCATCGTCCTCTACCGGGATTTATGGGTGGCGCTTCTGCGGACCCTCATGGCGAAAAAAGGCAAGCTCCAAGGAGCGCGCTTGAGCGGCAAAATAAAAGCCTGGGTATATGCGATCACCAACATCGCGGCGCTCGGCGCATTTACCACGGCGCGGGTATTGCCACAGACGCTGATTCATGATATTCTATTTATCCTCTGTTTGATCTGTTTTGGCTGTGTTGTGATTGTAGCCCTCTGGTCGGGACTCGATTATTCAATCATGCTTTTCAGCAGAAAGAACGCGAAGAATTTTACGGGCGGTAGTTGACGAAGAACCGCATTTTTCTATATGTTATAGGCCGCTTTTTCGGAAGCGGACATGTTCTTTGACAATAGAGGGAAGGAAGAGAGCGGGAGTAGTCGGCCGGTTGACCGAAAGGTGAGCTGGTCGGACGAGAGAAAAG
>JAFGSW010000089.1 GCA_016934415.1 Spirochaetales bacterium | reverse complement strand
GGTTTCTCACCCGCTGGATCGCATTAAGGATTTCAGACCTTCTCGTCATCCTTCCTTTCCAGATTTACCTGGCGCCATGGTTCCCTTTTTCCTCACCCGCGCAGATTCCATCTCCCGTGGCCGGGCGCCGCGCTTGAAGACCCGGCTGAATTATGGTATTTTGTTTCGGGTAACATAATGGAAACCAAGAAAAACAGAATGACGCTTTTCGACCTTCTCCTGCCGCTTATCCGGCACTGGAAGCTGATCGCCGTATGCGCGGCGGCGGTCACCGCTTTCATGCTCGTTCTCAACCTCGTCTGCATGGTGCTGCCGCCGAGCTCGCCGCTCAACGTGCTCCCTGACACCTACCGGCCCGAGGTGACGGTGCGGCTCAACTCGCCGAGCCAATCGAGCGGGCTTGCGTCAATGGTCCCGAGCTCCGTCTCGAGCGTGCTCGGTTCCTTCGGTCAGGCGGCCAATCCCAACCTGGCGCTCGTCCAGGAGCTCGCCAAGAGCAACAAGCTCCTCGACACCCTGGGCGAGGAATTCGACTTTCTCAAGAGATATAAAGACGCTCCGCTTACTCTGAACCGGCTGGCCCTCCAGAAAAAACTCAAGCTCGCCGTTACCGGGGACGCGGCCGCGTCCGGAATGTTGTTCGTCGACATCAGCTTCGAGGATACCGACAAAGACCTGGCGACCCGGGTTCTGAAACGCGCCATCGAGCTCATCGAATCCGAGTTCCGCCGCGTCACGATCGAACCGGTGACGATGAAGCGCCAATTCCTGGAAGAGCGCGAGCGGGTGGTTTCCGGCGATTACGAGAAAGCCAAGGCCGCGCTCGCCGCCTTTCAGAAGCGGTACGGGCTTGATCTCAGGACGCAGGCCGTGAACGAGGCCCAGGCCATCGCCCAGCTGCAGCAGGACATCTACGCCCAGGAGCTCAAGATCAAGGCCACCTACCTGCCCGAAAACGATCCGGTCGTAAAGCAGATGCGCGATCAGATCCGCCAGAAGCAGAGACTGATCGCGGAGATTAAGAGCGGCGCGTCAAGCGGAGGCTTTTCCGCCTCCCCGGCCGTGCCCCTCGACGCCGTGCCCGGCCTTATGAGCGAATACGCCAACGTGGAGCTTGAGGTGCGCGTCCAGAACGAGATCTACGCCATGATCCGAAAAGAGCTCGAATCGGCCAAAATCGAGGAGGCCGGAGACGCGGCCGTTTTCCAAATCATCAACCCGCTCGAGACGCCGGAAACGAAATTCTTTCCCAAGCGCTCCCTGGTGATGGCGGTGAGCGTCCTCGTCGGGTTTTTCCTGGGCGTGTTTCTCGCCTATCTCGTCGATTATATCCGGCGCAAGAAGGACGATCCGACTGAAGGGAAAAAACTCGAGGCGATCCGCTCCCTGCTTCCCTTCCGCCGCAAAAAGCGCGCCTGAAACGCGATGTACTATTATGTCATACAAGTACGGTCCCGCCGCGAGGAGAAATACCTCGCGCGGGCGCGGGAGCTCGCCGAAGGCGAGGTCGATTTCTTCTGGCCCCGCCGCGAACTGTGCATCCGGAAGCGGGGCGTCTGGCGCGAAACGGTCGCTCCCGTTTTCCCCGGTTATATCTTCTTCGCCGCCCCCGACCTCCCCGTCCCCCTCTATCGCCGGCTCAAGGCCATCCCCGACTTTACCCGCTTTCTGAACGACAACCGCAACGTCACCCCGCTCTCGGGCCGCGACCTTGAGCTCGTCCGGCATTTTCTCGGCCAGGGGGATATCGTCAGGAAATCCCTCGTTTCTTTCGAGGCCGACCAGCGCATCCGGATACTGGAAGGTCCGCTGAAAGGACTTGAGGGAATGATCGTAAAGGTCGATAAACGAAAAAAGAGGATCAAAGTGAGGCTGGAGCTCTATTCCGATTCTTTTTCCATTGACTTCGGCTTCGAATCGGTCGAAAATTCAAACGGGGCGGACGGCGGACATGAAGATCGGTTCCGGTAAAAAGCGTATCTACATCATCGGCGCCGGCGTCGCCGGCGCCTCCTTGGCGCGGGAAATCGCCTCCAAGCCCATTCTGGGCGAAGTGGTCGTCTTCCTGGACGACGACCGGGCCAAAATCGGCACCGTCGTCGGCGGCATCCCGGTGGCCGGACCCCTGCGCGACGTCGTGAAGATCATGAAGACGATCCCGGCGGACGAGGCGATCATCGCCATTCCTTCGGCCACCAACGAGCAGCTGAAGCGGATCCACGAGGTCGTTTCCCGCGCGCCGTTCCGCAAGGTCAAGATTCTCCCCCGGCTTTCCCAGATCCTCGACAACAGCGCCCACCTGATCCAAACCCGCGATCTGAACCCGGAGGACCTTCTCGGGCGCACGTCGGTCCGGGTCAGCCTGAAGAAAAGCCTCTCCTACCTGCGCGGCAAACGCGTTCTCATCACCGGGGCGGGAGGCAGTATCGGCAGCGAGCTGGCCCGGCAGCTTCTCTCCGGAGGGGCGGCCCGGCTCTATCTTTTTGGCCACGGGGAAAATTCGGTATACGAGATCGACCGCGAGCTGCGCCTGCTCCAGCAGGGCGGCGTCGGAGAAAAGGCGACCGTCATCCCCGTCATCGGCGAGCTTCAGGACCGCGAATACGTGTCCTTTCTCCTCAAGCGGCTCTCCGCCGACGTCATCTTCCACGCGGCCGCCCACAAGCACGTGCCGCTTCTCGAGGAGAACCCGGTCGAGGCCATCAAGAACAACGTCTTCGGCACCCTCAACCTGGTGGACGCCGCGCGCGAGGCCCGCACCGGCCGCTTCGTGCTCATTTCCACCGACAAGGCGGTCGAGCCGGTGAGCGTCTACGGGGCCTCGAAGCTCCTCGCCGAAGAGATCGTCCTCTCGGCCGACGACGGCCGCTCGAATTTCATGGTGGTGCGCTTCGGCAACGTCCTCGGCTCCCGCGGGAGCATCCTGCCCCTCTTCCAGAGGCAGATCGCGGCCGGCGGCCCCGTCTCCCTCACCCATCCCGAGGTGCGCCGCTTCTTCATGACCATTCCGGAGGCCGTCTCGCTCGTGCTCAAGGCCGGCGGCACCGGCACGGGCGGCGAGCTCTATGTCCTGGACATGGGAGAGCCGGTGCTCGTCCGCGACCTCATCCACCAGCTCATCCAATTCTACGGCTATACCCCGGAAAGCGACATCAAAATTTCCCTCACCGGTCTCCGCGACGGCGAGAAGCTCGAGGAAAAGCTTTTCCGCGACGACGAGGAACTCGAAAAAACCGATTTTCCCAAAATCAGCAAACTGATCCGCGCGCCTTTCCTCAGGCGCAACCTCGCCTCATTCCTGGAATACGTCCGCCCCATCTGCTATTTCGACCCGGAACAACCAGAGCTTTTCCGCGACCGCGAAAGGCTGAAAACCCTTCTCGGCGACGCCGTGCCGTCGCTGCAGTGTTTCGTCGAACATGGCAAATCCAATTAATCGCAGGCGCCCCGGCCGCGGACGCCTTCCCGGACGCATTCCCGGCTCCGCCGGGCACTCCCCGGGCGCCGCCGGCCGCGCCGCCCGGGCCCCCATCCCGTTCGCCAGACCCTCGGTCGGGCGCGAGGAGGAACGGGCCATCGTCCGGGTGCTGCGGAGCGGGTGGCTCACCACCGGCCGGGTGACGGCGGAGTTCGAGGCGGCCTTCGCCGCCTACGTGGGAACGGGCCACGCCCTCGCCGTGTCTTCCGCCACCGCCGGCCTGCACCTCGCGCTGGAAGCCCTCAAGCTGGAACCGGACGACGAGGTGATCACGACGCCGTACACTTTCGCCGCCACCGCCGAAGTCGTCCGCTACACGGGCGCGCACCCCCGCTTCATCGACATCGAGGAAGACACCCTCAACATCGATCCGGCGCTCGTCGAGCGTTCCCTCGAACGAAAGCCCGCGCGCGTCAAGGCGATCATTCCCGTGCACATCGGGGGCCTGCCCTGCGCCATGGGCGCCCTCACCGCCGTTTCCGCCCGCTTCGGAATACCGCTCGTCGAGGACTGCGCCCACGCCTTCCCCGTCCGCGCGGGAGGCCGTCACCTCGGCACGCACGGCAAGGTCGGGGTCTACTCCTTTTACGCCAACAAGACCATCACCACCGGCGAGGGCGGCATGGCCGTCACCGACGACGGGGCGCTGGCCGCCCGGATGAAGGTGATGCGCACCCACGGCATCGACCGGGAGTCGTGGGACCGGTACACGTCCCCCGACAATTCCTGGCAATACCGGATCGTGGCGGCCGGGTTTAAATACAACCTGACCGACATCGCCTCCGCCATCGGCATCGAGCAGCTCAAGAAGGCCGAGGCGCTCAAGGCCCTGAGGACGCGCGCGGCCGAGCGCTACCTGCGCGGGCTCGCCGGGTGCGATTTTCTCGAATTGCCGGCGGTCCACCCCGAGCACGCCTGGCATCTTTTCATCGTCCTCTTGAAACCGGACCGGCTCACCATAGGCCGGGACGAGTTCATCAGCGAGCTCGCCGCCCGAAGCATCGGCGCCTCGGTTCACTATACGCCGCTCCACGTCATGCCGTATTACCGGGACGCCTACGGCTACCCGCCCGAGGATTTCCCGGTCGCCCTGAAACAGTCGCTCGCCTGCGTCAGCCTGCCGCTCTATCCCGATTTATCCGAAGAGGATTCGGAGCGCGTCATCGCCGCGGTCAAGGCGATCGGCGAAGCCCGCCGCCCGCCGCACCTTCGCGCGCCCTGAACACTCCGCTCTTTCCGCCTCACTCCCCGAAGAATTTCTAAGGAATCCAGGAAGGGAAGAAACCAGGAAAAGAGTGAATAAGGTAAAAAGAATAAATTCCCTTTTCCTTTTTTCTCTTCTGTTCCTGGCTTCTTTTCCTCCTGGCTTTCTTAGAAATTCCTCGGGAAAATAATCCAAAAACAAGAGAAGTCTTTATCAAAGACAAAGTCTCATATATACTGCGGCAAAGGACGAACGCAGCAGTATGAGCGTTAAAAGCGAAGCGATCAGGACCATCCGCGGGGGACAGCGGTTCTTGAGCGACATGCCCTTTCCGCGGCTCCAGGAAACCCGCGTCCTCACCTCGGCCGTGCACAAGGGGCGCTTCGAGGTGACGGCCCTGCCCCGGAAGAGTGTGGGCTGCCGCGCGTTTTTCGCCGCCGACATTCCGGGTCTCAATACCATGACCCGCGGCCGGGGCGAGCTCCCGCTTCTCGCGCCGGGGATCGTCCGCTACCGGGGCGAACCGCTCGCCGTCATCTGCGCCGAAAACGCCGCGGCGCTTGACGCGTACTGCGGCGCCGTCCGCATTGAATACGCCGCGCAACTTCCCGTGCTCGACCTTCAGGCGGCCTCGGACCTCGTCCCCGGCGAATCCCTCTCGCACAATGAAGGCCAGATCGCCTGGGGACGAAGCAAACTCACGACCGTCGCCGGGGAGTACGAGGCGGGATTTCAGGAATTCAGGTTCTCCGAGCCGCAGTCCGCCGTCGCCCTCCGGGAGAAGAACCTCCTCACCGTTTATTGCTCGACTCGAAATCCCTTTCACGTCCGCAACAATATTTCCCTTGTCCTCGGCCTGCCCGAGGAACGGATCTGCCTGATCGTCCCGGACTCGGTTGAAGACCCGGGCGACAAGGAGACGCTGCCGGCGATCGTCGCCTCTCTCGCCGCCCTTATCGCCTTCACAACCGGCCGGCCGGCGCGCGTGACACTCGACAACACCATCAAACGCATGCCGGTCCTCGTCCGGCTCGAATCGGGCATTGGACCCGACGGTGTGCTCGCGGGCACCCGGGCCGAGCTTGACTTCGATTCAGGCTGCTGCGGCCTCCACTCGCCCAATCTTTTCAGGCGGGCCGTCTACACGCTCCCCGGTCCGTATCGCCACAACGGCCTCACGGTGCGGGGCCGCGCGGTCCTGACGGACACGATGCCCTACACCAGACTCCTTTCGGGCGGTGCGGCCGAGGCCTGCTTCGCGATCGAAACGCACATGACTCGCCTCGCGCGCGCGGCCGGCCTCGATCCCTTTTCCTTCCGCAAGGCCAACGTGGCGCGTCCGGCCGGAACTCAAGGCGCCGCCGACCGGCCGACAACCGCCGAACGCGTGATCGACGAGGCGACTCGCCTTTCCGACTTCAAGCGCAAGTACGCCGCCTTCGAGGCCCTCAGACAAAGCTCACAGCTCACTCAACCTCCTGCGGGCGCCGAGCGCAGTCGAGGCGCAGGCAAACCCCTTGTTCGCGAGCCGTCTCGACACAACATCCCGCGGGTGCCGAGCGCAGCCGAAACACAGGGCAGGCCCTTCGACGGAGTTCATCCCGAGCGAAGTCGGGGGGCTCAGGGCAGGCAGGGCGCCCGGACCGGAGTCGAGTCGGCTTTCGACCTCATGATGCCGGCGCGCGGCATCGGTTCGGCCCTCGCTTTTTACGGATTTGATTTCATAGAGGAAAACGAGGACAGGGAACGCCACGCGGTCACACTGACGCTTGAGAAAGACGGCTGCTTGCGCATTCTCACCTCGGCCATGGAGACCAGCCAGGCTTTGCGCCGGCTCTTCACCGTCATCGCCGCCCGCACCCTCGAGATCGACCCGGAGGACATCGTCATTGAGAGCACGGACACGGCCCGCGTGCCCGATTCGGGACCGATGTACGAAACCCACGCCCTGACAAGCATCGGTAAACTCATCGAGCAGGGGTGCCGTTCCCTCAAGACGAAACGGGGCAAAACCCGGAAGGCGGTGAGCGTGACCAAGGCGGACGCGTCTCCGGCCGCGCACCGAACGCGCCTCCGACCGGTCTACCATCCGAACGACGAGGCGGGCCTGAGCTGGAGCGCCACCGTCGTCGAGGTCGAGATCGATCCGGCCGCTTTCCTCGTGTGCGTCACGGGAATCTGGTCGGCGATCGAATGCGGGAATATTCTCAACCGCGGCATCGCCGTCGCCCAGGCCGAGCGCGAAATCATCCGCGCCCTGGACGCGGCCGAAGAATCCGCCTCGGGCCACGGACACAAATTCCGCGTACGCCGGCGCATGCCCCGCATCACGGTGAGTTTCGTGGAAATCCCCTACGCGCACGGCCCGCTCGGGGCGAAAGGCATCGGGGAGCTCCCCGGCCTGGGCGTCGCCCCGGCGTACGCGGCCGCCGTGTCCCAGGCCCTGGGACACGGCGTCGATTTCTTTCCCGTGTCCCCGCTCCGCCTCGAAGGCCTCGTGGAGGAGACATGAAAGCGCGTTTCATACTCAACGGGGAGCGCGTGGCCGTGAGCTGCCACCCTTTACGCCCGCTGATCGAGGTGCTGCGCTCCGATTTCCGCCTCAAGGGCACCAAGGGGGGATGCGGCGCGGGGGAGTGCGGGAACTGCCTCGTTTTTCTCGATGAACTGCTTGTCAACTCGTGCCTCCTCCCCGTCTACCGGCTGGAGGGCAAGCGGGTGACGACGATCGAAGGCTTCGTCAAGACGAGGGAATATCTCGATATCGAAAAGGCGTTTCTGGCGCGGGACATCCTATCGTGCGGCTTGTGCACCCCGAGCCTCATCCTGGCGGTCGAGGCGCTGCTCGCCAGGCGGTCCAGCCCGACGGAAAAAGAAATCGCCGCGTTTCTCGAAGGCAATCTCTGCTCGTATTCCGGGTCCCTGCAGATCATCAAGGCCGTGAGTCTGGCGGCGGAGACAAGGAAAAGGAGGAGGGGCGATGTCAAACGTCATCGAACCGATGCACGTCCATAGCCCCCGCAGCCTGCGCGAGGTTTTCGCCATCCTCCGGGAAAATCCCGGCATCGGGCTCATCGCCGGCGGCACCGACTGCTTGAGGCGTGTGGGACGCGGCGAGCCCGTCCGGCTTCCCGGCTCACTCGTTTCCCTGGCCGAGGTCGACGAGTTGTCCAGAATAAGGCGCCGCGAAAATTCGATCGAGATCGGGGCCGCCGTGAGCCTGGAGCGCATCATCTCGCTGGGCGGGAACCTCGTCCCCACCCTCTTCATACGCGTGCTCGAACGCGTCGCCCACCCGGCGGCGCGCAACCTGGCGACGATCGGCGGGAACATCGCCCTCGCCTCCGTCGATTCCGACGCGCTCCTGCCGCTGCTCCTCCTCGACGCGCGCTGCGAGCTCAGGCGCCCGACGGCACACGCCTGGGTGCCGCTGGCGCGCTTCATCAAGGGCCCCGGCCGCATCGCCCTCGATCCCCTCGAAATCCTCACCGCGGTCAGCCTCCCCCTCCCGCACTGGAACGTGCGCATGTACGTCAAACTCGACCGTACCGGATCATATCCGGACGCCGGATCCGATCCGCGGAGAGCTGACGGGAATCCGGATGGAGATCGGTCCGAGCCCGATTCGCCTTCGAGTGAGGGGCCCGCCCTGAGCCCCTCGACTTCGCTTGGGATGGACTCCGCCGAAGGGGGCTTCGAAAAAACTCCGGCCGATCCTGAGCCGCACGCCGGCGGCGCTCCCGTCTTTCGTGCCTCCGCCGGCACGGCTTCCGTTGAGGGAGACGATGTCGCTGGAACAGCGACCTCGCTGCTCAAATTCGCGGCTCTGGCGAACGTCTCCAAGGCGACCGTCACGGATTTCCGGTTTATCTGGGGCGGCGTCGATCCTCTTTTTATGCGCAGCCGCGAGATTGAAGCCTTGATTATCGGAGCCAAAACGCCGTTTTCCCAGAAGCAGGCGGCGGTTTTCGCGGAGAAAGTCGCCGCGTACATTGACACGGCCCCGCCCTCCTTTCTTCCGGAACCGTACCACCGCCGATCGGCCGTGCGTCTGGCGCGGGCTTTTCTCGAGAAAGTCGGCATGTACCGTGAAACATGGATCCCCAAGCGCGAGCCCTAGCAGGTTTTTGAAAAAGTGCTTTTGCAACAACCTGCTCAAGGCCGGAATCGACTTTCTTGACGGCGCCCCGGACCTCAGGTAGAATACCGTCATTCAAAATCAGACGATGTTTCCCGAATCGAGGTATATCAATGCGACGGCATACTCTGAAGGCCGTGCTGTTCTTTTTCACCGCGTTTTCGCTCTCCGCCCAGATTGAGTCCCTCACGATCGATCAATCGGTCGACCTGGCCCTTAAACACAATCTCGACGTCAGGCAGGCGGAGCAGGATGTGCTCATCGCCCGAGCCGACCTCGGCGCCGCCTGGGTCGACCTGTACATGCCTTCCCTCTTCCTCTCGGGCTCGTTCGGCTACACCGATCCCGTCACCGCTTCGAATCCGTTCAATGACAGTTATTCGGCCGGGGTGACCGTCCGTAAAGACCTCTTTTCGGGCGGGAAGTACTGGTTCGCCAAAGAGGCGAGGCGATTCGCGCTCGCATACGCGGAAGCCAGGCTCGCGGACAAGAAACGAGAGGTGGAACGAACGGCCCGCGTCAATTTTTACGCCCTGCTCCTCCTGAAGGAAAAACTCCGCATCGCGGTCGAGTCCGATAAAAATCTGAAATATCGGCTTGAATCGGCGAGGCTCAATTTCGCGAACGGGGTCATTTCACAACTCGATTACCTCAAGGAGCAGGTGCGCTACAAAAACAACCAGCCGCTTCTTCTAAAGACTCAGAATGAGTATACAATGGCCCGGCTCTCATTCACCGCTTTCCTCGGTTTGGAAACGGGAAGGAACTCCGCCGAAGGGCCGGAACCGACCGGCGACATTCTCGACTCGCTCGGGGTCACACTCTCAACCCGCGACGAAGCGAAGCTTACCGCGGCGGCCCTGGACCGCGACCTCTCGCTCCTCGCTCTCGATTACGAAGCCGCCGTCAATGACGCCGCCAGGAACGCGCTCCTCACCGCGCGCTGGCCGACGCTCTCCGGGTCGTTCAACTTTAGATTCGACTACAAATCGAGCGGCGGCGCGGACCGGGCGCTCACTCCCGGCTGGATCGCCAACCTCGCCTTGAACATCCCGCTCGACCCGTGGCTGCCCGGCATCTCACGGCTCTCCCGGCAGATCGAAAGCGCCGACGCGCTGGCGGTGAAGCAAAAGCTCAAGCGCGCCCAAACGGTGATCGCCGTTCGCACGCGCATCAAAACCCTCCTCGCCAATCTGGCGATCGCCGAGGAGAGCCTTGCGAGCCAGAAGGAAAACGTCAGGCAGGCGAAGCTCGTGCAGGAGGCGGCCGCCAAGCAGTACCGGGAGGGAAGCCTGTCCGTCCTCGACCTGAACGACGCCGAAACCGCCTACGGCCAGGCGCTGGCCAATTACTGGCAGGCGCTCTACGACCGTTACGCGAACGTCCTCCGGCTCAATGACTATCTTCCGCCGGACGGCGCTGAAAAGGAAACGAACGAATGAAGAAATCACGGAAACGCATCGCGGTCGCCGCGGCCGGCGCGGCCGCCGCCGCGCTCGCGCTCGTCATCGGCTGGCGGATCGTCGCCAAAATCGTCCAGGGTTCGAGCCCCCGGCGCCGGGCCGCCTACACCGTGGGGATGACGACCCTCACCAAGCAGCCCCTTGAGAAGAGCCTTTCGTTCAAGGGAATCGTGGAGGGCGATCCCCAGGTGAAGGTCTTCTCCAGCCTGGCGGGCAAATTCATGCGCAATGCGGCGGCCGAGGGTTCCTTCGTGTCCGCCGACGCCGTGATCGCCTACGTCAGCCGCGACGTGGTGGGCCAGGACTTCCAGCCGGTGCCCGTGCGCTCGCCCGTGTCCGGCATGGTGAAAAAGCTCTATTTTACGGATCGCGGCGCGCCGGTGACGCTCGACAAGCCCATCGCCGAAGTCGCCGACCCGACGCGGGTGAAGATCGTCCTCACCGTGGGCGAGGCGGATCTGGGCCGGGTGAAAGCCGGCCAGACGGCTGTCATCCGCTCGCCGTACGATCCCACCCTCTCCGTGCCGGCCAGAGTCTTCTCGGTGACGCCGTTCGTGGACTCGGACACGTTTTCCGGGAGCATCATCGTCAAGGCCGGCAACGCGGACGTCCGGCTCACCATCGGCATGTCGGCCGCGGTGGACATCGTTTTCGCCCGCAGCGAGGCCTTCGTGGTCCCGTCACAGGCCGTCCAGCAGGACATGGATTCGGCGTTCGTCTTCCGGAACGAGGACGGGGTTGCGCGCCGGGTCGCCGTCGTTCCCGGCTATTCGAAGGGAAACCTGGTCGAAATCACGGGCGACCTCACGGAAGGCGACACGATCGTGACCGACGGCGGCTTCAAACTCTTCGACGGGGCGGCCATTGCCGCCGTGCAGCGTCCGCCCGAGAGCGGAGCGCCCGAAAAAAGAACGCCCGGCGAACCGTCAGGGGGAAGCCGAAACGGGAACGGCCGGACCGGCGGCGGTCAGGCTCCGTCAGGCCGGTGAGGAGCGCGCCATGAACATCGCCGGGCTCTCCATCAGGCGACCGGTCTTCGTCGTGATGATCATCGCCTCCATCGTCACCCTCGGGATCATCAGTTACCTCAACATTCCGGTCGACCTCCTCCCGAACATCGAGCGGCCGAGTCTGTACGTCTCCACCCAGTATACCGGCGCCTCGGCCGAGGACGTGGAGAACATCGTCACCAAGCCTCTCGAGAACGCGCTCGGCACGGTGGAGGGCCTCGACACCATCTCCTCCCAATCGCGGGAGGGGAGATCCCAGGTGACGCTCAACTTCAAGCTCGGCACGGACGTCAAGTTCGCGGAGCTCAAGGTGATCGAGAAGGTCCAGCAGGCGGCGCCGACGTTCCCGGACGGCGTGGACGATCCGCGCATCCGCCGCTTCTCCTCCGACGACACGCCCATCATGTTCGTTTCCATTCTCGGGCCGAAGCCCCTGCCCGACCTCAAGGATATAGTCGAAAACGACGTCCAGCCGGCGCTCGAAACGGTCGAGGGCGTCGGCTCGGTGAGCGTATTCGGCGGTCAGAGCCGCATCGTCACCGTGAGCCTGAACGAGTCGCTTCTCTCCGCCAACGGCGTGAGCTACAAGCAGGTGAAGGACGCGATCGCCGCCAAGAACGTGAGCCTGCCGGTCGGATCGGTCCGCGGGGAGAACAAGAACATGAGCGTGCGCGTGCTCGGACGGGCCGAGAGCGTGGACGACATCGCCGACATCCAGTTCACGAGCGCCACGGGCAAGCAGCTTCGCGTCCGCGACGTGGCCGAGGTGGCGCTCGGCCTCGAGGACGAGGATTCCCGCGCCCGGGTGAACGGCCGGAACGCGGTGCTTTTCGCGGTCTCCAAGCAGAGCGGCTCCAATACCGTGCGGGTGGCCGAGGCGGTCCACCGCGAAATCGACGCCCTTTCCCGCGAGCTTCCCGGCGGCGTGAGCCTCAAGGTCGTCAACGACACCTCGGTCGCGATCAACCGCTCCATTTCCGGCGTCCGCGACGACATCCTTATCGGCGCCGTGCTCGCCGTCCTCATCGTCCTCCTGTTCCTGGGCAACCTCCGCTCGACGGTCATCACCGCCGCGGTCCTCCCCAACTGCCTGTTGGGCGCGTTCTTTCTGTCCTTCGTCGCCGGCTTCTCCCTGAACACCATGACCCTCCTCGCCCTCTCCATCGCCGTCGGCCTGCTCGTGGACGACGCCATCGTCGTGCGCGAGAACATCTACCGCCACCTGGAATTGGGCAAGGACCCCAAGACGGCGGCCACCGACGGCACGAACGAGGTCGGGCTGGCCGTGCTTTCCACCACGCTCACCATCCTGGCGGTGTTCGTGCCGCTTTCTTTCATGCAGGGACAGATCGGCCAGCTGTTCAAGGAGTTCGGCTTGACGGTGGCGTTCGCCCTCGTCATTTCCCTGGTGGACGCCTTCACCGCCGCGCCCATGCTCTCCGCCTACTGGCACGCCCGCCGCGGCAGGAAGCGCACACCGAACCGGGTGGTCCGCTTTTTCACGCGGATTCACGAGGCCTGGAACCGGGCGTACGAAAAAATCTCGGGCGCCTACCGACGCGTGCTCGCCTGGGGACTCGATCATAAATTCCGGGTGATCGCGATGACGCTCGGCCTTTTCTCCCTGAGTATCGTCGGCGCGCAGTTCCTGGGATCGAGTTTCATGGCTTCAGGCGACGCGGGCAGCTTCTCCGTGGACCTCGAAGCGGCCCCGGGAGCGCCGCTCGATTACATCGACTCCTACGTGCGGGACATAGAGGGCTACCTGGCGACCCTGGGCGCGGTGGAAAACTTTTTTTGCTTCGTTGGCCGCGGCTCCTCCAACCGGGCGGAGATCAACGTCGATCTCAAGGCGATGAGCGAGCGAGGCGGCATGTCGACCCGCGACGTCATGGGCCGGGTTCGTCAATACATCGGCCGAAAATTCGAGAAGTTCCTCACCTCCCGCTTGAACGAGCGCAATTATTCGCTCGGATTCGGCTGGGGAAGGGGCGGCGGCGGAGTCTCGCTGAGCGTCCGGGGGAAAGACCTGAAAACGTTGAGCCGGCTCATGGACTCGTTTTCAGACGTCCTTTCCCGTACTCCCGGGATCTCGGACGTCGACACCTCGCTCAAGCCGGGCGAGCCCGAGCTCGTGCTCCGGCTCGACAAGCTCAAGGCTGAGAAACTCGGGATCAACGAAACCTGGCTGGCCGGTTTTCTCCGCGATCTCATCCAGGGCACGACCGTGTCCCAGCCCCTGTCCTCGGGCGGCAGGGACTACTTCATCGTCATCCGACTGGCCGAAGGGGGACGAGACACGGAGTCCGACGTCCGGAACCTGCTCATCACCACGCCGACCGGACGCAAGGTACCCCTCGCCGCACTCGTGAGCTTCTCGGTCTCCGCCTCCCCCCGCGAGATCCGGCGCGAATCCAAGAGCCGGGTGGTGCGCATCACCGGCAACATTGAGCCGGGCTATTCTTACTCCGACGTGGCCGAGCGCACCCGCCGCAGTATCGAGCAGTCGATCGTCCGCCCGGCCGGCTACGACTACGACTTTACCGGGCAGCAGGACCAGCTCACCGATCTCAGGAACCAGATCGTGTTCGCCATCGGCCTCGCCCTGCTCTTCATGTACATGATCCTGGCCTCGCTCTACAATTCCTTCGTCCAGCCCTTCGTCGTCATGCTCACCATTCCGCTCGCCGTCATCGGGGCGTTCCTCGCCCTTCTCGTCTTCAACCTCGATCTCGACATCTATGGATACATCGGCCTGCTCCTCGTGCTCGGACTCGTGACCAAGAACGCCATCCTCGTCATCGACTTTTCGAACCAGCTCCGCAAGGGGGGCGCAACCCTCCGCGAGGCCATCCTCACCGCCGGTCCCATCCGGCTGCGCCCCATCCTCATGACGAGCTTCTCCACCATATTCGGCATGCTCCCCCTCGCCCTCGGCCTGAACGAGGGCGCGAGCGGCCGGCAGGGCCTGCCCCTGGCCGTCATCGGCGGGATGCTTACCTCCACCTTCCTCACCCTCATCGTCATCCCCGTGGTCTACGAGGCGGTGGAGAAGCTGTTCGAGAAGGCGAAGAAGAAAAGGCAGGCCGCGGATGGACGCGCGTGCCATCGTATCAGATAGGAGGGGAAGAGGAACGGAGCTGCATTTGAACGCGGCTCTAAAGTGGTACGGCGTATCTGACGCTCGCGTCAGGACGTCTCGCCCGCCCTAGCAGGCTGTTGAAAAAGCTCAACTTTTTCAACAACCGGCTAGAGTGACTCGAATATAAAATGATTTCTGCTAATCGAAGAATTTGAAAGAAGGCTTTGTTTGAAGGATATTTGATTCGCCCGATGTCGAAACGATGTATCTTTCTCCTTTACTTGACAGTCGGTTTCGCGAAATCTATACTAGCCCAGATCCTTTAAAAGGAGGAATCAATGAAACACATTGTGAAAGCGGTCCTGCTCGCGGCGGCCGGGATGCTGCTGGCGTGCGTCCCGCCCGCGGCGACCGGAGACGCGGACAGTCGCGCGATCGCGCCGCCCGCCTGCCCGATCCAGATCACCGTCGCGACCGACAAGCCTGTGTATCACTACGGTGAAACTGTCTCCATGACGCTGCAGGCTAAAAACGTCAGTTCCCGGCCGGTGACGCTCAATTTCATGACCAGCCAGCGCTACGATTTTATCGTCTCCTACCAAGGGAAGGTGCTCTGGCAATGGTCGAAAGACAAGGTGTTTTTGCAGGTGATCGGTTCCATCACCCTGAAACCGGGCCAGTCGATCTCGTACCGCACGGCCGAATATAAGGCCTTGGTTACGTTGAATTCAATAGTAGACAGGACCCTGACCCTGGATCTCACCGGCATTCTCACCTCGGTGCCGAGATATACCGGGCAGACGAAATTCAAGGTCAACCTTCTGGCACATTAGGCGCATATTCCGTATGGAAGGCACAATACCGGTTCTTCCATAAAATTACGAAATAAAAAAAGCCGTCCCCTATCAGGGACGGCTTTTTTTTCCCATCTGTGGCTCCATTCCGCTTCCCGGGGAAATTGCCCGGCGGCGATTCGATTTATCTCTCGTTTTCCTCAGCGTCCTCGTGCCGCTGCCCGCTCGGGAGGTGACGGCTGTCGCAGAAGGGCTTGTTGCGCGAACGGCCGCAACGGCAGAGGGTGACCCTGTGCCGCACCTCGTACACCGTTCCGTCCGCCGACTCCACCGGCACCCCGCCCTTCACCCAGAGCGGGCCCGAACACTCGGTGAACGGGTCTTCGACGGCGCCGATGGAGGGAGCGAGCTCCGGCTCGATCGGCCGGCCGGATTCCTTGTCCCGGGCCACCAGGCGCCCCGACGGGCATTGTCCCGCCTCGGTGATCGCGGTTTCACGGAACTTCGGATTGTCGGAACGCCGCGTGAGGTTCCAGGTGCCGCCCGACCGGTCGCAAAAGCGGGCGCTCGCGCAGAGGATATTCGCGTCCGTGAGATTGAGCGCCGGCCCCTCGATCGTTTCGGCCTGGTCGAGGTACGGCTCGCGCGAAGCGGTCTCCGTCCCGTCGAAACCCGAACCGATATGCGAATTGTCGCAGTAGGGCTTGTTCCGTGAATGGCCGCAGCGGCAGAGGGTGTACGTTTCCTTGTGCGGAAAGTCTTCCCCCTGTTCCCAGCGCAGACCGATGCCGAATTGATTGGAGACGATGACGTCCGTGCCGAGCGGGAGTCCGCCGGAGACCGCGTACGGCCCGTCCTTGACGATCTTGATTTTTGGAGAACGCTGGGCGGGATTGGCCGGGTCCTTTTCTTCGTGCGGCATGGTTCGCCTTTCTGTTTTTCGACGGGAGTATTCTTGTTTCAAAATATAATGTATCGACGGGAAAGGCAACGGTTTATTTTTATATTATGCGCATATTATTATTTTTAATGAACACCCGCAACACGGCATTGTGTCTTAAGATCGCCTAATGGTGCCAGACCGATAATTCGACGTCCGTACCCGATCCCCCGACGTCGACTCGTATCCAATATGTACCCGTCGAGGAGGCGGTCCAGGTGAGCGGACTCGTGCCCGAAGAAACCACCGGCGACGGCGAGGCGCTTCCCTTGCTCATGATGGTCGCCGTCGTCGTGACGGGGAACGAGACCGTATACGGCCAGCCGCCCTGGGCCAGGAAAGATAACCAGGCGTAACCGGTCGATTCCGAGGTCGCGGTGCCGGGATACTGGTCCACCCCGTCGCCGACGAGCAGTTTCGTTGCCCGGATTGCGTAGCCCGAGTCCTGATTGGACCACCCGCTGATGCTTGCGTCCGTGAAATGCGCCTGGACCTCGTACGTGCGAACGACTCCCGACGGAACGCCCGAATCGACGTAGGAAGCGTACACCGGAGACTCGTGCCCGCCCGTTTCAATAATATGGAGATCGTAAAAATCGACGGCCTTTTCCTCCCCCTCGGGAAAAGACGGCGCGCTCCAGGAGACGGTGATTTCGCTTTCACCGTCCGTGGCCGAGAGCCCGTGCGGGTTCGGGTTGTCGAAGAGGAGATCGCAGGAAAAGCCGAGCAGGGCGATCAGGACCGCGATGTAGAAAATCAGGCGAAGCGTTTTCATCGCCCCTCCTCACATCCAGAACCTGAGGTTCAGGAACAGGTGCGAACAGCTCAGGAGAAAAGTAATCCCGTAGAGGTTGAAGCTTTCGGGAATGTACGCCAGTTGATCGAAGCGAAAGAGGTATTCCAGGCCGATCGAAAAATGCCGCATCCAGGGGAAAAAGTCGACGCCCCCGAAGACGAACACTCCGACGGCGTTGCTGATGTTGCCGGCGTTCTCGTCGAAATACGCCTTGAAGCCCGGGTACGAATCCAGGGCGTCATTGTTCGGGATGACCGCCAGGAGGCTCACCCCCAGTCCGGCGTACGGTTGGATCCAGCCCAAAGGGAAATGGTAGGCGGCGCGCAGGTTAAAGACCAAGACGTCGTGATAGAACAGCCAGTTTTGGGAGGTGGCGTTGATGTTGCCCCAGGTGGTCGGCCCGACCCAGGCGCCGGACACGTAGTCGTAATAGTGCCGGTCGACCCACTGCACGTCCAGGCCGAGGCTGAAGCGGTGAAAAAGAAGGTGGGCGTTGAATCCGAACCCGAGGCCGTTGCCGAACTGGAGTGGGGCGATTCCTTCCGCTCCGAGGGAAAAAAAATTTTTCTCAAACTCGCCGTCGGCGGGGTCCTCTGCAAGAGCGGGCGCGGCGTCATTGGCCGCGCCCGGTTCGTCGGGCTGTGCTGCAGGCGGGGGCGCATCAGGGTCAGCGGGCCGCGCCTCAGGCGGGGGCGCGTCCGGGAGGTGAACACGGTCGTCGTCGCTTTGACTCCATAATAAGCCCGCCGCCGTGAACAGGAACGCGAAGAGTACGAGGATCGTCAATGAAAACCGCACCCCGACCGCCTTTCAGCCTTTGCTATTATTATAGCGTTCGCGGTTGGGGATTTCACACTTTTTTGCGGGCCTCTAGCAAGCTGTTGAATAAACCCTGTTTTCCGCTCCGCGGAAAACCAGCGGTATTTTCAACAGCTTCCACAGATGTATACCAGAAATTGCCGGAATTCATTTTAGAAGATTTTTCACGGTTTTTCCGATGGTGATTGCTCGATTCTCTATATTCAAAATAAACTCCGGCAATTTCATGAGCAGGTTGTTGAAAAAGCTCAACTTTTTCAACAACCTGCTAGCCGTCCTTCGATTCGAGCAGATCCGTCTTCACGCCCGTGATCTGGCCGACGCGGTCGTTGAATCGCTCGGCCTTGCGGGCGGTTTCCTCGAACTTGCTCTCCGCGTTCTTCAGGTGCTTGCCGACGAGCAGGAAATCGGAAAAGAAATCGGAGAAGCTCGACTGCACCTTGGAGAGGCCGGCCATAATGTTCTTGGCCTCCTGCTCGATCTTGAATCCCTTGAGCCCCAGGATGATGGTCATGAGGTAGGCGTAGATGCTGTTGGGAGAAACCGGGATGACCTTGCGCTCGCGGGCGTAGGCGGCGATCTCGTACCCCTTGTCGCTCGCGTTGTCCGTAATGATGATCTCGTAATAGACGTTCTCCGCGGGCACGTACATCATGGCGAAGTCGAAGGTGTTTTCGTCCACTTTAATGTACTTGGAGGCGATCTCGTCGATCCTCTTCCTGGCGCTCTTGACGAACTCCTTCTTTTCGGCCTCGCGGCGCTGGGGAGTTTCCGCCTGGATCATGCGCTGGAAGCTTTCGAGCGGGAACTTGGAGTCGATGGGCACGAGCTTGTCGCCGAGCTTGACCGCGGCGTCGACCGCGCTGCCGTCGCGGAAGCGATACTGCATGACGAAGTTCTTCTCCGGCAGGATCTGCCCCAGCAGGTCTTTCAGGAAATATTCGCCGAGGCCGCCGCGGAGCTTGGGGGCCCGGAGGATGTCCTGCAGGCCGACCAAGTCCTTGCCGAGCTCGGTGATCTGCTCGGAGGCCTTGGCGAGCGAGCCGAGCCTCTCGTGCACCTGGTTGAGCATCGCCTGCGAGCTCTTGTAGAACTGGCTCTGGTCGGTAAGCGACTTGTTGGCCGAGGCGAGCTGGCTGTTCTTGAAGTCGGCCAGTTCCTTCTGCAGGAGGCCGACCTGCTCATTCAAGGCTCCCTTGCGCGGCAGGCGCAGGACGAGGGCGATGAGCACGGCGATGGCCGCGACGAGCGCGGCCGCCAGGACGATGACGGCGAATTCCATTGATTCCCTCCCTGTTACACTTCAAAGGGGGACACGAAGAGCACGAAGAAAACAAAGAGCGCGAAGAGAATAAATGGTGAACAAATAGCTTTTGTAAATTTAGCCGTGGTTTCCCACGGATCCTGTTGCTTCTTGCTTATTTCCACTCTTCTTCGTGATCTTCTTTCTCTTCGTGATCTTCGGGTCCTCCTAAGAAACTTGAGTCAACGGTATCAGGATTTCACCTGCCTATCAAGGACGACCGCACAGCTTCTCACATATGATCGTCGGCCGTCGCGTCGTCGGTGGAGCGCGCGCCGTCCATGGTCTGGATGCTCTTGATGTCGGGTATGGTGCGAAGGCTCTTGATGACTTTCACGAAGTCCGCCTCGCGGTCGAGCTCGACGGTGAAGGAGCCGGAGAGGGTCTCGTTGTCGTTCTCCTCCAGCTTGCCCTCGATGAGATGTCCGCGGTGCTTGCGGAGCGCGCCCTCAATCTCGGAGAAAAGGTCGGAGGCGGGACGGGCGTTCACCCGGAACCGTCGCACCGCGCGCGGGGAGAGGGTCTCCCACTCCACGTCGATAAGCCTTTCCTTGAAATCCTTGATGTGCACCTGGTTCGGGCAGTCGGCCCGGTGGACGATGATGCCCCGGCCGCGTGAGACGTAGCCGATAATGGGGTCTCCGGTCGCCGGTTTGCAGCATTGCGCGAAGCGGATCATGAGGTTTCGCTCGCCGCCGCTCCGCACACCGACGCGGCCCCGGTCGAACACCCGCTGCTCGCCCTCCGGCTTCGTTCGTCCGGCCGGCGGGCGGCGCGGCGACGGCGGGGGCGGCACCTGCTGGCCCGGTTTTTTCTTGGCCACGATGTTGCGGTCGATGATGAGGTTGGGATCGTTCAGGGAGAGCCAGTGGCGGATCTTGGCGCGCGCCTTGGGCGACTTGGCGTAGCGGAGCCAGTTGACGTGGGGATGGGCGTTGGGCGAGGTGATGATTTCGATGAGTTGGGTGTTCTTGAGCTCCTTCTTCAGGGGGATGATGGCGCCGTCGGCCTTGGCGGCCAGGCAGTGATTCCCGACTTCGGTGTGGATATGATAAGCGAAGTCGACGGCGGTCGAGCCCTTGACAAGCTCGATGACCTCGCCCTTGGGCGTGAAGACGTAGATCGAGTCCTTCAGGAGCTCCTGTTTGATCTTGTCGAGGAACTCGCGGGAGGCGATGTCGGTCTCCACCAGGCTGCGCAGCTGATTGATGACGGGAATGTCCTCGGGGCGCAGCACCTCCTTGGAGAAGCCGCGCTTGTAAAGCCAGTGGGCGGCGATGCCGTTCTCCGCGGTTTCGTGCATCTCGTGCGTCCGGATCTGGATCTCGATCTGCTTGCCCTCGTAGCCCATGACCGTGGTGTGCAGGCTCTGGTAGCGG
The DNA here is from genome assembly GCA_016934415.1 of Spirochaetales bacterium. GTDB lineage: Bacteria > Spirochaetota > Spirochaetia > SZUA-6 > RPPD01 > JAFGSW01. Next base: position 3,295 of record JAFGSW010000089.1, on the reverse strand, counting down.
TTCGACTTGGCCATGGCGATGTAATCCTTGAACCGTCCCTCGATCGGCTTCCAGAGCTTGTGCACCAGCCCCAGGATCTCGTAGCACTCGCCGGGGGTGGTGCAGAGGAGCCGCACGCCCAGCAAGTCGTATATCTCGTCGATGTTCTTGCCCGTGCGCTTTATTTTCTGGTAAATGGAATAGAAGTGCTTGGCCCGGCTCTGCACGGTGAGATCGATGCTCATCTTGGCCGCCTCGTTCACCAGGACTTTCTCGATTCGCGCCAGGTAGGTGTCGCGCTCGGTCTTGCGTCCGGCCACCCACGCCCGGATCTGCTTGTAGATCTCGGGCTGGAGGTGTTTGAGCGCGAGGTCCTCGAGCTCGTTCTTGAGCCAGGAGATCCCCAGGCGGCCGGCGAGGGGGGCGTAAATGTCAAGCGACTCGATCGCGTACCGGCGCCGCCGCTCATCGGAGAGGTACTCGAGGGTGCGCATGTTGTGAAGGCGGTCGGCCAGCTTGATGAGGATGACCCGCACGTCGCGCACCATGGCGAAGAGCATCTTGCGCACCGTCTCCGCCTCGACCGCGGTCTTGGAGCGGGCGCGGATGGACTCGATCTTGGTGACGCCGTTCACCAGCGCTTCGACCGTCTTCCCGAACCGCTCGCGCAGCTCCGTCCTCTCGGCCGCGGTGTCCTCGAGCACGTCGTGCAGCACGGCGGCGATGACGGTGTCGGCGTCCAGGCGCAGACCGACGAGGATGAGCGCCACCGCCAGCGGGTGCATGAGGAAGGGCTCGCCGCTCTCCCGGTTCTGTCCCCCGTGCAGGGCGCGCGCCCACTCGACGGCGGATCGGATTCGCCCCCGCTCCTCTGCGGTGTAGGCGCCGAGCGTGTCGGTGAACGATTGTACCGGATCGACTCCCCGCTTCATGATTCGGGCTTTCTCCCGCACAGAACGCGCTCCCGTCCGCCCAGATCGCGCCGCGTGTGTACATTTATATACCCAAGGCGCTCCATTTCAAGCGACAGTTTATCAATCTGCCCCGGATCGGCCTCCAGGAGCAAAGATCCGCCCGGCGCGAGCCGCTCCACGGCGTTCTCGATGATGCGGAAGTGAAAATCCGTGCCGTCGGGACCGCCGTCGAGCGCGAGCGCGGGCTCTGGCCAGCCGGAGCGTTTCATCGCCTCCACCTCGGCCGACCCGACGTACGGCGGGTTGGAGAGGACAAGATCGAAAGTTCCGGGAACGTCAGCGAACAGATCGGACTCGAAAAAATCAAGAGGCGCGCCCAGCAGGGTGACGGCGTTAAACCGGAACACGTCCCCGGCTCCGGGCGAGACGTCCGCCCCGGCGATCTCCATCTCCGGGAAAAGCCGCTTGAGAGCGATCGCCAGGCAGCCGCTCCCGGCGCACAGGTCGAGGACGCGGCGGAAACGGCGGGACTCCATGAGGGCGCGCGCCTCCTCGACGAGAGTCTCCGTGTCCGGCCGCGGCACGAGGACGCGCTCGTCCACGTAGAATTCGAGGCCGTAGAATTCCTTGCGGCGGCGCAGGTAGGAGACGGGAATCCCGTCCGCGCGCCGGCGCAGCAATCCCTCGAACCGATCGACCGCCCCGGAATCAATCTCCTCGGGATACGCCCCGATGAGCGCCTCCTTGCTGAGCTTGAGGGTTTCCGCGAGAAGCAGACAGGCGTCCAGGTAGGGAGTGTCCGCCTCGGCGCGCGTCAGAAAAGCCATGCCACGGTTGAGGGCCTCCCGCACGGTCATGGCGATGAGCTCTCGCGAGACAGAAGGGATTCACGCGCGCCGAGCTTGAGGGCCTCGACGACCTCCGCCAGGTCGCCTTCCATGACGCGGTCCAGCTTGTAGAGTGTGAGATTGATGCGGTGGTCGGTGAGCCGGTTCTGGGGAAAGTTGTAGGTGCGAATGCGTTCGCTCCGGTCGCCGGACCCGACCTGGCTGCGCCTCTTTTCGCGGCGTTCGGCCTCCTTGCGCTGCTCCTCGAGCTCGAAGAGCCGGGCGCGCAGGACGCGGAGAGCTTTTGCCTTGTTCTTATGCTGCGATTTTTCGTCCTGGCAGATGACGACGAGGCCGGAGGGGAGATGGGTGACGCGCACCGCCGAGTCGGTGGTGTTGACGCTCTGCCCCCCGGGCCCTCCGGAGCGGAACACGTCGATGCGCAGGTCTTCCTGCCGAATGTCAATGTCCGTCTCCTCGGCCTCGGGCAGCACCGCCACGGTCACCGCCGAGGTGTGAATGCGCCCGCCCGCTTCGGTCACCGGAACGCGCTGCACGCGGTGCACGCCGCTTTCATATCGCAGGTTCTCGTAGACGCTTTTGCCCTCCACGGAAAAGATGATTTCCTTGAATCCGCCGATTCCGGTACCGTGCCCCGAGAGCACTTCCACCCGCCACCCCCGGCCTTCCACGTATTTCTGGTACATTCGGAACAGATCGGCGGCGAAGAGGGCCGCCTCCTCTCCCCCCGTGCCCGCCCGGATCTCCATGATGATGTTCTTCAGATCGAGAGGGTCCTTGGGCAGGAGCAGCACCTTGATCTCCTCCAGGAGCCCGGCCTTGCGCTCCGCGAGCGTCCTGCGCTCCTCCTCCGCCAGGCGCCGCATGTCGGCGTCCTTCGTCTCCGAAAGCAGGTGATCGAGATCGGCTTCTTCGGCCTCGAGCTTGGCGAGGGCGGCCGACGCCTCGACCACGGGCCGCAGTCCGTTATACTCGATCATCAGCTCTTTATAGCGTTGCTTGTTCTTGACCGTTTCGGGCAGGCTGATGACGGTTTCCAGTTCCGCGAATCGCGCTTCGAGTTTCTGAAGTCTGTTTGTGATGTTCATGATTACGCCGTTTCAACGAAGAAAGGACAGGAATAAATGACGATCTCCATCTCCGTGCCGTTGGCGCCCTTCACGGGATCCAATCCTTCATGGATTTTTTCGAGCAGGTGGCATGATTCACGTCGTTGACAAAGCGGGCACGCGCCATTGCCGCGCGGGCTGAAAATGATCTGCATGGGTTCAAGATAGCAAAATATGCCGAGTTGAGCAATAACGGTTTCCCGGGAGGGGAGAGAGAACCACGGATAACACGGATGTGAAAAGATGAGGAGAAGAAAAAGGGAAAAAATGTTTATTCAATTAAGAAGTCTATTCTCTTCCTTTCTTATCCGTGACATCCGTCCCATCCGTGTTCATCCGTCCGGGTAGAATCGGGCGATTACCCGCCCGAAGCCCCCACAGACCCGTACGAGCCCAATTAAGGCATACGGTTCCTCAGAGTATGGATTCGCTAAACGGTAGAGTG
>JAFGSW010000088.1 GCA_016934415.1 Spirochaetales bacterium | reverse complement strand
CAGGCGTCATCCTCACCAAATGCCAAGATAAAGTCATTCGGCTAACAAGTATGATGCTTGGCATTTGGTGAGGGGGTCGAAGCGTGGAGGCAGGGCTGCCGGAGCGCTGTCCTTCCGCGGGGGGGACGGATCACGGCTTCTGGTTCAGGCGGCGGCGGGCGGGAAAAGCGTCGGCACGGCGGGGGGAAGGACTCGAATATGGGGTTCCTTTATATCAGGCGAAATGCAACAACTAAAAAACTTTTTCCATGATATAAAAATCCAAATATGTCTTATTGCGTATATCCAAATACATTGTATCTTCAAAATATAATCGGCCGTCTATGAGTAAATATTCCATTCTGTGCATAGTTTCAGCACCTCCGTACTCTGAAAATATTGATAAGATATTATTTGTTTTCAGCATATGGCGCACATGAGGTAAAAAGTCATGATATGAATCATAAGACTCGAATCCCCGGGAATTGATGTGAAACAGGCTGTAATTTTCGTCGGGATACGAACCGTAAATTTGAATATGGAAATCCTTTACATCCTGATGAGTCTGAACCGTATTTTCCTCAATCGACTCCTTCCAGCCTCTGATAAAGATAGAAATAAAGTGCCTGCTGACTGCTTTATATTCACCAAGCAGTGAGATGAAGTCCTGGCAGGTAAAACTTCCGTCATTCATAAATTCGGTCTTGTTTATTCCAGCAGCATCCATAAATTCTTCACCAAAATAATCATGTATTGATATACTCAATGCTTCAGGGAATTTAGATTCAGCTATTACTGTCTTCAAATTTTTGACGGATACAGCGGCAAAACTGAGTTTGTATTCCACATCGTTGATTTTACAGTAAATCACCTGATATCTGTCGGGGATGATCTTGGTAACACTGCTGAAATTTGTAATAACCTCTTCTGATATTTTTTTAATATCATTACCGTTGACGGAATACACAGTGAAATATGATGTTCCGTCCTCTATTCTTAACTCAATCAATGAATCTGATTTACCATAATAAAAGAGTCCCTGATAAAAATACATATCCGTGTACTCATTTCTTACCGGTTCTGTTTTAATTTTAGCCGTATCCATCAGGGAGGGGTCAGTGTTTTCATTATTTTTTGTTGTTGATTCACTGGGATCTGAATCATGACAGCTGAAAACAAACAGTGGAACAAACAGAGCACATATTATCACAAAAAAGCAGTTATTTATTCTATTCATCAGTACAAACCATATTATTCATTATCTTTTTAGCTGTCAATTGTAGGCATCCAATTCATTACCCACCAAATAACAACTTATAAATTAATCACTCTTACCTTTTTCGTGTCTCCGGAGTTTTGGGATAGTTTTACCAAAGTATTTACTGTTAACAGGTGTGATAGTATTGACGCTTCCATAAAATAATATCCGGGGGACAATAATTTTGGTTTATCCATCGGCACAAAACAAGGAATGCCATGAAACGTTATCGCCTTTCGACAGCACGCGATTCTCGTCCGGCAACGCCGTCGAGGTTCTCTGAACCAGGTGAGATATTTCGCCGACTCATTCCGGGGCACGGGATCAAGCAAATCAGGCGCGACACGGTGTACGGCGGGAGGCAACTGCTGAAAAAGAACGGTTTTAAATTGTACGAATAAAGGGAAGTCATAAGGTTTTTATCAGAAAAAATAGAAGGGTGGTCGTGCCTTTTCATCCGGGGAAAACACTACACCCGAAAATCGTCAAAAAATATTGAAAGCCTTGTAAGATTGAAACCGGGAAACGACGTTTGGAAGGATTCCTTAAGGTGTATTAGTTCAGATCAGATTTGAACTTATATAGATGATCAGGTAGTATCCTTTATTTCGTTTTACCGTGACATTAATAATACATTGTATCAATATATTGACCTGAATACGATCCGTTTTTCCAATAGCCCACCGACTTCTCTCTCTTTTCCTGGCTTCCTCCATTCCTGGATTCCTTAGAAATTCCTCTTCCTTATCCGCGTCTCTATCCGTAGCTGCCCCTTCTCCTCTTCCTTTATCCGTGTCATCGATCCAGGCGGGCGAGACGCCCGCCCTACCCAACGGTATTATCCGTTATTCCCTTCTCCCTCTCAGAACCGGAATCCCTGCTGCCTGCGCACCTCGTACAGCAGGATCCCGGCGGCCACGGATACGTTGAAGGAATCCACGTGCCCTTTCGCCGGGATGCGCACCGCGCCGTCGCAGGCTTCGCGGACGAGGGTTCGCATGCCCTTGCCCTCGCTCCCCAGGATCAGGGCGACGCGGCCCCGCAGGTCGACCGATGAGGCGTCCGTGCCGGAGGCGTCCGCGCCGTACACCCAGAACTCGTTCTCCTTGAGCGTCTCCACGGCCTGCCGCATGTTGGGCACGGTGACGAGCGTGACGTAACTCGAGGCGCCGGAGGAGGTCTTGACCACGGTCTGGGTCTCGTGGGCGGCGCGGCGCTGCGTGACGAGCACGGCGTCCGCCCGGAACTGGTCGGCGGTCCGCAGGATGGCCCCGAAATTATGGGGATCGGTGATGCCGTCCAGGAGGAGAACGAGCGCCGTTTGTCCCGCGATCCCCTTGAGCACGAAGGACAGGTTGTTCCGGTACTCGAAGGGCAGCTCCTCGAGCACGAGCACGGCTCCCCGGTGGTCGGCCCCTCCCGAAACCGACTCCAGCTCCCGCTCGTCGGCGAGCACCACCGGCACGCTTCCGTCGCGGGCCAGCAGCCGGAGGTCCTCGTTCTTCTTTTTGTCGGGCAGAAGATACAGGATGCCCCTCAGCGATCCTTTTTTGAGAATTTCTTCGATTGAATGGAAACCCACGATCACGGTCGGCATGGTCACTCCGGTCCGAACATTCTCGTCTTGTCGAAAATCCCGTCGAAATCCGTATCCTGTTCGTAGCTGAGGACGTAAATCCCGTCCATATTGATTCGGAGGTCGATCATGCCGTCGTAGTTGGAGTCGATTTCCTCAAGGACGAGCTTGCCCTTTTCATATGAATAAAACGTGTCGAAAATCCCGTCGAAATTATTGTCGATCTTCTCGTATTTCGGTTTGCCCCTCTCGTCGAACTCGACGACGGCGTCGACCGTGCCGTCGAAGTTCAGATCGGTCTTTTCCCACTGCACCTGGTTGTTTTCATAGCCGTACCATTTGTCCGCCTTGCCGTCCTTGTTGGCGTCGAAGGCGTATTCGGTGGCGAATACCGCCGTGAGCGGCAGCAGCGCGCAGATGAGCGCGAAAATTCCCTTCATTTCCACCTTCCCGTTACATGGATTTTACCGGCGGTATAAAAACACTACGATACATCCTGAAAACCTTCACCCTTTAACCCGAAAATAAGCGAATCCACATTTATCTGCTTACCTCTCTATTCGGCCGTTTCGAAGCTCGACCCGACAGGATTCTTCTCCATCGATAGTATTGCATCAAAGGTCGAGGCGGCGAGTCAGCGCCGCCTCGACTCCTTCTTCAATATAATGATGTTCTGATGGATCATCGAGGGGATGTAGGCGTATTGGTACCCGTAGAGGTGGAGTTTCTTGGAAACGTCGTACCAGACGATATTGGCCTTCCATGACAGACCCGGGATGGTCAGGAGCTTTCCCGCCAGCTCCGCCGACAGGCAGTGGTATTCCCCCCCGCAGAACATGTCCCCGATGAAAACGGCGATGTACCCATCCGGCCGGAGGAGCCCGATCGCCCCGGCGAACACTCCGTGCATGCGCTCCAGCCACTCGTCCTTCGTCCGGTAGGTGATGTCATTGAAGGCCCGCAGCCGCGTGCCGGGCGCCGGTCGGGCGGCTTCCCCGGTTTTTTTATAGGCGCCCTTGGAGCGCGGCGCCTTGTCCATGGCGAAATACGGAACGTCGGTGAAAATGAAATCGTACGTCCGGCCCAGCAAGGTGTCGAGCACGCCCCCCGCCTCCCCCTTAAAAGTTTCCATGACGGGGAGCCCTTCTTTTTCGCACACTTCCCGATAGATATCGATCCAGGCGGGCTCGATCTCGATGCCGGTCGCCGACCTTCCCGAAAGCGCCGCCCCCAACAAGACCCCTCCCACGCCCATGAACGGGTCGAGCACGGTTGCTCCTTTTTTCGTGAATATGTTGATGATGTCGCGGCACAGTTCCGGCGGCTTCTGCCCGCCGTGGCGGCTCCTGAGCTTGTGGCACATATTGGGCGGGTAGAGCTTGGTGATGACCGAACGCGTCCAGAACACCCATTCCTTGCCGGTGAGATCATTGAGACGATTCTTGGAGGAATAAAAGCCGCGGGATTTGCCCGTGTCGTCGAAAAGCTCTGTCTTGTCCATGAACGACGAGAGCATAGCGCTCCGGGGAGGAAAAATCAACAGAGCCTTCATGAAGCCGGCGCACCACGTTACTTTTTCCTGAAATAGAACAGGTACTCGATAACGGTCCGTTTGCGCGACACGCCGGCACCCTTCCCGAACACCGGATACGGAAGCTCCCAGACAACATGATGACCGTACGGCGAGAGGATCGACTCTATTTCCTCCCGGGTGAGGATGCCCTCGGAATTATACGATACATACACGTGATCGGCTTCGAGGCGGGCGATGAGGTCGGCCAGGGCCGGCCCGGCCTTCCTTTTTTGCGAAAAAGGGCTCTTCAATCCCGAGCGGTCGAATTTCAAAGTCTTTCCGGCCACGGCCGGCTTTTCCCACCGCGCCAGGTTTTCGAGCACGTGGTAATTGTCGCAGTACTGGCGGCCGTTGTAGGGCGGATCGACGTAGGCGGTGTCCGCGCCCGCCGCGGAGACCGCGTCGAATACGTCCCCGGTGAAAATCCGCCGCTCCACGGCCGGCAGGAATTCGAGCGGCCGGAGCGTGAATTCCTCGTACACCCGCACGTCGACCACGTGCCGCCCGTTTTCGTATCCCGCCCGGCCCAGGTGCTTGAGATAGGCGTCGTATTGGCCGAGGGTATTGGCGGCCCGGTCCGCGGCAAGCAGGAAGGCGGCCAGGAGGGAGGTCGCCGCGGCGTTGGATACCGCGCCGCTCTCTTTCTTGCGCGCTATTTCCTCTCTCACGGCGTCCATGCGCAGGCAGTTGTCTCGCGTAAAATAGGTCCCGGCGAAGCACTCGGTGATGTAGCCGGGGACGCCCGGCAGGCGGTTGAGCTCCCCGAGGCTGAAGTAAAACGCGTCTTCGTCGGATTGGGAGAGAGCGAACGCCCCCTCGAAGACGGCCGTGTTCGACCGCAGGTTGTCGCAGGCGACGACCGAGCGCAGGCCCCGTCCCAGCAGGGCGGCGGACACCGCCCCGGTTCCCAGGAACACATCGAAAAAAACCTCCGGCGGTCCGGAGGTTTCGAGAATGCGCTCGATGATCAGCGGCGCGAGCTCGCGCTTGGAGCCCAGGTATTTCCGGTTGACGACGGAAACCGGCCGGTCGGGCGCACGAGCCTTTTGATCAAAACCTTTTTTCAGTCTTTTCCGCCCCTGAGTTTTTCGAGCTCCTGGATCAGCCGGTTGACCTGCTCGGCGAGCGGTTTGAGCTTGTCCTTCTTCCGTGTCTTTATCTGGACGTTCCGCTCCCCTCTCAAGACCTTCCCGATATCCTGCTCCAGGCGATAGATGGGTCCGGCGATGCGGTGCGAATAAAAAACGCCCACCACGATGATGACGATCATCAGGAGCAGGTTGTTGATGATCACCGGCGGCAGGACGAGCTCAAAGCGCTTGACGCCGGGATAACTCTTCTGAAACTCGAAATCGACCAACGCGTCCGGTTTCGGGTTCGGATCGATCTTCAATTCGTCGGGAAAGGCGGCCGCGAGCAGAAGGAGGTTGAGCCGATGGGCGTCCGCGCTCTGCGGGTCCGGTTTCTTTCCCGCGAGATCTTTCAGCTCCGGCGTCAGGGCCGCGTCCTTGAACCGGTCTTCCTTGTAAAAGCGCTCCGCGCGCCGAACGGCGTTCTCGAGGAAAACATTGAGGGCGGCTTTCAGTTTTTTTCGGATCTCGAATTCGTCGACCGCCGGGCCGGAATAATCGATCTGGAGGAGGTCCCGCACGGTCAGGTTGTCGCGGACGTACTTCGAGACCGGGTCGGGGGCGGCCTTGATTTTTTCGGCCAATTCCTTCGGCTTGACGATTTCGGAATCCTGCAGCGGCTGGATACGTATCTTCACCTGCCGGGTTATCTCAATGAATTCGTCGAACGCGTTTTCGCCCGCCAGGCCGGTGACGGTGTAAAAGACGACGAAGCCGGCCGAAAACAGAAGCAGCGAGCAGACGACGATGATGAGAAAGGTGGCGATCAGGCCGTATTGGAACTCCTTGTTGATGATGTAGGTTTTCCTTTTGTACATTCCACTCCCCCGTAGCCGTATGGTAATCGCAAAGCGGCGCGGGCGTTCCTCCGCCGCCCGCCGGTAATCATATTTTCTATCACAACCCGGTAAATTGCAAGCGATTAATCTACCGGGCGGCGCCGGCGGCGCCGGAGGCGGGCTGCGTCTCGACGATGACCCTCTCGGGAAAAAGAACGCTGAAACAGCTCTCTCCGTCGAGGAGCGAATAGCGGAGCGCCAGGCCGTTCTGTTCGGCCAGCAACCGAGTCAGGTAAAGGCCCAGTCCGGTGGAGGAGGACGATTCGTCGTGCAGCTCGAAGAGGTGCAGCGCCTGGGCCTCGCTCACTCCTCCCGCATTGTCGCGCACCTCGATCGCGCCCCGCCCTCCCTCGTAATGGGCCGTGAGGTTGATTCTGCGCGCAACGAGCTCCTTCCTGTCCAGAAGCGCGGCCACGGCATTGCGGATCAGGTTGAGCAGGATCTGTTCGAGGTCGTCGCCCTTCATCACCGCCCGAAAATTTGATCGGAGATCGAGGGCGATGTCTATCCCGCTGGTCCGGTAGTTGGCCCGGACGATTTTACAGAACCGGCCCAAAAACCGGCCGATGTCGATCTCCCTCGGATCGACCTTCTGATGCGATCGAATCTGTTCAAGGACGCGGATGACGGACTCCTGGCTGTGGTCGATGTGCTCCCGGATCAGGGCCAGGCTCTGGTTCTTTTTATCCGGGTTTTCGTTGAGGAGCCCGTATTGGGCGCAGCCCGAAATGAGCGAGAGGATGTTCTTGAACTCGTGGGTCAGCCCGCCCGCCAGGGTTCCAAGGGAGACGAGCCGGTCCTGGGCGATGAGGGATTCCTCGGTGGACAGCAGGCGCCGCGCCACCTCGTTCGTCCGCCGCTCCTCCTCGGAAAGGCGGGCCGAGAGTCCCTGCAGGCTGGAGGCGATGAAGTACCCCTCCTCGAAAATCAAAAACCCGAGCGAAGCGGCGAGGAAGAGCAGGCACACGTCGCCCAAGTGGAAGGGGACGCCCGGCAGTAGCGTGATAAATTGTTCGCAGCCGCTCACCGCGAGCGCGGCGGCGGAAGCGATAAGCGTCACCAGGACGTTCCGCTTGCCGAGTTTGCGGAAAAGGCGGTACATGAGGGCGAACACCGGCGCGGCCAGGAAGGCGCTCGCGAAGGCGTGAAACAGGCGGTAGGTGAGCGTCTGGAAGGCGCCCGTCGGGATCACGACCAGTGAGATGAGAACGATGCCTCCGAAGGCGAAATCGTAAATCCTTTCGCGCTTGTACGGAAGCATGGCGGACAGGTAATGTTCGGCCGTAAAAAGCAGTACGAACACGCTGAATTCGCGGAAATATTCGAGATCGGGGAACATTGTTTTCAGGCCGAGCGACCCCAGTATGACGAGGAACAGCCCCGGCTCCCGTTTCCTGTGAAAGGCGCGGGAACGGTTCAACACGCTGGCGAACTCGACGAGAAAAAGCGTGACGGTGCTGACTTTGATGATCAATCCCACGGTCGCCATCGGGGTATTATACCCGCGGGCGGCCGTTTTCGCAATGGCGATGCCGCGTGCTGAAGCCATGTAAAAAAATATTCTCCGCCCTTGTATCGCCCGGCAGACTATGCTATATTGTTCAATTATTGAACAAAGTCAGCAAAGGCATGAGCCTGTTTCGGCGGCCGTGCCGGACCCCTGTATTGGCTCCATTCTTCGCCGCGATCCGGTGCGGCGCCATGGGGATTAGTGTCCCCGAAATATGAACAACGAGTATACGGACAAAGAATACGTCATCCTCGAAAATATTTACCATCGCAATGAAAAACTGCGTCAGCGGGAGCTGTCACAGAATACCGGCATTTCGCTCGGCATGACCAACATGATCGTGAAAAGGCTGGTGAAAAAAGGAATGCTGGTCGCGAGCAAGATCAACAGTAAAAATATCCATTACGCCGTCACCCCGGATGGAATCAATGAAATCATGAAAAGGTCCTATCGGTACTTTCGAAGAACGATGGATAATATCGCTCTCTACAAGATAAAAATAGAGGAATTGATCCGGTCGATAAAAGAAAAAGGATATCAACGAATTTGTTTGATAGGGAAAAGCGATCTGGATTTTATCATCGAATATTTCTGCAATCTTTCACGGCTGAAGCTGGAAAAAAATGAAAAGGACGGGAAAATTCCGGTCGAAAAACGGGCGGATACTTTCTATGTTTACAGCGAAAATCTGATCACCCCCATTCAGGATCAATCGGCTTTCGTGATCGCCCTATATGAGTGGTTGAAATGAATACCGTGTTCCCGCGAGATTATTTTCACACGCCGGAGCCGCCGCGCGTCAGGGCGTTCATGAAACAGAGGTAGAGGAGAGCGGGATGAAACTGGCGGGGAAAAAAATCCTTGTGACCGGCGCAGACGGCTTTATCGGGAGCCATCTCGTGGAGGAGCTCCTCGAAGGTGGGTGCTCGGTGCGAGCGTTTGTGTTTTACAATGCCTTCAATTCCTGGGGATGGCTCGACAGTCTCCCGGAAAACATCAAAAAAAAGATTGAGGTATTCCCCGGCGATGTCCGCGACCCAAACGGCGTACGGAAAGCGATAGCGGGTATCGACGTGGTTTTCCACCTGGCGGCTCTCATTGGGATCCCCTTCAGTTATCATTCACCGGATTCCTATATTGACACAAATGTCAAGGGAACCCTCAATGTCCTGCAAGCTGGGCGGGATTTGGGTACGGAGAAAATTATCGTCACCTCGACCTCTGAGGTGTACGGGAGCGCCCTGTACGTTCCCATCGACGAACAGCATCCCCTGCAGGCGCAGTCGCCTTATTCTGCATCGAAAATCGCCGCAGACAAGCTTGCCGAATCGTTTTACCTTTCATTCGGCACCCCCGTAACGCTCGTTCGGCCCTTCAATGCATATGGGCCCCGCCAGTCCGTCCGCGCCGTGATCCCGACGATTATTACCCAGTTGCTGAGCGGCGCCGAAAAAATAAAGCTAGGAAACACCTCGACAAGGCGGGATTTCAATTATGTGAAAGATACGGTAAAGGGATTCATTGCTGTCGCTGAATTGGATGCAACTGGTGGCGACACTTTCAACTTAGCGAGCCAGAATGACGTATCCATAAGCCATGTTTTTGAACTTATAAAAAACCGGGTAAATCCAAACGCCACTATTCTAGAGGAAACTGAACGTGTCCGTCCTCCCCAAAGCGAGGTTCAGCGCCTTCTTGGTTCCTCCGCCAAGGTCATGGCGCTGACCGCATGGCGTTCGTGTGTTGCATTGGATGAAGGTTTGCAAAAAACCATAGAATGGTTCAAGGCTCAAGACAACCTTGCTCGTTTCAAATATGACCGGTACAATATTTAGGTAAAACGGCCGCGCGTCGGTTTGCCGCGGATGCAGGAACATATGGAAGAGATAAATATCATGATCCTAATGTCACTCCTGAAATCAATGTTGAAAATCAGGCTGGTAGAGGAATATTTCGCCGAAAAATTGACCTCACGTGAGATTCGGTGTCCGGTTCATTTATACGTCGGACAGGAAGGCATCGCGGCCGGGGTTTGCCAGAATCTTCGAACGGACGATTACGTGCTCAGTACCCACCGCAGCCATGGCCACTACATCGCCAAGGGCGGCGACGTCAATGCGCTGGTGGCGGAGGTATTCTGTAAGGAGAACGGTTGTTCCCATGGCTACGGCGGTTCGATGCACATCGTCGATCCGAAGATCAATTATCTCGCCAGCTCCGCCATCGTAGCCGGATCCATCCCCATTGCGGCTGGTACAGGCCTGGCCTCGAAATTGAAAAACGAAGACCGCGTTTCTGTCGCCTTTTTTGGAGACGGAGCGACCGACGAAGGCGTATTTTGGGAAACCGTGAATGTCGCCGCCCTGCTCGAGCTCCCCGTGCTCTTCGTCTGCGAGAACAATTTATTCTCGACGCATATGCCCATTGCCCTGCGTCAGGCCGAGATCGACATCCATAAGAAAGTGTCCGCCTTCGGGCTCGAAACCGCCAGGATTGAAGGCAACGACGTGGAGAAGGTGTATACGACCGCACGCGGCCTGATCGAGCGCATCCGCGCCACGCGGAAGCCCGCGCTTTTGGAATGCCTCACCTTTCGCTGGCTGGCCCATGTCGGCCCCGATCCGGACCTCGATATCGGATACCGGAAGAAGGTGGATGTCGAAAAATGGCGGAAAAAATGCCCGATCCAAGGTCTTAAAAACCGGCTCCTCGAGCGCGGGATTTTAAGCGAACCAGAATACGGGCGGCTTGTCGGGGAGATTGAAACCCTCGTCGGGGACGCGGACCGGTTTCGCCGCGCAGGACGGGACCCCTCGGTCACGGAATTTTAAAGAACGGTAGGTCGATAAGAAATATGCTGCGCCGGATCAGTTACGCAGCCGCCATCAATGAGGCGTTCATCGCCATCATGCGGGAAAAAAAGGAAGCTTTTCACATCGGAGTGGGAATCAACACTCCCTGGTTCGTCGGCAATACAATGACGGGATTGCTCGAGGAATTCGGCCCGGACCGGGTGATCGATACGCCGGTGAGCGAGAACGGGGTCACCGGCCTCGCCATCGGCGCCGCCCTGGCGGGAATGCATCCCATTCTCACTTTCCCGCGGATGGACTTCATGCACTATGCCATGGACCAGCTCGTCAACCACGGGGCGCTCCTCCCAGCCACCCTCGGCGGGCGGGTGAAAATTCCGATCCTCGTCCGGGCCATCATCAACCGGGGCGGCGAACAGGGCGCCCAACATTCTCAGGCTCTCCAGGGCGTCTTCATGCACTTTCCCGGATTCAAGGTCGTGATGCCGTCGCATCCCTACGACGCGAAAGGGATGCTTCTCCAGGCGATGGAGGAAACCGACCCCGTCATATTCATCGATGATCGCTGGCTTTACGATGAGCAGGGCGAAGTCCCCGCCTCATCCTATCGTAGCGATCTCGACCGCGCGGAAATCGTCCGGGAAGGAACGGATCTGACCGTGGTCGCCTCATCATACACCGTCGTCCTCTGCCGCGAAACCCTGGAGTCGCTTCCGGGCGCCCCTTCCGTCGAGCTCATAGATCTTCGCTCGATCAAGCCGATCGATTCTGCCTGCCTCTTGCGATCCGTCGCAAAAACCGGACGGCTTCTCGTCGTCGACGCGACCTGGCCGAAGGGAGGCGTCGCGGCCGAGATCTGCCGGATCGTGGCCACTGAAGGATTCGCTTCCTTGAAAAAGCCGATCGCCGTCATCTCATTACCCGACGCGCCCGCGCCGGCGGCGCATTCCCTGGAAGAAAAATATTACCCGCGGGCCAGCGATATCACCGCCGCCATCGAAACCCTCATCGGCTAATGCGAGTCGAGCAGCGAAAGGATTCTCCATGAACGTGCCCTTTGTCGACCTTCCGAAACAGATTGAAATTTTTAAAAAAGACCTCGAGCCCGTGATTCGCGAGGTGATGTTCCAGCGCGCCGATTTCATTATGCGCCAGGATCTCCTCGACTTCGAGAAGGCGTTCGCCGGGTACATTGGCGCGGCGCACGCCGTGGGCGTAGCCAACGGCAGCGACGCCCTCAATCTCTGCCTCTCGGCGCTGGGCATCGTCCCCGGCGACGAGGTCATCACCGTCGCCCACACCTTCGTCGCAACGATCGCGGCGATCCATCATTGCGGCGCCATCCCCGTCCTTGTCGACGTCGCGGACGACTACAACATCGACGTACGGCTGATCGAGCCCGCCGTCACGAAAAAGACCAAGGCGATCATGGTTGTGCATCTGAACGGAAGAACCTGCGATATGGATCCAATCCTCGAGATCGCTTCCCGCCGCAAGCTCGCGGTGATAGAGGATTCAGCTCAGGGAATCGGGGCCCTCTACAAAGGGAAAAAGGCCGGTTCCTTCGGCGTCATGTCGACGAATAGTTTTTATCCCTTTAAAATACTCGGCTGCTTCGGCGACGGCGGCATGATCGTCACGAACGACAAAACGCTCGATTATACATTGCGCTGCTTAAGGGACAATGGCCAGGACCGAACCAAAGGCGATATTTTATATTACGGCTGGAACAGCCGCCTCGACAACCTGCAGGCGGCAATTCTTAACACGATGATGCCGTACCTGCCGGACATGATCAAACGTCGACGGGCCGTCGCCCGCCGGTATCAGGAAGGTCTGCGGGGTATCGGCGATATCAGATTGCCTCCGTATAATTCCGATGATACCTTCGTCGATTCATTCCAGAATTACGTCATCCGCACTTCCCGGCGCGATGCCCTGCAGAAATATCTTCGAGAGCACGATATCGGTACCCTCATCTCCTGGCCGGTACCCAATCATCGTCATCGAAACCTGCAGCTCGATCATTTCTTCCTGCCGAACACCGAAGCAATTTCTCGAGAAGTCCTTTCATTGCCCATGCACCCAGCCCTCACGGACGGCGAAGTGGCATACGTCATCGACATCACGAGGCAATTCTACCGTTAAGCATAACCGGAGAAAAAACCATGCAGGCGATTATTTTAGCGGGCGGCCAGGGCACGCGATTACGGCCGTACACAGTGATCTTTCCCAAGCCTATGCTCCCTGTCGGCGGAAAGCCGATCATCGAAATCATCGTCAATCAGCTCGCCTCTTACGGCTTCACAGACATCGTGATATCACTCGGGTATCTCGGAGATTACATCAGGATGTTCTTCAACAACCCGGCGAACGTACCGGCCGGAGTCACTATTCGCTACATCGACGAGACGACACCGCTGGGCACGGCCGGGCCGATCGGCCTCGTCGAGGGACTCGAGGATAATTTCCTCGTTATCAACGGGGATATCCTCACGACGCTCGATTACTCGGATTTCATGCGGACGCACGTTGAACGGGGAGCTTTACTCTCGGTCGCCGTCGGTGAAAAGACGATTACCGTCAACCTCGGCATTCTCGACCTCAATCAGGATAGCATGATCACGAATTTCCATGAGAAACCGACATACAAGTATAGCGACAATATGGGAATCTATATTTACAGCAGCCGTATTTTAAGGTATATCGAAAAAAATACCCGGCTCGATCTCAATAACCTCGTTTTGAAGCTCATCGGCGATAACGAAAAAGTGTTCGGCTATTGTTGCAACGAACCCTACTACTGGATCGATATCGGCGCGACCGGGGATTATGAAAAAGCCAATCTTGAATTTGAAAACAATCGCGCGAAATTCGAGAAGCGGTGAGCGGCGCGCCGCTTCACCCCTGTGAGGAAGGAAAATACGGATACTTTCGATTGGACGAGCCATATTGCCGAGCTCGGCGACAGGCCGGCGCTGACGGACCCGTGGGAACAGGAGCTCGTCGCCGCCATCATACGCCACGTGCCCAAGACCGAGAATCCCCGCATCCTCGAAATCGGCTGCTCCAACGGCCGATGGCTCAATTGGTTCAAGGACGAATACGGCGGGGAAGCTCATGGAGTCGATAACAATCCCGCGGGATCGGCCTTTGTTCCCAATTTCCATCTATCCGACGCTCGCCAACTGCCGTTTTCGGACGGATGGTTTGATATCGTTTTTTCGTTCGGTCTGGTCGAGCATTTTCCCACGCGTACGGAACGGCTCCGTCTTGTCCGCGAGCACGCGCGCGTTACGAAACCGGGTACCGGCATTGTGATCATCCTCATACCGAATCTCGATATTTCACTTGATCGGTACTATATAAAACTCTATTACGACTGGCGGCGCGGCTACAAACACTACGTTGTTACCGCCCGCGAACTCAAACGCGCCTTCCGCGAAAGCGGCCTGATCGATGTCGCGTTTCAGTGGAACGGCTGGATCGTCCCCAGCCTTGCCCGTATCCTCCTCGGTCATCTGAAAAAATATTTGCCGCGACCGGCGGTCGCGATCGAGACGCTCTGCGAGCGCCGCCTCAAGAGAAGACTCCCTCCCACGCGCTGGACCGCCCAGAATATACTTCTCATTAGCCGTAAAAGCGCGGGCGGGGACGAGATGTGAATGCGATGTCGTCGTTTCAGCTTATCAAAAAAGAGATCAAGCATTTCTTCATTTACGGCCTCGGCAATATTTCACAGTCCGCGCTCAATTTCCTGCTCCTTCCCGTTTATATTGGATATTTCTCTCCGTCCCAATTCGGCATCCTTTCAGTGCTCATGGCGATCATCAACTTTTCGGCCATGTTCGCCTCGAGCGGCATCATGAGCGCCATGCAACGCGTATACTTCGGCGTTCCTGAAACCGATCGCCGCAGCCTACTCGGTACGTGCATTACCTGGTACGTCGTGATGGGCGTTTTCGTCTGTGCGGGAATCGGCGTTTTCAGCACCCATCTTTCCACGGCGCTCTTTCAAAAATCCGACTACGCTCCCGAGGTGCTCCTCATCGGTATTTTCTTCGCCGTGAGCTTTCCGCTCGATATCCCGCTCAACGTCCTGCGGCTGGAAAAGAAGAGCGGTTCCTACGTCTTTTTTTCGATCCTCAGGTTCGTGCTCGACTTCTCCCTCAAGATCATCCTCATCATCGTCCTCAAACGAGGAGTACGCGGGTTCATCGAATCGAGCATTATTTCCGTTTCCGTGGTTTTCATCTCCATTTTTATCTATACCAGGAATTTCTGGCGCCCCTCTTTCAAGCCCGAATTTTTCCGCCAATTGATCAGACTCGGCCTTCCGTTCGTGTTCAGCGGAGTGGCGATGTGGGCTTTGAGCATTTCCGACCGGCTCATTCTCAACTTCTTCGTCGGGCAGTCGGCGGTGGGCGTATACGACGTCGGTTCTAAATTCTCCCAGTTGTTCAATATCCTTCTTCTTATGCCGTTTTCTCTTTTCCTCCCGGCCTTCATCCTCCCCTACGCCGAAAAGCACTCCGCCGAGGACACGAAGAAACTCCTCTCGTTCATCTACTCTATCCAGCTCATCCTGGGGAGTCTGCTTTTCATCGTCATCAGCCTCGGGGCTAAAGATCTGATCAACATCTTCGTACACGACTTTAATTCCAAACACGACTATCTGAAGAGCATCGATTTCGTCCCCGCCTTGACCATTCCGGCGTTTCTCTACTTTCTGATGAGTATCAATGGATACGCTCTCCTTATCGTCAAAAAGCCCGAATGGAATAGCATGTCCGCCATCATCGCGGCCATTGTGAGCGTCGGTTGCAATTTCATATTTATTCCCCTGCTCGGCGTGATCGGAGCGGTGATTTCCGCGGTCGTATCCTATCTGGTCTATTTTGTGCTTCTGAATGTGTTCGTGCACAAGTACTACCAGTTTTCGTATAACGTCAAGAACACGTCCCTCACATTCGTTTTCCTCGCAGTCGTTTTTTTCGCGCTTTATTTCGTGTCCTTCGGCAACAACTGGATCAATCTGCTGTTCCATGAGGTGACGGGAATCATCGCCTTTACCTTCGCCATCTGGTTTTTCAGCGGGATCCTCACCCCAGATCAAAAAAGAAGGATCATTTCCAAGGCGAAATCTTTTTTCAAACCGAGGGCGGTCGATGTCACTCATTCCTGACGCGGCGTTCGTCCGAAGGAGTCATCGTGAAAATCCTGTTTATCGCTCAACTCGCCAGCATCCACTCCCGGAGATGGATCCTGTCCTTCCCCGCGTTCGGCAATGAAGTCCACGTCCTCGATACGAGCGGGGAAAACGAGGAAAAACATTCACTCGAAGATATTCCGATTTTCCGGACTGAATACCGAAAGCGGACCCTGCCCGTCGTCATCGATTATTTCTTCCGATTTCGCCGCTTTAAGAAGTACCTCGCGGAGATGATTGAAAAGATCAAGCCCGACGTTATCCATGTTCAATCGCTCAACATTTATTCGTACGTCGTGAGCCGACTCAATTTCCATCCCTTCCTCATCACAATCTGGGGGTCGGATCTGCTCTATTACCTGAAAAGGAATCTGCGCACGAAGCTGATGGCGAAACGTTCCCTGCGTACCGCCGATACCATCACCTGCGACGCGTTTCACATCGTCGAGGAGTTGAAGAAGCACAAGGTGCGGCCGGAGAGGATTAAGGTGGTTTTTTTCGGTACGGACACCGAGAAATACCATCCGTCGAAGCGCGATCCGCGCCTCGCGGAAAAGCTCGGATACCCCGCCGGAACACGGTTGGTCATCAGCCTGCGGGCGATGGAATCTGTCTATAACATTGAAACGTACGTGAAAGCCGCACCAGAGGTCCTGAAAGCCTACCCTAATACCGCGTTCGTCATCGTGGGCGGGGGCAGTGAAAAAGAAATGATACAGTCACTGGCTGTTCAGTTGGGAGTTGAAAAGCGAATCGTATTCGCGGGCAGGCTCTCGGACGAGGACATGCAGTGTTACATCGCCTCGGCTGACATTTACGTTTCCACCTCGCTCTCCGACGCCGGATTGGCAGCGAGCACAGCCGAAGCCATGTCGTGCTGCGTGCCGGTTGTTATCACCCGTTTCGGGGACAATGCGATCTGGCTCGATAACGAACAGGCTGGCCTCCTGTTCGCCATGCGCGATCACGCTATGCTCTCCGCTCAGCTCAAGCGCCTGCTGGGAGACGACGTACTCAGGAAACACATGGGAGCACGCGGCCGCACTATCATTGATGTAAAAAACAACCATTCCGTGGAAATGGCGAAAATGAACGGCATCTACCAGTCCTTGGCGGCCGGTTTTAAGAAGGCCGGGACGAGGAAAGGTTGACGACCCCGGATAGGCGGAGCCGGTCGCGCTCCGCATAGGGCGCCGCAGCCATTGCGTATATGCGGTTATTACACACCTATTTCAAGCGCTGGACGACTCTCCTGCTTTCACTCCCGTTTCCCGGGAATCTTCTTCGGTTCCTAGGACGAGACTGGGGAAACCTCAAATCGTCCTTCTTCAAGCACGTTGCCTATCCGCATTGGAGCCGGATGGGGCTTCCGGAAATCAGGCGGTACTGGGACATCCGTTACGGGGGCCGTTGCCGGTATACGATGGAGACGATCGTCCCTCTCCGCCCGAGAAGCATTCTGGAGATCGGGAGCAATTGCGGCAACAACCTCGTCCTGCTCTCTGAGTGTTTGCCTTCCACTGAGATTCGCGGCATCGACATTAATGCAATGGCGGTTACATTCGGCAACGGCCGCTTTCGATCCTTGGGGCGAGGTAACGTCTCCCTCATCCGGGGCAATATTTACAGGTTGCCTTCGGACAGCCAAGCCGATCTTGTCTTCACCTGGGCGACGTTACTCTACGTCAGGCCACGCAGGATCAAGCCGATCCTCTTCAGTCTCTTACGACTGGCCGGAAAACACCTCGTCCTGTTCGAGACGCACGATTCGTCCCTTCGAGATTCGGCCGTCGCATACGGTAAATTTTACTATCCGAACAACTGGAAAAGAAACTACCTCCGGATAATCGATGATCTGGGATCCACCGTCCGGGGGATTGAAACGAGAACCATCCCCCCGGATGTCTGGTCGCCGAACGGCGGCGGGGGAACCTGCCTCATTATTTCCGTCTGATTCTTCAAGGCAGCCATGGAACATTTACGCGTTTATTACGATTTCCCCTTTCCAAAGGGAAAAGGACGTGAGCACGGCCTCTTTCGTAATTACTTCAAATACGATCCTGAAGAACTGCAAAAGGCGGTCGCCCCGATTTTCAGACACCACCCGCTTCGCCTGACTCCTCTCAATGTCGCGCGGAAGCTGCATTTGAAGGCGGTGAAACGACTGAGCGGTATGCCCTACATACTCTATCTCGAGAAACAGCCCATCGACCTCATGCACCTGCTCGGGACATTCGCTTACAAATCGACCGTCCCTTGGGTGTCGGAGATCGAATCGGTCGACCAGTACGCCGGTTCGTTCGACTTCAATCCCTACGAACCCTCGTTCGTTTCCGCCCTCCGGACTCTGCTCGAAAACCGCTTTTTCCGGCATCTCATTGTCAATTGCCGGGTTGTGGCGAAGTCTTTCTCCGCAATCGGCATACAATCCGACAAAATTACGATTCTCTATCCCGCCATTTCACCTGGAACTAAAAAAACGCATGTGAACAGGAAGAGTAAGCCGATCAAGCTCCTCTTCAATTTCGGGACTCACCCGCTCTTCTTTTTCAAGGGTGGCAGGGAAATAACCGAGGCTTTTTCCCGCCTGCGGACGGACTACAATATCCGCCTCACCATCATCGGCAAGGACTCAATCGACAAGATCAAACCGTTTCTGACGCCCGGCGCCGAATACCTCGGTTTCGTGTCGAAAGAGGAACTGTACTCGTATCTTTACCCAGAATCCGATATTTTCGTGCACCCGACGCACATGGACGCCTTCCCCTATTCCGTGTTGGAAGCGATGTCCTTCGGATTGCCCGTCATCACCACGAGCCACTATGCTCTGCCGGAGGTGATCCTCGACCGGGTCAATGGCATTATTTATGACGACATCGAAACCGTTTGGTACGATAGAAACTATATCGGCCGCCCGAACTACCGTTCATGGATGGATAACGACGCCGTGACCTACGTCAGCGACGAATATCGGACACAAGTCGACCGTCTCACCAGTGCGCTTCGTGCCCTCATAGAAGACTCGGAACTGCGGGAAGAATGCAGCGCCAACAACTACCAGACCGTCCTGAAAGGTACTCTCTCGATCTCTGCCAGGAACAGTCGATTGCTTGAGATATATAACGATACAGCACGCATGTGATATAATCGAAGGAGGACTTAAATGCCTAAAAAGGCGGGTGTGATGAAAAGATTCTTAAGACGAATCCCTGGACTTAGGAGTACGTACCGGTTCCTGAAAAACGATCTACGCTACCTCTTTTCCCGACAACCGGAAGTACAGGTCGTGCAGGGATCGAAAATGTATCTCAATGTGAAGGAGAAGGATCCGGCCATTCGAAAAACGTTTCGGGTGTACGCGAAAAACAAGATCCACGAGGCGAAAACAACCATGCTCATAGAGAAAATCCTAAAGCCGGGCGATACGTTTTTCGACCTGGGTGCCAACATCGGCTATTTTAGCCTCCTCGCATCGAAACTCGTCGGCGGCGACGGTCTTGTATACTCATTCGAGCCGGAGATTAGGAATTTCACGTATCTCTCTCGAAACAAGGAGCTGAATGATTACACACAGATGCATCCATACAATAACGCGGTTTCGGATAAGGAAGAAATGATAAAGCTGTACATATGTCCGTATGACACCGGTCATCATACGATCAATCAAGAAGCGGGAATCATTTCCTACGAGACCACGACAGATTACAACCGGAAAGATATCGTTGCACGCGACATCGCCGCGGTGACGATTGACAGCTTCGTCGCGAAGAATAAAATTGATAAAATCGACCTCATCAAAATGGACGTGGAGGGCGCTGAGTTTCTTGCTCTGAACGGCATGCGCCGCACCTTGGCCAGCAATAAATCAATCAAGATGATTTTTGAATTCTTCCCGCTTTTAATCGAAAACATGGGAAGTTCCCCAACTGACTTCCTACATTCGATTGTCCACGATTTCGATTTCGACATGTACGAGGTATTCGACGACTATTATGCCGACCATGGAGAAATGTCAAAATTGCTCAAAAAAATCGAGGAACCGGAATCAATCGCACAAGGGTATGCGGACAATAAGATGTTCCACATCAACCTGTTCCTCATCAAGAAAGATGATCGGCTACCGAATCTCTAGTAGTACACGGTGTATTCCGAATCGGCACTTGGAGAAAGATGAGGCGGGTACGGGTCCCGACAGGAGAGCATACGTCTGTCTTCCGATAGCTTGGGCGGTCCTGATCCATAGGCTTCGCTTCGATTCATTTTTCATCCCTTCCTAATAAAAGGTAACGACATGGATATATCCTATCTTGAAGCGGAAATACTCCAACGCAGCGAGCGGCGAATCGTTTCAACCGCGATAGATAATTTGCGATATTATAATGAAAAAATCTATCGGTATTTAAAACGCGCAGACGCGACACAAGTACTATATATCGGTATCGGTCATGGACATGACGCATTACTCGCCCTTCTCGATAACCGGGTAGAGAAGATCATTGGGGCCGACCCGTACATTTCGTGTGACGGTAACGATGAAGAAGACTACGGAAAACTTCTTGGTCTAGTCGAGCATTACTCTCTCGAAAATAGATTGACGCTGTACAAAGGCACAATCGAGGACTTTTGTGCTTCCCGATCGGACCTGCGTTTCGACGCCATCTTCATGCTCGACGTCCTGCATCATATATTCATCACACGGTCGCCCATTACCCGATCACCGCTCGCAGACCTGGCCGTCGAAACGTTCAGGATGCTCCGCTCGATTTCCACAGATACTACGCATCTGATCGTTTCCGAAAAGACGCGCCGCGGTCTGCGTCCGTTTCTTTCCCGCATCGGGATTCGATATAGCTCCGCTGATTATTCCACGAAACAGCAGTTCACCCAATGGAATCGTCTCGCCCGCAAGGGAGGATGGCGTCTTTCCCATCTGCACAATTACGTCCCTCATTCCTTCCGTCGATTTAAATTTCTCGAAAATACGCCCCTTGGCCGACTGACGTTGTGCGATCGCTACCTCGCGTATTATTTGCCGCAAGCTTCATCGCCGTAACGGAATCATTCACAAAAGGAGGTCCCCATGCTGTACCGCAATGAACCGATCGTCGGCCGCAAGATTAAAATCGCTCTCGTGGGTTGCGGCCGAATCTCAAAAAACCACTTCGACGCCATCCGGAGACACGAAGCCGACATTCAGTTGACCGCGGTCTGCGACATCGACGAACGGGCGCTGCAAACGGCCGCGGAGGCGACGGGCGCGCACGCGTACGCCCGCTACGCCCGGCTTCTGGCCGAAAACGACGCAGACGCGGTCGTCGTCGCCACCCCGAGCGGCCTCCATCCCGAACATGCGACGCTCGCCGCGGCGAGCGGCAAACACGTCATCTGCGAGAAGCCCATGGGAACCCGCTGGCAGGACGCTTTAAACATGGTCAAGGCTTGCGACGAACACGGCGTGCGGCTTTTCATCGTCAAGCAAAACCGGCGGAACGCCACGCTTCAGCTTCTGAAGAACGCCGTCGCCTCCAACCGCTTCGGCCGCATTTATCTCGTGACGGTGAACGTTTTCTGGACAAGGCCCCAGGAATATTACGACAGCGCGTCCTGGCGCGGCACCTGGGAATTCGACGGCGGCGCGTTCATGAACCAGGCGAGCCATTATGTCGACCTGCTCGACTGGCTCATCGGGCCGGTGGAGAGCGTCCAGGCGTACACGGCCACGCTCGCCCGGAACATCCAGGTGGAGGACACGGGCGTCGCCTGCCTGCGCTGGCGCTCCGGGACGCTCGGTTCCATCAATGTCACCATGCTCACCCATCCGAAGAATTACGAAGGCTCCATCACGATAATAGGAGAAAAAGGCACCGTCCGCGTCGGCGGCGTCGCAGTAAACAAGATCGAGCACTGGGAGTTCGCCGACCAGCGCGAGGAAGATGATTCCCTCGACCGCGTCAATTACGATACGACCTCCGTCTACGGCTTCGGACATCCCCTCTATTACAAAAACGTGATCGACGTGCTGCGCGGCACGGACAAACCGGAAACCGACGGCCGGGAAGGTTTGAAATCGATGGAACTGCTCATCGCCTTCTACCTCTCCGCCCGCGACGGCAGGAGAGTTTCCCTGCCCCTGGAGTACTGAAATGCAATTTTGCGATCTCACGGCGCAATATCGACTCTACCGTGCCGAAATCGACGCGGCCGTGAGCGAAATCGTTTCCAGCGGACGTTTTATCGACGGCCCTGCCGTTACCCGTCTTGAAGACGAGTTGGCGCAGCGCGTCGGCGCCCGCCACGCGGTCGCCTGCGCCAACGGCACCGACGCCCTCACCATCTCCCTCCTCGCCCTTAAAACTAGACCCGGCGACGAAGTCATCGTCCCCGACTTCACTTTTATCGCCACCGCCGAATGTGTTTCCCTCCTCGGGGCCGTGCCCGTGTTCGTCGACGTGAAGGAGGACGATTTCACGCTTGATCCGGCTCTTCTTGAAAGCCTCATGACGGAACGTACAAAGGGGATCATCGCCGTATCGCTTTTCGGCCAATGCGCTGACATGGAATCCATCATGGGCATCGCCCGCCGGCACGGTCTGTGGGTAATCGAAGACGCGGCCCAATCGTTCGGCGCAGTCCGGAACGGCACTCCGTCCTGCGGCTGGGCGGATATTTCCACGACATCTTTTTTCCCCACGAAACCATTGGGATGCTACGGCGACGGCGGCGCGCTCTTCACCGGAAACGACGAATACGCCCGCCTCATGCGCCTGCTCGGCCATCACGGCGCGGTTGAAAAATACGTGCACCAGATCGTCGGGCTCAACAGCCGACTCGACGCGATCCAGGCCGCCGTTGTAAGCGTCAAGCTTCGCCACTTCGACGAGGAGCTGCGGGCGCGAAATTTCTCTGCCTCCGCCTATACCGCCGGGCTCGGGGAATTGGTATCCGTGCCGAAGGTGAGCCGGGGGAATACTTCAACCTGGGCCCAATATACGGTACGTTCCGCGCGGCGCGACCGCATCCGTGCAAGCCTCGCCGCGATCAATATCCCGACGATGATCCACTATCCCGTGCCCCTGCACCTACAGCCCGCGTTCGCGTCGCTGCCTTCGGCGTCGGATAATTTCCCCGTTACCGAAAGACTATGCCGGGAGGTCTTCTCACTGCCCATGCACCCCTTCCTTTCCGACGCCGACGTGACCGAGGTGGTCGAAAAGATCAAGGACTTTCGGTCCGAGGAAAGGAGGACCGTCCATGACTGACGTATTCATCCACCCTTCGGCCGTCGTCGACGACGGCGCCCGGATCGGCGCGGGCACCCGGATCTGGCATTTCTCTCACGTGATGGGAGGAGCGGTCGTCGGAACCGGCTGCGTGCTGGGACAGAACGTATTCGTCGGGAACCGTGCCGTACTCGGAAACAAGGTGAAAATCCAGAACAACGTTTCCCTGTATGACGACGTGATTCTCGAGGACGACGTTTTTTGCGGGCCGTCGTGCGTTTTCACGAACGTTATAAACCCGCGGGCGTTCATCGAAAGAAAAAACGAATATAAGCCCACCCTTGTGAAACGGGGGGCTTCCATCGGAGCGAACGCCACCATCCTCTGCGGAATCACGCTGGGCGACTATTGCTTCATCGGTGCGGGCGCAGTCGTCACCAAGGACGTCCCCGCCCACGGTTTGGCGTACGGCACGCCCGCCCGCCGACAAGGCTGGATCTGCGAATGCGGTACCCGGCTGGACGCCTCGCTCGCCTGCGCTGCCTGCGGCGCGCGTTATGCCCTCTCCGGGAAAGACCTGAGAAAGGCGATATAGAATGGCCGGAACCTACATCGTCCTCTCGGCGACAAGCCCCGGGGGAACCCAGAACAGATTTATAGCCCTCTGGGATTACTGCCAGTCTCGCAATGTTCCCGGCTTGCGCCTGGTCGTCACCCGGACGCTCTACGATGCTCTGGCTCCGGTCCCGAACCTTCCCCACTTCACGCGCCGCCATCCGAACCTGATCGTCCTCGATGCCGGGCGCTTTCTAGAAATGATCGTCCCCCTTTTTTTCATTGCGCTCCGGGCCGGCCGGGGCGCCGTGTTCCATTATCCCCTGGCCTCCCTGCGGTTTTTTCACACCCTTTTCGGCCAAAAAGTCGTCCGCTCCATTCCGATGAGCGACCTGTCGATGCTGCTCGCCGACCGTTTCAAAACGCTCATCTATTACCAGCTTTTACGCGCCCATCGAATCGACGTGCTCAATCCACGCGTCGTCGCGCAACTCGGGCGGCACTGGCTTCTCGGACGTCTCAACCCTGAAAAAATACGCCTGACCGAAGGGAACGCGATCAGGGTCCCGACCGTGCTTGACGTCTCCGGGAAAAAAAATTGGATCGTATTCCTGGGACGGTTCACCGACCAGGCGAACGACGTGAAGAACGTCATTCCCTACGTCATGTGTCTGCCGTTCATTCACGACTTCCTCAACCAGAATCGCGTGAACGACGCGCGCTTCTTCATTCTCGGTTTCGGGCCGCTTGAGTCGCGAGTGAGATCGCTTTTGGGCGGGGCGGAATACGCGCGCATCCCGATTGAGTGCTATTTCGAGCCGCATCCCGAGAAGGTGCTTCGCTCGTCCAAAGTCATTATGTCGCTCCAGAAGTTTACCAATTACCCGTCCCGCAGTCTCCTCGAGGCCATGGCGTGCGGCAATCTGCCCGTCATCACCGATGTGGGCGAATCGAGGAGGCTCGCCGACGACGATTTCGCAGAATTCGTCCCCGAGTCCTTCTCCGCCGAAAATCTTGCCCGGGCGGTCCTCCGTCTCATTGCCATTTCAAAACGCGAATATCAACAGAAGGTCGATGCGATGCTTTCTCATCTGAAAAAGGGATTTTCCATGGAAACCCACCTCGCGTACTATCTCAATTTTTACAATCGAAAGTCGACGCACGATGATCAACCGACTTCTTAAATTGATACGGCGTCCGGAACGGGGCTGGGACCCCATTCCCGAGACGTACGCGCGTGAGTACGCCGAAATAGCCTATCGCGCTCCGGTGGCGGTGGAAAAGTTCGATTCACTTCTGCGTTGCCTGGAGGGGAAGGCCAGACCCGCCGTGCTCGATCTCGGCGCCGGTCCGGGGCACAATTCCCTCTATTTCGCTCTCAGAGGCTGTCGCGTCACTTGGCATGACGTATCCTCACGGTACCTCGCGATCGCACGCCGCGCGTTCGCGGAAAAGGGACTAGAGTGCCGCTTCGCCCTCGGGTACCTGGAGGAGGCCGCGGGGACCTACGATCTGGTCCTCGTCAGCCAATGCTGGAATTATTGTCTGAACGACTCGGGATTCGCCCGCAAGCTGTTCTCACTTCTCAAGCCCGGCGGTATCGTCTACGCGACGATCAATAATGAAATATTCTTCCGCGAAAAGAACGTGCGCTTGAACACCTTGAAACGCTATGCGCGGATTTTTCAGTTTCTGCTGAACAGTTGGTTGAACGTGAAAATCGGGCATCCTTTTCCCTCGCATGCCAAAATCAAGCGCGTTTTTTCGCGGCTGGACAAACGTCACAGGCCGCAGGAGTGTTCGATAGAACGCTCGGGCCACTATACCGTGCTGACGATGAAAAGATGAAATTCAGTATGTTGCGTCATAAAACGGTGATGACCGGAAAGCTCCCCACCTCATGTGCGGCATAGTCGGATTCAGAGACCCCCGCGGCACCGCCCCCGAACGACTTTCCTCGCTGGTTGACCGGATGAACGCGACGCTCGTCCATCGCGGCCCGGACGGAGACGGGTTGTGGGTCGACGAAAAAACCGGGACGGCGTTGGGGCACCGCCGCCTCTCGATAATCGACCTCTCGCCGGCCGGCCGGCAACCCATGACCTCTTTTTGCGGACGTTACACGGCGGTGTATAACGGCGAGATTTACAATTTCCGCGAATTGCGATCTGAGCTCGAGGGCCGCGGCGTGCCGCCCTGGCGCGGACACTCCGACACCGAGGTGATGCTCGCCGGCTTTTCCGTATGGGGGATCGAGGCCACCCTCCCGCGCCTGAACGGCATGTTCGCCTGCGCCGTGTTCGACGCGGAGGACGGCGGGCTGTGCCTCATTCGCGACCGGATGGGGAAAAAGCCGCTGTATTACGGGTACCAAGGCGGAGCGTTCCTCTTCGGCTCGGAGCTCAAGGCGCTCGCCGCGCATCCCGCCTTCGAGGGCGACATCGACCGGGACGTGCTGGCGCAGTACCTGCGCTACAATTACGTCCCCGGACCCTACAGCATCTACCGGGGTATTTTCAAGCTGCCGCCCGCTTCCTTTCTCAGGCTGACGACGGATGCGTCCGTCCGGGGCGCCCTTCCCCGGCCCGCTCTCTACTGGGACCAGGAGGAGATTTTCAGAAAGGGGACGATCGCGCCGCTCGCGGCGCCCGAAAATCGCTTGATCGACGATCTCGACGTTTTGCTCCGTGACGCGGTCAAGCGACGAATGATTGCCGACGTCCCCCTCGGCGTTTTTCTCTCGGGCGGGATCGATTCCTCGCTCGTCACCGCCTTGATGCAAGCGCAGAGCGGCGCGCCGGTGAGATCGTTTTCCATCGGCTTTTCCGAAAAAGCCTTCGACGAGGCGTTATTCGCCAAGACCGTGGCCGAACGCCTCGGCACCGAGCACACAGAGCTCTACGTCACGCCCCAAGACGCGCTCGACGTGATTCCGGGCTTGCCGCACATGTTCGACGAACCGTTCGCCGATTCCTCCCAGATCCCGACGCATCTCGTAGCCAGGCTTTCACGCCGTCACGTGACCGTGGCCCTCTCTGGGGACGGCGGCGACGAGATCTTCGGCGGCTATACGCGCTACCTTATGTGCGATCGCGCCTGGCGTTCGCTCAAGCGCGTGCCCTGCGGAATCAGGAGCGCCGTGTGCGCCGCGCTGCGCTCCCTCCCCGCGGGATTTTACGACAACCCTTTCATGAACCGAAGGCACGGCGCCCAGAGCACCGTCGGCGACCGAATCATCAAATTGCTTGACGCGGCCGACGCTCGCGATCCGCTGACTTTCTATGAAAACCTGTTCCTGACCCATTGGCGCCGCCCTGAAAAATTCGTGCGAAAATCGCGACCGCTTGCGGACCTTCGAACGCCCGAAAGTCTCATCGCTTTCCCCGGGCATTTAATTGAAAAGCTCATGTTCCTGGACAGCCGCGCCTACCTGCCGGACGATATCCTGGTGAAAACCGACCGGACGAGCATGGCTGTCGCCCTGGAGACCCGCTCGCCATTGCTCGACTACCGAATCTACGAATTCGCCGCGCGCCTGCCTCTTTCCGTAAAAACGGGAAACGGGGAAGGGAAATGGATCCTCCGGGAGCTCCTAGGCCGCTACCTGCCCCGCGGCCTTTTCGAACGTCCCAAGAAGGGCTTCAGCGTGCCGCTCGCCGCCTGGCTGCGCGGCCCGCTCAAGGAGTGGGCGGAAGCGCTGCTCAATTCCAGCCGTCTGATCCGGGAAGGATTTTTCAATCCAGCACCGGTGAACGCGATCTGGCGTGCTCACCTCTCCGGCCACAGAAATCACAGCCATCGATTATGGAACGTCCTCATGTTCCAGGCGTGGCTCGAGGCGCCGAAGGCGGCGTGACGGCGATGAATACGGGAAGCGCCGCGGCGTCGAACCGCACGATTCGAATCCTGCACGTCATTACGAGCCTGGGAAAGGGCGGAGCGGAAACGATGCTCTTCCGTTTGCTGGAGCACCGGAGCCGGTCCGGATTCGAGCACTTCGTCATGTCCCTGACGGGCGAAGGCCGCTACGGATCGAAAATTCGGGGACTGGGGGTTCCTGTCCTCGCCCTTCGATTGCATCATCCCGGATCGGCGCCGGCCGGGCTTTTTCGGGCGGTCCGCCGCTGCGTGGAATTCAAGCCCGACATCGTGCAGGGGTGGATGTATCACGCGAACGTCGCCGCTTCGCTCCTGCATGCCTGCCGTTCGACGGGCACCCGGCTTTTTTGGAACGTTCGCCACTCGCTTCACTTTTTCAACGACGAGAAATTCTCGACCAGAAACGTCATCCGGCTGAACCGGCTCCTTTCCCGCGGCGCTGATTGCTGCATTTTCAACAGCCGCACGTCGCATCTTCAGCACGCCCGCTTCGGTTTCGCGTCCAAAGCCAGGGCGACCGTTCCCAATGGGTTCGACACCGATGTCTTCCGGCCGGACCCCGCGGCGCGCGCCGCCACCCGTCGCCGCTACGGATTGACGTCCGCCGAAACCGTCGTCGGCCTGGTGGGCCGGTACCACCCGCTCAAGGATTACCATAATTACCTGGCGGCCGTCTCGCTCATCCGGAAGACAGCGCCTGCGGTTCGGTTCGCCACGGTCATTGCGGGAAAAGGCCTTACCCGGGAAAACGCGGAGCTGCGCGCATCGCTCGATCGCCTTCCCCCGCGGGAAAGGATAGTCCTCATCGACGAATCCGACGACGTCCCGGCGCTCATGAACGGATTCGACGTTCTCTGCCTTCCCTCCCGCAGCGAGGCGTTCCCGAATGTCGTCGGTGAGGCGATGTCGACCGGAGTGCCCTGCGTGGCCACCGACGTCGGCGACGCGGCGTACATCGTGGGCGACACCGGAATCGTCGTTCCCCCGAAGAATCCCCGCGCCCTGGCCGAAGCCTTGGAGAAAGCCGTCTCCCTGACCGCTGCCGAGCGTACGGCCCGCGGAAAGGCGGCGCGGCGGCGGATTCTGTCTCATTTCTCGATCGGGGCAGTCGCCTCGCAATACGAGGCTCTGTACCAAAAGGCGGTCGGGACCAGGGAATGACGCCGCGCTACTTGTTTCGAATGGACGACGCCGCTCCCGGAATGGACCGCAGCGCCTTCGACAGGTGCCTGGGGATTTTTCGCGAGTTCGACGTCAGACCGATCGTTGGAATCGTTCCCGACAACCGTGATCCGCTTCTCGTGAAATCGGGGGGGGGAAGGGACTTTTGGGAGACGATGGCGCGTTTCGCCGGTGAAAAAATAATAACGACCGCCCAGCACGGCCTTCACCACGTCTACCACCGGCATGCCGGATCGCTTCTCCGGCGGTACGGCTTCGACGATCTATCGGAGTTCGCCGGTCTCCCCTTCGACGTTCAGCTCGAAAAAATCAGGCAGGGGCGGGAAATCCTGTCCTCGCACGGCCTCGCCCCCTCGGTCTGGATGGCGCCCAACCACTCCTTCGACGGCGCCACGCTCAAGGCCCTTGCCGCCGCCGGTTTCGCCTTCGTGACCGACGGCATCGGCCTCTATCCGTACAAGAGATGCGGTCTGACGTTCTATCCCGTCCTCTCGGGAAAGCCGCGCCGCATTCCCTGCGGCATGACGACGATCTGCCTCCATCCGAATACAATGACCGAGAACGATTTCATCTCCCTTCGATCCTTTTTCGCCGGATCGCCCCGCATCGTCTCGTTCGAGGAGGCGATCGTATATCGCCCCCCCTGGTTCGCCCCGGTCGTGAACGTGCTTTGCCGAATCGCTTTTTTTCTGGTAAAAACAATCATGCGGCTGAGATGGAAGCCACCCTTGACTTTTTCATCAACCGCGGGAAGACGACAGAGATAAATCATGGATGTACCGGTTAATTATTTTTTCGAGTTAGCGAACATATTCTTCGTTGCGGTTTTTCTCATGGTGGTGCGCGTCCGCTTCAAACTCGACGATCAATCCATCCTCCTGTTGTTTTTTCATTTTACGCTCATTTTTCTCACCAATTATTTCCTGTTCTCACCCAATTACATGGGCGATCAATATATTTACCTTTTCACGGCACAACATTTCCGCGGGATGGACGTTCCTTTTTTCACCGAAGCGTACAAAACCGCCGCCACCTCCCTGTTTTTCGCGTATTTTCCCATGCCGCTTCTCAATTCCATCTATTCCATCGCCTCCATAAATTTCATCCTCTACGTCATCCTTTTCCTTTTCTTCCGCGAACGCGGCGTCTTGATCGGCTCCAACCGCGCTTTTTATCTCTTTTATCCAAGCCTCGCGCTGTATTCTTCAATGGCTCTCCGCGATCCGATCATTTTTTTCCTCATGGCTCTGTTTCTCTACTACCTCTTCGTCCGAAAAATCGTCTTCAAGCCGCTCGTCCTATTGGGAATACCGCTTTTCCTTATCAAATATCAGAACGCCCTCGTCATCATCATAACACTCGTGGTTTTCGTCCTTCTCCACCGTCGCTTTCATCCCGTACTCAAGATCGCCATTCTTGCCGGTTGCGCCGGTGGATTTTTTCTTTTCGGATCGATGGTTACCCTCGGCAACGTCAACAAGATCAGAATGTTATTTTACCTGGAGAATAATGCGTCGCTCTTCGGCTTCAACCCCTTCGCTTCCTGGATGGACGCCGCTTCGTACGCTTTTTCATCGTTCTTTTCATTTCTATTGGAACCGCTTGTCTGGAAGGCCGAAAATATTTTCCAATTGTTGCAGGCGATCGAAAACGTCGCCATAGCCGTTATTTTGTTCAGGGTCATCTTCAAGCCGGCCCGGGGGAAGTTCAGAGTCGAATTGGCGTCCCTCCTTTTCTTTTTCATCCTCGGTTTGCTCATCTATTCAATGGTGATAGTCAATTCTGGCGCGGGCGCCCGCTACCGCTATCCGTTCGTGGCCCTGTTTTTCATTTTCTATAACTATTTTAAAACAATTCCCGAAGACGACGACGGGAAGATCCGCGCTGGCGCAGCCGGCCGGGTGCGGACGCCGTATCCCGTTTTGGCGGGAAACTGATCTTCCAGGCGAGATGATGTTCCCGTCCGTCGACCGACGTGCCGGTCCATAGATCCGGCTCGTCAGCCGGCGCTTCTGTAAGGACACGCATCGAGGTTTCTATCATGGTCATTGCAGTCATCGGCGGCTCGGGGTTTATCGGGTCGCGGCTTGTGCCTCATCTTCTCAAGAACAACCGCGTCGTCATCATCGATATACGCGAGAGCGCCGCCCATCCCGAGCTTTGGACTTACGGCGATGTGAGGGACCCGGCGTCAATGGCAGAGCTCCTGCGCGGCTGCGACTGTATCGTCAACCTGGCGGCCGAACACAAGGACAATATTTCTCCCGTCACCCGCTATTACGACGTCAACGTGCGGGGAGCGGAGAACGTCTGCGCCGCCGCAGAGAAGGCCGGCGTCCGCCGGATCGTTTTTACGAGCTCGGTCGCCGTCTACGGAGCCGCCCGCCGCGGCATTGACGAATCCGGCCCCCTGCGTCCCGTCAACCATTACGGCCGTTCGAAGATGATGGCCGAGGATGTATACCGGCGCTGGCAGGCGGGCGCCCCCGACAAATCGCTCGTCATCGTCCGGCCGACGGTGGTGTTCGGAGAAAACAATCGCGGCAATGTCTATAACATGCTTCGCCAGATATGGTCTCTCCCCTACGTCATGATCGGCAGGGGAAAGAACGTGAAGTCGATGTCCTACGTCGAGAACGTCTGCACGTTCCTGCAGTCGCTTCTGGCCGCTCCGGGCGGAGTGGAGACGTACAATTACGCCGACAAGCCCGACTTTTCAATGAACGCTTTATACCATTTCGTGCGGGGAATGCGATTGGGAAAACGAGCGCCGTTTATGAGAGTTCCCTATTCCCTCGCCCTGCTCGGCGGCTACCTGTGCGACTTCGCCGCCCTTGTCCTGCGTCGCGAATTGCCGGTGAGCTCCGTGCGCGTCAGGAAATTCGCGACGACGACGCTGTTTTGCGCCGAACGCGCCCTCACCGGCGGCTTCCGTCCTTCCTCCACGCTGCGGGAAGGTCTGCGGCGGACAATCGAACACGAATTTATCAGCCCCTCTCCAAACGCCGGCGTTTTCGAGTCGGAATAGGGGAGCCGGTTCATGCGATCGACTCCGCCCGATATTATGGTGTTTTACAACACCATGTGGGCCGTCTACAACTTCCGGCGTTCCCTGCTCAAAGAGCTCATGACGCGCGGGTACAAGGTCATTGTCTTCGCCCCGTTCGACGGGTATGAAAAAAAGTTCTTTGCGATGGGGATCACCTGCGTCAATTTTCCCTTCACGAGCAAGACGACCGATCCCATCCACGACGGACGCCTCTTTTTGAGATTTTTGCGCACCCTGCGCCGCGTCCGCCCCCGCTGCCTTCTCTGTTTTACGATCAAGCCCAATATCTACGGGAGCGCGGCCGCCCGCCTTGCGGGAGTCCCCGTCATCAACAACATCACCGGATTGGGCTCGGCTTTCCTGCAACGCGGGCCGCTCCCCGCCGTTGTGCGCCTGTTGTACAAGATCGCACTGCGGCGGTCGCGGTGCGTTTTTTTCCAGAACGACGAGGACCGGGAAGTCTTCGTCCGCAACCGGCTGGTGCGCCGCAGCCAAAGCCGCCGCATTCCGGGATCGGGGGTCGACACGTCGGCGTACGCGCCCCGGCCGCACGCGCCCTGCGGACGCGTCGTGTTTCTTCTCATAGGGCGGCTCATCCGCGACAAGGGCGTCATTGAGTACGCGGCCGCCGCCGAGTCGCTTGCCTCCCGCGTGCCCGGCGCGGTCTGCCGGCTCCTGGGCGAGATCGACGCGGACAATCCGACCGCCGTCGGGCGGACCACGGTCGAGCGCTGGGTCCGTTCCGGCGTCATCGAGTACCTCGGCGTCACCGATGACGTGCGCCCCTTTATCGCCGAATCGGATTGCGTCGTGCTGCCGTCCTACAGGGAAGGTTTGTCGAGGACGCTCCTGGAGGCGGCCGCCATGGCGAAACCTCTCGTCGCCGCGGACGTCCCGGGGTGCCGGGAAGTGGTGGAAGACGGGCGCACCGGGCTCTTGTGCCGCGTGCGCGACGCCCGCGATCTGTCTGATAAAATGGCGGCCATGGCGTCGCTCCCGCCCGCCGAGCGCGAAGCCATGGGCCTTCGCGGCCGCGGGAAAATCGAAAGGGAATTTGATGAAAAAATCGTCATTCATGCGTACATTGAGGCGATAGAGGAAGCGATCAGCGATAAAAGTGGAAAGGAGATTCAGTCATGAAGATTCTTGTCACCGGCGCCGCCGGATTCATCGGCTTTCACCTCGCCCGGAAGCTGCTCGAGCGCGACCACTTCGTCGTCGGACTCGACAGCATCAACGCGTATTACGACGTGGGCCTCAAGTACGGGCGGTTGGGCGTTCTCGGCATCCCCCGGGAAAAAATTCGCGACCGTATTCTGGTGAACAGCGAGACCGAACCGCACTTTTCCTTCGTCAAGATGGATGCGTCGCAGACCGGCCACCTCGACGAATGTTTCCGCATCGAGCAGTTCGACCTCGTCTGCCACCTCGCCGCCCAGGCGGGCGTCCGCTACAGTCTCTCCCACCCGTACGCCTACATAAACGGCAACATCGTCGGCTTTCTCAATATCCTGGAGGCGTGCCGGAATTACCGCATCAAGCACCTGGTCTACGCTTCGAGCTCGTCGGTGTACGGCCTCAACCAGACCCTCCCCTTTTCCACCCACGACAATGTCGACCACCCCGTGAGCCTGTACGCGGCGACCAAAAAATCGAACGAGCTCATGGCCCACGCCTACAGCCATCTCTACGGCCTTCCCACCACCGGCCTGCGCTTCTTCACCGTGTACGGCCCGTGGGGCCGTCCGGACATGGCGCTCTTTTTGTTCACCCGGGCGATTCTCGAGGAAAAGCCGATCGACGTCTTCAATGACGGAAAAATGAAGCGCGATTTTACCTACATCGACGACATCATCGAAGGCGTCGTGCGCGCCGTCGACACGACTCCCTCCGGAAACCCCGAGTGGAGCGGCAAACACCCCGATCCCGCCACCTCGCCCGCCCCGTACAAGGTGTACAACATCGGGAACTCCCACCCCGTCGATCTGCTTGAGTTCATCGACGTCCTCGAGGAGACGCTCGGCAAGAAAGCGGTGAAAAATTTCCTTCCCCTTCAACCCGGCGACGTGCCCGCCACCTGGGCCGATACCAAAGACCTGGCCTGGGACCTGAATTACAAACCCCGCACCGATATCAGAAAGGGTGTCCGTCTCTTCGTCGAGTGGTATCGGCAATACTACGGAGTGACACGATGAACGACATCCGCATCGGGATTATCGGCCTCGGTTACGTCGGTTTGCCCCTGGCCGTGGAATTCGGGAAGCTCTATCCCGTGACGGGATTCGACATAAGCGGCCGCCGCGTGCGCGAGCTCAAGGAGGGAAACGACCGCACCCTGGAAACGACGCGCGATCAGCTCGCGGCCGCCTCCCTCCTGGCCTTCACGGTCGATCCGGCCGATCTTGAGGCCTGCAATGTGTACATCGTCACGGTGCCCACTCCCATCGACAAGCACAACAATCCCGACCTGCGGCCCCTCCTCGCGGCGAGCGAAACGGTCGGCAGGACGCTTTCCCGCGGAGACATCGTCGTCTACGAGAGCACGGTCTACCCGGGCTGCACCGAGGAGGACTGCGTTCCCGTGCTGGAAAAACAATCCGGGCTCGTTTTCAACCGCGATTTTTTCTGCGGTTACAGCCCGGAGCGCATCAATCCCGGGGACAAGGAGCACACCGTCGTCCGGATCCGCAAGGTGGTGTCCGGCTCGACCGCGGAGACGGCCGAGCGGCTCGAGGCCCTCTACGGCTCAATCATCGAAGCCGGCGTGTACCGCGCCTCGTCGATCAAGGTGGCGGAGGCCGCCAAGGTCATAGAAAACTCCCAACGCGACATCAACATCGCCTTCGTCAATGAGCTCTCGCTCATCTTCAACCGCATGGGCATCGACACCCAGGAGGTGCTTTCCGCCGCCGGCACCAAGTGGAACTTCCTGCCGTTTCGCCCCGGGCTGGTGGGCGGCCACTGCATCGGCGTAGACCCCTACTACCTCACCTTCAAGGCCCAGGCGCTCGGCTATCACCCGGAGGTGATCCTGGCCGGCCGGCGCATCAATGACGGAATGGGCGTCCGCGTGGCGCAGCGGACCATCAAGGCCATGATCAGGAAGGGACACAAGGTGGAGGGGGCGTCGGTGCTCGTCCTCGGAATCGCCTTCAAGGAGAATTGCCCGGACACCCGCAACAGCCGGGTGATCGACATCGTCAGGGAGCTCGCCGATTACGGCTGCCGGGTGGACATCCACGATCCGTGGGCCGACCCCGAGCAGGTCAAGCGCGAGTACGGAATCAAGCTTCTCAACACGCCGGTGCGAAAATACGACGCCGTGGTCCTGGCTGTCGCCCACCGGGACTTCGCCGATTTTCCATTCGCCTCCGTGCTCAAGGAGAACGCGGTGATGTTCGATGTCAAGGGATTTATCAAGGATCCGATCGTTTCCGATCGGCTATAGATGCTTCGTGGCCGTTGAAAAAACCGCCTATTTTCCGCTTCGCGGAAAATAGATTTCTTCAACGGCAAACCCGGAAATATTTAAAAAAATGGTGATTATGGAAAATCATTCTGAAAGTATCCACCGCTTCTCTTCCCATCTTCAGCATTCCACATCGGCATTTCGTTAAGCATCGATCAAGGATTCAATTAATTTTTGGATTCTTCTTTTTCCCGACGGCAGCACAAAATTGAAAAAGCCTGTTTTTTTTAATTTTGTGCTAATTCAGCCGTTTCGGCTGAGGCGATTCGGTTTCGCCTATCTGTTCCGCCAATTCCTTGAGCAGCGTCTTCGCCTTCGGCGTCAACCGTTCGGGTACCTCGACGAGAAGCTCGATGTACATGTCGCCGCGGCGGGAATTGTTGTTGACGAAGGGCACGCCCTCGCTCTTCAGCCGCAGCACCTTCCCGGTCTGCGTGCCCGAGGGCACCTTGACCCGCACCCGCTTGCCGTCGATGGTCGGGACGAGCACCTCTCCGCCGAGCGAGGCCTGGGCGATGGAGATGGGGATGACGCAATAGATGTCATTGCCGTTGCGCTTGAAATACTCGTGCGCCCGGGTGTGGATGTAGACGTACAGATCGCCGGCCGGCCCGCCGTTCATGCCGCCGTCGCCCTGGTTGGGAATATGAATGCGCCGCCCGTCCTCCATCCCCGGCGGGATGGTGACCTTGATGACGCGCTTTTTTTCCACCACGCCCGTGCCGCGGCACTCGCGGCAGGGGTCATTGATGACATAGCCTTCGCCGTTGCATTGCGGGCAGGTGGTGGCGATGGAAAAAAAGCCCGAGCTGCGCCTCACCTGGCCCGAGCCGGAACAGGTGGGGCACATCGTCTTGCCGCCGCCGCCGGCCGCGCCCGTGCCCCGGCAGGCGCCGCAGGTGTCGTTGCGCCGGTATGAGATTTCCTTGGTTGTTCCGAAGACGGCTTCGTTGAATTCGATTTCAAGGTCGTAGCGGAGATCCGAGCCCCTGTGCGCCGACGAGCGCGAACTCTGACTCCGTCTCCGCGAACCGCCGAAAAACGAGTCGAAGATGCCGGAGAAATCCCCGAAGATATCCTCGAAATCCCGGAAGACGCCGGAGAAGTCGTGCGCTCCCTGCCCCATGCCTTCCACGCCGGCGAAACCGAACTGGTCGTAGGTGGCGCGCTTCTTGTCGTCTCCGAGAACCTCGTAGGCCTCGGTCGCCTCCTTGAACTTTTCCTCGGCGGCCTTGTTGCCCGGGTTTTTATCCGGGTGATATTTGATGGCGAGCTGCCGGTAGGCCTTTTTTATGTCGTCCTTGGAGGCGTTGCGCTGCACCCCCAGCACTTCGTAGTAATCGCGTTTGGCCACGTTCTCACTCTGCCGATCCATTGAGTCGGTTCATGCCGGCCGTCAACTCTTTTTGTCGTCGTCGACCACTTCGTAATCGACGTCCTCGGCCGTGCCCTTCTGGCCCGCTCCACCGCCCTGGTCGGACGATTGCTGCGCGCCGCCGTCCCCGCCGGGGCCTTTGGTTCCGCCTCCCGGGCCTCCTTCGCCCTGGCCGCCCTGGGCGCCCTGGGCTCCGGTATGCCGGTAGAGCTCCTCGGCGATCTTGTAGCTCGCCGTGCGCAGCGCCTCGCTCTTGCTCTTGATGAGCGCCGCGTCGCCTGAATTGACGACCTTCTTCAGGTCCTCGACGGCGTCCTGGATCTTTTTCTTGTCGTCGTCGCCGATCTTGTCCCCGTAGTCGCGCAATGATTTCTCGGTCGTATAGATGAGCGAATCGGCCTCGTTCTTGGCCTCCGCCTTCTCGCGTTCCTTCTTGTCCTCTTCCGCGTGCATCTCGGAGTCCTTCACCATCCTCTTGATCTCGGCCTCGTTCAAGCCGGAGGACGATTCGATCCTGATCTTCTGCTCCTTGCCCGTCCCCAGGTCCTTGGCCGACACGTGAACGATGCCGTTGGCGTCGATGTCGAAGGTGACCTCGATCTGCGGCACGCCGCGCGGCGCGGGCGGGATGCCCACCAGGTCGAAGCGGCCGAGGGTGCGGTTCTGACTCGCCATTTCGCGCTCGCCCTGGAGGACGTGAATGGAAACGGCGTTCTGGTTGTCGGCCGCGGTGGAGAAGATCTGGCTCTTGCGCGTCGGAATGGTGGTGTTGCGCTCGATGAGCCGCGTGAACACGCCGCCCAGGGTCTCGATGCCCATGGAAAGCGGTGTCACGTCGAGGAGGAGAACGTCCTTCACGTCGCCGCCGAGAATGCCGCCCTGGATGGAGGCGCCCATGGCCACCACCTCGTCCGGGTTGACGCCCTTGTGGGGCTCCTTTTTAAAGAGCTCGCGGACGAGCTTCTGGACGGCCGGGATTCTGGTCGAGCCGCCGACGAGGATGACTTCGTCGATGTTCTCCGCGGTCATGCCCGCGTCTTTCATCGCCTGGAGGCAGGGATTCTTGGACTTCTGGATAAGATCGTCCACCATCTGCTCGAATTTGGCGCGGGTAAGCGAGTACTGGAGGTGCTTGGGTCCTGAGGAGTCGGCCGTGATGAACGGAAGATTGATGTCCGTGGTTTGCGTGCCCGACAGCTCGATTTTCGCCTTTTCAGACGCCTCCTTCAGGCGCTGGAGCGCCATCCTGTCTTTGGCCAGGTCGATGCCGTAATCCTTCTTGAAGCTCTCCACGAGCCAATCGATGATGCGCTGGTCGAAGTTGTCGCCGCCCAGATGGGTGTCGCCGTTGGTGGATTTCACCTCGAACACCCCGTCGCCGAGCTCGAGAATGGAAATGTCAAAGGTCCCGCCGCCCAGGTCGTAGACGGCGATCTTCTCGTCCTTGCCGTTCTTGCCCAGGCCGTAGGCGAGGGCCGAGGCGGTGGGCTCATTGACGATGCGCTTGACCTCGAGTCCGGCGATTCGGCCGGCGTCCTTGGTGGCCTGGCGCTGTGCGTCATTGAAATACGCGGGAACGGTGATGACCGCATCGGTGACGGTTTCGCCGAGGTAATCTTCGGCCGTTTTCTTCATCTTCTGGAGAATGAGGGCGGAGATTTCGGGCGGAGAATAGAGCTTGCCCATGATCTCGACGCGCGCGTCGGCGCCCGAGTCGACGACCTTGTACGGCACCATCCGAATCTCCTCATTGACCTCATTGTAGCGGCGACCCATGAACCGCTTGATCGAGTAGACGGTATTCTCGGGGTTGGTGATCATCTGATTTTTGGCCGGCTGTCCGACCAGGCGCTCGCCCTTGGCGGTGAACGCGACGATGGAGGGAGTGGTCCGCTGGCCCTCCGAGTTTTGGATGACGACGGGCTCGCCGCCCTCCATGATCGCGACGCATGAATTGGTGGTTCCTAAATCGATGCCGATTATTCTGCCCATATGCTACTCCTTTAATTTCCTTTGCTATCGTTCTCGCCGGAGGCCGGCTGGCTCTTGTTCTCGCTCGCCGGCTGCAGTACCTTGACTTTCGCCGGTCGCAACACCCGCCCGTGTAGAAGATAACCGCTTTGGAAGTCCTCGACCACCGTCGCCGCCTTCACGTTCGGGCTTTCCTCCGCCATCAGGGCCTCGTGCCGTTCCGGATCGAAGGCCGCGCCTTTCGCGGAAAATCGCTCCAATCCCCATTTCTTCTCCAGGGTCGATACAAGCTGCTTTTCGATGAGCGTGATGCCTGAATGGAAAGTCTTGAAATCCTTCCCGTCCTCGGCGGATTTGATGGCGAGCTCGAAATTGTCGATGGTGCCGACGATGTCCAGGAGAAGCATGGCATTGGAAAATTTCGCGGATTCTTCCCGTTCCTTGTTGATGCGCTTCTTGTAATTTTCGAATTCGGCGTATTTCCTCAGGTACTTGTCTTTGAGCTCGGTGTTTTCAGCCTCAAGCTGCGCCATTCTTTCCGGCCCGGTCTTCACGTCGCCGGCGGCGGATCCTCCGGGCGTTCCGGCATTGGCATCGGACGCGGCTTTCGGCGGCGCTTCGCTGCGCGGGGGTTCGGCTGAGTCTCCGGTCACCGTCTTCGCGGTTTCATCGATCGGAGGATGCTTCTTGTCTGTGTGTTTGGCATTCTTTTCGCCATCCTGCATTGCGACCCCTTTGTGCGATTGATTTTCACATAAGATAATAAAGCCTCAAAGCTGCGTCAATACATTTTGGCGTTAGGATAGAAAATAAATGACCACCGGCAGCGCCGGCGGTTTTCTTTTAAAATAATCGAACACCGGTTGAGGCCGCGGGTTCATCCGTAAAATTCGCTCCATCCCTTTTTTTCTCCATGCCTCGCGCGAAGCCGTTCATCCTACAACCTTTTTTTCAGGCCGTGAAACAAAACCCCGAGCGCCGGCACTCGGATCCGGATTGCCCCCTCCGGGCACGTCTCCTGACAGCAGTAGCAGCGAATGCAGCGGTCGTAGTCGTAACGAGGCTGCCTGCCATCGACGGCCGTGATCGCCTTGGGTTCCACGGGACATATGCGAACGCATTGACCGCAGCGCGTGCAGCGTTCGGCGCCGATCACGGGACGGGGGACGAGTAAGCGTTTGAGGTATTTCAGAAAAGGGGATTTCGAAAAAACGACCGCGGAGGGCGGATGCGTTTCGTACTTTCTGGTCGCGGCCGCTGACAACGGCACACCCGCCATCTCGATGTCTCGCTCCTTAATGCGGCCGAAGCCGATGCTCTCCGCGTACGAAAGGAAATAGATTTCTCCGGGATCGATGCCCATAATCCGGCACGCGACGGCGTCGAGCGCCACGGGATCGGCTGAAAGGATCAGGAGCCCCGTGCGCACCAGGCGGCCGTTGCGCGGCCCGTTGCCCTCCATCCCGTCCACGGCGTCCATGATCGACAGCGCGGGCGTGAAGAAGCGGTTCAAATCGACCAGCATCCGTGAAAACGATCTCTCTTCCGGGAGCCGGGCGTGTAACCAGGATTTGGTGAGGCCGGGAACGAGCCCGAACATGTTCTTCACCGCGCCGGTCATGCGGGTGAGTCCGTGCGTTTTCATTTTCGGCAGGTTGACGATCGCTTCGGCGTCGAGCGCCCCGCGCGCGATCTTGAATACCCTGTTCTGCTTCCCGTCCGGATAAGTCCGCTCCTCACCATTCTCAAAATCCGCGAGCGTTATCCCCGTCTCCCCGGCCACGGCCTCGTACCCGCACAGGCGAACGGCGGTACGCGGGTTGTGAAAGGCCGGAGAATCGCCGTAATTCACCTCGCAGCCGGCCTTGAGGCAGGCGATCGCCGCCGCGCGCAGCACGGCGGGGTGAGTGATGGAACCGCGCGCCGGATCGTCGCCGTGAAGGAGGTTGGGCTTGAGAAGCACCCGGCGGCGTTCCCCGAGCAAAGCCGGGAGACCGCCCAGAAAACGCAGTCCCTCATCGATCGCGCGCTCGACATCCTCCCGCGCGTAGGAGGGACAGCGGACGACGGCCACGCGTGATGGGCCGTTCATTCACGCTCCCCCTCGGGACGCGCGGCCGAATGCTTCGACGACGGCAGGTGGAGGAACACCCGCGTTCCGGTCTCGAGGCCGGGCTCGACGGAGAACGCCCCGTTGTTCCGCTCAAGAAGCACTTTCGTAAAGTACAGGCCGAGGCCGTCGTGATGGCGCTTGGTGGTGAAGAAAGGCTGGCCGAGTTGGGCGAGGTTTTTGAGCGGCACCCCGCACCCCTGGTCGGCGATTTCCACGGTGACCCGCTCGGACTGGGCGCTCACGTTGATGAGGATGCTTTCGTTTTTTCGCTGCAGCGCATCGTAGGCGTTTTCGAGGACGAAGAGGAGGCACAAGGCGATGTCTTCCGGCGAGCAGAACACTTTGACGCCCGGACGGCGCTGGTAATTAATATTGATCCCGTTCCACTGCCGCTGGCTTTGCGTGACGACCGAATCGACGAGGGCGTCGAGGGCGAGCGATATCCGAATCGACGCCTGCCGGTGGCAGACTGTCGCGAAGCGTTTGTTGAATTGCTCCAGACCGAGGATGCTTTTGCGGATCGAGGCGAAGATCCGGTCGCCCGGACCCGGGTTATGCGCCGCGCCGGACTCGTCGATCGCATCTCCCCGTCCTAGAACCTGCGGCGATGCCGGCCCGCGCGATACGAGCTTCTGCAGCTCGAGGCAGGATTTCCTCGTCTGATCGAGGAACGTTTCGATCCGCTCCATCAGCCCCGAGAGAAGAAGCTCACCTTCCATTCTCGATTGACGCGAAAGGCGTACCGTCTGAGGATCGCCTTCGTCGAAGTTCCGCCCGTTTTCCGGCTTATCCAGCCCCTGCTCGCGCAGGAGTCTCCGGTCGATGATGAGAAACGCGATCAGCTGCAGGTACAAAGCCGCGATGAACAGCGAGACGGCCACGATGAAGCCCGATATGCCGGGGTCGAGCTTGAAGACGTCCGTGAACAGGCGTTGCGTGGGATGAAATAATACCGCAA
Source organism: Spirochaetales bacterium (assembly GCA_016934415.1). Classification (GTDB taxonomy): domain Bacteria; phylum Spirochaetota; class Spirochaetia; order SZUA-6; family RPPD01; genus JAFGSW01. Next base: position 140,775 of record JAFGSW010000088.1, on the reverse strand, counting down.
AAAAGGCGAGGAGCGCGAAGGCCACGGCGATGTAGATGACCGCCCGGCTGCGCAGGATCTTCAACCGGTACCCGCGGGAACGCACCAGGCCGATCAGGTACGAAAGCGGGAGAAACGCGAGGAAAAAATTGGACGGATTCCCCATGTAGTACGGATTGCCCTGGACGTCGTGCAGGATCTGAGGCAGCTGATCGAAGAAAAAATGAGCGGGCAGCGCCAAAAGCGCGCCCGCGGCGATCCATTCGATGTGATGCTTGAGATCGCGATGCCTGGAACGAATGTATATAAAGACGAGAAAAAAGATGAAGACGATGTACCCCGGAACGTCGCAGATGTTCTGGAGCTGCCTGACGGCTTCCACGTCCCGGTACATGCCGTCCAAACCGAGCAGCAACCAGCGCCCGTACTCGTAAAACCTGACGGCGGAAAAAACGAGGATCACGGCCGAACAAGCGGAGATGAGGGCTAGTTTCACTCTCCGGGAAACGACGTCCTTCTGAAAAAAAGCCAGGAATATGATGACGAGCCAGACGGTCTGCTCTCCCGGGTTGACGAAGAACATCGTGACCGGGCTCTCGTAATAAAACGGCAGGATGCTCGTATAGACCATGTAGAGGAGCGCGATGAACGCGAAGAGGATGTTGGTAATCTCGTTCCGGTAATGGATGAGAAGATACATGGAGCTCGCCGCGAGAATGACGATGAAAAAAAGTACGGAAAACCAGCCGCTCTGCGCCACGCTCATCTGGGGGCGGATGACGACGTCGCGTACGGCTCCCGTGCCGTCGACGATCGTGACCGGAACCGGTTCGAACGAGGCGTGTCCCGACTCCCAGCGGACGAGATCGCGGATCGACCGCATCGGCGCACCCCCGACCGCCGCGATTCTGTCCCCGCTTTTCAGGCCGGCCTGGAGCGCGGGGGAGTCCGAAACGCGCGGCGCATACGCCAGTTCACCGCCCCGGTCCCGGACTTCGGGAAACGTGACGACCAGACCGGTGAACGGTTTGACCAGGTAGCGGACGAAAAAAATTCCCGCGATGACGCACAACAATCCGGCCGCCGCCAGCAGAAGGAAAAATCGTAGTTTGGTGCGTATCGTCAACGCGATGGGGAGTTTCAGCATGTTCTTTTTTCGGGCGCCCTTCTCGAAATAAAGACACCGCGAGCATATCATAAAACCAAAGAAACGCCTACTCGTTTTGCGCTATTGACAGAAAAAATGATTATTGATAATGTCGTTCCACCTCGGGGGATGCCTCCGCCGGAATGAAGAGCTTTGTACCGGTTTGTCGCCGTCGGCGATCCGATAGAAAGGCATCATAGATTGGCAGTCCCCTCATTCCGGGTACCATGACAACTTCAATGGCGGCGTAGCTCAGGTGGTAGAGCAAGCGGCTCATATCCGCTGTGTCCGGGGTCCGAGTCCCTGCGCCGCTATTTTTTTAAAAGCCCTATGTTCCACGAACATGGGGTTTTTTTTGCGTTGTTTTTGTGGTTCATGAAGAGAAATAATGAACAATGTGACACGGAGAGTGTCTGTCGATTTCTGAGGGTAAAAAAAAAGCCGCTCATCAGAAGACGGCTTTTTCATTTAGCAGGGGCAGGATTCGAACCTGCGACCTCCGGGTTATGAGCCCGACGAGCTTCCAGCTGCTCTACCCTGCGGCGTAAGTGTAATATACAGGAACCGCTCCTTTCGGTCAAGGATATTCCCGCGCCGATCCGTCTTTTTTCGATATCTTTCGCGCATCTTTCGCTGCAAATACAGCAAGAAGGTTCGCGGACAACATGCAGGATCGCATAATCCGGCCAATTGGATTCCACGGACGGTACAGGCTTCAATGACGAGCATATTTTTAGTTTTCAAAACGACTTTCTCATCGGGTTTTTTGAATCGCCGACGCGATGGATCGCACTTGTCCAAGGCAATTCGCTCTTGGTATGATGAATCATGAGGGTTATTGACGTTCACACCCATGCCTTCCCCGACGCCGTGGCTGAAAAGGCCATCCCCTTTCTGGAGAACGAAGCCGACGTCAAGGCATACACCGACGGCACCATCGGTTCGCTTCTGGCCTCGATGGATCGCGCCGGCATCGAGACCTCGGTGGTCTGCTCCATCGCCACGAAAGTGTCCCAGTTCGGACCCATCTTGGAATGGTCGAAAACGATCGCCTCGCCGAGCATCGTCCCCTTGGCATCCATCCATCCGGAAGATCCGGACATGAGCGCACGAGCGGCGGAAGTGAAGGCGGCGGGACTGAAAGGCGTGAAGCTGCACCCCTATTACCAGAATTTCATTTTCAATGATCCTCGCATGTTCCCTCTGTACCGGGCATTGATCGAGCACGACCTCATCCTGCTCTGCCATACCGGGTTCGACATCGCCTATCCCCGCGACCGGATCGTCGATCCTGAGAAAATCGCGGCGGTGATGGAACGGTTCCCGCACCTGCGGCTCATCACGAGCCACACGGGCGCCTGGGAGGACTGGGACGAGGTGAGAAAACATCTCCTGGGGAAAGAGGTTTTTATGGAGACCTCCTACACGCTCGGCATCCTGCCCGACAACGATGTGGTCTCCATCCTTCAAACTCACCCTTCCGATTATCTGCTTTTTGGAACCGACTGCCCGTGGGACGACCAGAAGCGCGCGCTCGACCACTTCCTTTCGCTGCCGATCGAAGACGAGATCAAGGAGAAGATGCTTTTCACGAACGCCAAACGGCTCCTCGGGCTCTGAGCACAGGGAACCGCAGTCAAGAAGAATAACTACAGATAGGACGCGGATGGGGAGAGACGAGTTCGGATAAAGATTAATTTGTCAAATCGTACACAAAAGATTTTTTTCAGGACGAGTGGGGGCTTATAATCCTCCACATCTCAGTTATTTCAAGCTTTTTTCAATGAGTATTTTTTTCCCTTTCTTAATCCGCGTTCATCCGTAGTTTCTCTTCTTCTTCGTGCGGCTTACATGGCGTCCAGGAACGGCACGCCGATGATCAAGAAGCCGCTCCGCAGCACTTCCCGCAGGGCGCGGACGAGATCGAGGCGGGTGAGCACCAGGCTGGGATCGTCGTTGCCGAGAACCTGGTGGTCGTGGTAATAATGGGCGAAGAGCTTGGCGCAATCGTACAGGAAGGAAGTGATCAGGGAGGGGTCGAGATCCGCGGCCGCCTTCGCCACCAGCGCCGGAAACTCCGCGAATCGCTTGGCCAACTCCCACTCGTCCGATTCCTTCAACAACAAGTAATCGACCGCTCCTTTCTCATAGCGTTCCTTCCGCTCCTCATACTTGCGCAGAATGCTGGAGAGCCGGGCGCCCGAATATTGAAGGTACGGTCCGGTATCGCCGTTGAATGAAATCGACTCCTTTGGATCGAAAACGATGTCTTTGTGCGGGGCGAACGCAAGCAGGAAATAATTCATGGCGCCCAGGGCGATCTTTCTCGCCGCGGCGGAGACGTCTTCGATTTCACCCTCGCGTTCCCGGGCCCGGATTTCCTCGACCGCGTCCGCCGTCAACTCCGCCAGAAGGTCGTCGGCGTCGACAACCGTCCCCTCCCGCGACTTCATCTTCCCCTCCGGCAGGTTCACCATGCCGTAGGGAAGGTGATTCATCTTTTCGGCCCAGGGGTACCCCAGCTTGCGCAGGACGATGAACAACATCCGGAAGTGGTAGATCTGCTCGTTGCCGGTGACGAAGACGAGCCGGTCGAACGGCCAGTCCTCCGCCCGCACGACCGCCGTACCGATGTCCTGGGTGACATATAGCGATGTCCCGTCCCCGCGCAGAAGCACCTTTTCGTCCAGTCCGTCGGCGGTCAAGTCGACCCAGACGGAGTTGTCTTCCTTCCGGTAAAAGAGGCCCTTTTTAAGTCCCTGGAGAATCACTTCGCGCCCCGCTGTATAGGTCTCGTGCTCGAAATAATACCGGTCGAACGAGACGCCGGTCGCCTCGTAGGTACGTTTGTGGCCCTCGACCGCCCAGCGGTTCATCTTTTCCCAGAGCGCGATCGTCTCCGGATCGCCGGCTTCCCAGGCCTTGAGGAGCTCACGTGCCTGGTTATCGGCGTCCGGGTCGTCCTTAGCCCATTGCGCGAACTTGACGTAGTAATCGCCTACGAAATGATCGCTTTTCACGCCCTCGGATTCCGGCGTCCGATCGTTCCCGTATTTCTTGTACGCGAGCATGGATTTGCATATATGAACCCCGCGATCATTGATGAGGTTGACCTTCAGCACCTCCGCGCCGCATCGCTTTAAAAGGCTCGCCGCGCACTCGCCGAGCGCATCGTTTCGGAGGTGGCCCAGGTGAAGGGGTTTGTTCGTGTTGGGGCTTGAAAACTCGAGCATCACCCGCTCGCCGGCTCGGCTGCCATTGGCGCCGTAGGCGTCTCCCTCCGCGAACACGCGGCCGAAAACCTCACGGAACACGGCCGGCCGGTCGAGCGTGACGTTGAGATACGGGCCGGCCGCGCGCGCCCTCCCCGTCGGCGAAATGGTCAACGATTCAAGGAGCCCGGCGATCCGGGCCGGAGCCGCCTTGAAGAGCTTGGCGAACGGGAACATGGGGAAAGCGATGTCTCCGAGCGCGGGGTCGGGCGGCGTCTCGGCCGGAATCGAATCCGGAGTGAACGATGCGCGGACTGCAGCCGTATCGGGCGCGATTTTCCCGAGCGCCTGGAAGACAATCTCCTTCCACATTTTTCGGTATTTTTCCATACGATCCTCGATCTCCCGGCGCTAGAACGCCCCGAATAAGACGATCATGTTGTGAAAGCGATCCCTGCCGTCGCGGCGATAGGAGCCGAATTCATGTTCACAACAGGTACAGTTGTCGACGACGGTCACGGAACGGATCCCGATGGACTCGAGCAGCATTACATTGGCCGCCCGCAGGTCGAGGCGCCATGTGCCGTCCCGCGCCAGACTTCCGCCCGGGCCGAACTCCGCCGTAAACCTCTCGTACCGCTCCCGGTCCACCTCGTAGCAGCATGATCCGATGCCCGGTCCGATGACCGCGTCGACCGCGCCGGGCGCGATTCCGTACCGGCCGCTTAATTCACCGACCGCGCGAGCGACGATGCCCGTTCCCTTCCAGCCCGAATGGACGATGGCGCGTCCATCCTTTCCCGGCGCGAAGAGCATGATCGGCAGGCAATCGGCAACGGTCACGCTCAAGACCGCGTCGAGCCCGTCGCTCACAAGCCCGTCGGCTTGCACGCTCGCGCAATCGTCCGGCGTTCTCCCGTCGACCTCGAGCACGTCCCGGCCGTGCACCTGGGTCACGCCGAAGACTCGCCCCGACTCCACGCCCACGGACCGGAAAAATCGTGTCCGGTTCTCACGCCGCTCTTCGGTTTCACGACCCATGTGGCCGGCCGCGTGCAGGGAAAGACGCGCCCGCCAGGGAATGCCGGATCCGGCGAGCGGAATTTCAGCGGCCCGTGCACCGTCGTGGATCTCCAGGCGCATGCGTTTCGTCTCGATCATCGTTCCATGCATTGAATCAGAGGAGTCGCGACGAGTCAATCCGGCGTTTCGACTTGATTATACTTGATTTTTTACGCTCTCCGTACTACCCTAAAAGGCCATGGACGACGCCCTCATCGAATTGCTGACCGGCTTCGCCGTTCAGAACAAAAACGCGCTCGTGCCCTACGCGGATTTTCTTCAATATGCGGAAAAATACGCGTATGACAACAACCTGACCGAACTCATCCGCAAACTGCGCGATCAGAAAATCGAGATCGTCCCCACCCTCATGCAGTGGGAGTACAAGGGCGCGGGCACGCTCTTCCGCAAGGAAGGCGCGGTGGATTCGATTCTCGTGCACGCCGTGCTCAAGAACCTTATCGCCGCCGCCTACGAAGACATCGAGCAGAGCCCCGAGTTTCCCTTCCCCACGGACGCGGATTTCCCGTTCACGATTCCCGAGCGGCTCATCATGTCCATCGACGTCGCGAAGGAATTCATCGACTTCCTGGGCGAAATCGACACCGTCAAGACGCCATTGGTGAAAATGGTCTTTCCGGAAGGCGTTAAAAGCCTGATCACGGCCAAGGACGTCGTCAAGACCCGTCTCATCGAGTGCTGCCTGCACAAGCTGGGCCGGTATCTCCAATTTAAAATGAACGTGAGCTACATGAACAACCGCCTGGAAGCAGTCCTGTCGGGCAACCTGGAGGCCGTACGGAATATGATCAACGACGTCATCGCCAAGCCGAAAAAAGTGCTTCAGCTTTTCTACGACGGCGACGACTTCTCCTCCCGGTTCTTTTCCCAGTTCACGGCGGTCATCATCAAGGACTATCGCGATAAAAAAACCAAGCACGTGGACGAGCACGGATTTCTGCAGTCGGCCTACGTGCTCGGCTACTTCGCCGGGTACCAGAAGAGCGTCGTCCAGCGCCGACAGCAGCGGGAAATGGAGCAGGCCCAGCTCGAAAAACTCATTCGCCGCCCGCCGTACGCCTTCACCGCGTTCGACCTGTACAATCTTCGTGACAACCGCGGCATGCGCTACAGCGAAAAATACGACCGCGACTTCATCCAGGATTTCATCCGGCGGATGACCACGTCGACCGACAGGCTCAAGCTGCCATCCTTACTCTCGGTTCGACTGGGCGGTGATAAGGACGTCTTTATCCACAAGGATTACCTCATTCCCCTGTTTCTGAACGCCTTGAAGGAGGCGAGCGCCCAGATCTACCGCGAATACGTCGACGAGTGGCAGACGCTTCTCAAAAACAACACCCGCCTTCCCTCCATGAAATATGACCGCGAATTCGCCGCCGAGCTCGAATACAAGGTGAAGGAGCGCTATCCGCTTCTCAATGCGCTCCGCGATCCCCGGATCCTCTCCCTCACCGCCGAGGAGCGCGATCCGAGTGACGCCCAGGTGACGGCCTTGAGCCTGTGCTTTTCCGGGAAAAAAACGCTCAAGCCGATCAATGAACTCCTTGAGCTGCGGCGGGATAAGATCATCGCCACCGTAAAAACCCTGCTGCCCTCCTGGTACACCACGCCCATCCTCAAGCAGATCTTCTTCTTTTTCAAATGGCTGCTCGGGAGGGGAAACCGGGGCTTTAAGCAGCAGGCCCTGCGCCTGTGGCGCGAGGTGAAGAACGAGGACAAAGCCGAAGCGAAGAACGAGGAGAAAGGCGGAGCCGGGCGCGAGTACACCGATCTCATCGCCGCCCGGAAGACGGAGGTCGACACGCGGGAAGCGGCCCGGCAGAGTCGTGAAGCGGCGGCGAAAATGAGAAAGCAGCTCGATTCCTTGCGTTCGGTCGTCATCGGCCGCGATGTCGATCTCGACAACCTGCTCGAAACACTCAGGGAAAAATGGAACCCGCTTTTCGACCCGGCGGCCAAAGCCAATCTGGTGGAGGACGTGAACTGTTTCGTTCGAGATTATCTGCGCCGGGCCAAGAAGACGTTTCGTGTGCGCCCGCCCTCGGCCGTCCAGGTCAGGGACATGGCGCACCTTCTTTCCGAAAATAAAAATCTCCAGGCGATCAAGAAAAAAGAGACCCTCCGCGCGTACATCGAGGCCTACATCATTCAGGTGCTCGAGGAACAGTACCATATCCGCTGAAGGACGCGCGATAACAGTGTTCATAATGAGACAATTACCGGTAGCGCACGCCATCCCCTTTTTTAAAACCGGAATTTGATCTACAATGGAATCGTGAAAACGCTCCGTCCCTTCCACTCATCCGTCGCCCTTGCGCTGTTTTCGTTCATCCTGGCCGCCTGCCGCTCCGTCGGACCTCCGCTGCAGACCGAGGCGCGGCCCGAGCCGGAGGCGGTCATCGTCCCGCCGTCGACGCTCCCCCCGCCTTGGCCCACCCCCTCCCCCCCCGCCGTCGGCCACCGGCAGCTCTACGTGACGACCCTCCCCGATGAGGCCCAGGTGTTCATCGACGGGCGCTTCTACGGCATGACGCCCCTGCTCCTTCCGGATTTCGCGATCGGACACTACTATCTGGAGATCGTAAAGGACGGCTACAAACGATACGATACCTGGGTGGATTACAGCGACGACCAGTGGGCGTTTTTTTACACCCTGGTCCGCGAGACCGGCTTCATTGACGTGCGCGTTTCCCCGCCGGACGCCAAAGTACGCACGACATCGTTTGTCTTGAGACCGGGCCTGAACGAGCTCCCGGCGGGCGCCCACACCGTGACCGCATCGACTTTCGGCTACACGGCCAAGGCGGCCGCCGTATCGATCCGAACCGGGGAAACGTCGATCGTCACGATCACGCTCGACAAAGCGGCCTTCGGTTTTTCCGGCCTTTCCGTGTCGCGCACGGAAATCAATCCGCGCCGCCCCGGACCGGCTTCCTCGGTGACGATGCTCTTCTCCGTGTCGGGGCCGGGAAGCGGCGGCCTGTCCGTAATCGGGGCCGACGGCCGCGAGCTCGCGCATCTCGATGTCGTGACCTTCTCTTCACGGTACCAAAGCGTGCGCTGGAACGGTCGGACGGATTCCGGCGGCGTCGCGCCGGACGGGACTTATGCGCTCGTCATCCGCGGACGGGGAGAGGGCTCCCCGCTTCCGGTCGAGGCCGGTCTTGAGGTGGCGGTCGATTCATCTCTTTCCGTCGAGCACGGTTCCCTGTGGAGCGGGTCGGCCGGCCTCGCCTATGCGCCGACCCCGCTTGTCCTCCCCGCCTGGGACCTGGAACTCGACATGTCCGCCCTGGCGGGCTTCGCCGGACAATCCGGCCTGTCCGCGCCGGCGGCTCTCGGCGCGCGCATCGGGCTGGGAGCCGGACAGGAAGCGGCGCTCGGGTTGGCCGCCCTGTTCGGGGCGTCGGACGAGCCCGCGCTCATCCCGAGCCTTTCGTGGAAGTGCGGACTCATTTCCACCCCGGAAGACGTTTCATTCAGCGCCGCGCTGCAGGCCAAGGCCGCCTACCGGATCAACTACAACGCCGACTTTTTCACCAACCCAACGGGAATATCGGTCGGCGTTCCCCTCAGGCTCGCGTTGGGTCCCTTCGCGCTGTACCTGGCCCCGGAACTGACGGCGGCGCTCTATAAAGTAAGCTCCGATCCCGCGGCCGTCCTTGCGCCGGGCGCGTACGTCTGGCTGTACGGACGCGCCGGCCTCGGTCTCACGCTCGATTCGTTCACGATCGCCGCTTCGGCGGGCTTCCGCACCGTCCCTTTCGACGAGGGCTTCGCGCTCGCGTATCCCGTCGAAACGGCGGTCGAAATCGCCTTCGCTTTCCCCGACACCCCCCTTTCGCTTTCAGCGAAAGTGGTTGCGGAGTGGGACACGGACGCCATGCGATTCTGGGGAGGCTTCGGATTCGGGCTTTTATGGTGAGCCTTCTATCGGAGGACGAGGGCGATGTAGACGATGAGGCCGACGATGCCGAGGAGCAAAGCCATGATCGCCGTCGTGTATAACCAGCGGGGGAAGTAGGTTTTTTCCTGTCGATTCCTTCTCCTGTGCCGCCTGCGGTACGCCATGACCGCTTGCTTCAGGTAGCCGCAGCGCGGGCAGCCGTTCCTGAATTCACCGGGGAGTCCCTCGTGTTTGCAGCGCGGACAGTAGACCGCGTAGAACTCTTTCCCGCAGAACGGGCAGCGGTCTCCGTCGAGGGATACTTCGTATTTGCAATTTTCACATATAAAACGAGCACTCATGGAATGCGCCTCACCCTGCCGACAAGTCCGCTCTCCAGACGCACTTTGATTCCCCGCGGGTGGCGGCTTGAATTGGTGAGAATATCTTTCACCACACCCTCGGTGAGTTTCCCCGTCCCTTGGTCTTCTTTGAGCACGACCATGACACGGAGGCCGGGTTGGATGTCCGATTTCACCGTACCGTCCTTCATCGTTCCTTTCCTTCTTTTCGTCCGTCGTCTTCGGCGTCCCTTGAAAAATCGCGGTATAAAAGGCTCGGTTGGACGCCGGTGTTGTCCTGGTATTTACCGCCTGCGTAGGGCTTGAATTCGCCTTGTATCGTATGGTAATAGATCTGGCAGATGGGGACACCCGGATAGATCTTCACCGGCTGAACGCAGAACATCTCAAGCGTCCAGTAACCGTGAAATCCGACGTCGCCGAACCCGGCCGTCACGTGCACGAACAGGCCCAGCCGGCCCACCGACGAGCGGCCTTCAAGCATGGGGACGAAGCGCTCGGTGGCCGTATACTCGATCGTCCGCCCGAGATAAAGGCGGCCCGGCGCGAGGACGAGCCCCGTTTCGGGAATGACGAGCCTGGCGGTCGGTTCGGGACGCTTCATGTCGAGCACCTCCGACTCGTACACGAGGAGCTCCTCGTGCAGGCGCAGGTTGTAGCTGTTGGGATTGAGCTGCCGCTCGTCGAATGGAGAGATCGTGATTCCCCGGCCCAGTTCCCGTTTGATCTCCAAGCCCGATAATATCATTGCTGTCTGTAGATTTCATTGCACACGAGCGTGGTGAAGTAGAACTCTTCGTACAGGCCCCGGGCCGCGTCGTGATAATCGGTCTTCAGGTCGATGGAATAGCGGTCGAAAAAGGCGATCCGGAGCGCATCGGGAAGCGCGGCAAAATCTATCGAAGCCTCCAGGGCGGGACCGTTGGTGCGGAACGTTCCGATCGCGGTTGATTCCTTCACCCCCCGCTGCCAGAGCAGCACTTTTCCCTCCCCGCTCGCGTCGACAATCGGAATTTCCATCGTGTACCGGTTGGGCTCCGCCGATTTTCGGTCGTCGAACAAATAGAGAAAAATCGAGAGGCCGGGATCGATCGGACACGAGGAAGACGCGTACAGGTACAACGCCTCGGCCCGCCAGAGCGCCTTGACGGTCAGGAGCTGCGTGCCGGCCCGGCCCCAGGACGCGGAATTGCGGATGGGGAGGTTGCGCGCGCCGTCCTTGTCCTGGACGGTGAACTGCTCGGGGGCGGACGTGGGCGGGAAAACGGCCACGGCCGGGTACGGTTCCCAGTCGGCGAACGCGCCGTCGATGACGATGGGCGAATCGGGCAGGGTCTCCTTCACGGGAACGGGCCCGGTCGCGGTCTCCCGGCTGGCCAAAGCCGCGGTCTTTTTCAGGGTGATCGCCTTGTTCTGTCCCGGGGCGAGGCTCACAGAGAGCCGGAAGACGCCGTAGAAGGCGGTTTTGTCCGTCACCCAAAATCCGACAAGGGCATGCGCGCCGGCGGACAGTCCTTGAACGCGCTGGCTGCCTCCCGGCGGAAGGGCGCCGAAACGCGCCTTGTCGAGTACGGAGAAAAAGTCCGCCGCGCCCGCTGCCTCCGCGCCGGGCGTGGTGAAGGCGGGATCGACCGAATAGTAGAGCCAGTTCGCCTCGCCGTTGGTAATCGTCAGAGCGGCGTTCTCGGCCGCCAGGGTCCCCGCGCAGGCGAGACAAACGAATAAAGCCAAAAATCGTTTCATGAACCCACCTCCCAATCTCAACTTTTTCCCCTCCTACATAATTTCGGCATTTTGAAGATCAATATGCGAAAAAGGTTCGGCCTTTTCCGTGAATCGATTCGCGTCCTATTTTTTATGTATCGCGAGAATCGTCAGATCGTCATATTGCTCGTCCTCTTTCAACCCGGAGTAGAACACGTAGTCCGGCTCGTCGGGCTTCTCGGTTCGATGTTTAAAATAGGAACGATAGCCCGAAAAGGTTCGCTCCAGAAAACCGTCGATCTTTTTATCCACCCGGACCACGTCTTCCGGAACGGCGGCGCGGTCGGGATAAGCGCGGAAAATCTTTTCCACGGACGCCAGGGCGAGCACGGCGTCCTCGGCCGTTCCTTCGCATCCCGAGAAATCGAAGACGAGCTCCTCGTCCGCCAGCGGATTGTGGTACTTGAAGAGGCGGTACTCGCCGCGTGAGAACACGGCCTCGATGATCGCCTCGATTCGCTGCAAACCGAGCTCTTCGCTCTCCTTGCCCAGGACGTGCGTGCCGCCGTGGGTCTCGCCCTCCTTCAGTCCGGGCTCTGAGCAGAGGACGGGAGTGAACTCGCCGTCGCGGAAGAGCCGTTTCGCCTCCTCCAGACCGTCGGTGAAGAGAAAGAGGGTGTCTCCCTTCTCGAGCTTCTGGCGCTCGACCTTGAAGCCCGACTGGGGCGGGATCATGGTCGAGTGGAAGACCCCGGCGGCCGGTGTGTTGGCGAGAGAGATCGTCTGACACCTCATGTTCCCGCTCCGGTAGACGTGGACTTCCTTGTCGCCGGCGTGGCAGAAATGGCAGTCGCCGGTCGCCGAGTCGAGCAGACAGAGCGAAAGCGCGGCGAACCGTCCGGTAAAGCCTCGTTCCTCGAGCATGTCGTTGATCTGGAAGACGAGGTTTTCGATGCGCAAGCCCTGCTTTTTAAGGCTCCAATCCCTGAAATAGGCCAGGAAAAGCGTCGCCACTTCTATCATGATAAGCGAGCCCGCCACGCCCTTGCCCGCCACGTCGCACTTGATGATGGCGAAGTGTCTGTCGTCGAGGCGCTTGAAGTCGAAATAATCTCCGGAAACCACCTTGGCTCCCTCGTAGTACCCGAAGATGTCGATGTTCGCGTCGGCCATCGCACCGGTAGTGCGCTTCCTGCCGTCGGGACCCGCATCGAGCGGGATGAACATCTTCTGAACCTCCTGCCCGATCATGAGCTCCTTGTTGGCGATGGCCGCTTTGACGAGCCCCTGCGTCATCTGGTTGACGGTATCGGCCAGCTCTCGGAGCTCGTCGCGCGTTCGTACGTTGATGAGGTGGTCTTTCAGGAGACTTTTGTCCTGCGTGTCGCGAATGACGGCCACGCCGCGGGAGAGACGCCGCAGGGGGTTGATGATGATCGAAGCGAGAAGGAGGGCGCCGGCCAGGCCCAGGCCGAGGGCCAGCAGGGCGATGCCCCCGGTGAGCCCGACGAGGGTCTGGGTGGAGCCCTGGATCTGCCGGCTGATGTCGTCCGAGGAGACGCCGAGACGCGCGAGGCCCCAGAAATAATGGTCGTACCCCGGCACCCGGGTGACGACCGGCATATAAAAGACGTATGACTTCACGGACAGGTCGACATTGTCAACGTTGAATTCGGGCAGGCTGCCCTGATATGCTCTGGCGATCTTTTCGAGTTCGTCATCGCGCTGCTTGGTATTGTCCTTGATCTGCTGGTCAAGGACCGCTTTGCGGTCGAGCGAAGCCTTGTCCGTGCGGAACAGGATGCGGTCGCGTTCGGCGGTCGCCTCGTCGATGGCGCGGTCGAGGTCCGACACGCGCTCCCTCGCGCGGGCGTCGATCTCCGCGGCCAGGGCGGGAACGCGGGAAGAAATCCCGTCCGAGATTTCCGACTCGATCGGGGTGAAGGAACCCGACGCGACCGGCACGGAAAAGTCGGGCGGCTGGACGGCCCAGACGCGCTCCATGCTCGAAACGTCCAGCCGGTCGGTTCCGGACAGGTCGGTCTGTCCGGTGCGCGGATTGATGAAACGCGGACCGGTGACGACGGCGTATTCGGCCGCCTGGGGGAGTTGTTTGTACTGTTTCTCCAGGTTTTCCGAGACGAGCAGGCTGTTGTTGATGAAGAGATATGTTTTGGTGCCGTCCACGACGCCGGAGAGAACGATGTTCACCTCGTCCTTCAGTTTCTGCGCGAGGGAGGACTGCTGAATCCGTATCATGGCCACGCTGATGGGCAGGGACACCATGACCACGATGATGAGCGCCAGGAGCGAGATAAGGAGCGTGAATTTGAGGCGCAGGCCGATGCCTTTCCGGCGCAGAGCCTCTATTTTCTTCTTGGTTTCCTTCATTGGGAGGTCACCTCCTTGGATGAACGCGCTCACTTCGCTGTTGAGGGCCGCGGCTTCCCGTCCCAGCGCAAGCACCTTCCGGCCGGCGAGGATGAACACGGCGAGAAGGGCCAGGACGATGAGCCAGACCATGATGTCGGTGAACGACAGGGTGAACAGATACCGAGAAATCTGGTAGAAGGGAGGCCGCGGCGGAGAAAAATTGCCGTATTTGACGACGCCCGACTCCTCCACCTTGAGGGTGTCGGCGCCGGAAAATGCGAACCCTCGCACCGGGTGGTGAACGCCGACCTGGTAGACGCCTTCCTCCAGCCCGTCGAGAGGCACTCCCGAAATGACCCGGTCGCTTTCCACCGTGAATTGTCCGGCGGAGCTGCGGAACTCATGGTCGTACGGCGGGGCGCCGTCCCGGTCGATGACGACGAGATCCACCGCCCCGCCCGCCAGAAAACCGCGCCCGCGGATCACGGCGAGCAGCCGATCGGACGAGTCCCGCGTCGCGGTCACAGACGTGATGTAGGTGCGTGCCTGATAGCGGTTCAGGCGGAAGACGAGCGTTTCCGCCTCCCCCTTGTTGCCGGCCTTGTCGAAGGCGCTGACCGCGATCGCCCACACGCCGTCGTCAAGGTTGTCGAATTCCACTTTCGGATCTTTCAGCGATGGCGTGTCCTCGGGAGCGGGGAATTCCGCCGCCGAATAGCTCACGTTGTTCTGGTTGGAGCTCAATTGGCGGAGCCGGTATGAGTAGCCGGCGATCTCGTCGCGTGCCGGAGGAGACCAGGCGACCAGGAAGGTGTTGGACAACAGGAATCCGTCGGGGCCGGGCTCGGGAGCAATGAATCGCACCCGGCCGGGGGGAACGGTGTCGCGGGTGTAGACGAGTTGTCCGGGCGCGGAAACATTGCCGGCCTCGTCGACCGCGAACACAAAGAGATACCACGTGCCGTCGCCCGAAATATCGACCGTCTCTTCGTAGACGCCGGCCGGAACCGGCCGGGCGTCCTTGATCCCGATCGACGGGGTCGAGCTCTTCGCCCAGAAAAACTCCTTGATACCGGACGAATCCTGGGGGATGTCCCAGCGGAAGCGGAGCTGGGGAAGCCGTCCCGCCCCCCGGTCTGTGAAATTGAGGGCCGCAAGCGGCGGAGGAGCCGTAAAGCGGTCGGGACCGATGAAAAAGATCCGATCGTCGGTCCGTCCCCGCACGGTCCGTTGGTTCTCCCAGAAGAGACTCAAATGCCCCTTCAACACTACCGGCTGCGGGAAGAGCGAATCGCCCTGCACGGCGGGACTGAGATCAATTGCGGCGGGATTCTTCCCATTCTCGTCGTACGCGCCGAAAAAGACGTGAGTGGGTTGACCCGATTGGTTTTCAAACCAAACGGCGAAAATCCGGTCCCCGTGGCTCACAAGCCGGGGATTATAGACCGTGCCCAGTCCGGATGAAACGCGAACCTCGGGCTTTGCCTGTCCCCGGCCGTCCTCGGTCAATGGCATAACGTACGCTTGTGGCGGCCGGGGCGGGAGTGTCCTGCTTCGCTCCCAGGCGACCAAAAGCGCGTCTTTCGTAGCCAACAGAAACGGTCTCTGGTTGGAGATTTGGCTTACAATTTGCGCGGCCGGCACTTCCTCGCCGTCGATCATGCCCATCGTTTCGGTAAGGGGCTGGGCGGCGTTCCAGGAGGCACCGCCATTGCCGCTCATTTTCATAAACAATTGGAAGTCCGTGGGTTTTGTGCGGCGGGCCTGAAATACGACATATTCCTTTCCCCTGAAAACGGCGTGAGCGGGCAACTCGGGCTGAACCAGCGTATTTTCGACGAGGGGCTCGAGCTTCGTCCAGTCGCGGCCGTTCACCGAACGGGCGACGTAGATACCCTCCTCTTCCTTGAGGAGATAGGTGACGAAGAGGAGCAGTTCACGGCGCGCCGACAAAGAGAGGAGCGGCACGTTCACCGTTTCCGCCGCCTGCAGCCTGGCCGCCTCGGAAAAGGTCGCGCCCCGGTCGTTCGATACGAACACCGTCACCGTATGATCGTCCGTGGACGCCGCGATGAGTATCCTGTCCGACGCGTCGATCGCAACCGAGTACTTGCGATAGAGTTTGTTTTTGTCGGCGTACGGAAACGGCCCCAGGCGGCGCGGCGATTCGGTCCAGGCGAGGCCGTCACGGGAGCTGGTCAGGGAAAAATAAAAAGCGCCTTGAATTGCGTCCGGGCCGTCCGGTTCGAATTCCTGCCAAACCGCCACCGCCAGGCGGTCGGAGGAGGCGGTCTGCACGAACCTCCCCGGCCGGTTGAGCGGCGTCGGAAATCCCCAGTAGACGTTATCGCCCCATGCGCCGAGCGCCGCCAGAGAGAACAACATGATGAGTGATGCGCGTCTTTGCATGCCGTTAACGCCCGTATTTCACCTTACGAATTCGCGTCTGCAGTTCCTTGGCCTTGGCGCTGTAAGGATCGAGCAGGAGCGATTGGTTCACCAATTTTTCCGCCTGATCGTAATCACCCCTCGTAGCCGATACCCGGTTGACAAGAGCGGCCGCTTCACGGTAAAGGCTTTCCGCCCTGTCCTTCGCCTGCGCGCTGACCACCGGCTTCACATAAAGTCTGGCCACGATCTTTTCAAGCGCTTGTTTCAGACGTCTATTATTGGGAAAAAGATCTAGCACGTCCTCCAATTTCGCCTGGGCGTCCTTCGGATCCATTCTTTCAACTTCGTTGACAAGATTATCGGTGTAACTATCATACCACCTCTGTCCCCTCTGCGCCTGCATGACTTTGATGTACAGCACGCCGCTCTCCTTCAGCTGTGGAAAAGTCTTCTGAATCTGCTGAATCTGGTCAAGGGCGTCCTGGAAATCTTTCTGCGCGTCCGCGTCGCGTCCCTTCTTCTGGGAATCGAGGCCTTCCTGGTAGTACCGTTCCGCCTGTTTCTGGCGGGCTGTGATTTCGGCGTACAGCGGGTCTTTCTGGTTGATTTGACGGATGGGAGCCGTCGCCAAGGCTTTGAGCACCAGGTCCAGCCAGAGTTGGATATCCGATGTGTCCGGAGCCGCCGCGTCCCCGTTTTCCTGGGTGCCAAGGTCAAGGATGATTTTTTTGGCGCGATCGAGGAGGACGCGCGCGGTTTCGAAATCCTGAAGGAAATAACTCTCGATGCCCCGGTCGCGGGCGGCGTTCGATTCCGCGAGACGCGCGTCGACCGAGGCGGCCCGGATCTTTTTTTCCAGGTCGATGACGTTCGCCGCGAGCCGGCGAGCCTGATCGGTCTCCTCGTTGGCGCGCGAATCGGCCACGTCTTTCTTTGAAAAACCGAGCTGTTTCGTCGCCTCGGAATAATTTTTTCCGTTCAGGGCTTGTCCGGCTTTCTGGTATTCCTCCGCGGCGCGCGCGTACAGCGTCCTCGCCTCATTGCGCATGACGCGGGCGCGCTCATTTTCCGCGTCGACCCTGGACGAGAGCGCGGTCAGGCTCGCGGCTAAGCCCTCCGCCTCTTCTATGAACGTCTTGACGGACGGGTCGGAAAGCACGGCATTGCTCTCCTTCCGCCACTTCTCCAGGAATTTTTCGGCGACATTCTCGCGCTCCAAATCGCGCTTGAGCGCTTCGTATAGTTTCATGGCGTCGCTCGGATGCTTTTCCCCCGCCTGCGGCGAAGGCGGAGGGGAGATCCCATCGCGCACGGCGTTCGCTTCCGCCAAACGCTTTTGATCGTCCGCGTAGGCGTCCCGTACAGGCTTAAGCTCTCTTTCCACGATCCGGGCGACGAATCCGATATTGAGTTTCTGAAAGTCTGAAAGAAGACTCGCGAGACGCGACGTGATATCCGGCAGCAGGCGGGCGGTGTCCGACATGTCGAATCCGTCCGCGGTCAATCGCTCCACCTGGCTCCGCCGCGCGTCGATTTCCGCGGCGGATGTCTCGAGAAGGACGATGGCGTCCCGCGCCTCGGCCTGGTTTTTTTTCAGCTCCGGATCGTCCGCGGATGCCGGCGTGATCTTGTTGATCGTCTCGTATCTTTTCCGCAACAGCGTCAGAGCGCGGTAACGCCGCGACTCGGACGCCATCTCGTCGAGATAGACGTAGCGGGGATATTTTTCCACGAGGTACTTCCGGTCCCGGCCGTCAAGCACGCGGGGAGCGGTCGGAGCTCCGGAGTCGAGGTAGCGCCCGAGGTATTCCGCGCCGCGCGACGCAAATTTTTCGGCCTGGGCGTCATTGGCGTCGGCCTGGTCCGGATTGCCCGCTTTTTCGCTCTCCCGGGCCAGGCGGAATAAGCGCTCGGCGGCCGTTGTGAGCAGACCGATCGTTTTTTCGAGAAGCACTTCCCAACTGGCCTCGGCCACATAATAGACGCCTTCCCGGCCGAGGGCGGCATTATTGGTTTCTCTACCCAAGATCGTGTGCTCGGAAAAATAAAACAAGTTATCGCCCTTGCCGTCCGGGCTTTTTTTCTTGAAGTACTCGTTCTCGTCCCGGAACCGCCGTCCCGCGCCGATCAGCCGCCACCGGAGATCGAGCAAGGCGTCCAGGTCGCCGAGCGCGCTTTCGGACCGGGTGAGGGCTTCCGCCGTCCGGCCGCTCTCAAACAGATCGGCCACGGCCCGGCCGCTTCTTTCCGCGACGGCCGCCTTCGCAAAGTACTCGGCGATGAGTGCGTCGATTTCTATGTACATATTTTGGACGTCCGCAACGTCTTTTTTGTCATACGACTGATTGGCGAGGAATTCGTCGCGGTACAAGGTGAAACCCTGCCGGTAGGTGTCGATCGCCTCCCGGTATTTTCCCAGAATGATAAGGGCGGAAGCGGCGTCCATGATTTGTTGAAATTTTTCATAAGCCACTTTCAATTTTTTTATCTCATACGCAGCGCCCAGGAATTCCAGTTCCTTCGGATCGAGCGCTTTCAACTTGTCCATAAGGTTGACGGCGACCTCATCGTTGTCTTTATCGAACGCATCCAGGATCCCCTGCTTCAATTCATTGACGTTTTGATCGTGCTGCATGCAGATGTTGATGTAGAGCTGCACCTCGTCGAGCTTTTCCCGGTCGCGCGTCCCTATTTCCTGGAGAACGAGCAGCGCCTCCTTGTATTGTTTGGCGTCGATGAGTGTCTGGGCTTTCTTAATCGCTTCTTCAGGCTGGCCGCCCGCGTATGATAACGCCGCCGGGAGGAAGAGAAATACGAGGATCGCCAGTATGCCTTTCGCGATGGGAACTCTCGTCATGGGTTTATTATCACCGAACCTCTTCTCCCGCTTATGCTATTACAAATATACCTTTTCCTTTTTCAATTTTCGGCTTAAACATCGAAAGAAACGTCACTTTCTTCCGAATTCCCTTTCAAATTCATCAGGATTCGAAGGAAAGACGCAATTTCGGTCGCGAGTACATGTCGTCCCGCGTCTGTTTCTTTGCACAGATTATACCAGTTTATCCGTGATGCGAAAAGCCGGCGCGGGAGGAAACAAACAGGTGTCGTATAAGTCGGTTCACAGCAATGTTCCTCAATCTTTCCTCCTCCCTCTATGCCTTCCGCGTCCTTCCCGAAAATAAGTTTCCATCATGATAATTCCTGTTGAGAACACCCGCTCTTCACCAAACAGTTGAAAAAGAATATACTGCCTCGAATCGACGCCGTCGCGAGACCGGCCGGGGAAGGGGGCATTCCGATGCGGGTGAGAATTGATTCCATCATCGTCAGAAAAAGAGTGCGTCGCGATATGCGCGATTTGGATCCGCTCATGGAAAGCATGCGGAAATACGGACAACTCAACCCGATCATCATCAACCGGCGGAACGAGCTTTTAGCCGGCGAGCGGCGCCTGACCGCCGCCCAGCGTCTCGGGTGGAACTCCGTCGACGCCGTGGTCCTGGACAGGGAAGACGAGGCCGAAATGCTCGAAATCGAAATGGAAGAGAACCTGGCTCGGAGCGACCTCACCGGAGACGAAGTGGCCGATGGATTCTCCCGGATTGAGAAATTAAAGCATCCGAGTCTGTGGCGCCGGATCCTCAACTTTTTCAAGCGCCTGTGGCGGAAAATCTTCGGCTCCGCGCGGAGTTGAATAAATTCGGGAACATCGCGCTCGGCAAGGAATTCAACGGCTTTCGCGAGCCGCACGGTTCGCGGAACCCATCATAGACGCTGATAAACGAGGAGCGGAATGAAGAAAACGGTTTGCATTCTCTACGGGGGAAGATCCCAGGAACATGAAGTCTCCCGGCAGTCGGCCGCCTCCGTCTATCGGCACCTGAATCGCGAAAAATACGTGGTCATGTGCATCGGTCTCGACCGCGACGGGACCTGGCATTATCGGGAAACGCCGGCCGTCGACGCGGATCCGGTGCGCGGTGACATGCTTCGGATCTCGCCCGAGGCCGACACAGTTTCGCTCGTCCCCGGGAAGGGTTTTTTCGTCGGCACCGGACGGTTGCCCATCGATTTTGTTTTCCCCGTCCTGCACGGTACCTTCGGCGAGGACGGGACTCTGCAGGGCCTGCTCGAAATGATGAACCTCCCCTATGCCGGAGCCGGCGTCCTGGGAAGCGCGCTGTCCATGGACAAGGAAAAAGCCAAAACGATCTGGCGCGAACGCGGTCTGCCCGTCGTCGATTCCGTGACGGTCAGAAAGGATGAGTTCGAGACGATGCCGACCGGCCGCGACGCCGCGCTGGCCGCGGGAGGCCGACTCGGATTCCCCCTTTTCGTGAAGCCCGTCGGCGCCGGCTCTTCGGTCGGGGTGAGCAAAGTCATGAACGCGGATGAACTTCCGGCCGCCCTCGCCGCCGCGTTCCTGTTCGACGACCGGGCCCTGGTGGAGCGGGCGGTGGAAGCGAGGGAGATTGAATGCGCCGTGATCGGCAACGAGCGGCCGCGCGCTTTCCCTCCCGGAGAAATCGTCCCCCGGCTCGAGTATTACAGCTACGAGGCGAAATACCTCGATCCCGAAGGCGCCCGACTCTCCATTCCCGCCGACATCGACGAATCCGTATCCCTCGAGGCGCGGAATCTCGCGATCGAGGCGTACTCAAGCCTTTCCGCCGAGGGCTTTGCGCGCGTCGATCTCTTCCTCGACAAGGCGGACGGCCGTCTGTATCTGAACGAAATCAATTCCATTCCCGGATTCACCAACATCAGCATGTTCCCTCGCCTGTGCGCGGCGGGCGGCCTGCCTTACGGCGCGTTGCTCGACGCGATCATTGAGTACGGGTTCAACCGCCACGCCCGCCGCTCCGCGGTCAGTTTCGACTTCGCCCGCCCCTCCCCCGAGCCTCGTTCAAGCGCCTCATAAAAGGAACCACACCCAAAAAAAGGGATGGGGAGGGGCGCATCGGCGCCCCGCCTCATCCCAAAACCGAACGGCTTTGAATCCGGTCAGGAGGCCGATCGGGTCACCAATCCACGACTCCTCCCATCTCAATTTGGGCGGTCTGTTCGAATTTGGTGGCTGCGGCCTTCACGTCCGTGTCCGGCAGCAGGCAGCTGAGCGCCATTTCGGAGACGGCCGGACCGGTCGTCGTCGTGGGGAGTTCTTTTTCCCAGTAGAACTGAAAATTTTTGGCCGAATAAAAAATCTTGGCCGCCATGGCGAGCAGCCGGTCTGACGGCGGATTACCCGGGTCGGAGCTGATCATATCGGTCACGCCCTTGAGAGCTTCCGGCGCCATGGCCGCGTGCATGAATCTATCGACCAGGCTGCGCTTCACGGAAGATTTGGTGATTCCGACGAACGCGACTTCGGTCGCCCCGAGTATGTCCGTGGTGGCTCCCTTCCCGCCCCGCATGACCGGGAAAGGATAAAAACCGATGGTTCCGCTCGTTTTCGCCGCATCGCCGTAGACGGGGCACATCCAGGTTCCCGACACCTGCATGGCGGCTTTGCCCGAGGTCATGAGTTCCGTCGCGTCTCCGGTCAGCGGCACGTCGCCGAAGTATCCTTTCTTCGCCCAATCCTGGAGCACGTGCCCCGCTTGAATGTACACCGGAGAGTCGAACCGGAGTTTCCGTTCGATCGATTGTTGAATCACGTCCCCGCCGATCCGGTTGACGAGATACATATACAGGTACGAAATGGAGCGCTTGTCGGTTTCATCCGCGGCGAACGGAACGATGCCTTTCGCCTTGAGAGCATCGGCGGCGGCTTCCAGCTGCGCGATGGTCTCCGGTATTTTCAAGCCGAGCTCGCTGAATTTCGTTTCATTGACGAACAGCCCCGCTACCGAATACAACGGCGCGACGCCGTAGAGCTTATCACGCCATTTCATGACGTCTTTCGCCGCTTCACAAAACTTGACGTCCGCCAATTCGGCGGTCAGATCCAGGATTCGCTCCGATTCGGCGAAGGGGGCCAACAGGCTTCCGCCTTGCGTCAGTACGACGTCCGGCGCCTTGTTTTCCTCGACGGCGGACCTTACTCTCTCCAGAAGTATGATTCCTTTGTCTTGACTGGCGATCCACACCACACTGTCGTCCGGATGTGCCTGCGCGAATTTATCGTTCAGCGCCCGGAGATAGGCCTCCACCGTCGTTCCTTCCGCCTTCGGCTGATCGCCCCAGACGGCGACGACCTTCGGATCGTTCGTATCCACGCTTTTCTGACATGAAAAAGAGAAAACCGCGCCGACCATTATCAACACCATCAATATCTTTTTCATTTTTTTCCGCCTCCTCATACACGAAATAGGATGTAAAGTCATACATTGCAGCAAAACGGCGCGGGAACATCCCGATGAAAATCCGCTGCGTTTCCGGCCGCCTTTGACTCCTATTGAAAATAGTGAAAAAAACGGAACGTCCTGTCAAGGGGTACTAGAAGCTCAGTTTCAGCATGATGATCGTCAGATCGGAATTGCGCAGCTGGTTCACCAGCGACTCAAACCTCACATTGACCTTGTCGCAGGCTTCGCTGAGGTAGGAAAGATAATAGAGTCCCAATTCGGTGTTGACCTCCGCTTCAGGAATGCCCCGATAGAAATCCGTCAGACTCTTCTCCTTGAGATCGAGGATCTTTTTATTTTCAACGCTTTGCTTCAGCTCCCGATATTCAGATTCCCGGTTGTAAATGGTGATGTTGAGCTTGTTCATCATGCCGATGGCGCCGCTCTTGCTGCCGCCGACTTGCCAGGAGAGGTAGATGCATTCGTTGAGCTGCTCGATTTCCTTGAGAATACGGTTGCGGAGGTTGATGTTCACCACCACCTCGTTCGGATCGATCGTTCCCTTGTATGTCCGCTTGATGTATCCCTGCAGGTTGGCGTTTTCCGCGTTGATGGCGAGCTCCATGATCATGAGCGACAGATACTCGGCGATCTTGGCTTTCTCGAGATATTCCTTGAGGAGCTCCCTTATCTGCGATACGAGTAAAAAATACTCCTGGGTGCCCCGGAACTTCGTGAGGATGAACCAGGTAAACGGGCGCAGATTGTTCATGTATTTTTCAAGCGTGTACAGCTTGATCGCCTTCTCATCGGCCTCCAAATTGTTGTCGAGTTTGATCTGATCGAAAAGGGTGCCGAGGATCTCCCTTTTGACGCTCTGGATGATTCCGGGGTCCTTGGTGATGATCCCCTCGAGGTACGATTCATTGATTTTCGTTCTTTCGTCGATGATGGATTTCGGTGCGGTTCTGTTCCATTGCTTGATCAGGGCGGAACTGATCACTTTTTTAAAAACGGCGTCGTCGAGTTGCTTGTAGAGGATGCCGTAGACGATGAGCTTGGAGCAATCCATGATTTCGTGGCGCTTGGAGACGAATTCGGCCCTCGACAATTCCAGCTTCGAAATATAATTGACGAGGATCATGCGCTGGATGGACTGGGGCGAGAAATTATCCAGGGAAATGCCGTACTCCTCAACGTTGTCCGCCATTTTGAATCTCTGGAGGTTCTTTTTATGCTTGATGAAGAAATTGATCCCGTCGCTCGTGAGAACGATCTTGAGGGGAAGACTGATAAACGGTTTTTTTTCCTGAAGGGGCATTATCGTCTGGCCGCCAATCCGGCGAAAAACACGCCGCCGCTTCCGGCGGCCCGCCGCTGATTTCGGATCGTTGGATAACGCGCCGGATGTACCGTTTTATCGAACATGACGTTCTCCTTCAATAATTTTCGGCCGCCGCCGTGCCGAATCGGTCCGTTCCCGTCACCAGTGATCGAAGGAAACGCTGCGCTTCATCGGTTTCCGGCCGGCCGGTTCGGGATCCGCGTCGCTGTGCCCGATCAGGAGAAGCATCACCACCCGCATGGAGAACGGTATCGTCAAGATCTCCTTGACTTCCTGTTCATCGTAGGTGGAAATGCAACAGGTGGCCAGCCCTTCGTGAACCGCCTGCAGCATCATGAACGAGACCGCGAAGGCGATATCGATCGGGTAGGAGAGCTGCCCGTTCGGCATCCGATAATCAATGTTCGTTGTGCAGGCGGCGACCATTACGGGAGCCTGACCGACGTATTCCAGCCCGAACGAGGCCTCCTGCAGGCGTTTCCGTAGTTCTTCCTTCTGAATGACGATGAACCTCCATGCCTGGCGGTTCTTTGCCGACGGCGCCTTGAGCCCGGCCTCCAGGATGCGCGAGAGTTGCTGCTTGCCGACGGGTTTCTGCTTGAATTGGCGAACACTCTTCCGCCTGATGATCTCCGGCAATATTTCCATCCGCTCCTCGTCGCGGCGCGGCTTCCGGAAGCGCGCATCGCTTGACGCTGCGCGCTCCTTACCCTATCCTCAACTGATGAAAACCGCGCTTTTTTTCATCTCCCTTCTAATATCGGTATTTCCTCTCTCGTCACAAAGCCATTTTTCGGACGCCGTTGATTTTGATAGTAGTACAGATTTCCATTTTTTGCAATCGCTTCATCCTCATACCGAAGGTTCTGAAAACGAAAAACGAGTCATCCGCTTTATCGAGCAACGCCTGGCGCTCTTGAGGATTCCGATGAAAAAAACCGACTTCTCCAAGGCCGCCGGAGGCCATTCCTTTTCATGCATTCTGGAAGCGTCCGTACCAGGGCGCTCGTCCAATACGCTCATCGTGGTCATTCCGCTCAATCACGACGACCAGGCTCCGCCCGATGAGGACGGCTCTTTCGGAATCGCCTGCGGGCTTGCGCTTCTCGCCTCTTTTCAGGAAAACGCCCCGCCGTTGACCGTGAGGATGGTTTTTCTGGGCGGCGAATTCGAGAGCGGCGGAGAGCATTTTCTCGGCACCGAACAATTCCTCAAAACCTATTTCCCCGAGGAGCGTTCCTGCCTGCTCTACCTGAATTTGAAGCGTGTTCCTTCTCGGATCACTCTTCGGTACGGCGGCCGGGGAACCGCCTCGCCCCTCTGGCTCTTGCGCGCCGTCATCAACTCCCTGACAGCCTCCGGCGTTCAGTACACGGTACGCGGCATCGACCTGCCGGTCTATCGCGCCGGCCTGGAGATAGCGAAAAGACCTCTTGGCGAGTATCTGCGGGCCGGGATTCCGGCGCTGACGCTTGAGACATCGGGTCCGCCCGAGAGCGGCCAACCTCCCGGCGGCCGGCTGCGAGCCCTCGTGGAGGGCGCGATCCGATTCACCGACTCATTCCCCTCGGGCTTGCCCGAGGATTGGGACCGCCATTACGTTCTCTTCACGCTTCCCTTTTTCCCGCCTCTGCTCGTTTCGGAAACAGCCTATCTCGCCGTGCTTCTCGCCTTCACCTTCGCAATTCTCGCGTTCGCGGCGTTCCGGATTCCGGTTTTAAAAAAATACGCCGCCACCCTGCGCAGGAATTTCTGGAACGTGCCGTTTTTTATCGCCGCGGCCTTTCTCATATTGTTGGGCTCCGGCTATCTCCTGGACGCGCTTCTCGCGATCAGGAATTTCCCAGACCTCTGGATGTCCGCGCCCGCCCTCTTCTTCCTGCTCAAGCTGGGCGTCTTTCTCTCGGCCGCCGCTCTCCTCTATCGCGTCGGACGCCGGCTTCCCTTCGCCAAAAAGGGGACGTTTTACACCGCGGCCGCCTTGCTTTTCACCGTGTTGTGCATCGTGGTCGTCGCCTGTTTGAACGTTTCATTCGCGTATTATTTTCTCTGGCCGCTTATCTGCATCGTCATCGGAAGCATCGTCAACCGCCGCGCATTGAAAGTCCTCTTCTTCGGACTGTCGCCGTTGTCGGTCGCTCTCCTGCTGGCCGAGGTTTTTTCACTGTCGGAGCCGCGTCTGTTGAGCATTTTCCTTTTCAACAAGGTCTTCGGCAACTTTTTATTCACCGTCATCGTCCTTCCCTACCTCCTCCTGCTCATCCGCATCCGTTTCCTTTTTCCGTTCCGGCGCGGTTCACTCCTGTCGAGTAGATCCTTCCTTTTTCTCATCCTTACCCTGGCCGGAAGCGTCGCCCTGGCCGTCGTTCTCCTGTTCTACGATCCGTACGCCCGTCGCCCGCAACCGGTGCTCGCCGAGCAGATCGTCGATTACGACCGGCGCACCCGCACCCTTCGCCTGAGCTCTCCCGCGCCGCTCGGCGAGTTCCAGATCGTCGACACGGGCGGCCTTCATCCCGTCGTGCGCACGAACAGCCGTCAATACCTCATCTCCCTGGCCGACGTGAAAGACTACATCTCCGCCACCTACTCGGGCACGCGGTTCGCAGCCCGAAAGAATTTCGACTTCGTGCTCCGCTTCCTCGGCTCACCGTACAAGGTCAACGCGGTCATTTCCGCGAACGCGGATTTCAAGCTGTATGATTCGAATTTTCCGGTCCAGAAGGCGGGGGTATCGCGCTATGCGATATCGATCGGCATCAATCCCCCTCAGGACCTCGGTCTCGAGCTCACGCTGCCGATGGACCGCGACTACCGGCTCGAGCTGGAAGTGCTCTACAAAACCGCGGCTCCGGACATCGGCATTCACGGCGACAACTTTTCCCTGGAAAACCGCCTTACGTTCCGGAAGACCATCGCCTTCACCCCATGACAGAAACGGAATCTTCCCCGGTCATTTTCCACGCCGATCTCGACGCCTTTTTCGCCTCGGTTGAGCAGAGCGATCGCCCGGAACTGCGGGGAAAACCCGTGATCGTCGGGGCCAGACCGGGCCGGCGCGGCGTGGTATCGGCCTGCTCCTACGAAGCCCGGGCCTTCGGCGTTCGCTCCGCCTTGCCCATCTCCCAGGCCGTGCGCCTGTGCCCGCAGGGCGTATTTTTACCCGTGCGCATGGAGCGCTACATCGAGGTATCGAACCGGATCATGAGGGTGTTGGAGCAAGCGGCCCCCGAGTTCTGCCAGATTTCCATTGACGAGGCTTTCATGGATTTTTCGGGAACCGCCCGTCTCCTCGGCGAGCCGGGGGAAATCGCCTCGCTGCTGAAACGGCGCATCCGCGATGACTTCGGTCTCACCATTTCGGTCGGCATCGCCCCGAACCGGTATCTCGCGAAAATGGCGTCCCAGTTCAGGAAACCCGACGGCCTTTTCAGGGTGAGGCCGGGAGAGGAGGAGGCCTTCCTCGACGGCCTCCTGCCGGCCGATCTGTGGGGCGTCGGCAAAAAAACCGCCGCGCGTCTGGCGGAGTTGAACCTCACCACCGTCGCGTCCATCCGGACTCTTTCAGCCGGAATGCTCTCCACCCTTTTCGGGAAGGCCGGCGGATCGTTTCTCCACCACGCCGTGCGTG
This sequence comes from Spirochaetales bacterium, assembly GCA_016934415.1. GTDB lineage: Bacteria > Spirochaetota > Spirochaetia > SZUA-6 > RPPD01 > JAFGSW01. The sequence goes on along the minus strand of JAFGSW010000088.1, from coordinate 113,369 downwards.
GGATCGATCCGGGCATCTTTACCGCGGAGACGAAAAGCCGCTCGCTCTCGAGCGAAACCACCTTCGAAAGCGACCGTCGCGACGCAGCCGGCTTGAAGAAAGTGCTCCTGCGTCTCGCCCACGAAGTAATGTTCCGTCTCCTTTATGAAGGCCTCAGGGCCAAGACGGTGGTATTGAAGATACGCCTTGAGAATTTCGAGACCGTCCAGGCGCAGGAGACGCGCCGGCATTGGGTCCTGTCGGCCGAAGAGCTGTACGCGGCCGCCGTCGCGCTGTTGGAAAAAAAATGGAACTGGAAAACGCCGATCCGACTGCTTGGCCTCGGCCTGTCCAACGTCACCGCGGGCAAAACCCACACACAGGGAGAGCTCTTCGAGGAACAGGACGGCCGCAAGCAGAAGCTCGAAGCCGCCGTCCTTAAAATCCGTCGGAAATACGACAAGGTCAATCTCACCAAGGCGCGGCTCCTCGAACAGGAAAAGGAGGATCCGTCGGGAAGCCGGGAGGCAAGGAAACCGGGAAAAGAGGGGGAGAAGAGAAGAGGACACTGAGACACGGAGGGAGTAGGAGAACACGGAGAAGAAAGAACACGAAGGGGAGAGGAGAGAAGGAATGAAGGGAACTACGGATAAAAGGAACTGAGTGGTCAAGACATTGAGTGGTCAAGAACGAACGTATCACTGGCGTCAGGCGGTTTTATTCAGCGTTTTTTTTCGTTTGTCATGCATTCCTACTATTACTATAAATCCTTTTTTAGATAAATCATATCAACAAGTCGTATGTCGCCCTCGAAAATAGGGTGGTCGTAATTGTCTGTAAAATAATTCTTTACTCGATATGACTTTTCAAATCATCGTCAAATAAAGCAAACAAGTCTCCACTCGGCAAATACTTGTCAATCATATTTTCCTGCTCGTCCGCCAACAACAATAAGTCGATGAATTGTTACTTATTTTCGATAATTTTTTCAATTTTCACCATATCTCTGTTGTTTCCTCATTTGTCATGTTTTATTTTCCGTCGTATCGCCCTGCATTGCCGCAAACGTTTTTTTAGCCGCAACATTGCACCAACCCTTCCACTTAATCGTTATAATATCATTCGTCTTTTCTCAACCTTGACTGACGAAAAACGAACCATCGACCTTTTTTCATTATCGCTTACATTAAACGCCTTTTTCGGCCGCTTTTCAAGGTTTTTTAACGGCATGGGATCTTTTCCTGAAAAAAAATTCGAGAAACGGCGTTTTCGGAATTCAAAATGCCGTTCGGAATATTGGAAACGGCATTTTTTAAATTCAAAACGTCTTTCAGAATATTTAAAATGCCGTTTTGAATATTTAAAATGCCGTTTCCAACGAAGTTGGGGCGAATCGTTCGCGGCTTGGTTCCGAGCTTGCTTGCGGAGATCCACTTACTCGCGGAAAAGTCCCCGCTTGCCATTCATAATCGGGATGCTTACTTTTTAATGAAGAAGAATGATGACCGCCGTACAAGACCGGAGGTAAAAAATATGCGTACAGAAAAGATCGCAACGGGTGTCGTGCACGACGTGCCTGAGGATTTGCGGAAAGAGCTTGCCACCGATCCGGCCGCTCTCTCAACCTGGAACGGCTTGACGCCGCTTGCCCGGAACGAATGGATCTGCTGGGTGATCTCGGTCAAAAAGCCGGAAACGAGAAAAGAGCACGTTCGAAGAACGCGGACGGAACTGAAAGAAGGAATGCGCCGGCCGTGCTGCTGGATAGGCTGCATTCATCGCCAGGATAAACCGATAAGCCCTTCCATACGGGGCATACTCGATAAACGGCATGCGGCATCGGACAAGGCATAAAAAAACGGGCCGTGCATGGCTGAAATCACACTGGAATTCTGTTTGGCATTGAGCGGGCATTGCCCCCCCCGGATTACTTCGGCGGTGTTTATCCCGAGTCCCTCGACAGAGCTCGGGACAGGCTCCGCCGAGGAGCTGGAGCGAACGTATTTTCCCGCCTTCCTCTTTTCTCAGCCCCTCTTCTCGCTTCATCCGTCTTGTCCGTGTTCATCCGTGTACGCGTGATCACCACACGTCAATCCGCGGTTCTCCCCTCGCCTCCCTCCCCGGCGAGTTCAACTCTTCGCCATGAACTCCCTGATCTCGGCGAGCGTGGCCTCGTCCGCCAGACCCTCGCGTTCGACCACCTGGAGGATATCCTCCATATCCAGGGCGGCGTGCAGGGTGACGCCGTGGTTCTCCAGATCCGCGGCGGCGGTCTTGCCGCGCACGACGAGTACGACCAGGTCATCGACCGTGAGGCCCTGACCGCGGAGCACCTCGAGCGCCTCAAGCTTGGAGAGGCCGGTAGTGATGAGGTCGTCGATGAGCACGATCTTTTCCCCAGTCTTGTACGCCCCGTCAACGGGCGATCCCGACCCGTGGGCCTTGGCCGGAATGCGCGGGTAGATCATGGGCACGCCGAGGGAAAGGCTAACGGCCGTGGCGACGGGCAGCGAAGCGACGGGGATGGCCGAAACGCGATCGAAGGAGAGGGGTCGGAGCATGTCGATGTAGGCATCGGCCGCCAGGCGCAGCAGGTCCGGATCGGAGACGAGCCGGCGGAGGTCGAGGTAAAAAGGCGAGACCAGGCCGGATTTCAAGGTGAACCGGCCGACCTTGAAGCAGCCGTGCTCGACCATTTTCAAGACAAGCTCCCGGTACGTTTTTTTCACGGGTGGCGCCGAATATCCGCGCGCCGTTATTTTCCGGTGGGCGGCCCGGATCCGGTCGCGTAACATTTTCGCCTTTTCGTCCGGTCTCGGGTCTTCGATGATCTCCCGGGCCGCCATCGGCAGGATGCCCTTGCCGTCGAGCCGCGCTCCGGAAGCCATCGCCTCCTCCACGCTTCCCCCCTGAGCCCCGATCCCCGGCGCGAGGAACCAGATGTCCGGCAGAAGACGACGGACGGTTTGCAGGGCGTCCGCCTCATTGGCCGCCACCACCAGGCCGACGTTTTTTCCCCAGCGCGCCGTTTCCTCGGCCAGGTGGACGTAGAACGGAACGAAACCGCCGGTCCGACTGTTTTTCACCTCCGCCAACTGCACCGCGGCCGAGGACGGATTGGATGTGCGGCAGAGGACGAACAAACCCTTATCCTCCCGGGCCAAAAAAGGCTCGAGGGATTCCTTCCCGAGATACGGATTGAGGGTGACGGCCTGCGCCTTGAAATGGTCGAAAATCGTCTGCGCGTACGCCTTGGCCGTATTGCCGATGTCGCCCCGTTTGGCGTCGATGATCACCGGGATGTCGTTCGGAACGATTTCAATCGTCTTTTTAAGCGCCGTCAGACCCGCCGGGCCGAAGCGCTCGTAGAAGGCGATATTCGGTTTGTAGCACAGGGCGAACTGCTGGGTCAGGTCGATGATGCGCCGGTTGAAATCAACGAGGGCGGTTTCCGCATCCTCGCCCGGCTGCATCGCGAAGTTCGGATCCAGGCCTATGCAGAGAAGGGTATCCTTTTTTTCGGCGAGCTCATCCAACCGGCTGAAAAAGTTCATTGGGAGTTTTCCTTTCGTTTATTCTTGACAATACAGGGAAGGCCGCCCGTCAGGCGATAGGCCGCGAGAATCGTTTTTCCGCCGGCCGTTCAAAGGGCCGCTTTCAAAGGGCACCAGGACGGGATTTTGTCTGAATCCTCAAGTAAAGTCCCGAACTTGGCCGGGTGGTAGCAGTATTCATGGGTTATTTTCAAATAATATTTGCACTCTGTGCAGTGTTCGAAATCGAGTGTGGCCATGCGTGCTCCTCATCTACTATCTAGGACGGCTAACTCAACCTTAGGTTATTTTCCGCGTTTTTTCAAGAGGAGAGGTCGACTTTGCAGCAATTCCATATGAAGTAATACTTCCACACTGCGAATTGCCGGATCGCCCTAAGGTAATGGAAATGGCATACGGTGAAGCCATGAATCCCGCCTTGACCAAATGGACCGATCCCAGAATAATGCTTCACGTCACTCGAAGCCGCTCGACGCTTCGCTTCGCGAGTCGCTGCGAAATATACTATTGCCGATGCGATAGTCTCCGTGAGATATTGAATGAAAGCCGGTGCGGCCGGATTGAGGAGGAAAAATGGAAAACGTGCTGCAATCACTCATCGTCGAAAATGACAAGAAAATCCTTCTATTAGTGATGGACGGTTTGGGAGGGCTGCCCCTGACGTCCGACGGCCTCACCGAGCTCGAGACGGCCAAGACCCCGGCGTTGGATGAGTTGGCGAAAAACGCCGAATGCGGCCTGCATATCCCCATCGATTACGGTATCGCGCCCGGTTCCGCCCCCGGCCACCTCGCCCTTTTCGGCTACAACCCGTTCGATTATCCGATCGGGCGCGGCGTGGTCGCGGCCATGGGCATCGGCTTTCCCATGAAGGCGGGAGACGTCGCCGCCCGTCTCAACTTCGCCTCCCGGGACGACGCGGGCAACATCACCGACCGGCGCGCCGGACGCATCCCGACCGAGCAGTGCGCCAAGCTCTGCGAGGTGCTGGGCAAAGTGAACATCCCGGGCGTCGAAGTGTTGGTCCGGCCGGTGAAAGACTACCGCGCCTGCGTCGTATTCCGCGGCCGGGATCTCTCCGACCACGTGGCCGACACCGACACCCAGAAGACCGGCGTTCCGCCGCTCGATCCGGAACCCACTTCGGAAAAGGGCAACAAGACCGCCGAGGCGGCGAAGGAATTCGTCAAGCAGGCCCTCGCCCTGCTCAAGGACCATCATCCCGCCAACGCCGTGCTCATGCGCGGTTTCGCCGAGCTGCCGCACATTCCCTTGATGAAGGATCGGTTCAAGCTCAAAGCGGCGGCCGTGGCCGTCTACCCCGACTACAAGGGGGTCAGCCGACTGGTGGGCATGGACGTGATTGAGGACGTCCCCGACCTGGAAGCGCAGATCGCGACCCTCAACCGGATCTGGAAGGATCACAATTTCTTCTTCGTGCACCACAAGTACACCGACTCCAAGGGTGAGGACGGCGATTTCCAGGCCAAAGTGGCGGAGATAGAGAAAGTGGACAAGGTCATCCCCCGGTTGCTCGCGCTCAAACCGGACGTGATCATCGTCACCGGCGACCATTCCACGCCGGCCAAGATGAAAGCCCACTCGAGCCACCCCATTCCCTTCCTCATCCGCGCCGAATGCATCCGCCCGGACGGGCTGACCAGATTCGGGGAACGGGATTGCGGTAAAGGCTCGTGGGGAATCGTCCCGACGACCAAGCTTATCCAGCTCGCCCTGGCCTACTCAGATAAAGTGCTGAAATTCGGCGCGTAGCCGTGATCGAAGACTCGAAGGCGATCGAAATATTCTCCCCGCGCTCATTTGTCCGCGGGAAAGAGGTACCCGCCGACGCCGGCGTCCTGGAGCTTGGCGAGCAGGGTCTGCGCCTCGTCGGCCGTCAGGTTCCGGCCCACGAACACCCTGAAATATCTCTTGCCGCCGACCACGGCTTCTACGATATCGGCCTGAAATCTGATTTTTTCCAGGTCCTTCACGATATATACGGCGTTTTCACGAACGGCGTAGCTTCCGACCTGCACTCGCCATGATCCGCCGCTCGCCTCGCCGCCTCGCTGATCGCCCGTCTGAGTCTTCCCCTCGGCTTCGCCCGGGCTCTTCTCGGCCGAGGTCTTCTGTACGGCCTCTTCGGAAAATCGCTCCCCGCCGAGAATGTCGTGGGGATCGGCGAGCAGTCCGATCGATCCCCCCGCTGTGCCGTCCCACAACGCCCGCAGCGCCCGGGTTTCCAGGGCGGCGGGATAATCCTTTTCCAGGACGTCCCGGTATGTTTCCGCATTCTTCTTCTCGCCCCGCGATATATAATAAACGCCGAATCGAAACAGGGCCTGCGGATAGGCTTCTTCGGTCCTGAATTCCGATGCCAAGATTGAAAACGCCCGATCGGCGTATTCTGTTTCTCCCCGGATAAGGTAGATTTCGAGGAGGCTGTAATTGAGCTCGGCCCGCAACCCGCGGCCGCTCACCACCGGATCGATGCGTACGATCCAGTCGTAGGCCTTTTCGGTTTCGCCGCAGGCGATGTACAGCGCGGGAACGGCGGTCAGCCACGGATCGCGCCCGACCGTTTCGTCGATCGCGTCAAACGCGCGCTCGAAGGAAAAGAGAGCGGAGCGGTAGTCGCCCATAAGCGTCTGCAGGAGGGCGGTCTCACGGTACAGGGCCCGTTTCTGGGCGGGATCGCGCACTGCGTTAACGTATTGTGTGTAAAGCTCAATGGAGGCGGAGGGGTTTTTTTTCAATTCGCCGCAGCGCCGCAGAATGGTGGAAAAACGCGGGTCGGCCGTATTTTCCTTGAGCCATTCCTCGTAGACGGCCATGGCCTGGTCGAATTTATTCTCTTTTTCCAGGGTTTCCGCCGCCTCCGGAGTGACGGGTGATTTATCGGCGAACAATACCCCCGAGACGCAGAGAGCAAAGATGAAAAGGACGATTCGTATCTTACCGTCGACGCCGCCCACGGCCCTTCCCTTTCGCCGGTTCGCTCTCCTCCTCTTCCGACTCCGAATCCGATTCGGCCTGTTCAAGCTCCTGCTTCTTCGCGCTCTTGATTTTCTCCTTGCGCTTTTTCTTCGAACGCGACAGCAGCGTCGCGAGAACGCCGGCGCCGGCCCCGGCGGCGAATGAAACGAGGATGATGAGAATGACGGACGCTTTCTCAACCTGGGCGAACACAAAATTAAGATCGGCTGTAGACGCGAAATTCAACCCAATAAAAACAGCCATAATGATGACGATGACGATGAATATAATGAACTTCCAAGGCATAATCGCTCCTCCTTACTGTACGGGCTCGGCCCGGAATGTGGCGCCCTGCAGGTTTCGCAGCCTCACGGTCGCGAACGTCCCGATCGCATCAGGCGGTCCCGTAAACACCGCCATTTCGTCGTGCTCGGTGCGGCCGAGAAGCTCGCCCGGGTTCTTTTTGGACACGCCCTCCACGAGCACGCGTTCCGTCCGCCCGAGCCGATCAAACTGGCGCTTCCGCTTGACGTCCCGGTGGAGATCGATGATCTCTCTCAGGCGGCGCAGCTTTTCCTCCCGACTCACCGTGTCACCCAGCGCGCAGGCTTTCGTCCCCTCGCGCGGATTATAATAATACGTGTAGGCGTCGTCGAATTCGGCCTCCCTCATGAGGTCGAGAGTGTCTTGGAAATCCTTTTCCGTTTCCGTCGGGAACCCAATGAGAATATCGGTCGTAATCGTTGCGCCGCTGACGGTATTTTTAATGTCCCGAACCAGCTTCAGATAATCTCCCCGCGTGTAGCCGCGATTCATGAGGTCCAGGATCCGATCCGACCCGTGCTGCACGGGAAGGTGGATGTGGCGGCAAAACGCCCGAGTGCCGGCGAGACGCTCAATAAGCGCCCGGCTGCAATCCTTGGGATGGGAAGTGAGAAAGCGAATCCAGCCGGTTCCGCTCATCCTGTCCGCGACGATGTCCAGCAGCCCCGGAAAATCGAGCCGCGTGCCATTGTTCAGGTAGGCGTACGAATTGACGTTCTGGCCGAGGAGCGTCACCTCCCGGACGCCGCGCCTTTGAAGCTCGTCCAACTCGCGCACGATTTCCTCCGGCGGACGTGATACTTCCGGGCCGCGCACGTAGGGAACGATGCAGTAACTGCAGAAATTGTTGCAGCCGTGCATGACCGGCAGGAAGGCTTTGAACTCGCCGCGGGAATGCAGCGGCGCGAAGCGGTACTCCCCTCCGTCCGCGAAGGTAAGGGGCCGGTGCGAGCGGAGCGTCTCCCCGAGCGCGTCCAGGAAGCGGCCTTTCTGGAAGGTGCCGACCACGAGATCGATTTCGGGAAACCTCGCCCGGAACTCGTCCTTGAGCCGCTCGCTCATGCAGCCGACGACCGCGAGGGTAAACCGGCGCCGCTCCTTCTCGTGGCGATAGTGCCCCAGCCGTCCCTCGAGCCTTTCCTCAGCCGTCCGCCGCACCGAACAGGTGTTGAGAACGACGAGGTCGGCATCCGTCGAATCCCCTCCCTGAGTCCAGCCCGCCGCCTCGAGCTCGATCGCCAGGGCTTCGGACTCCGCCTTGTTCATCTGGCAGCCGTACGTCTCAAGCCAATATCGCATGAACCGACCCCGCTCCGCCGTCTCCGCCGTCTCCGCCGGACCCGCCCGGCGCCGCGTGGACCAAACGCTCCAAGAAAAAAAGCGCCCGATCCCGGCCGGCTGCCGAAATGCGTTCGGCGAAAGCCCGGTCCCGGTTTCGCACTAACTCCTCTTCTTGAGGTCGCGGAAGAATCTGAATAGCGAAATGCCTCCGAGGACGATGAGGCCAACGCCGGCTATCCCACCCAACACCGGACCGAGGGCGAGAGTGGCCAATCCTGCAACACCGGCCAGGATGCCGGCGCCCAGCATGACAACACCGGCCTTCGTTTGCTTTTTGGACAGAATCATAATCACACCGGCAATGGCACACACCCCCGCCGCCACCCAGAAGAGCGGTGAAGATTTAAGCGCGGTTATTATCAGAAGTCCGACACCTGCGCCGACCCCACCGACGCCGTAGGTCAGCTTTTTCGTCATTTCCTGGCGCGTGGCTATCTCCTGCATACAACCTCCCCTGTTTTGCCGTTTCAAACGGCCGCTTTCAAACGACTTCATCGTTCTAAAGCTCGCATTGCAATTGATTTTGTCTTAGTTTACTCACATTCGAGCGTCGTCGTCCACTATTATGTGAGATCCCCCGGCCTGGAGAGAAGAAAGAATTTCTGAGGAAACCAGGAAGGACAGGAAACCAGGAAAAGAGACAATGAAAAAGAAGAGAAAATGGCTTTTAGTTGGGGATTGAATTTTATCCGTATTCATCCCCGTTCTATCCGTTTCCCTTTCTGGGCCTCCTGCCTTTCCTGGCTTCCTAATAAATTCCCCCGCACGTTGTTCCCTTGCAGAGCGCCCTCATGTTGACACGCCCAAGGCAAAGATTTACATTGCGGTATGAAACCGGTGGCCAAGCGCATCGTCATTTTGATTTCGATTTCGTCGGTGCTCATCGGTTGCCTGCTCATCGTCTTTCAACTCGACATCATCCCCAAGGACCTGAGCAGGATTACTTCGGTTCTCCTCAACCTGTGGCCCATCACGCTCGTCATCGCCGGCACCATCTTCCTCCGCGACTCCTTTCTGCGCCAGCGGTTTCTCCGCCAGCACGCCTCGGTTGAAAAAACGCTCGCCATTTCCTATCCGCACCACCCGCGCGAGGTGAGCCTGGAGCTCCTGTTTTCCTTCGGCCAGCTTTCCGTCGGCGCCACGGAAGGCGAGACCTCCCTTCTGCGCTGCGAACAATTCGGCCCGATGCCGGATCCGATCATCGAGCAGACGGCGATCGGGAACACGTCCCTGGTGAAGATCCACAAGCCGAAGCCCTACCTCTCCCCGCACTTCCGAATCCGCACCACCTGGTCGCTCTCGCTCGCGAAAAAGATCCCGCACAACCTCGCCCTCGCCATCCATGAGTCCGACCTCACCCTCGATATGCGCGAGATCGCCGTTGAAAGGCTCTCCTTAAAAACCAACAGCGGGCGGCACACGCTCTTTTTTCCGGAGATCGAGGAAAAATTCGAGGGAACCATCTATTCCTCGAGCGACCGACTCGAGCTTATCGTCCCGGACGAGTCGTTTCTGCGCGTCAACCTGCTCAATCCCTTTTGCCGCGTCGATTATCCCCAGGGCGATTTCGAGAAAAAAGAGGATGGTTCGATCAGCTCTTCCGAGGCGAAGAGTGAGTTCGGATTCATCGAACTGGCCGTCGACGGCCCGCTCAAGCAGCTTGTCATCGACATCGCCTGATCGCTCCCGCCGTTGCCGGTATCCCCGACGGGAATAACTACGGATAGGACGCGGATAGGACGCGGATAAACGCGGATAAAGAAAAAAAAGTTGGAAAGCGAAAAAGCTACAGAGAAATAAATAATCAATCAAAATGATTTCTCTTATGATTCACTGCTAGAAGAAAGATCGGAGTCCGTCTCTTCAGTGCGGGAAGCCGGGGGGGAACTCCACCTTGTCGCCGACCGCGGCGCCCCAACGGGCGAAGGCCCCCCGATTGGCTTCAAAGGCGTAACGGGCCGACTGGCGGGATTCGATCGTTTTTTGGTCGAGCGGTTGCATATCCTCGATCTGGAGAATCGTGCCGTCCACGCTCAAGAAGGCGATGGAAAGCGGGAGATACGTATCCTTCATCCAGAAATGCATGCGCTGGTCCTGGTCGTAGACGAAAATCATGCCCTCGTCCGGTCCGAGCGAGCGGCGGTCCATGAGGCCGCTCTCCTTCTCCGCCTCGGTGACGGCCACTTCCACGTGCAGCGTTTTCCCCTTCAGTCGGACGTCGATCGTTTTCAACTTATGGTCCCGGCAGGAAGCCGCCGGCAGCACAACGAGGGCCAGGCCCAGAAGCAACGGAAACAGTTTATTCGACATAGGCCAACAATCCTTTCAGGTATTCTCCTTCCCGATGCGCGATGGACCAGGGGTGATCTTCGGCGGCGTGCAGCTCGCGCAGGACCCGCACCGGCCGGCCTGATTCGCCCGCCGCCTCGAAAAGAACCTGTTTGAAGGCGGCCATGTCGACCGCACCGGAGCAGGAGAAGGCGGCCAGCAGCCCTCCGTGCGCCAGGCGCCTGATCGCAACCGACTGGAGCCGGCGGTATCCGCGCAGCGCGCCCGGCGCCTCGCCCTTGCTCCTGGCGAAAGGCGGCGGATCGAGAATGATCAGATCGTACTCGGATGCTTGATCGAGAAACTCGAATCCGTCCGCCCTGATCCAGCGCGCCTCGTGCGGCTCGGGAAAGCCGTTGAGCGAGTAATTCCTTTGGGCCTCCTCGAGCGCCTTACGGGAAAGGTCGACCGAATCGACGAGCCGCGCGCCACCCCGCAGGGCGGTCAACGCGAAGGCGCCGGTATAGGAGAAGAGGTTGAGCACCCGTCTCCCCCCCGCCAGATCGCCCACGATGCGCCGATTTTCCCGCTGGTCTAGGTAAAACCCGGTTTTCTGCCCCTCGCGTATGTCCACCAGGTACCGCAGACCCCTTTCCATGATGGGCACGGCCGTATCGTCGCCTCCGCCGATGAGGTATCCCGTGGGGAGCTCCATCGATTCCACCCGGGACGCCTTCTCATCGCGTTTCACATAGACGGCGCGCCCCGGCAGAAGGGAAATGATTGCACCGGCCAGATCGTTTACCAGCCGCTCGACGCCCCGTATGGAAGGCTTGAGCACGATCGTTCCGCCGTACACGTCCGCCACCAGACCCGGGAAAAAATCTCCCTCCGCGTTGACGAGCCTGTAGGCGTCGCTGTCGATGGCGAGGGCGCTGCGAACGGCCAGGGCTCCCGCCAGGCGCCCGGCGGCCCAATCGGCGGGCGGCTCGCCCTCGCCCCAGAAAAAAACGCGGCAAGCGATTTTACTGCCTGTCGAATAGAATCCCGTCCCGAGACGCTTCCCCTCGCCGTCGCACACGGCCGCTTGGGCGCCGTTTTCGATTGCGCCCTCGCAGGCGCTGATCGCGGACCGGAAAATCCAGGGGTGTCTCGAGCGCCGGACGATACGTGCCTGCTCGCTGTGCAGTATGATGTTCAGGGGCGAATGTTGTACCACTCTAAAATTCTTTTAGAAATTCCTGAAGAGCCTTTTCCTCGTCGGCGGTCTGCTTCCGGCCTGAGTCCTTCAGGCGATTGATAACGGCCAGGTCGATATACTTCACCGTCAGCGGCTTTTCAAGCGAGAGCCGCACTCCTCCCGCCTCCCAGACGACTTGATCCGGCGAGAAGCCGCGGTAGGCGCCGTAGGCGCTCCCAAGGGCGGTCATCATCGTAAAAAAATCGACTGTGCCCTCATTGAGCTCGAGAATAAGCGTGTACAATTTTTTCTCCACGAACTGGAAATGGGCGCGTTTGATGTAGCCGTTGCCGGAGCATTCAATCAGCACCTGCTCCTTGACCGGGAGAAACGAGACATCCGGGTCGCCGCGGTAGTTGAAGGAAGGATCCTTCAGGAGACGGGCCTTGACCTCGTCCAGGGACAGGCCCATACCATAGCCGTGAAAGGCTCTTATGGCCGCGGGGTGAGGGGCGGGACTCGCGTCGCCGGTCTGAGCGGCGACAGGGAGCACGGCGAACGAGAGCAATACCGCCAACGCCGGGATACGGATCGATTTTATCTTGATATTCATGTTCGCATTTCCCTTATGCCACTGGCACCGAACGGCGACACCTCGATTTGGGGGCTTTTGTAATCTTCTTTTTCACAGTCGTATAAATTATCGGTTATTTCAGCACGATCCTTGGATAATTTGCGCAACACCGGCTTTTATTCGGTCGTTGAAAAAGCACGCCTTTTTCGACGACCGAATAAAGCGTCAGACAAAGTTGTCTTTTTCAAGGTACGAAAATATGCGGATATACGTCTCGACGAATCCCGATTTCTTTCTCTGCACGAGCACGTCCAGGCCGATGATTTTGCGCTTTTCATCGATGTACCAGTTCCTGATGTTGACGGGATCGTTTTCCGAAAGCCCAAGCTCCTCGGCGATCGACCCGGCGATGACCCGCCTCACGACGTAATGCGGCGAGAGGGGAAATCCGCCCACCTTGTCTATTTTCATGCCGAACAGCGGGAAAATGACATTGGTTCTCACGTCGCGTTCGAGCGCGAGCTTGACCGGGACGCGTGGGCGTTCCTGCAGCCGGATATAAGCGTCGAATTCGTTCCCCTCACGCTTGATCGTGACGCTTACCAATGCCGCCGCCTCGTAATCTTCCAGGAATCCCTGGACGTCCCCGATCTTGGCAAGCGATTTTCCGTTGATGCTCTTCACGATATCCCCGGCACGAAGCCCGGCATTGTCGGCCGGCTCACCGGGCACGGTATAAAGAATCTCAAGCCCTTCCCCGCCTTCCAGAAGCGCCGCCCCCAACCAAAAATGTTTGACCGCGTTTCCCTTGTACAGCTGAGGCAGGACTTGATTGATCCAGCGGGAGTCGATGGCGAAATTGATCCCCTGGAATTGTTCCACCCCCGCGAAGACGATTCCCAAAAGCATGCCCGATTCGTCGAACATGGGTCCGCCCGAGTTGCCCGGATTGACCGGCGCGTCGATCTGGAGCACGTCGCCAATTTGGAGAAGGCGTCTCCCCGTGGCCGAGATGATGCCGGAGGTGACGGTATTCTCGAGCCCGCCCGGCGAACCAATGACTCGTATTTTCTCACCCGGTTCGACCGGCGCGACGCGCACGGAGGAGAAGACGAATTTCGGTTCAAGCTCGACCTTCACCAGGGCCAGGTCGAGGATGGGATCCCAGCCCACCACCCGGGCCGGTATTTTTTGGTCCGGATTGTCGGACAGCCTTATAGAAATGCGCGAGTAGCCCTCGTATTCGGGGTCCACTTCGCTTTCGATGACGTGATAATTGGTGAGGAGGTAGCCGCGAGCATCGATAAAAAACCCGCTTCCGATGCTGCGGTCGAGCATGGCGCTCCCCTTCTCGATCTTTACTCCCTTGTTCACCCAGATGGTGACCGTCCCGCCGATCATGGTGGAGAGCGGCGTGACCTCACGGCTCCGGGCGAGCATCTCAGCCGGCACGGAAAAACCGCGACGCTGCATTTCCTCGATGACGCTCTGGAGCGCGCCCGTGTCCTTCATGCCGGCCGCCAGGTCCATGGCGTGAACCAGCTTCTCCCGGCTGAGGGTGCCCCCGAGCGACGCCTTCAGGTAATAGAGGATGGCGGGGGCGAGCGACTTGTCAGCCTCGAGGCTCTCGGCATAGGCGAGGGAGAGTTCTTCCCTCGACCAACGGGGGAGCTTGTCCTGTTCGCCGATCACCTCGAGCGATGCGTACAGGGCGAGCGCCATTCCCCAATTTTTCTGCGCCGCCGCCTCCTCAACGGCGGCGGCCAGCCCCGACACCGCCTTTCCCCGAAGATCGGTCAATCGTTCCGGCGGCACATTCTTTTTTTCCCGTTCCAGACGGTCGACGGTCTGAAGAGCGCTCAGATAGTCGTGATCGCTTATGAACTTTTCGATATCGCCAATCCGCACGTTCTGCAGGGGCGGAACGTAATAAGTAACGTTATCGAAGGACGACACGCAGGCCGAAAAGAAAATCAGGGGAAAAACGAAAATCGATATGCGTTTTACGATGCCGCTCACTTGTTCCTCCGCAGGAGTCTTGAGTAATCCGCGACGATCCTGCCGTCCGGGCCCCGCCGGCCGATCACGTCGGGTGTGCCGTCGCCGTTCAGATCCCATTCCAGTGTGCTCCCGGCGGCGTCCTGCCAGTAATCGGGCCGGCCGTCCTTGTTTTCGTCGTATGCGATCCTGGTCAGGGTTCCCCGGACGTAGGTTTCCGTTATTTCATAGAAACCGTCGCCGTCGAGGTCGATGCGTCCCCGCACCGGCAAGCCCTTCGCGTCGTAGGATACGACGCGGTCGAACCGGCCGATGCGATAGGTGTCTTCATGGAGCACCGTCTTGCGGCCGGCGTACAGATCCCACTTGCGCACGGGCAGGCGGCTGTCGGCCGGGTCGGTGGTCAGGGAATATGAGGCGCGTGCGATTTTCGACACGGCCGGGGAAACCACGGACGTTGGCCACGATACTCGCAGCTTGAAATCGGCCGGGACGGGCAGGACGCCGATAGGCGCAAATCGCAGGGCGTCGGGTATGAGTTCGTACTCATCCGATCCCTCACGGGTCGTAACCTCGGCGCGCGAGAGCCGAGGGTACCCGTTGTAGAAAAAGCGCGTGGCGCCGCCCGCCGGCCGCAGGACCGTGATGCTCGCCGGTGATTTTTTTTTGAATTCGATCTCCGCCTCGGGCATCCCGTCCTGATTTTTATCTATGACCACCGTTTCAAGCTCATTTCCCTTGAATGAATATTTCTCCTCATAATATCCGTCACCGTCGGCATCAACTGTCTTTTCACCCTCAAGGGGTCCAATGCGCCGAATGGCTTCCATGCGCCGCGGCCGGTTCCGGAGCAAACCCTTGAGGAGGGATTCTACCAGTAAAACACTCTCGTCACCCTTCTGGTTAAAGAAAAAATCGAGGGCGGCGGTAAAGGTCGCATTGTCCGCGTCAAGCAAATAAAGCGCGACGGCCGGGTCCCGACCGCCTTTTTGGCGATAAAGGTCGAAATCGCTCTTCCTGGATGAGGCTGTCCGGTCCAGGGCGATTTTATATAATAAAAATCCCGGTTCGTCGGGGAATTCCCGCTCCCCGCGCTCCACAATGGTTCGCGCCCGGGACAAGAGCCCCCTCCGTATCAGGGTTTGAATGTACGACAGGGCGATCCGCCGGTCCTCCGGAAACTCATTCAAGGCGGATGTGAAGATCGCGTCCGCGCCCTTCACGTCGTCGGCGCCGTAGGCTGCCAGGGCCCGGTCCCTCGCGTGTTCACTCGAGTACACATCGCTCGTTTGTAATGAGTTGAGCAGGGCGAGAGACTCGCGGAAGCGCTTGGTGCGCAGGTAGACCCCCGCCAGCACGGCCCGCGCTTCAAGCGGCGAGGTATCGGTCCATGAATCGAGCTTGACGGCTCGTTCGATGAGTGAGACCCCCTCGGCCGTCGCGGCTTGACGCCGGCAGAGGATGATACCGATGAGAAAGTTGGTTTCCGAATAGCCGGGAAGGAAGGTGACTGCCTGACGCAGGAGGCTTTCGGCCTCGGCGGCCGCCCCTGAGCGGTACATATCCCGGGCCCTGAGGAAACTGTTCCTGGCGATTTCCCTGTCATCGGCCCGCAGGGGCAGGGTAAAGAGAAACAGAACAATGAAACACACGCCGGACCTTTTCAAATATCACCCGGTCCTTTTGCCAACGTCTGGCGGTTATTTATCCTCGTCGGAGGGTTCCCGCTTGGGGAAATTCAAGAGCTCGCGGATTTCATCGTCATCCATCGTTTCGCGCTGGACAAGCGCCTCAGCCAGTGTTTTCAGCTTTGGCTTGTTTTTCGTGAGAAGATCGATGGCCTGGGCCAGGCTGTTCTCGAGAATCGCCTTGATTTCCTTGTCTATTTTTTTCGCCGTCTCCTCCGAATAATCCTTGTGCCGGGCGATCTCCTTGCCGATAAAAATCGGCTCTTCCTTCTGGCCTAGCGCAATCGGCCCCAGGACGTCGCTCATGCCCCACTCGCAGACCATGCGCCGGGCGAACTGCGTCGCCTGCTCGATGTCCTGTTGCGAACCGGACGTTGTTTCGCCGTAAGTGATCTTTTCGGCGGAATATCCTCCCATAAGGATCACGAGCCGGTCTGAGAGCCAGCCCTTGCTCATCGAGTAGGTATCGTTCTCCGGGAGGGAGAACGATACGCCAAGGGCACGGCCGTGCGGAATGACAGTCACCTTGTGCAGGGGATCGGCGTTTTTGAGGTAGTAGTGGAGCAGCGCGTGGCCGGCCTCGTGATAGGCGGTCATTTCCTTTTCCTTGGGAGGGATGACCTTGGACTTGCGCGCCACGCCCATGAGAACCTTGTCGCGAGCCTCCTCGAAATCCGCCTTCTCCACCTTCTGCTTGTTCTTACGCGCCGCGAACAAGGCGGCCTCGTTCACCAGGTTGGCCAGGTCGGCGCCGGAGGTGCCGGGCGTGGCCCGGGCGATCCGGTTGAAATCGATGTCGGCCGACAGAGTCAGCTTGCGGCAGTGAATCTTCAAGATCGCCTCGCGTTCCTTGATGTCCGGCATATCCACGACCACCTGGCGGTCGAAGCGGCCGGGCCTGAGGAGGGCGGGATCGAGGACGTCGGGCCGGTTGGTGGCCGCGAGAATAATGAGGCCCGCCTTGGTGTCGAAGCCGTCCATTTCCACGAGGAGCTGGTTCAGGGTCTGCTCGCGCTCGTCGTGACCGCCGCCGTAGCCCGCGCCGCGGGTGCGGCCCACGGCGTCCAGCTCGTCTATGAAGAGGATGCACGGCGCGCTCTTGCGGCCCTGCTCGAACAGGTCGCGGACACGGCTCGCGCCCACCCCGACGAACATCTCCACGAAATCGGACCCCGACATGTGGAAGAAGGGAACATTGGCCTCACCGGCAATGGCCTTGGCGAGGAGGGTTTTCCCCGTGCCCGGCATACCCACGAGGAGCACGCCCTTGGGAATCTTGGCCCCGATTTTCGAGAATTTCTGCGGGCTCTTGAGAAATTCAACGACCTCTTCCAATTCGTACTTGGCTTCCAACTGGCCGGCAACGTCCTCGAAGGTGATGCGTTCCGATCCCTCGAAATAGCGTTTGGCCCGGCTCTTGCCGAAGGAAAGCGCCTTGTTGCCGGTGCCCTGGAGCTGGCGAAACATGAACCAGAGGAAGAAAATCATGATCGCCCAGGGGAGAATCTGCAGAATCGTCTGAATGAAGGAAGGCGACGACGTTTTCCCGGTATAATCGATTTTATTCTGGTCGAGGAGCGGAATGAGATCCTTATCGTCCATCGGGATCTCGGTTTTATACGCTACATCCTTCCCGCCTTCCACCTTGGTGATCGTGACATACCGGTCATTCTCGATTTCCACCCTTTTAATGGTTTTTCGCAGTTCCGGATCCTGAACTTGCTGCTTGAAGAGCGAGTAATCGAGCGACGTGCTGGGATTCCATATGTTGTCGTTAAACATGAGGAACATAAGGAGGAAAAGCGCGACTCCCAATACTATAAAGATGGTCAATCGGCTCCCCGAACCGGTGCGGGGAAGCTGAGGTCCCTGATTATCGTTGTTATTTTGCCTGTTCATGTTCAATATGACGCTCCACGCTGACTAAAAGTCTTGTAAGTTCAATATACTCAAATTATGTTTTTTCCGCACTTATTTTCGTTTCAAACAACCGGATATCTTCGACAGCTTCCCAACCGGCTCCGCCCCCGGCCCCTCGTCGAAAGACGTCATGGAAACCGCGCAGGCTTCCGAGCACCGCCACGATTCCCCTCCCGTCCACGAGCAGGGGTATCTCCTCTCTTTCCGCGTCGTTCACCCGCCATTCACTGAACAATTTCTTCAGTTTTTTCGTACCGAAGACCTGGTGAATCCGGTCCCCGTTTTTTCGGGAGCGTAGAGCGAACGGAGGAGCCACTTTTTCCGCTTCAAGCGAGCACACCAGAACGTCCGTCGAACGCCTTTCATCCCCGGGCATTCTCAGAACGAACCAACGATCAAAGAGAGTAAACGGCCGTCCCGCATTGATAGTGATAAAATAACCTTTTTTCGGAATCGCGACAATATCCCTCTCCAAAAAAAGCCACCGTCCGCGGCGCCGAATGATACATCCGAATCCGCGCAGATTGATTTTTCGCTTTTCGCCGGTATCCCGGGCGAGAAGCGGCTCGAAAAAGCGGTATGAGAGCGCCCCCCCCGACGCATGCGCCAGCCCCCCTCCCCTCACTCTGCCCGCCTGGGAGTACAGCGCATAAAGCCTCAGCGCCGGCGCCGCCGCGAAAAAAGCGTCCGAAGCCGTTTTCACGCCGCGTTCGGTCTCTTCCCAGGCGAACGCGTCGGCCGCCTGCGTCTGCAGGTAGTCTTCGACGTCTCCCATTTTGGCGGACAATGCCCGGAGGCTGCGTCCCATACCCGGAAAGATATCCAAAAGAACGGGAATAAGGTCGTGCCGGATCCTATTGCGCAGGAATCGGTTTTCAGCGTTCGTCGAATCCGAGCTGAACGACAATCCTTCAGCACTCAAATACTCAAGAATCTCCCCCCTGGTGGTGCCCAACAGGGGCCTTAAAATCCAGCCATTTTGGGGGCGGATACCGCGGATACCCGCCGCTCCCGAGCCCTGAAAAATCCTCCAGACAATTGTCTCGAGTTGGTCGTCGAGGGTGTGCGCCAGGAGAAGACGATCAAATCCGTGCTCACGGCGAAGCGTCGTGAAAAAATCAAGGCGCGCGCGCCGCGCCGTTTCCTCGAGACTCAAGCCCCCGTACCGGGCTTCGACCGCGAGCGCGTCCGGTGCGAGGGTGCGGATGAAAAGCGGAATCGCGCGGTCCCGGCAGAATCCGTTCACCAGCTCCGCTTCTGCGCTCCGTTCCGCCTCCGGCCTCAACCCGTGATCGAGGAAGGCGCAGGCGAGTGAGAATCGATACGACGACGACAGACCGTGCAGGAGGGAGACGAGACAGGTGGAATCCGGACCCCCGGAATACCCGACAAGGAGAGCGCCGCCGACAGGGACACGGTGGGTTCTTAAGAATCGCTCAATCCTCTTCGCGAGCATCGTCTTTCACCCGGCGGTTGACGTCGCCCATCACCTTTTGCTTCGGTTCCTTGAGGAGACGCAAAATCTGGCGGGAGGCCGTCTCGACGGCCCGTTCAAGCAGAACCGCCTCCTCCGGAGTCGGATCTCCCAGAACGTGTCTGATGACCGCACCCCGTCTGAAAGGACGTCCTATCCCGATGGACAGGCGCGGGACGGCGGTGGTTTTAAGCGCACTGAAGATCGAATCGAGGCCATGGTGGCCGCCCGAGGAACCCTGCAGCTTGAGCTTGAGCGCGCCGAGATCGAGATCAAGGCTGTCGCAGACGATGAGAAGATCCGCGGGTACCGCTTTCGCCAGCCGGAGCGCGGCTTTCACGACTTCACCGCTCGCGTTCATGTAGGTGAGGGGCTTGACCAGCGCGATCGGACGGCCCTGCCACAAGCCCTTTCCCACCTCGTAGCGCGAGAGGAAATGGGGTTTTCTGATGACGCACCCGCACATGGCGGCGATCCGGTCGGCCACCTGAAAGCCGACATTGTGCCGGTTCTGCGCGTACGTCTCACCGGGATTGCCGAGTCCAATGACAACCAGCGGCAGTGGTTATCCCTCTTTCTTCTCGGTCGCGGCGGTCTCGGGAGCGGCTGCGGGGGCTTCACCTTCGACGGGCGCGCCGGCGACCGCTTCGACTTTCGGCGCCTCTTCGATTTCAGCCGCCTTGGTGACGACGTGACATACGACCTGATCGGGGGCGTTGAGAAATTTGACGTCGGCCAGCGCCGCGAGGTCGCTGACGTGTATCGAATGATGGATGTCGAGGTCGGAAACGTCCAGCTCGATCTTTTCGGGCATGTTCTGGGGAAGGCATTCCACGTCGATCTCGTGCAGAAGCTGTTCGAGGATGCCGCCCTCCTTGGCGCCCTTGGCGCTGCCGATCAGGCGGACCGGGACGCGCGTGCGCAGGATCCGGTTCGGATCGATTGCATAAAAATCGAGGTGAACGATTTTATTCAGGAGCAGGTCCTCCTGGTAATCCTTGACGAGGACGTCGCAGGTCGTCTTTCCCATTTCGAGGGTGACAATGACGTTTTCATTGATCACCTTGAATTTCTGCGAAAATTCCAGTTCATTCACGGAGATCATCATCGGCTCTCGCGCGCCGTAGACGATCGCCGGGATCTTGCCTTCGCGTCGCAGGCGGTAATTTTCGCCCTTGCGGTTCTTCACCGTCGTCCGCGCTTCGGCGCTCAGCGTTAATTTATTCATACAAGCTCCTTTGTCGCTTTCAACTGCGTTGCGATTTTCTGGGACGGCAGGATTCGAACCTGCGAATGCCGGTACCAAAAACCGGTGGCTTACCGCTTGCCGACGTCCCAATCCGTACGCGCCCCGTCAGGAAGTCCCTTAACGAGGAGAATACTCTATCACCTTTTCCTGCCACAGTAAAGCGAGGTGATTGATGATGAGAACGATTTGTAGCCCGATAAAATAAAGGAAAACGATCTTTTTGGCAAGTACCGTCTTTCCGAGTCTCAATCCCTCGGGAGGACACAGGGAACACGGAGGGAGGAGGAGCACACGGAGAGGAATTGAAAAAGGTGGTTTTTTTCTCCAGATATATCGACCATTTTCTCTTCTTCTATGTGTTCTTCGTTTCCGGAGCCTGCCCCGAGCGTAGTCGAGGGGTGTCCTCTGTTTTTTGGCTTGCTGTTCGTGAAGACATCACACCGGGACGACCGGCGGCAATCCCGAGAGGGTTTCCACCACCCCGGCGAATCGAAACGATCCTTCGATTTCTGCAAGACAGTCCTCCGCCTCCCGTCGGCCGGGGAATACACCGAAATAAGAAGAACCGCTTCCCGAGACGCCTGAAAAAAGAGCGCCCCCCTTCCGAAATCCGGCTTCCAAACGGGTAAAAAGCGGATATCGTTCAAAAAGAACGGCTGAAAACGAATTGAAGAAACGCCATCTCTCAGGCGTTTCTTCCAGAAATGCCCGGATGAGATCATCGCGAGAGAGAGTTTTATGCGGGAAATCGGGCTCTTCGAGGTCCAACCAGCGGTAGGCTTCGGCCGTGCCGACCGGAAAATCCGGTACAACCAGCGCCATCGCGATACGCGGCCCGTTTCGTACCGGCAGCACCCGCTCCCCCCGCCCCTCGACGACGGCGCAGGCGCCGGCGAGGAAAAAGGGGACGTCGCTTCCGATCTCGACGCCCAGCAGGATGAGCGCTTCCTTCGTAAGCGGGAAACCGGCGGCGCGGTTCAGGACCTTGAGCATCGCCGCCGCGTCGCTCGAGCCGCCGCCCAGGCCGGCGCCAAGTGGAATCCGCTTTTCCACTTTTACGGCGACGGCGCGGGACGATCCCGTTTCCCGGCGGAAGAGTTCGACGGCCCGGACAACGGTGTTGCGCCGATCGTCCACTCCCCCGATCAGATCCCGCAGACGATCCCCTTCATCGGGCGCTCCGATCGTGACGTGCAGGCGGTCGGCCAGGTCCACCGCCGCAAAGAGCGACCGCAGTTCATGATAACCGTCCGGCCTGCTTCCCATGATTTCCAGGTGAATGTTTATCTTTGCCGGCGCATCGACGATGAAGGTCGCTTCGGTGGGCACGGGCCGCCCTCCCCTACCCTTTTTCGACGAAGTGACAGCCGAGTGAGTCGCGGTTCGCCTGGGCCGCGCGGATGATGAGGGAGGCCGTCAGCACGGCGTTCCGCAGCTCTATGATCGTCCGGGTCAGCCGGGCCTGCCGGTAGAATTTCTCCACGCGGTGCGACAGGTAATTGAAATCGGAAAGGGCGCGCGCGAGACGCTTGCGATTGCGCACGATCCCGGCATAGTTCCACATGGTGGAGCGGATGTTATGCAGGTCCTGATAGACAAGCACCGGATCGATCTCCTCCTCCGGCCGCGGCGAGATCCAGTCGGGGATGTCCGTCCGGACGGCGTCGTCTCCGGCCGGCCCGCTCAAGGCCGCGTCCCGGCCGGCCCGCGTGCCCCACACGAGCCCTTCCAGCAGGGAAACCGACGCCAATCGGTTCGCGCCGTGCACTCCCGTGCAGGCCGATTCTCCGACCGCGTACAACCCGGGGATGTTCGTGCGGCCCGAAAGGTCGACTTTAATCCCGCCGCAGAAATAATGCGCCGCCGGCACAACCGGGATGGGCTCGCGGGCAATGTCGATCCCAATCTCCCGGCACTGGCGGGCGATGCTCGGAAAGCGCGTCTTGAGATCGACGCGCGACACCTGCCGCGCGTCCAGGAACACGTACCCCGCGTCCGTGGCTTCCATTTCGTAGAAAATTGCGCGCGCCACCTCGTCGCGCGGGGCAAGGTCTTTCATAGCCGGATTGTATTTCTCCAGGAAATACTCCCCCCGCCTGTTCATGAGCCGCGCGCCCTCCCCGCGGAGGGCTTCACTGATCAGGAAGCGCTTCACGTCGCGATGGTACAGGATGGTCGGGTGAAACTGGACGTATTCGGCGTTGATGATTTCCGCCCCGCTCCTGTTCGCCATGGCGATTCCGTCCCCCGAGGCGCCGGGCGTGTTCGAGGTGTGAAGGAAGAGGTTTCCCACGCCGCCCGTGGCGAGTACGACGCGAGGTGCGAAAAATATGCTCACCTCTTCCCGCCGCTCGTCGAAAACATACGCGCCGATCACCCGCGTCGGCCGGTACCGCTCTTCGGGAAGGCGCGCATGGTGGCTGTTGGTGATGAGATCGACTGCGCAGTGGCCGGTAAAAAACGCGATCCGGTCGACGTGTCCGGCCTGTCCCAAGAGCCCTTTCTCGATGGCGGCGCCGGTGTGGTCTTTGACGTGGATGATCCGGCGCGTCGAATGCGCCGCTTCTTGCGTGAGGTCGAGTCCTCCCGCGCCGTCAGGATCGAACAAGACCCGTGATTTTCGAATGAGAATGTCTTCGATCGCCCGCGGGCCTTCTTCGCACACGACGCGGACAGCTTCACCGAAATTAATGGCGCAGCCGGCGGACACGATGTCCCGCTCGAGGAGTTCGATCCCGCCCTCCCCGCGGTAGACGATTCCTCCCTGGGCGTAATTCGTGTTGCATTCCGAAAGCTCGCCTTCTTTGGATACGACGGCCACCGACCGGCCCTCCCCGGCGGCCGCGAGCGCGGCGGCGAGACCGGCAATGCCGCTGCCGATGACAAGCACGTCGAATTCCCGACGCGGGCCGACCTGGGCGGTCATATCTACTCCTTTGCCCGCTCGACCCGCTCGATCATGCCCCGCAGGGCGCGGACGGCGAGTGCGCTTTCTTCCTCCGGCACAAACACCTCGTACGGCGACGACGGGCCGTTCATGGAGCGGAGCGCGGCCAGGACTTTCTCCGGCGTAATCTTGTTCATGTTCAAGCAGCCCGAGCGCCTGAGCGGAAATATCTTCGCATCCTTCCGCGCCGCGGCCAGGCGCTCGACGAGGTTCAGCTCCGTGCCGATGAAAAGCACCTCGCCGGCGGCGGCTTTCTCGCACTCCCGGATGATCCCGGAGGTGGAGCCGACATAATCGGCGAGTGAGGTGACCTCCTCCCGGCATTCCGGATGGACGAAAACCCTGGCGGACGGATACTGATTCTTGGCTTTCATGACGTCCATTGCCGTAAAACGCACGTGGACATTGCAAAACCCGTCCCAGATGATCATTCGCGCGGCGGACGTCACCTCCGGACCGTCCGTCTCTCGTCCGAAGAACGCGATTTCGTCCTTGGAGAGCGGAATACGGCCGGCTACGGAGAGTCCGAGATTCCGGTCGGGCAGGAAGAGAACGGCATTCCCCTCCGCCAGCAGGGATCTCACGAGCAGGGCGGCATTGGACGAAGTGCAGACGATCCCGCCGGCTTTCGCAACCGCGGCCTTCAGAGAGGCGGTGGAGTTGATGTAGACGACGGGGACAATCGGTCGAAGACACGTCCTTTGGATTTCTTCGAGCGCCGGGGCGAGCTCACGGTCATCCGCCATGTCCGCCAGCGGGCAGCCGGCCTCGCGATCGGGCAGGTACACGCGCTGCTCGGGTCGGGCCAGGATCCTTGCGCTTTCGGCCATAAAGGTAACGCCGCAAAAGACGATGTGCCCGGCGCCCGAACGCGAAGCCTCCAGCGCAAGCTGGTATGAATCCCCCGAAAAATCGGCCAATTGATACACTTCGTCCCGTTGGTAGTAATGAGCCAGGATACAGAGTTTATCGCCGTATTCTTTTTTTAATCGGACGATCTCCGTGATGGTTTCCATGTCCCCGTTATCCTCGATTCCTCCGCCGTTCGCCCGCCGTAACGGCAATCACGGCCGCCGGAATCAAAGTACACTCATCTCAAGCGAAAAGTCAAAGGACTCGACGGAATGAGTGAGCGCACCGACGGAAATGAAATCGGCCCCCAGGGGAACGAGCTCACGCAAGTCGGGAAACGTCACCCGACCGGATATTTCCACCGGAATCAGGCCGCGAATGAGGTGCAGGGCTTCCCGTAACGGTTCGATTCCCATGTTGTCGAGCATGATCGTATCGACCCCGGCCTCGATGGCCTGCCGCACCTCGTCGGCGTTCCGGCACTCGGCTTCAATACGATATTTCGTCCCCCACTTCAGCCGTACCCGTTCCACGGCCTTCCGCAGCGTACCTGCGGCGTCGCTATGGTTGTCCTTGACGAGCGCCATGTCGAACAGCCCCAGGCGGTGGTTTTGTCCGCCTCCCATGCGCACCGCGTATTTGGAGAGGGCCCTGAAGCCCGGCAGGGTTTTCCGGGTGTCGAGAATCAGGGTCCGCCCGTATTTTCGGGCCTCGATCACGTATCTGCGCGTTTGGGTGGCGATGCCGGACAGGAATCTGATGAAATTGAGCGCCGTGCGTTCCCCCCCGAGGATCGGACGCGCCTTGCCTTCGATTACGGCCACCTCCTTCATGGGGCTGATCTCCTCGCCGTCCGCCACGAGAAACGCCACCCGTATCTCCGGATCGAGGGTTTCAAAAACGGCCGAAAAAATCTCGGCGCCGGCGAGCACGCCCGTATCCTTGGAGAGAAGCACGGCGCGCACCGATTCGTTCGAAAAGACGGCCTCGGAGGTGATATCTCCCCCTTGTCCGAAATCCTCATGAAGGGCCAAAGCGATCAATTCCTTGATTTCCTTGTTCATACGCGGCGTCATGATAAATGAAGAAGCGGCGGTTTGACAAGCAGTCGGTGGCCGTTTTCCCGCCGACTTCATTCTCATTCTTTTCCGCACAGCGCCGCCCGGCGCATGAGAATTCTGTTTGACTTTTATTTCTGGATTAACCTATATTCTAGTGGTTCCGGCCCGGTCCGGCAGGGGATTCACAAACCTTAAGAATCCAGGGAGCGGTATGGCAGACCCGATCGCGTCGTCGTTCAACGAGGCACTATGTGATATTTTCCGAGAAAACTCGATTCCGATCGACCTGGTCGAACCCGCCGGGAAGAATTCCAATAAGCTGCAGGTCGTATCCACCATGGGAATATCGGGCGACCTGCGGGGGAATATAGTTTTCGGGCTCGATTTCGAAAGCGCCCGTTCCATGGTCGGGTTGCTGTTCGAGGCTAGCGGACTCTTTTCCGCGCAAAACATTGCCCCGGAGGAAGAAGGATTCGGCGACCTGGCCAAGTCGACCATCGGAGAATTCGCCAACCAGATCACCGGCCGCGCGCTTATGGTGCTTTCTCGGCAGGCCGTGGACTGCAGCATGTCGCCTCCCACGGTGTTCACCGGCGACTCTGTCGTTCCTGATCTCGGGACGTCGGCCGAGGTGGAGTATGTTTCCTTCGTTCGGGGCGGATTCGGGAGTGCGGTCCTCCACGTCGGCATCAAGGAACGGAAAAAAAGCTGAAAAAACTGTTGACAATAATATTGCAAACTGCTTAGAGTTGAGTGCGAGAAAACGTATATTTTATTGATGAGGGGGAAGGAAACGATTATGTTTACGCGCCAGCATGAGCTTCGGGAAGAATTGATCGAGCATGATCTCTTCCGTGCGGCCGTCGACGACGATGACGATGAAGAGGATGAATTCGAGGAGGAGAGCGAGGACGCTGACGAAGACAGCGAAGTAGGCGAATACGACGACGACTTCGAGGACGAATACGAAGACCTGGACGAAGAAGAAGGTGAATTCGAGGAAGACTACGACGAAGTCGAGGAAGAAGATATCGAAGAGGAAGAAGAGGAAGAGGAAGAAGAGGAAGACCTCGACGACTTCGAAGACGACGAGGAATTCATCGAAGACGAAGATTTGGAAGACGACGACGATCTCGATTACGACGATTTCGACGAGTAGACCAACGGCGTCGCTCTGAACCAGAGTTTTTCCAATTCATAAAACGCCCGCGTCTGGCTGTCCATCACGTGGACAATGACATTGCCGCAATCCAAGAGCACCCAACCCGACTTATCGGCAGTGCGGCTTTTATTGAGCACCGGCGCTGACCATTCCGTGAGAAAATCAGTCACAAAACCGATGAGACTCGCCGCGTGCCGCGAGCTCGTCGCGGTGGTGATGATGAAATAATCCGCGAAAGCGCATTCGCCGGTTACATCGAGAACGACGGTGCCTTCGCCCTTGTGGTCGTCGATGAGCGCGGCCATTTCGAGCGCCTGTCTCCGTCCGAGCGGCTTATTGGCAGTATTGTCCATCAAAATCCATTCCTAATATGATCGTTATATCCGCCGCCGTCTTGTCCCCGGCCGAGGTTTCGATGTTCCGGCATTTGATGACGGCGGCGATCTCCTGCGCCAGTCTTTGATTGCCCCGGTGGTCGATGACGACGGTTTTTTTTTCGGGTTTTTCCGGCGCGTTGTCTTCCCGGAGCACTTCATACCCGTACTTTTTATAAATGCGGGCGCAGTCCCGGGCCCGGAAAGCGATGTCGGTGCCGTTGAGGATCTCCAGATTTACCACCAGATCCTCCGGACGAAGCAACTGGTTGTTTTGCAGAAATTCCACCGCCTGCTGCATAGATTTTTTCAGCTGTTCTCCCTGGTCGTTCGGAATGTAGATTTCCTCTTTGTTCTGCATCCTCGTCGTGCCGTGCACGCGGCGGTAGAGGATACTCTCGAGATTGAGATCCTGCAGCTTTGACAAATACGTCCCGAGTTCCTGCGCTGACAGGTTGGTACGCATCGTTTTTTGCAGGGCGCCGAACACGCCCGGTTTTGATAGAAACCCGCTCGCTTCGCCTTTCGCCAGGCACTCTATCAGCGATTTCAGGAAATCCTGTCTGCGCTGCACCCGATCCATATCGCTTTCATTATCCAGGTCGAGCGACAAATAGTCCGTCGCCTTATCTCCGTCAAGGAGAACGCTTCCCGAATCGAAAAGATATCTCCGGCCGCCGCTCTGCTTGTCGACGGTCGATGAAACAAATACCTCGATCCCGCCCATGAGGTCGACCAAGTCCCTGAGGCCGTCCGCGTCGAAATCGATCGAATACTGGATCGGCACGCCGATCATTTCCGCCACTTTCGCGCGCAGGCGCGCCGGATTCCCCGGAACATACAGCGTTTCTAGCGTGTCATACCGGTTGAGGGATTCGAGCATGAGCCACGTCCGTTGGGGCAGGAAAAGAATAACCGCCTTCTTCGACGCGGGCTGAAAAAGAAGCACCTCGATGAGCTTGAGGCGGCCGCCTTCCCGAACGGTGAACAGGGCGTTGATGGCTTGTCCTTTTTTCACCCGTTCCTCAACCGAATTGGTGCGAATGAATACAATCGCGACGATGATTGCGGCCGCCGCCACCGCAATGATCAGGATCAGGAAAATGGTACTCTTGGAAGACCGTTCCTTCACAACGATTCACTCCTCAGCTCGTTCTTGAAATAAGCGTACATGCTTTTCGACACCGGGGCAATCGTCTTTCCCTCGGATTCGAGAAAACCGAAAATCTTCCCGCTTACCCGCACCATCATTTCCGCGAGACCGAGCGTGAGGAGTTCACGCCGTTCCTCCTCGCGCAAAAAGCCCCTGCCGGGTTCGAGAAAATCCGCCGCATAGAGAATCTGGGAGATCGGCCCCATCCCCGGGCGGCCCAGCACGTGCTCCGACACCGCGGCGAGAATCTCCCCGTCCCGCAGGCCGTACTCGCGCTGGAGAATATCCCTGCCCACCAGCCCGTGCAGGGTGCCGGGATGCTCCCGTTCAAAGTCGGCGGCGCGGAGGCCGAAGCGCCCGATGTAGGCGAGCGATTCGGCCGCGTCCATTTCCCGGGCGATGTCGTGCCCGATACCCGCCAATCTTCCCCGGGCCGGATCGATTCCGCGGTTGAGGCACAGCGCGCCCGAAAGGCGCGCCACTTCCGTCGAGTGCCGGATTCGTTCCGGCGAAAGCCTTTTTTCAAGCGCGACGAGCAGAATGCCGTACATGCTTTCGGCGTGAGTCGTATCGATCCGCATCACTCGCGGCCTCGACGATTTCCGGATGAGGCGTCGGCGATCGTCATTCATCGCTCCCCGCGAGCCGGATGAACAAGTCCTTGAGCTCCTCGATCCCCTCGCCGGTCGTGCTTGAAATGGAAGCCGCTGGAATTTCTTGATACCGCCGGGCGAAGGCCGCGAGACTCTCCGCGGCGCCGCCCTGGTCGGCCTTGCTGACGACCACCACTCTCTTCCGTTTCGCCAGGTTGGCGGAAAAAGCCATGATCTCCTTGGCGAGCACGCCGTAATCGGACAGGGCGCGGTCGCCTCCCGCTTCAACAAGAAAAACGAGGAGCCGCGTACGGGCGATATGCTTTAAAAAAGACACACCCAGACCCGCTCCTTGGGACGCGTCCTCTATGATACCGGGGATATCGGCGATGATGACCTGACTCCCCTTGTGGTTGAGCACCCCCAGGTTGGGGATGAGTGTGGTGAAAGGATAATCCGCTATTTTGGGGCGGGCCTTGGTGAGCACGGACAAGAGCGTGGATTTCCCTGCATTGGGCAGGCCGACGAGTCCGATGTCGGCGATAAGCTTGAGCTCGCACACGATCCGGCGCCGGATCCCGGGCCGGCCGGGCTGAGCGATGCGCGGAGCCTGTCGCGTGGAGCTGCGGAAGTGCCAGTTGCCCTTTCCGCCACGACCGCCCTCAAGATACACCCAGAGCGAGGAGCGCGAAAAATCCTTGATGGTCTCGCCCGTCTCGGCGTCCCGAATCACGGTGCCGGGAGGAAGCGGGATGACCACGTCGGCACCGTCCCGACCGGTCATTCTGTTGCCCTGTCCCGGACGCCCGTTTTCCGCCTTGAAAAACGGCTTCCGCCGCAGATGCGAGAGTGTTTTAACGTTATCTTTGACCTGGAAGAGGACGTTGCCGCCCTTCCCGCCGTCGCCGCCGTTCGGGCCGCCGCGCGGGACGTATTTTTCCCGGCGAAAGGACACGATTCCGTCCCCCCCGTCGCCGGAAACGACTTCGATGGTCACTTCATCGACGAATCCGTTCACCGGTCGAGATCGGTCAGGATGCGGGATTGACCAGGACGAACTTTCTGCCTCGTTTTTCCGCAAAGACGACGACGCCGTCGATTTTGGCGAACAATGTATCGTCCCGGCCGATGCCGACGTTTTCCCCTGGGTGGAAGACCGTGCCGCGCTGGCGGACGATGATGCTGCCGGCCCGCACGAGCTCGCCGCCGAAGCGCTTGACGCCCAGGCGTTGGGCGTTCGAATCGCGGTTGTTTTTGGCGCTGCCGCCGCCTTTTTTATGTGCCATATCGATTCCTCCGTATCAGCTTTTTCGAAAATCCACGCTCACGTGCCGCGGGTGCTCGGCCGCCAGATCGAACAACCCGGTCAGTAAAAAATCGGTGAGCCCGCGGAACCTTTCCTCGGATTCGAAGCCGCGCAAGGCGACCGTGACGCTCAAATCGCCTTCACTCGCCGCGCGCCCTTCGACCTGGAGGTACGGTTCCCTCCGCAATGCGCGCCACGCCGTCCTGACAAGGACCGAAACCGCAGCACACACCGCGTCGTGATCTTTCGTCCCCGCCCCCGCGTGTCCCGTCGCCGTAAGCGACTTGAGGCATCCCGAGGGGTAAAGCTCGAGGACGACTTTAACCACGGCTTACGTGCCCGCGGCGATGATGTCGTCGACCGTGATATTCGTATACTGGCCGCGGAATCCCCGCTTGCGGCGGTAGCTCTTCCGCTTCTTGTACTTGTAAATGACGACCTTTTTCCCCTTAACCTGGTCGCCCACGGTGGCTTTCACCCGGGCGCCTTTCAGGTACGGCGTGCCGACGTTCACTTTTCCCGAGTCGTTGACCATCAGGATCGTATCAAATTCGATTTTTTCTCCCTGGTTTTTCCCGAGCTTGTCTATCTTGATCGTCTTGCCCTTCTCGGCCTTATATTGCTTCCCGAGAATTTCCACCAAAGCGTACATATCGATGAACCTCGTCTTCTTTCGTTCGATTTTAAGTGCCAGAGAATAACACGTAAATATACCAGAGTCAAGAGCCGCTCAAGACCTTGCGGCAATTCTGATATGATTTTATAATGACGATGCACCCGACATCGTTGTCGGAAGAGGACACGAAGCTCACGAAGGAAACGAAGAACACGAAGTGAAAAAAGGCCTCTGACCGCCTCTATTCCCCATGGTAATTGATGAGCGTCTCCACGCGAAATCCCTTTAGGACGTCGTCATAATGAAGGAATGGGAGGCCGATGACAGCGAAAATCCCGGCCACACTCGCCCGGCCCTTGGCCAGAAGCGCGGCCGCCGCCTTGAGAGTGCCGCCGGTGGCGATGAGATCGTCGACCAGGAGCACTTTCGAGCCGGCCGTGATGTCCGCTTTGTGGGCCTCAATGACGTCGGTGCCGTATTCGAGCGTGAATTCCTCGCGGTAGGTCTCGCCCGGCAGCTTGCCTTTCTTGCGGATGAGGATGAGCGGCAGTTTTCGGCGCAGAGCGAACGGCGCGGCGAACACGAACCCTCGTGACTCGATGGCGGCCACCGCGTCGCAAGCCGCGCCGCCGTAGAGCTCTTCCATCTTGTCCAGACAGTAACCGAACGCATCGGGATTGATGAGAACGCTCGTAATGTCGTAGAACAGAATGCCGGGCTTGGGAAAACCCTTTATTTTACGAATAGCTCGGTCCAGATCGAAGGTGTTACTCATGCACGTTCTTCCTTATGAAAGTTGAATATTGGTCCACCCAGCGCTTGATTTTTTGAGTGTCCGTCGCTTTTTCTTGGAACGCCAACGTCTCCGAAAAAACAGAAATCTCGGAATCGGCGAGAGCGCGCGCGAATTCTCCGGCGATGCCTGAGCCCTTGTCCGCGAAAAAAGCGGCGCACCGTCCGGCGAAATTGACCCCGGAAAACGCTCGCATGAGCTCGGTGAAATCGGCATGCACGTTAATGCCGTTTTCCGCCCTCGATCCGAAAATGACGGCGTCGACCGCCGCGATGTCCGGTACATGCGCCTTGCCGGCTCCGGTCGTCGTCGCCTTGAATTGTTTCCGATCAAATGCCTTTTGGACGCAATCGGCGAATTTCCTGACGGACGCGTCCTGCGGGGCGTACAGTATCACCACTTTGAACATAAAAGCTCCTTTTCTGGCGATGTGACAGTATATCCGGTAGCTTTCGGATTATCAATAAGGCGACTGTCTTTTATCAGGATTGAGGGAGGACACCCTTCGTGGTGATACTTAACGTCGAAATATTTAGATCCGCCGGAAGGCCCTGACCCGGGCGCTGGCCGGAAGATCAAAAGACGACGGACCGTTTTTTTTCAGCTTGTGAAAAGCCAGCCCGGCCACCATGGCCGCATTGTCGGTGCAGTATTTCAGGGGCGGGAAGATCGCCTCCAAACCGGGCTCGCCGGCAAGCCGTTCCCGGAGGCTGCTGTTGGCCGCCACGCCGCCGCCCACTACCACCCGGTAGACGCCGTAATTGCGGACGGCCAGGAGCACCCGGTCGAGGAGAATGGCGATGGCCGTTTTCTGGAAACCGGCCGCGATGTTTTCGGGCGTTTTCGGAAATTTCGGATTCCGGAACTGCTCGAGTTGGTTGCAGACCGCGTTTTTCAAGCCTGAATACGATACGTCGTACGTATGCTCGCCCTTGTGCAGCGAGGGCTTGGGGAAATGAAAGGCGTGCGGGTCGCCCTTTTGCGCCAGGCGGTCGACGGCCGCTCCTCCCGGATACCCGAAATCGTAATGCTTGGCCACCTTGTCGAAACATTCTCCGCAGGCGTCGTCGATGGTGGTGCCGAGCACTTCCAGATCGTCCTCTCCCCGCACGATGGAGATCATCGTGTGGCCGCCCGATACGAGCACGCCGATGTATGGGTACGGAATCTCACGCTCCAGGCGCGGGGCGTAGAGGTGCGCCTCCACGTGGTCGACGCCGATGAAAGGCTTTCCTAAGCAGGCGGCCAATCCCTTCCCGAATGACAAGCCCACCAGGAGCGACCCGATGAGGCCGGGCCGGTAGGTGGCGGCCACTGCGTCGCACTCCGCGACCGCGATTCCGGCCTGTCCCAGACATTCCTTGACGACCGGAACGATCCACTCCAGGTGCTTGCGCGAGGCGATTTCCGGCACTACGCCGTAGTAGGGCCTGTGTTCCTCTATCTGGCTGGCAACGACATTGCCGAGCACGCGGCCGCCGTTCTCCACGACCGCGGCGGCGCATTCGTCGCATGACGTTTCGATTCCCAGGATCTTCACTTTCCCCCTTCTCCCTTCAGGCGCAGAAATTCGGACGCCGTCACGAATCGAACGCCGGAAGCGACGAGATCATCGTACTGTTCGAGCAGCACGTTCAACAGGGCGCGATGCTGCACATGGCCGATCAAAATGGCCCGGCCGTGGAGCCGCGCGTACGCCACTCCGTCGTTGAGGACGCGAAGGATGTCTTCCTTCTCGGCGCTGTTGTCCAGGAAAAAATTCCGCTCGGCCCAGCGGACCGCGTAGCGCTCCGCGTATTCTCGACCCAGAGTCGATGAAACGGTCCTGGAATCGATGAAGTACTTGTTCTTTTCCTTAAGATACGAGAGGAGCGTGTCCATGACGGCCCGGTCCTGCGTGGCCAGCGACCCCATGTGGTTGTTGACTCCCTGCGCGAAGGGCACGGTCGAAAAATCCATGTCGAGAACGTCGCGGATTCGATTCCGGTCGAATGAAACCAGCACCGCGCCGGGCCCCGGATTTTCGCTCCCCAGCGGTTCGAGCGGCAGATGGAGAAGCACTTCCTTGCCCGCCTCGTGGGCTTTCACTGCGCATTGGCGTGAGTACGGAAGCTGGGGGAGCACGGCGATCGACATCTCTCCCGGAAAGCGCAGGAACTGCTCGAGCGATGAGAGATCGTTCCCTGCGTCGTCGACGATCAAAGCGATGGCGCCGCCCCTCTCGACGATCGATCGCGAGCCGGTCGAAGTCTTTCCCTCGTTCCGTTCACCTCCCACGACCGGCGCGGTGGTGATCGAATCCGGGAGCGAGGTTGACGCCCGGCGCTCTCCGGTTGCGGCCGTTTTCGCGCTTTCGCCGGAGGGCCAGAGTATGAGAATCGCGACGAGTATTCCGGTCAGCGTCGCCATCAACAGCAGCGCCAGTGCCAAACTGTTCCGCGGCGCGCGCGAAGCTTTCTTTCGCCTCTTCATCGGCCTTAATGTAATCATAGAGTGAGGGGTGTTTCAACCGTGACTCTCGCGAACCGCCGGCGCCCGAAGGATGTGCATAAAAAAAGAGAGCGGGGCCACGCTCTCTTTTAAGAAGGAGGAGATGCAAGAAGCCCTTCGCCGCCTTCCCAAACGGCTGGGGCTCATTTGCCTATTTCAATTGTGGCTGTACTCCTGCAGTTCCCGAGCCACCTTTTTCAGCTTGCGAAGCGCCTTCAACTCGATCTGGCGGACGGTTTCGGGCGACATTCCCATTTTTTCGCCGATATTCTTCAGCGTGTACCGCTTCCCGGACAGAAAAGCGAACCGGTACATCAATATCTTGCGCTCCTTGTCCATGAGACGCTCCAGGAAACGCATCGTCTCGTCGCGCAGGCATTTCTTCATAAACTCCCGGTCGGGAGTGAAACTGTTGTCCTCGTAAATCTCGTGGAGGGAGAGGGAGTCGTCACGCGATTCCTTGTCGAAGGAGACGGTGGGGTTCACGGCATTGAGAAGGGTGTCGACCTCCGCAACGCTTAAGTCGGCCTGTTCGGCGATCTCCGAAAGCGAGGGCTTGCGCATAAGGGTCTGGTAGAGATTATTGTACACGCGGTTGATTTTACGGAGCCGCTCTTCCTTGCGGTGCGGAAGACGGATTGTGCGGCGCTTGTTCGAGATGGCGCGCATGATGGCTTGTTTGATCCACCAGGACGCGTACGTCGAGAAGCGGACGTTCTTCCTGAAGTCGTATTTGGTCGCCGCCTTGATCAGCCCGAGATTCCCCTCCTGGATAAGATCAAGAACCGCGATTTCCGGCACCGTATATTCCATTGCGATTTTCACAACGAGTCGGAGATTGCACTCTATCAGGTGGTTCAGGGCCTTCTGATCGCCGCGTTGAATGCGTTTCGAGAGATCGATCTCCTCGTCAAAATTGAGGAGGGGGTTTTTCTTGATCTGCTCGAAATACGCCTTCAAACAGTCTTCCGTGTCTGTATTGGCGATTTCTTTCTTCTTCTTCATCTCCATACCGTACTCCCAGATATATAATAAGCAAGAAACATGCCAATATTGTTTTTTAAAAAATGCGTTATATTTCTTTACAATATATAGATTTATTTCAATTGATAGAAAGGTGAAGAAATCGGAATTATTTTAGTATATTTTTTCTGACACTCCTTTCTTTTATTGAAAACTATAAGTCCCTTCATTTTCCCGGAGATAATATTTTATTTACTTATAATACAAAGACTTATTTTAAAAATGTAAAATAAGTCTATCTTCATTCCCAAAGGCCGATATTGTCCCCCAAGATTGTTATTCACAATTATCTCTATCCTACAACGCAACCAAGATTGCGATTTCAACAAATTTCAATATTATTTCGATAATTCCTACTCAATGCGGATCGACTTTTATTTGCCTTTCAATAATTTTCCGCTACAATTTTGGGGGCACTCTCAAAGGGTAATTATCAAAATAGGAGTAGCCAACTGAAGAAATCGTTGCGATAAACGAAGAAAAAAGGGAAGAAAAGATAATCTGAGTCTATGCGTGAGGCGGCCGCAGGAGTCCCGCAGCCTGGGGGTTCAATTGACGATAGACCATGTCGGCAAGTCCGAAACTGGAGTTCTTCGCCATCATAAGCGAATACTGGTCGTACAGCATGTCCTCGAAGATATCCTCGGCCATTCCGCCGTGAAGAAATTCGGATTTCTCGACCGATTTCTTCATGGCGTTGAGCATTTGCTTGATGAAAAGCGATTCGAATTCGACGCACTCATCGTACAATTTATCATGCGGTTTTCCGGCCATAGTGCCGGCGGATGCGGATTTTGCTCCCGCTCTTTGCAGCTGTCCAAGCTGCTTTTCATACGACTGATTCGAATAGACCGATTGGGGATCGCCGACCGTCATCCCAACCTCCTCACTTGATCTCAAGCGTTCCATACAGGGCGCCGGCGCGATCGATCGCTTTCATTATTTCGATGATGGTTTCCGTGTCCAGGCCGATATCACGGACGGTTTTCACGAAATCTTCAACGGTTACGGTATCCTGGATCACGAATTGCTCCTTTTTATCGGATTGCGGAGAATAATAACTTCCAACGGTCACATTGGCGGATTTATAGGACACCGCCACTTTCCCTAT
The DNA here is from genome assembly GCA_016934415.1 of Spirochaetales bacterium. Lineage (GTDB taxonomy): Bacteria > Spirochaetota > Spirochaetia > SZUA-6 > RPPD01 > JAFGSW01. The sequence continues at coordinate 77,360 of JAFGSW010000088.1, read as the reverse complement.
CTTCACCCGCTCGCCCATGATGATCACCCCGCTCCTGGAGTCGATCACGACCTTGGATGAAGGTTCCGGCGTGACGCTCACCGACTCTATTTCGGCGACAAACCGCACCGTGTCCTGCCGCCTCCCTTCGGGAACTGCGATTTCGATCAAGCTTGAGTCGCGAACGGCGACACTCAAGCCGGGGAACCTGGCCGCGAGCGCCGCCTGCACCGCCGCGGCGGTCGCAAAATCCGGGTTACGCAGCAGTATTCGAACGACATTGTCGGCCGCGAAGGTCGAGGCCACGTCGCGCTCGGCGATCGCGCCGCAGGTCACCGTGCCCACCATCTTGGTCTGGGCGCGGTCATGTGACACGTCGACCGCTCCCTGGGCCACGGCGTAGACCGTGCCATTGGCTGCGCGGAGCGGCGTCTGCAGAAGCACGCCCCGTTCGAGGCTCGTGGCGTCTCCGAGACTGGAAACGGTGACGTCGATTTTCTCGCCCGCGCGCATGAAGGCGGGCACCACGGCGGACACGGTGACGACGGCGCAGTTCCGGCTGCGCACGTCCTTGGCGCTGACATCGAACCCGAAATGCTTCACCAGATTGGCGACGGCGTTCTTGAGGAGCTGGCTGTTCGCCGAATCCCCGCGGCCCGCGAGTCCGGTCACGAGCCCGATTCCCACGAGTTGGTTTTCGCGCACTCCGCCCACGCTCGCGATGTCTTTCAGGCGCACTTCCGGCGCGGCCCACGACGAGACGGCGACGGAAAGGAAAAAGGCGATGATTGGTCCCGTTTTATTCAAGCTCAATGAGGACCTCCCTTTCGCCCGTCACCCGCGCCGTGAATCTGCGGCCTGACTGATCCGGCTTCACCGCCACGGTTTCCTCAAGACTCCCCGACGACAGAGCGCGTCCGCGCAGGTCGACGGTGACGTTTTTCCTTACAAAGGTGATCGCCACCCGATCCCCGGCGCGCACGAACAGGGCGCGCGATATCTTTCTCAATGAGATCGGTTCGTTCGCGGCGAGGTACGAGCGCGCGGTGTACGCCCCGTCAGCCCGTTCGAAAAGAAGCAGATCCGAGTCGCAGCCGACGAGATCCGTTTCGCGCGCCTCGAGATCTCCCGCCTGGAACCGCCCCCCGGCCGGTATGGCGGCGGAGGGCACGGCCGCCGCGACGAAAACGTGGAGCACAACGCCGATTGAATCCGCGTTCCCCGTACTTCCCTCGCTCAGCGTAATCCGCACGGGACCCGTTTTGAGCCCGTCGCGCATAACGGCGTTTCCCATGGCGAAGATTGGATTGTCAGGACGCGCCGCGGCAAGCATCGAGTCGTTCTCGAACTGTACCTCTATTCTTTCCGCCGGATGCGGGATTTCACCCGCGATGAAATCGAGCAAGGCCGTATAGAACAGTTCGCCGCCGGCGGCGACGGATTCTGTCGGAATAACGAGCATGTCCCGGCCCACAAGAACGAGCGGTCCGGAAAAGACCGTTTTCAGGGCTTCGCGCACCGCCTGGGGACGGAGCACGGCGAGCCGTCCCGCCGTATGCGGCAGGAGGATCGAATCGTAATCGAGGGAATATCCGTTTGCGCCCGAAGATTGGATCACGTCCGAAAGCCGCAGCCGGTCGCCGCTCGGGTAACAGACGCGCTTCAGATACACGTCGAGCGGGCGATCTCCGTTCCGGGAGTCTCCGTCCCAGGAGACGAGCCCCGCGCTCACAAGCGCGAGGACGATGAGGAACCGGATGCTTTTCACGGCCTGCCTCGGCATGGGTCTTTCCCTTCCCCCCTGCCTACCGCTTCAGACTGACGGCCGTGCCGAGCATGTTGTCCGACGTTTGGATGGTTTTGGAATTGAATTCGTAGGCGCGCTGGGCCACGATCATGTTCACCATTTCCTGGATGGCGTTGACGTTGGACATTTCGAGCATGCCCTGCCTGAGCCTGCCCATGCCGTCGAAGCCCGGGCGGCCGCCGATGGCCTCGCCGGAGGCATTGGTGGTGATGAGAAGATTGTCACCGACGGCCTGGAGCCCGGCCGGGTTGACGAAGCGATAAAGCTCGATTTGGCCGATCTCGACATTGTCGTCCGAGCCGATGAACTGGACGGTCACCCGCCCGTCCGGCGAAATCGAGAGCGTGTCCGGCTTGACGTCCGGCGGAAGGATGAGCTCGGGCATGAGCCGATACCCGTCGGAATTGACGATCTGCCCGTTCGAGTCGATCTTGAAGGACCCGTCCCGGGTGTAAGCATAGGTGCCGTCGTACTGGAGGACTCGGAAAAAGCCCGGGCCGTCGACGGCCAGGTCCGTCTTGTTGCCGGTCACCTGCAGGCTGCCCTGGTCGAAGAGCTTCTGGCTGGCCGCCGCCCTGACGCCGTGCCCGACCGAGATGTTGGTCGGCACGACGGTGAGCTCGGTGGCCGGGGTGCCCGCCAATTTCGTGGTCTGGTAGATCAAATCCTCAAAATCGGCCCGGTTCTTCTTGAAGCCGGTGGTGTTGATGTTCGCCAGATTGTTGGCGATGGTGTCGATATTGAACTGCTGTCCGATCATCCCGGACGCGCCGGTCCACAGCGATCGCATCATATCACGAACTCCTTTTCGTCACCGTCGTTCATCACTAGACCCGCCCAATCTCGTTGATGAGGCGGCCGACGAGCGTGTCATGGGTCTGGATGGATTTGGAATTGGCGTCGTACGCCCGGTTGACCTCGATCATGTCCACCATTTCCCGGACGGCGTTGACGTTCGACGCCTCCAGGTAGCCGGTCCTGACCTTGGGACGGGCATTGCCGGGGACGACGGTCGCCGGCCCCGATTCGGGTGTTTCCAACCAATACGAATCGCCCTGCTTGCGGATATAGCGCGGCTCCGCAAAATCGACGATCTTCAGGCGGTCGACGCGCTCCATGTTCTCCCACTGGACCTCGTACGGAGAGACGAGCCGGGCGGCTTCGCCCGCCTTGCTCGCGTCCCGCCAGATCACCCCGTCCTGGTCGATCATAAAATTGTATTGCTGCAGAACGACCGGCCCGTTCTCGCCCAGCACGAAATCCCCCGCCTTGTCCACTAGGGAGCCTTCGTTGTTAAGATAGAACGCGCCGTTCCGCGTGTAGCGCTCGCCGCTCTGCGTGCGGACGCTGAAAAAGCCCTTGCCGTCGAGCGCCATGTCGAAGTCGTTTCCGGTCGGCTTCATCGAACCCTGCTCGAAGGTGGTGTACACCTCGTTCAACTCGACTCCCGCTCCCAGACGTCCGACCATCGGCATGGTGTCGACCGATCCCATCGGAAATGTGTAAACGCCATTGTCGTTGGACCGCCGCAGGAGCAACTCGGGGAAGGCCTTGAACACGGCGATGTCCTTTTTGTAGCCCGCGGTATCGACGTTGGCCAGGTTGTTGGCCACCGCGTCCAGGCGGTGCTGCATGGCGATCATGCCGCTCGCGCCCGTGAAGATTCCTCGCAGCACGTCTGCCTCCTTCAGGGATTGGTCTGACGTTTCAATTATCGGTCTGTTCCGGGAAAGCTTGAAGATGCGCTCCGGGAAAAAAAGAGAACCACGGATGGACACGGATAAGTCGGATGGCACGGATAAAGAAGAGAAAAGAATTCTTGACTGGAAATACTTTTATTTTCTTTTTTTTTCAGTTATTTTTTTCTTTGTTTTTTCCCTTTTCTTCTATTCATTTTTTCACATCCGTGTTATCCGTCTCATCAGTGCCAATCCGTGGTTCGCTCTCTTCTTCCTCGTCCAACCGAAGATTTTCCTCACGCCCCGTGGCACTTCTTGTACTTTTTTCCGCTGCCGCAGGGACAGGGGTCGTTCCGGCCGACCTTGGGCACGCTGCGCTGCACCGTCGCGACGGGCGATGCCGCCGCCCGTTGCGGCGCGGCGGACGGCGCGGCCTGAGGGGCTCCCCCCATGGCGCCGAACTGTCCGATTTCGGTGTGGCTGGCCTCGCCGCGGCGCGCGGGAACCCGGACCGGCCGCGGGACCGCCGGTTGTTCCTCCGACACCCGAATTTTCACCTTCAGAACCTTCTTGGCGACCTCGTTCCTGATGCCCGCGAGCATCTCGTCGAATATTTGGAAGCCTTCCAGCTTGTATTCGAGAAGCGGGTTTTTCTGGCCGTAGGAGCGCAGACCGACCGCTTCCTTGAGTGAGTCGAGCGCGTCAAGATGCGATTGCCATCGGGAATCGATATTGTTGATGTATTCAAACCGAACGAACGTGTTCAGGTTCTCCTTGCCGATCAAGTTTTCTTTTTCCCTGATGTCATTCTCGAATTCGCGTTTGATGAATTTTTTCAGTTGCTCCGGGTTGAACGCGGCGAGCTCCTCGGCGGAAACCGAGGGAACGTAGAGGAAATCGGTGCGAAGCTGGGCGATCAGGTTCTTTATGGGGGAGAGCGATCGATCCTTGCGCAGGCTGTATTCCTCGACCAGCCCGTCGACGATTTCACCGGCCGTTTCCAGGACGCGGATATAGAGCGCGCCGTCCTTCAGGATTTCGTCGCGCTTGCCGTACATGTAATTCCGCTGCTCGTTCAAAACGTCGTCGTATTCGAGGAGGTGCTTGCGCATCTCGTAGTTGCGCTCCTCGACCCGCTTCTGGGCGCGCTCGATGGAGCGGTTGATGATGGGATGGTAGAGCGGCTCGCCGCCCTTGAAACCGAACCGCTGCATGACGTTCTTGAGGTTGTCGCCGCCGAAAAGCCGCATGAGTTCGTCGTCGAGCGAGATGTAGAAGCGCGAGGTGCCGGGGTCGCCCTGCCGGCCCGAGCGCCCGCGGAGCTGGTTGTCGATGCGGCGCGCCTCGTGGCGTTCCGTGCCGAGCACGAACAGGCCTCCCGCCGCCTTCACCTCGTTGTAATCCGCGCGCCATTTTTCATACTCCTCCGCGAGCACTTCCCTGTAGCGCTCCTGAGAGGCGTCCGTACCGGCTTTTTTGCGCGCCCGGAATTCGGGGTTGCCGCCCAGCTTGATGTCCGTGCCGCGGCCGGCCATGTTGGTGGCGACGGTCACCGCTCCCCTGGCGCCGGCCTCGGCGATGATGAGCGCCTCGCGGGCGTGGTTCTTGGCGTTGAGCACCTCGTGCCTGAGTCCGCGGTTCTTGAGCAGGTTGGAGATCACCTCCGATTTTTCGACGGAGACCGTGCCCACGAGCACCGGCTGGCCCTTCTGGTGAAGCTCCGCGATCTGGTCGCAGATCGCATTATATTTATCCGATGCGTTGAGGAAAATGAGGTCGTCTTCGTCGGTCCGGTTGACGGGCCGGTTGGTCGGGACGACCACCACGTCCAGGTTGTAGATCTTGGCGAACTCCCGCGCCTCGGTGTCGGCCGTGCCGGTCATGCCGCCGAACTTCTTGTAGAGCTTGAAATAATTTTGAAAGGTGATGGTGGCGAGGGTGACATTACGAGAAGCGATCTTGATCCGCTCCTTGGCCTCGATGGCCTGGTGCAGCCCGTCCGAGTAGCGGCGGCCGTGCAGGATGCGGCCGGTAAACTCGTCCACGATCTCCACTTTGCCCTCGTTGATCACGTAATCGACGTCGATATGGAAGAGCTTGTGGGCGCGCAGGAGTTGGGTGAAGTAGTGAATGTACTCGAAGTTCTCGTCGCTGAACAGGCTGTCCGTGATGATCCCGCGCCTTTTGAGGATTTCCTCGATCTTGTTCATGCCCTGGTCGGTGAACGAGATACGCTTGTTCTTTTCCTCGATTTTATAGTCCCCCACGAGCGGCACCGGGGAGTTCTCTTCCGGATATTCGCCGGTGGCCGGGTCCTTGGCGCACTCGGTCAATTCCGCGATCAGCTTGTTGATCTCGAAGTATTTGCCCGTATCATCCTCGGCCGGACCCGAGATGATGAGCGGCGTACGCGCCTCGTCGATGAGGATGGAGTCGATTTCGTCGATGATGCAGTAGTTGAACTCGCGCTGGACGCGCGTGCCGTAACCCGGCACCACCATGTTGTCCCTGAGATAATCGAACCCGAATTCATTGTTTGTCCCGTAGGTGATGTCTTTCGCGTAAGCGTCTTTTTTCCGCGCCTGGTCCAGGTTGGGGAGTATCACCCCCACCGACACCCCCAGGTACTCGTAGACCGGTCCCATCCATTGCGAGTCGCGTTCGGCCAGATAATCGTTCACCGTGGCGATATGCACGCCCTTGCCTGAAAGAGCGTTGAGATAGGCGGCCGGAACGCTCGACAGCGTCTTCCCTTCACCCGTTTTCATTTCCATGATCTTGCCCTGGTGCAGGACGATGCCGCCCATAAGCTGGACGTCGAAGAGGCGCTCTCCCAGCACCCGGTGAGCGGCCTCGCGGGCCAATGCGAAGGCCTCGGGAAGCATTTTTTCGAGCGATTCGCCCTTCGCGATCCGTTCCCGGTATTCGGCCGTCTTCGCTTTGACGTCTTCCGGCGAAAGCGTCCTCATCGCGGACTCGAGCGCGTTGATCTTTTTGACCAACGGGACGAGCATTTTCAGGTCCTTATCAAACTTCGAACCGAGGAAAACGGAAAGAATTTTGTCGAGCATAAAAATAATGTAACGGTTTTCATGGGGGGGGTCAAGGTTGACCGGGATTCCTCGTCATGGGAACCTTAATTCATGAAGGTTGACAAATCAAGGAGCGCGTGAGTACTATCAAATCACCATGGCGCGACGTCTCATCCTGTGTATATTGTTGGGTCTGGGTTTTTCCATCGCTTCCTGCAGTGATTCGAACATCATCAGCCTTTCCCGCGAGGACCTTTTCACCTTGAACATCGGGGTGATGGAAAACCAGTTCGATTATTTCTTCAACAGCCATTCGACCCGGTACGCCCGGAACGACGTTTTCTTCGATGACGGCATTTTTTTCGTCGTGAACGGCAATGCCGAAAAGCTCATGCAGTTTTCCCCCTTCGGCGAGCTCACTTTGCTACTGTACAACCCGTCCCACAACCCCCTGCCCGTCATCCTCAAACCGGCCGGAACGCAGACGAGCGGACACGACATCGTTTCGCGGCGGGCCATTCCCGTGCCCTTCACCGGAATCGGTGCCTGCGGCGTGGACAGCGCCAAGAACATATACGTCGAGGACGAGGCAGAGCCTTCGCTGACTCCGGCGGCTTCGCCGGCCGGCCCGACCGGCGACGGCAACGGCGCGGCGTTCCGCAAGATGATCAAGCGCTTCGACCGTCTCGGCAACTACCTGGACACCATCGGCCGCACCGGCGTGAACGGCCGGCCCTTTCCCGCCATCGAGGACTTCTCCCTGACGAACCGCGACCACCTCGTCGTGGTCTGCCCGACCGAATCCGGCCGGATCGTCTACTGGCTCGACAACCGGGGGACGCTTCTGTACGAGGTCCAGTTCGATGACGCGCGCCTGCCGGTCCCTGGAGGTTCGGAGTTCATCCCCACCCTCGGGAAAATCGTGCCCGATTACGCGCGCCTCCGTCTCTACATCATGGTCACCTACTATGTGAACATCAAGGACGAATCGACGCGGCTCGTGAGCCGGATCGCCCACTCCGGCTCGAGGATTTACACCTTCGACCTCGAAAAGGAAAAGTACGAGCCGGGCTTCATAGACATTCCGGCCGAGACGGGCCAAACCGGCGACGTGCTCTTTTTCCAGGAAAAACAAAAGAGCCCCCTCCCCTACTCGTTCCTGGGCGTATCCGATTCGAATCGCTTCTTCCTCCTCAAAATCAGGAATACAACAACGTACGAGCTCCTCGTACTCGATCCCGACGGCGGCATGCGGAAACGGATCAGAATTCTCCTCGACGACACCGGTATGGTGTCCGCCGGATTCCACATTTCCAGGAATGGCCTGCTTTACGCCCTCATCGCGGAAAACAGCTGCGCCAAAATCGTGCGCTGGCGCAGCGATTTGGCCTCGGCCGGGGGGTCGTGATGCAACGGATCGTCACCGCGGGCCAGATGGCGGACATCGACCGTCTCTCGGAGGCGGAGTACGGGCTTGCGCCGCTCGTCCTTATGGAAAACGCCGGCCTCAAGGCCGTCCGCCATTTCATTGAATACGAATTTCACGGAACGCTCCCCGCGGGCCGCTTCGTGTTTTTGGCCGGCCGCGGCAACAATGGAGGCGACGCCCTTGTGATGGCCCGCCACTTTGTGCTGTCTGGAAAAGATGAAGTGAGCGTGATCCTGGCGAACGGCCTGCCGGCCGAAGGAAACTCCCCGGCGGTCAACCTGAATATCTGCCGCGCACTCGGCATCGAAATCAGGGACTGGCAAAAGGAGCCGGACCGATGCCGTGAGCTCCTTGCCGCGTGCCGGTTCGTGTTTGACGGGATTCTGGGGACCGGCCTCAAGGGAGAGCCCACCGGGCCGTCGGCGAGGCTCATTGAAGCGGTCAATGCCGCTTCGGCCGACGTGGTCGCCGTCGACGTGCCGAGCGGCCTGGGCGACTCTTTTAAAAAAGGCGGCCTCGCCGTCCGCGCCGAACTCACCATCACCTTCGGTTTGCCGAAACTATGCCTCTACCTGCCCTTCGCCCGGCCCCTCGCCGGCCGGATCGCCGTCGTCGATCCGGGATTTCCGCCCGCGCTTCTCCATGACACCGCCCTACCGGGCGAATTCCTGGGACCGGAGGATTTCGACGATCTTCTCCCGCCGCCCGCCCCGGAAGCGCATAAAAACACGCGCGGCCATGCGGCGGTGTTTTCCGGCGCGCCGGGTACGAGCGGGGCCGCCGTCCTCTGCTCCGAAGCGGCCGCGCGCTGCCGCGCCGGACTCGTCACCCTCTACACCGATCCCGCGGTCCACCAATCGCTGTCCGCCAGGCTCATTTCCGTCATGTGCCGGCCCGTGACGGCGGAAACCTTCGACCCGCAGGAAGTTGGGAAAAAATATCGGGCCCTGCTCATCGGCCCCGGCTTTGGATTGAGCGAAGATAAAAAACGGCTTGCAGCCGCGCTTCTCGGAATCGGCCTGCCGAAGGTCGTCGACGCCGACGGTCTCACCCTGCTCGCCGGGCTCGGCCCAGACGCCGTCCGGGAAGCGGCGGACCGATCTTTGATCCTCACCCCGCATCCCGGCGAATGCGCCCGCCTGCTCGGAAAAACGATCGATGAGATTCTCGCCTCTCCCGTCGACAGCACCCTCGAGGTCTGCCGGCGCTTCCAGGCCGTGTGCATCCTCAAGACGCACGTCACGTTCATCGGCGCGCCCGACGGGCGCTTCACCGTCATGGACGGCATGAATCCGGCGCTCGGGACCGGCGGTTCGGGCGACGTTTTGGCCGGTATGGTGGCGGGCTTCCTCGCCCAGGGGATCGACGGGTATGCCTGCGCCCGGCTCGGCGCGCTCCTGCACGCGCGCACCGGTTTGATCGCCTCCCGGGAAAAAGGCTGGTTCCTGGCCGAGGATCTGCTGGATTACGTCTCTCAGGCCCTGGCCGGGCGCGGCGCCCGGGCTCGGACCTGACGGGCGCCCTCCCGCAAGCCGGTGTGAGGCTCGAAACCGCTTCTTTTTTTTCAGTTCAGCGCCGAAAACATTGACTCGGCATGTCAATTGCGCTATATTCGATTCAAACAAAGAGGTTGTCCATGGCGCAAGTGTATCTTCTGTCTGTCGTAGGGAATATTCTGGCTGGGCTCGTGCTCGCGTCCGAGCATTTGAGCAAAAAAATGCCGCTTTTCAAACAGCTTGACAATTTTTTTAAAAATATCGGCATGCGAGTCGCCCTGGCACTCGTCGTCGCCGTGGTAGCGCTCATTACGCTGGTCTGGGCCTATGACGGCATTCCCATTATCGGCGACCTTTTATCCTGGAGCGCCGGCCTCGTCTGCGGCTTCACGTTGTTATACGATTATCTGCGCGCCAAATCCGACGTCGAGACCAAGGCTCTTGTCGCCCTGGACAAGATATTCGTGGAGAACAAATTCCTCATCGGCATCGGTGCGATCATCATCGCGCTGATCCACTTTTTTTTCATGTTCGTCCCGATTCTTTAAGACGCCGGCCGGCACACGAATTTCCCTCATTGCCTTATTATCACTTCAAGCCTGAATATAGACGCTTCTTCGCAAGAAATAATAAAAATCAATAAGGAAGCCAGGAAACCAGGAAAGAAAAAATGGGAAAACAGTAAAGTCCGATGGAAAAATATTGATAGTAACTATTTTAGAGCATTTTCTATATCTTCTCCTGTTTTCCTGGATTCCTGGTTTCCTTATTTTTCTTCTTTTCGTTTGATGAGAAGATAGGAGTTCATAGACTCGAAGCGGCTCAGGAACTCAGGCGGTGGCGGTTTTAAGCCTCGACAGGGTGATCCCCAGCCCGTACACGAAAGAGACGTAACTCACGATCGCTCCGAGCGTCAGGAATATCGTCGCCAGGACCTTGAAAAAGTTGAGCGTAAAGAGCGACAGAAGCAGTCCGATGATCGTCAAGCCGTGGATCAGAACGAAGCCGACGCACCCCGCGAAAAAGAGCTGCGCGGGGCTTCCGCCTTCGCCGCGAATAATGATCCGCCCGACACGCACCGAGACGGCCGTGTAGCCGGCGTAGCCCGAGGCGAGGAGGAAGATGAGGAAGAACGGCACGATGAACAGCCCGGCCTTCGAGGCGATGAGGAGAATGATAATCAGGGGGATGCCGATGAGGACGAGGAGGGTGAAGAGGAGCGACCCCTTCCAGTCGGCGGTGACCGCTCCGGCCAGGGAGGCGAGATGGTTTTTCCCGAACATCGAATACAGGAAGAGGATGATGACGAAGAACAGGATGGAAAAGAGCTCGAATCCGAAAATCTGCAGCACGTCCCCCGTTTGCGGCGAGATGACGATTCCCATCAAAGGGAATTGCAGGTTGGACGCCACGAGCTTCGTGCCCGCGATGCTCACCGACGACGATGAAACGACCCGTCCTCCAAGGGTGATGACGTTTCCCGTGACGGTCGCGCCGGGGCTCAAGACCACGTCGGCGTTGAACGCCCAGATGTCGCCGTTCACCCGGCCCGAGACGAACACCTGTCCGCCGACGCTCACGATGTCCCCCGAGTAGACGGCGGTGACGGAGATGGGCTTGCTGTAATTGACTCCCGATTGAAAGACGATGGTGAGAAGGTTGAACAGAAGAAACACGCTCCGGTCACCGCTCCTGATGTACACGTGAAGCGGGAACACGTCGTACGCCTGTTTATTTTTATCAACCAGTTCCAGGAGCCCCAAGCCGACGCCGATGTTGTTCCGATCGTTCGCGAACTGCGAAAGGGAGACAGGCGCGGCCGAGGCGCGGATGACGGTGAAAATGGCGAACAGAATAACGAGGACGATGACCAGTCTCTTCATAGACTCTTCCTTGCCGACGATGAAATGGCGGGCCGTCCCGGCCGTGCCGGCGGCGATCCCGCTTTGGTCCGGAAACGCACGCGCTTCCCGGATCGTCCCCCTCCGCTTTTTGCCGTTCCCGCTTCGCAGCCGCATCTTCTGCCGCGAGGTCCCTCATCCATGAGGGCGCCCCAAAGTATATATCAGGCCGCAACTTTTTACAATAAAAACCCAGTGACCGCCCGGTATCGTCAGTGCAGGTACTTGAGCGGGTCGACGTCCCGGCCGTTCTTGAATATCGAAAAATGGAGATGCGGGCCGGTGCTCGAACCGGTGCTTCCCATGGCCGCAATCTTCGTGCCCTGGGCGACCTCCCGCCCCCGCTTGACGTAGATCTTCTTCAGGTGGCCGTACAGCGTTTGAAAGCCATTGCCGTGAACCAAGATGATATAGTTGCCGTAGGTGGGGTTGTAATCCACCCGCGCGACCCGTCCGTCCGCGGCGGCTTTTACCGAGGTCATAGGGTCGTTGGCGATATCGAGTCCATTGTGGTGCGATTTTCTCCCGGTGATGGGACTCACCCGCTGACCGAAATACGAACTGATCCTGCCCTTGGCGGGCCAGGCGAAAAGCGTTCCGAGCACTTTGCTGACGGCGGCGGCCCCCAGCCGTCCGTCCGGAATGAAAAGAGTCTGCCCCACCGTAATGACCGAGCGCTTGAGATTGTTCCAGTCGAGCAGGTCGTCGAGGCTGACGCCGAACCTCCGGCTCAAGAGAGAGAGCGCATCGCCCCGCCTCACCCGGTAGCGCAGGCCGGAATGATTGGGGACGGAAAGCTTCGTGCCCGGGGTTACACGCCGGGCGTCGGTGATGGCATTGAAGCTGATGAGGGTGTCCACGCTGACGTTCATCTTTTTGGCGATGGCGGGAAGAGAATCGCCGCGCTTGACGCGATAGTCGGATAGTATAAGTTTTTTGAGAACGAGCGGACCCGCATCGTCCGGGGTCGAGTCGTCATCCGCTTCCGCGCCGCCCAACCCTTCCATGAGCACGTGCCGGGCGGCCGGCAGCTCGAGCGGGCCGACGGGAACGGGCCTGAAGAGAAAGTACGATAAAACGAGCACGGCAAGGAGGCAGGCCGCGGCCGCGGCGATGAACACCGGGTGAAGCGCGCGGAGCCGGTGAAAGCGACTCTTCGTCTTTGTACCGACTGGACGATGCGTGACGAGCCTGGGAACGGCCGCCCTCTTTTCCCACACTCCCCTGACGCGCCCGTCCACGAGCAGCTTGAAGCGGGCGGCGGGCTTCTGATTCGGACGTCTGGCGACGGTCTGTTTCAGCGTGGCGTTGATCATAACGCGCGAAATACGCTTCTCCTTTTCCCGCATCCGTACGGCCGGCACGCGTGTGCCGGTAAAATCGAGAGAACGGCCCGTTTCCCTCAACCGGGGTCCGCATCGTCCCTCCGGCGCCGGACGCCGCTCTCACTTGTGATATCGACATAATAATGCGGGCGTATTACTATTAATGTACGTTTCATGAACAGGACCACGCGATCGCTCATCGCCCTCATCGCCGCCCTTGCCTTTTTCCTCATCATGACAAAATTGTTTTTCCTTGATATGATTGTCGTACGCGGTCGGTCGATGGAGCCGACGTTCAAGGAGGGGACCCCCATTTTCATCAATAAACTGGCTTTCGGCCTGTCCGAACCTTTTCACGGCGCTTTTCTTGTTCGCTGGGGAGGTCCGGCCCGCGCCGACGTTGTCGTGTTCAGGAACCCCGAGGACGGTAGGCTTGCCGTCAAGCGTTGCCTGGCGGTGGCGGGCGACGCCTTGCGCGTGGTCGGGCACGAGCTTGAGTTCGGCGGACGCCGCATTCCCCTCAAATATTACCAGGAAGCCGCGATCGGCGAGTCGCTCACCGTGCCGCCGGGCACCGTTTTTCTCGTCGGCGACAACCCGGATCATTCGGCCGATTCGCGCACGTACGGGCCGGTCGCGACAGACCGCCTCCTGGGCGCCGTACTCTTCCCGCCGCCGCCGCGCTCCCTGCCCGGAACCGAGCCGACGGGCCGTCCGGAGGTCTCACCGTGAGGGACAAACGGGCCAGGTTCCGGCTCTTCGCCTTCATGGGAGGGCTCGGTGTCATCGCCCTCGTCCTCGTCGTCTACCTGTTCGTCATCATGGTCGTGTCTCCGTCGGACGCCGGCGAGGACGTCAAGCCCCGGCCCGCGGTCGAGCGCGGGCCCATCTTCGACCGCAATGGCGAGGAGCTCGCGCTCCAACCCGAGCTCTACTCGGTGGAAGCCTGGATGCCGCACGTCGAGGAGCCGTCCGAAACGGCATCCCTCCTCGCGCCCATCCTCCAGGTCGGCCGCGCCGACCTGCTTCTCAAATTACAGAGTACGAGCAAATCGATCGTCCTCAAGCACCAGATCACGCCCGCCGATTCGGACAAAATCAATGCCCTTAAGAAGGACGATAAACTGAAGGGCATCTATCTCAAACCCAAACCGGGGCGGATCTACCCCAAGCGGGAGCTCGGCTGCCATGTGGTCGGGCACGTCAATGTCGACAACGTCGGCTTGGCCGGAATCGAATACACCTTCGACGACGACCTGTCTCCTAAAATCCCGTCCGCGGGCGGCACCGTCTACGGCAATCAGGTCGTCCTCACCCTCGACATCAAGCTTCAGTATTTTATGGACCGGCTCGCCCTCGAGGCCTACAAGGACACCGAAGCTTCGTCGGTCATGATCCTCGCCATGGGAGCCCGGACCGGGGAGGTCCTCGCCTATACCTCCATCCCCCGCTTCGACCCCAATGAATACGCCACGTATTCGGCGAGCGACCGCATGAACCGCCCGGCGCTCATGGCCTACGAGCCTGGCTCGACCATGAAGATCTTCAGCCTCTCCTCCATGCTCGAGGCGGGCGCCATGACCGCGGACGATTTATTTCATTGCAGCGGCTACTATGAGAAAATCCTGCCCTCGGGCGAGGAGATTAAAATCAAATGCTTGAGCGCGCATGGGGACGTCAACGCGCAGAGGATCATTCAACACTCGTGCAACGCCGGAGCGGCGTACGCCTCGGATCGAATCCGGGCCCGGGCGTTCGACAACCGGCTGAGGTTGTTCGGCTTCGGGCAAAAGACCGGAATCGATTTTTCCGGCGAATCGAACGGGGTGTTCGCGACGCCCGACCGATGGTCGGCCCGTTCCAAGCCGACCATCGCCTTCGGCCAGGAAATCTCCGTCTCAGCGGTTCAGATGGTGACCGCCGCCACGGTATTCGCCAACGACGGCGTCCTTCTCCGGCCGCACGTCGTCCTTCGAGTCCTCTCCCCGGACGGTCGAACCGTTCTCAAGAGCTATCCGAGGGAGACCGTGCGCCGCGTTCTTTCGCCTGAGACGGCGCGGGCGATGCTCGACATGATGGTGACGGCGGTCGGGCCGGGCGGCTCGGCCCGCGAGGCGAACATCGAAGGCGTGACGGTCGCGGCCAAGACCGGCACCGCCCAGGTGATCGATCCCGCGACGGGACGCTACTCGGAGAAGGACTATGTCGCCTCGATCATCGGGCTGTTCCCGGCGGAAAAACCGGAGATCATTCTTTACGTCGTCGTCCAAAACCCCCGGCAGGGCACATACTGGGGCAGCCGGGTGGCGGCGCCCCTTTTTAAAGAGGCCGGCGAGGAGATAATCCGTTACCTCGACATCCCGAGGGCCGGTGAGGCGATCTACACCGAGTCCGCCCGCATCCGGATCCCCAAACCCCCGGTGATAGTCCTTGGGGAGAAGCTGCCAGACTTGACCGGTCTCCCCAAGCGCTCACTCCACGTGCTTGGCAAAGCGGGACTGGACGTCACCATCAATGGTCAGGGGTACGTCGTGCGTCAGGATCCACCGCCCGGTACCAAGATCGAAAAAGGGATGAAAATCGTCCTCACCCTGGAATAACCCCCAATCGGCTTAGATTTGAAAGGACACGGAGGTCACGGAGAAAACGGAGAACACAGAGGGGAGAAAAAAAGTTGAATAAAAAATATAATAAAGTCCTTTTCTCTTCTTCCTCCGTGTACTCCTCTTCTCTCTGTGTGCTCCGTGTCCTTCCCGATCAAGTCAGAGCGAGGGAGTGATTCAGGAAGGAGTCAATTCCACATAGCCATGGACTATTTCGCGGCCAACATGAAAATCCTCAACTCGAAAATCCCGGAGCTCAAGGAGGCGCTGGAGCGCTTCCGGGCAAGCGATGACCTCGAAATCGTTCCCACGCCCTCCGGGCCGCCCTCCGCCCTCTACCGCGGCATTTCGGTCCACTCGCGCCGCGACCCCGTGAAGGAGGCCCGCTCGCTCATTGAACGCGAAGTCGACCCGGCGGCGACCGTCGGCGTGTTCTACGGATTCGGCCTCGGCTACCTGCCGGAAGAATTCATCCGCTCCCATCCCGAGGCGCCCTGCCTCGTCATCGAGCCGGACATCGGCTGCTTCCTCAAGGCCCTTTCCGCCCGCGACCTCGCACCGGTGTTCGAACACCGGCGATCGGTGTTTTTCCTCGCGGCCGAAACGGCGCCCGTCATCCGTTTCCTCGACTCCCTCGACCTGTCGAAAGTCCAGGTCGTGAGGCTCCGCTCCCTCTACGACAAGGACCGCGCCTACTACGAGCGTACCGACGCCCTCATCCAGTCCTTCCTCAGGCAGCGGGACGTGAACCGGAACACGCTCAAGCGCTTCGGGCGGCTCTGGGTCAGGAACCTGGCGCGCAACGTGCGGCGTCTCTGCCTCGCGCCCGGGATACGATCGGCCGAAGGCGTCTTCTCGGGTCTGCCCGCCATAGTCTGCGCCGGCGGCCCGTCCCTCGACGACATTCTGCCCCGCCTGCCGGAGCTCTCCCGGAAGGCGGTCGTCATCGCGGTCGACACCACGCTTGCCGCGATCAAACGCTCCGGCGTCGATCCTGATTTTACGGTCGTCTGCGACCCGCAGTACTTGAACACCCGGCACCTCGATCCCGTGCGGGAAACCGGGACCCTCGTCGTCTCGGAATCCTCCACACACCCCCGTATCTTCCGCATCCTCGGTGAGCGCGCGTTTTTCGGAAGCTCAATTTTCCCCCTGGGCCGAGCCCTCGAGGCGATCGTCGGGGAAAAGGGCAGGCTCGGCGCGGGCGGGTCGGTGGCCACCACGGCCTGGGACTGCGCCCGCTCTCTGGGCTGCGCGCCGATTTTCATGGCCGGCCTGGACCTGGGGTTCCCCGGATGGCGGACGCATTTTCGCGGCGCGCACTTCGAGGAGGCGTTCCACGCGACGAGCTCGCGCCTGGATCCGCAGGAGCGCCGCGCCTATTCTTACCTGCGCGAGGCCGCGCCCTTCCCCGTCCGTGACAACGCGGGCGGCCTCGTGCTCACCGACCACCGCATGACTGTTTATAAATTCTGGTTCGAAACCCAGATGAGCCTTCACCCCGAGACGGCCACCTTCAACCTCTCTCCCGGCGGCGTCGGCATCGAAGGCATGCCGTCCGCCGGAATCGCGAACGCCCTCGCCCTCCCCGACGTCCGCCCGTCCGTCGACGGAAAAATGGGGTCGATGCGTTCGCTCCTCGCCCCTCCTCCCGACGCCGCGGAAAAAATCGAATCGCTGCGCACGGGGCTCGCCCGGATCGCCGTCGATCTGGAGAGCACGGCCGCCGCAGCCCGGGCGGGAGTCGAGGCGGCGACGCAAGCGAAGAAACGCCTCAGCCGGCGTGTTTCCGTCTCAACCCAACTCAAAAAACTGGACGAGATCGATCGCGCGATCCGGGATCTGGCCGCCAAGGACATCGCCGGCTTTCTCGCCGGTCCGCTCATCCAGGAGATTAACCGGACGAGCGCCGGCGAACGCAAGCCCGAGGAGTGGCTCGATTATTCGCTCGAGTTGTACCGGGAGCTTGAAGGGTCGAGCGTCTTTCACATCGCGGAGCTGAAAAAGGCGCTGTCATTTCTCCAGCGCGCCGCGAGCTGATGAATTGTGCATTTCGCGAGCAACTCCCGCCTCACAACCTTTTCTCTCGATCGTTTTTTATTTTTTTTCTAAAGAATTTTTCCAGCCTGCCGACCAAAATAATGAGGGGCATGATTCATGTTCCTCGTTCAAGCGGTATGCTCTTACGACGTCCAGGCATACCGTTTTTTTTGGCCTTCAATCGCGTGTAGAAAAGAAAAACTACGGATTACGCGGATAGGACGCAGATTAAAAAAACAAAAAGATGAAATAATGAGGAAAACGAATAGCAATGAAGACTTTAGCGGAAATAATTTTTTGCACGTAAACAACTTCAATATGTATTTTGGCGAATCGAAATAATATTATAATTTTCGCATATTATTATATAATACTGTTTTTCAATTTGCCTTTTCATCCACGACATTTCTCTTTTTCTACCTAAATTATCTATGAAACCTCTCTCTCATCGTTTGATTCCCCTCCCTTCTTCCTTCATCCGTCTTCATCCGCGTCCTATCCGTAGTTCTCTCTTCGACGCATGCCTTACGACCTCACGCGTCGCTATTCCACACGGAAGTAATGCCGATCGAGAAATTGAACCCGCTCCCGGGACGGCGCGAAGTAGCGGCTCTCAGGGAAATTTGTCACCACCTCCGCGTAGCATTCGCGAGATTTCTTGAAATCGAGAAGGGGGGTGCAGAACTCATAAAGCTGGCCGAGAAGAAAGAGAACATGGTCGATCCGGCCGCCCGTCGGGAACCGCTTCAAGTATTCGCATAATAGATCGTATCCCAGGGCGTCCATCCGAAGGGCGCTGAAATAGCCGATGAGGAGACCGAGCTCCTCCTCGATGGGCCTGACTCGCACGGCGAGGAGTGGACGCACCAGGCCGGCCAACGCGTTCCGATCGTTCACCGCCAGGTAGGCGCGGACGAGGCCGAGAACGGCCTGGTCACGCAGTTTGGCCTCTGCGTCCAGATTCTTTTTCCAGAAAAGAATCGCATTCGGGTAGTCCTTCTCGCGCAGGGCCAGGGCGGCGATGAGCTGGTTGAGGTCGGGATCGCCCTCGCTGTACGAGGACAAGTATTCGCGGAGCGCGTCCTTGGAATCGCCGAGCTCGAGGAGACGGGCGGCGGCGGCCCGCCGCTTCGCCTTGTCCGCCTTGTCGGCTTCGCTTTCCCGGCCGCCCATGGCCGCGTCGAACTCCTTCTGCGAGACCACCTTGATGTTGACCGTTTGGCGGGCGATCGTCCCCTTGACCTGGTCCTGGTATTGGAACGGGAGCAGGTAATCCCCGATTTTTTGCCCCCGGAATTTGAAGAGCGTCCTCCCCTCCTCGATGTGACGCGAAACATACTTGAGTCCCGATCCCTCGGACGGTTTTTCGAGGAGCAGCCAGCCTTTTTCATTGAAGGAAAACTCGACGTCGTCGCCCAGTCGGGCGTAAATCGTGCGCGTCCCCTTGGGGTCCGCGGTCCCCCGCGATGAGGCGGTCGAGTCGTCGCTCGAGACCGGGCGCACGGGCGGATTGGTCTTCAGGTCGACCGCCGGAGGCCGTTTCCGGTTCACCGGAGGCTTGGCCTGGGATTTTTCCACGGATGCGCGCGAGTTCTTTTTCGCGTCGATCGGGTTGGTTTTCTTTCCGGCGGACATGGCTGCGCGCAGCCACGCCTGCAGTCCGGATTGGAAACGCAGAGCGTGCTCCCTGAGCCTGAGCACGGCCTCGGCCCGCGACAGTCCGGGCTTCGGCAGGGGCAGATCATTCGCTTTCGTCTCTTCGGACGCCCGAAGATCCGGCCTGTCGATGGCGGTGAGCGTTTTGTCACGCTGTTGGTTGATGCGATCCGCCCGCGGAGCGGCCGGAACCAGCCCGGTGCAGGAAATAAGCCCGGCACACAACAGCGCGTTAAGCGAAACGGCGTAGATTTTTTTCATGGTCCCCCTCCCGTTATATCGTTTTTTCTATTGCACCTCGTCAAACATTCTCTTTATATTCTTATCGTTCACTTCCTCCAGTTTCTCAAGGCCGATTCTGGCGGGCGGCACCCAATACCGCTCGATCTCTTTCCGGTCCCATTTCCCCGTCCGCGGTCGGAACATCACGTATTCCGGCTCCAGGCTCGTTTCGAAATCGTCGGGCATAACGAATGAGCTTATGCTCATGGTCACGGAAAGCTCGCCGCCCTCCGTGAGGGAGGGGCCGGCCGGCGTGGGCTCGCTTTTCGCTCCCGGCGCCTCGGCGGCCGGCGGGGCTTTCGCGGCCGGAATCCGCGGATTGGCCGCGGTGATCGCGGCCGTGATGAGCGCGGCGAAGCAGAGCACCGCCGCCCCTCCCGTGACGAGCACCGCAATCCGGAACAGGCGCCTATCCCGGTCGCCGAAAAAGAAGTCCTTTTTTTTGAAGGGCGGGCCGTCCTTAAGCATGGACCTTGGCGTCTTCCTGGTTCTTGAGCTTTATGGTGACGAGCTTCGAAACGCCCGATTCCTCCATCGTAACGCCGAGGAGGCTGGTGGCGCTCGTGACGGTTTTCTTGTTGTGGCTGATGATGAGAAACTGCGATTTGTCGGCGAACTCGGCGAGCATGCCGATGAACTGGCCGATGTTCTTGTCGTCCAGGGCGGCGTCGATCTCGTCGAGCACGCAAAACGGCGAGGGCTTGACCCGGTAGACCGCGAAGAGGAGGGCGATGGCGACGAGCGAGCGCTCGCCGCCGGAGAGGAGCGAGATGTGCTCGAGTTTTTTCCCGGGCGGCTGGGCGAGAATGTCGATTCCGCTCTCGAGGACCGAGTCCGGATCGACGAGCTTGAGCTCGGCCCGGCCGCCGCCGAAGAGCACGCGGAAGCTGGAGTGAAAATTTTTCTTCACCTGCGCGTAGGTCTCCTCGAAACGCCGGGTCGATTCGCCCTGGATCTTTTTCGTAATTTCGATGAGATCGATCTTCGCCCGTTTCAAATCGTCGAGCTGGGCGGTGAGGAACTCATAGCGCTCCCGCACCTCGGCGAATTCCTCGACCGCCATGAGGTTGACCGATCCGAGCTTGGCTATCTCGTCCTTGACCGCCGCATACTCCTCCTTGATTTTCTGCGGCGGAAGCCCGATCTCGAACATCCGCGCCTTGTAGTCCGCCAGATCGCGCGAGTAGCGGTCCCGGAAATTGTCATTGGTATTGCGGATTTCGGCGTTGATTTCCGCCAGGATCATCTGGATCTTCTCCACCTTCGACTGGGCCTTTTCCAGGGCCTCGACCTTTTCCTTGAGCGCCCGTTCCTTGGAAAGGAGGAACTGGTTTTTCTCTTGAATTTCCTTCTCCAGCTTCGCCATGCTCCCTTTCAGCGCCCGTTCCTCTTCCTCGGCGGACGTGCGCTTCTCTTCGATCTCGTCGATCGAACCTTGGATGTCGGCGGCGGATTTCTTCGTCTGGATGATTTCCCGCTCGTTCTCCTCGTCCTGCTTCCGGAGGTCGCCGATCTCCCCCGCGAGACGGCCCCGGTCCTCCTCCTGCACCGCGATCTTGGTCCGCATGGTGGCCAGGTTGACGCGAAGCTCCCCCAGCGTCGTCTTGTACTCGTCGATTTTTCTTCCCAGCGCGGCCGATTCCTCCTTCAAGGCGTCCGAAGCCTGACGGTTGGCGGCGATCCGTTTCAGGGCGAGGCTGATGCGCTCGTCGATGGCGCGTTTTCTGGTAATGATCCCTTCCGGCGCCACGAACTCGTCGAGAAAGGAAGCCGAGGTTTTGCGATAACGCCCGAAGAGCTCGGCTAACTCGGTCAGCCCCGCGTCCACCTCACCCACGTACTCGGCGACGAGATCCAGCCCTCGCGCCGGCAGCTCGCCCACCGCGCGCGCGTCGGCGACGAGCGAGCGCTTGCCGTCCGTGTGCAGGCGCAGGGAGGCGAGCGCCCCTTCGATCCGCTCCTCGAGCGTCTTGCGTTCTTGGGTCGAGTAGCCGGTTTCGCTCAGGCGCCGGTCGAGCTCGGTGACAATGTCGTCGGTCACCGCCCGCAGGGCCTCCCGCTCGACCTCGACTCCCTCTTCGAGGCGGCCGTTCTCCTCCCCGAGCCGCCGTGCCCCTGCGTCGTTCTCCCGGATTCGCACGAGCGCCAGGTCGACGTCGTGCTCGAAACCGGCGATGTTCCCCTCGATGCCGCCGATCTCGCGGCGCAGGCCCTCGATCGATGATTCCTTTCCCTTGCGTTCCTGCTCGAGCCGCGCCATCTTCTCCCTGATCCCCTTGGTGCGCGCCTCGTCGTACTGCACCTTCCGATCGAGCTCGCTTATCCGCTCCTTGAGGATCTGAATCTGGGCGGCGAAGTTGTTCTTTTCGATGTCGATCCCGTAGAGTTTCTTCTGGATTTCAATGAGGTGGGATTCCATCGTATTGACCATGTCGATGTTCTTCTCAAGCAGATTGTTGATCTCGTCGATGTCGCTCTTGATGACGTCGCGGGAGGACGATTGGCCGGAGAGCTCCCGCTCCCGTTTTTCCTGCTCCTCGAGGAACGACTTGAGCTTGAGAAGCTGCGAGTCGAGCTCGAGGCCGAAGAGTTTTTCATTGAGGGTGCGGTAGGCGACCGTCTTCTCCGACTGCGACCTGAGCGTCTCGTAACTCCGCTTGATCTCGCCCAGGATGCTCTCGATCTGGCCGATGTTCTCCTCCGTCCGCTCGAGCTTCTTTTCCGCCTCCTGGTTTTTCATTTTATACCCGGTGATCCCGGCCGCTTCCTCAAAAATGAAGCGGCGGTCCTCGGGCTTGTTGGAGAGGATGGCGTCGATCTTCCCCTGCTCCATGATGGAATAGGCGGTCTTGCCGATGCCGGTATCGAAGAACAGCTCCCGCACGTCCTTGAGCTTGGCGGGCGCATTGTTGATGAAGTATTCGCTCTCGGCATTGCGGTAGATTCGCCGTTTGACCTGTATCTCCGACATTTCGACCGGAAAGAGGTTGTCGTCATTGCAGAGCATCAGGGAGACTTCGGCCACGTTCAGCGCCTTGCGCTGCTCGGTGCCGGCGAAAATGACGTCCTCCATTTTCTCGGCCCGCAGGTTTCTCGTCGATTGCTCGCCGAGGACCCACTTGATGGCGTCGAGGATGTTGCTCTTGCCGCAGCCGTTGGGGCCGATGATGGCGGAGATGCCGTCGCGTATCTCGATTTTGGTCCTGTCGGCGAAGGATTTAAATCCGAAGAGTTCGATACTTTTCAGGATCACGATTGCTCCCAGCTTTCGAGCGTTTCCGATCTTCCCGGAAACAATAGAATTCAAGTGGAAAACATCATAACACGGGGCGTAAGAATGAGCAAGGGCACGGAATCCGGTGTAACCATCGACCGCCGCCCCTGTTTTTCAACATATGAAGGCGCGCGGGCGGCTTTAAGAGCCCGCCGGCGAGAAGGGTTGAATAGGGCATTTTTTTTTGCTACTATGAGCGCGCTTTCCGCCGCCGGACAGCCGGACGGGCGGCCAAAAGGGTATATAATAAAAGGGACGGACCTCGGCTGCTTTCGCGGCAGCGCAACCGATCAGGGGAGGCAGCCGTCCGAATGAATATGACCGACAGCGATTCTATCCGAAGGAGACATACGTGACCGCAGCACCGAAAAAAACGATCGTGACGGCAATCGCCGTATTGCTTTTTCTGCAGGCCGGTTTCCTCCAAGCGCAGGAATCGAAACCGCAACCCCCGCCGCCCCGCGCCGGAGCGGTGACGCACATTCTCGGCGACCAATCGTTTATCTTCGGCCTAGGCGCGCTCTTCCCCCTCTTTTTCGTGAAAATGTCCGACGGTACGGTGGAGGCCACGAACCTCTCGATCGGTCCCAAAGCCTCGATTGAGTACATGAACTACCTGTCCCAATCCTTTGCTCTCGGCATTGAGGTGACGGGCGGGTTCGCCTTTTCCCCAAACTTCAACATCTACTGGGCCCTGCCGATCACTGCGAAAATAATATACATCATCTATATTGGGAGCACCCAGTTGTTCCTCGACCTGGGAGCGGGCATCATCCTGGAGAAATTCCTGGAGTACGGGCACCTCGACTTCTTCGCCAAACCGCAGGTTTCCTTCTACATCCCCATCGATCCCACCCTCGACCTGGGCCTGGCGGTCGGCTACTGGTTCGTGCCCCAGTTCGCCACCCCCGACCAGCCTCAGGACCAGTCGCGCCTGGGGAATTTCCTCGACATCTCCGTGTCGCTCATTTATCATTTATAGGGAGCCGCCGTATGAAACACCTTTGTGCCGTCGTCCTGATACTACACCTCGTCGCGCTGTCTTTTTCCTGCAATGAGGGAACGAATACGCTTTTCGACAACATCATCCACGACACTCAAGTCTCCGACAACAACCAGCTGGGCAACACCGCCAAGGTCCCGTCCATAACGAAATTCAATGGCGACTACTTTGCGGCGACCGGAGTCATTCGCTGGCGCAACGAAGGGGATACGGTCTGGAGTACGCTCACGCTGGCCTCCGGACTCCACAACACGGTCGCGACCGACGGGGTGACATATCTCTATGCGGGCATTCTCTATAATGATGGAACCGGCAGCCTGTACCAATGCTCAAATCCGACGAGCGCTCCCTCATCCGGTTCGATTTCGGTTACCGATCTCAAGAATATCTTGAAAATCAGGAATTTCGGTTCGTCCACACCGTATGACGTTTACGCCTCGTATGGCAAAACCGACGGAACGTTTTCCATATGCAACATTTCAGGCACGACCGCGACGGAGGATCCCGGGGTAGCCGGTATTTCCCCCTCCCTGACGGACTCAATCAATAATTTCGACTACCAAGGCGGCACTCTCTATTTCGTAAGCGGGACAAAAGTGTACAGGGGCGCGACGCTTCTCACTCCTTCGACTACCGCACATACGTATACCGGTATAATGTACGACACCGTCGATTCGAGAATTTTGGTAAGTACGAATGACGGCTACATCCTTCGTTCGACAGATGCCACCGGCACCTCTACGCCTTGGGAACAGAATTCAGAGCAGTGCATATATAACAATGGCAGCACGGATCTCCCCGTCCCGTTCACTGAAATCGTCCCCCTTGATTCAAACCTTTACCTGGTCGGCAGCCGGGGAGCGGGATTCTGGATAATAGATTGGACCGTGGCGGATGCGAAGGATAGAGTCAAGCGCTGGAACGGTTCCTCCTATTCCGACCTGTACAACGGATCGATTGAAAGCATTTTCATTGATGCCTCGGCGGGTCCGCGCGGCTTTTTCTGCACAATCGGCGCCGGCCTTTGGGACAATACCATCACCGTGACGCTGAACTCCACACCCCCGCCAACTTACAATATCAATTACGGCGACCCCTGGACGCGAGAATGAACGAACGCCGTCCTCGGCGATGTTTTTCTTCTGGATAAAGCTCGTCTTTTTATAAAAAAGGCCGCTGCGCATTTCTCCGCGCATCGGCCTTTTTTAGGTGGTTGAAAAAATCCAGGCCCGTTATGCCCGGTCCGCGCTGCCCAGGACCTCCCGGTTCTTCTTGATGATCATGGCTTTGAGCTCGTCGCGCGCAGCCGACAAGTACTTGCGCGGATCGAAGTTCTTGGGATCCTTCGCCAACTCACGCCTGACCACGCCCGTCACCACGAGGCGCCCGTCCGAGTCGATGTTGATCTTGCAGACCGCCGACTTGGCCGCCTCCCGGAGTTGCTCCTCGGGCACGCCCACGGCGCCTTCCATATGCCCGCCGTACTGGTTGATCATGGCGACGTAATCCTGCAGGACGGAGGAAGCCCCGTGCAGGACGATGGGGAAACCGGGAATGCGCTTCTCGACCTCCTTGAGGATGTCGAAACGAAGCGGCGGCACTTTTTCGCCGGGCTTCACCTTGAACTTGTAGGCGCCGTGCGAGGTGCCGATGGAGATGGCGAGGCTGTCCACGCCCGTTTTCTTGACGAAGTCCTCGACGTCGTCCGGGTTGGTGTAGTGGCTGGCTTCATGCGAAACCTCTTCCTCTATGCCGGCCAGCACCCCGAGCTCTCCTTCCACCGTCACGTCGTGCTTATGGGCGAAATCGACCACTTTCTTGGTGAGCTCGACGTTCTTGTTGTACGGGTGCGCCGAGCCGTCGATCATGACCGACGAAAATCCGGTCTCGATGCAGGACACGGCCAGTTCGTAGGTATCGCCGTGGTCCAGGTGCAGGGCGACGGGAATGGGATGGCCCGAAGCCTTGACGATTTCCATGGCGCCCTGCGCCATGTACTGAAGCAGGGTTTGGTTGGCGTAATTGCGCGCGCCTTTCGACACCTGCAGGATGACCGGCGATCGCGATTCAATACATCCCGAAATGATGGCCTGCAGCTGTTCCATGTTGTTGAAATTATAAGCGGGAATGGCATAGCGGCCTTCCATGGCCTTGCGGAACATTTCTTTCGTATTCACCAACCCCAAGGTCTTATAATGCGTCATGGTTGTTCTCCTTCTTTGCCGTTTCGTTTAATATATAAATAAATGATGCGATGTCAAGACGGCTCCGTTGCGAAATACGTGTCCTCTCAATTTCAATTTCATACGCACGGCGTCTCGTCTTGATCTTATCCATTCTGGGGAGTACATTCGATTCCTATGATACGAGCTGCGTTATTTTTTATTCTCTCGGCCTGTCTGCTCGGTTTCCCGGGCTGCGCCGCCAAAGGAAAAAGCGTCCTGATCTTCTCGGAAACGTATTGGAACGCCGTCATCGATCAGAATCCTTCCTTTCGGTCAACCCTGGAACGGGAAGCGGCGCGCCGGGGACTGGATGTGACTTTCGTCGACGTGCCCCGGGGGAACAATTACTTCGAATTCCTGCGGCAAAACCTGCGCAGCCGCCCCTACGATCTCGTGATTACCGGGCCGCTCCTCTGCGCCGAAGCGGTGAAAATGGCCCCGCTCTACCCGTTGAAGAGATTCGCCGTGCTCGATATGCCCCGGATAGACACGGCCGTTCCTTCGAACGTCGTTCCCGTGTACTCCCGGCGCGCCCCGTCGTTCTACGAAGCGGGAAAACTGACGGGCGCCGTACTCTCCTCGGGAGCGCTGCCGGAGGCCGGGAAAAAGGTGGTCGTCATCGCTTCAGGGATGACCCGCATGGAGAAGGAAATGCTCCAGGAATTCGAGCGCGGATTTTCTGTCAAAGGCGATACAAGCTGGATCGACGTCAAGGAGCTGGGAACCGCAGTCGATCGGGTCAAGGCGGTGCAGACCGTCGTTGATTCCCTCAATGAAAACGCGCGGCTTTTTTTCGTCAAGGCATACGGACTAAACGGCCCCTGCCTGGAGCAGATCATCGGGGGCGGGGCCTATTACATCGTCGAAGACGCCGACACCTTCGATTCGTCGAAGGACAAGCTCTTCCTATCGATCGAAGACGATTATACCGCCCCGCTCGCCGAGATCCTGCAATCCCCCGACTTCACGTACCATATCCCCCCCGTGCTCCCCTCGAAGGTCGTGCGGGGCGAGGCGATCAAGGATTTTCAGCAGAACTGACAGGTTGTTGAAAAAGTTGAGCTTTTTTAACAGCCTGATAGGGAAAAATATGGAGGCTTCGTTTTTTTCCCGGCTTGGGGAAAAATATTTGACAAACCGAAAATCCCCAAATATAATTCAGACTGTAGTCATATCATGGCAGGGTATTGCATAATCGTTTTTTCCTCATCCTGCCAGAGTCTCTGTGCGCGAGGAGTGGCGGATGAACAACCGAAGAATTCCCTTGCTCGTTTTCATGTGTGTATTTCTATCCTTATGCGCCGCGGCAGCCGTGGCGGATGAAGTCGCCACGAATATAGAAACCAAAATCATCGACGACTTCGACAGCTCGACGACGCTGAACGATAAACCGCGCGCTTGGTCGTGGTTCGTACGCGGAAGCAAATTCATCGATCCGGCCGTGCTCGACTGGAAGCTGGTGGAGGGGTATCCAGACACGCTCTATACGCGGAAACAGGCCGAAGGGAAAGACCTCCACATTCTCGGCATCAAGGGCTCTTTCCTGCGCAAGGGATATAATTATTACGAGGTTATCCCCGTCACGAAAGACGACAAGGGCAATTGGATTCCACGACCGATCGAACTGCCTGGGATCGTTAAGTCCATCGACCTCTGGGTATGGGGCTCCGGCTTCAACTACAACATCGAGGTCTGCGTCGTCGATTCGCGGGGCGTCAACCACAACCTCCAGATGGGAAGCATCCTGTTCGAGGGCTGGAAAAGCTTGAGCGTCAATGTGCCGAGCTATATTCCCCAATCGCGGCGTTACATCCCCAAGCGCGAAGCGCTCTACCTTACGAAGATCGTCATCTGGACGAGCGCGGACGAACGGGTGAACGACTTTTACGTCTACTTCGACCAATTGAAGGTCAACACCGATACCTTCATATCCAAATTCGACGGCGACGAATTGGCCGATCCGGAGGAAATCAACAAGCTGTGGACCGGCGGCGAGAGCTTCACGAAATAAAGGAGTATCACATGAAATTGCCGACGATATTCATTTTCATTTTCGCATTGATCGCCGCCGCGGGCTTCGCGCAGTCGAACGGGAACAGCATGACCGCCCCGGTCGGGGAACCCGACGCCAACAATATCGGGGACAAGCCCCTCGAATTGAAACAGGTCACCATCAGCGACTTCGAAGACGCCGGTTTCTGGGAAGCCTCGATGTGGCAGGACGTGGGATACATCACCATCAAGACGATGCCCGGCAATCCCAAGGACAAGGAAGCCAGGGACTCCCAACGCATCAAGGACGAGCGGGCGATTCGCAAGGATGACACATGGATCGGTCAAAACGTCCTCGGCGCAAAGATCAACTTCTACCGGCGGGGGAACAATGAATTCACCATTCAGGCCGTCAAACCCATCCCCATAGCCGGAACGACCAAGATCCTCTCCGTCTGGGTGGTGGGCCGCAATTTCAACCACGAGCTTCGCATCATCATATCCGATTTCTACGGGAACCGGGGCGAGCTCTCCATGGGTAAACTGAATTTTTCCGGCTGGAAAAAGATCAGTGTGGCCGTGCCCCCCCGTATCACCCAATCCGACTTTCATTTTACCTCCAAAGAGGGACTCAAATTCATCGGCTTTAAGGTAGTGTGCGATCTCGACGAAGCCTACGGCACCTATTATATTTATTTAGACGACGTGAGCGCCGAAACCGATCTTTTCTCTGTGCAAAACCGCGACGTCGACGATATGAACGACGGGTGGTGAACGCGCGTCGGGAGGCATCGTCTCCGTCACCGGCGGATGGACGAGAGCGGGTGAGGGATCGACCGACGGATCCCTCACCCCTTTTTTTTAACGCGGAACCAGAGTATAATTGGGCATATGGATGAGACGACCAACAATCCTCTCGATGAATTGAAGCATATCAACAATGCCATCAAGAAATACGAGATTGTCCTGAAAACGACCAAGGATTCCTACCAGAAACAGCGAGTAAGGAAAGAATTGGCGAAACTCAAGGATTACCGCGAAAAATTCGAACACGTCTATTCCATTCTCGACGATGAAAGCGATGACATCGATTCGAGCGAATTTGACGGCTTCCCGTTCTTGAGTCAGCACCTCAATCTCGACGAGGAGACGGCCGTCCACGACCGGGAAGTGAACGGAATCCTCTCCATCCTGAGTTTTTTCGGCCATGAGTTTCTGACGGTCATGACCGAAAAAAAAATGAAACTTGATTTTAAATTCGCGCTGGAGCGTGACGGCTTCTACCACCTGTACCAGGACCTCATGAAGCGAATCCACGATTTTGAAGACGAAATCAAGGTCATCAACGAGGGAAAATACACGGATACCGCACTCACCGACATCAAGAATCGACGCCTTCGGAAGCGCCGCGTGCTCATTATTGAAACCGACAAGCTCTTCAGACGGTGTCTCCATTTTACGGGCGAAATTCTCAAAGATATCGAAAAAAGCGGCGTGGCCTGCCGCAATCCCGATGAGATCCTCCGTTTCGATGAACTGGAAGGATTGCACTTCCTGGAAGGCAGGACGGTCCATGAAGCGCTTTCCGTCCTCGACGAATTCGCGGGAGAGGTTCTCTCCTACTTCAACCTGCCGGAAATAGTGGTGCAGGAACAGTGAGCGGGCGCGCATGAAAAAACATTACGACTTTATAAAGGACGTTTACTTTTTCAACGACTTGAACGAGGAGACAATCGGCAAGATCGAGGCTGTCTGTCACCGACAGACAGCGAACGCCGGTGAAGTCATCTTCCATGAAGGGGACGTCGCCAAAAATTTTTTTATCGTGCTGGACGGGACCGTTGAAGTCTGGAAAGATTATCATTCGGCCGAACCCGACATGCTCGCCCTTCACACCCGCGGCCATTTGTTCGGCGAAATGGCTCTCATCGACGAGCTGCCGCGCTCGGCCACCGTGATCGCGCGCGAAAAAACTGATCTACTCTATATCGATCGTGCGGATTTTCAGAAAATCGTCAAGGAGGACAGCGCCATCGCCCTGTCCATCATGAAATCCGTTTCCGCCATGGTGCGCCAGAGCAACGAGAGTTTCGTGGAAGGCCTTCGCGAGAAGAACCGCAACCTGGAAAAGGCCAACCTGGAACTCAAGGAAACGCAGGCTGAACTCCTCAAGGCGGAGCGCCTGTCGGCGCTCGGAAAATTTTCCTCGCTCATCCTCCACGACATCCGCAACCCCCTGTCCGTCATCCGCGGCTACGCAGAGCTCGTGGTGCTCTCCCCCCAGAACGCGGAGAAATCGAAAAATTGCGCGACCAAGATCATGGCGGAGGCCGATCGCATCAACAACCTGGCGAACGAACTCCTCGATTTTTCACGAGGCGAGATCCGCCTCAATATTTCAATCGTCGGGCTGCAGGAACTCATCGACCAACTCTGCGATTCGATCCGCGACAGATGTACGCCCCGCAATATCAACATCCGGACGAACGTTGAATTTCCGGGTCCCCTCCTTCTCGACAAGGAACGCATGCTGCGCGCCCTGTATAACCTCGCCGACAACGCCCGCAAGGCGATGCCGGACGGGGGGACGCTCACCATTTCCGTGCGGGCGGCCGGAAAAACGGTTTACTTTGAAATCTCCGACACGGGAATAGGCATGAGCCGGGAGGTACAGGAACACCTGTTCGAGCCCTTCTTCTCGTTCTCGGCGAGCGGCGGCACCGGCTTGGGAATGTGTATTGTTAAAAGCATTGTAGAAGCGCACGAGGGCACATTATCCTTCCAGACCAGGGAGAAAGAAGGGACACGCTTTTCCATCGCCCTGCCGCTCATGAATTAATCGACCTTGACGAATAAAACGTTCTCACATAATATATTTGAGAATTTAGCAGTCCTTTCCATGGTCATGCTCAGCCATGAAGAAAACCTCGATTCCTTGTAGTCCGGAAAACGGTTCGACATGCGTTGATGGAGACCGGGAAGAAGATAAAGGCCCTCAGAGGCTGCTGAGATAGCGCCGGAGTGGTGGAATTGGTAGACACAGGGGACTTAAAATCCCCCGGGCCTTGCGGCCTGTACCGGTTCAAGTCCGGTCCCCGGCAATCGACCTCACTCGGCCCCAGGGCCGGCGCCTGTTCATCAGTCGGATATGCATCGTCCTTCGGTGCGGTGGAGCATATATAAAAAACATCTTCAACGGAAATTGGAGGCGATGATGAGAACGGCCGTCGTATTTTTTGCTCCCCGCCCGAACAGCCGGATCATTCAACTGGCGAAAGCCGTGGCGGCCGGAATAGAAAAACAGGGACACGAGGTCGGCCTGATTGACGGAATGAACGAGCAAAATAAAAAACTGATTATATATCAGTATATAGCCATCGGTACGGAGCAATCGACCTTCCTCGGAAAAATCCATGAAAAAATAGGGCATTTTTTGGCTTCCCAAGGCACGGTCCAGGGGAAAAAAGGATTCGCTTTTGTCGTGAAAAGATCGATCGGAGCACCGCGCGCCCTACTGCGATTGATGTCCGCCATGGAAAAAGAGGGCATGGTGGTAAAGAATTCCGAAATAATCGTCAGTATTAGTCATGCCCAGGAAATAGGACAACTCCTTCATATCGATAAATAATTTTTTTTCTTTCATCTTTTTCCAATTTATGTGTTAAAATCGTCAAAAACTACTCCATATAATTTTTGAAACAATGAAACTATTTTAGCCTTTCTGTTGTTTTCCAATTGAGTTTTTATGAAAAATATAGTAATTTATAGCCTCACTATAAACAGCATGAGGAGCTATTGGGTATTTTTGACACATAAGTCAAGGTAATGAAGGGAGAATCCATTGCCCAACTATTATGAGGTCCTTGGCGTAGAAAAAACAGCCTCATTCAAGAAAATCAGGTATAATTTTCGTAAAAAAGCGAAGATGCTTCATCCTGACGTCAGCAATAAAACCAAGCAGGACGCCGAGGAAGACATGCGCCTGCTTCTGATCGCATATCGCGTTTTAAGCAACTCGCAAAAAAGGCGAAATTACGACCACGAGCTTAAAACTCGGACGAGCAAAGTTGATTTCAATTATCGCGATTACCTCCGCAGCAAACCGGCCGACCTGGCACTGCAATCAAAACTCATCTTCTACGATATACTGAACGGCAATGCCCAGGAAGCGCTGGCGCTGTATGAGACTCTGATGGATCGCAGGGGATATCGGTTGGAGCGTTACCTCGATTACGGCGATTTTATGGATTGCGCGTTTCTCCTGGCCGAGGAATTCGACCGCCAAAAGCAGTACGTCAAGGCGTTCCTTCTCTTCAAAAAATTATTTTCCTATGAGCTCGAAAAACCTTATTTTCACCATTTCAGCGAGGAAATCATCGACCGGCTGCGTTCCTTGATTACCAATAAGCTTCAGCATATCACCTCCTCGAAGGTTTTTCTCGAACTCCTCGAAAGCCTTCTCACTCTCAATTTCCCGGACCGAGACAAGGCCGTTTTCTGCAAAAAGATAGCGGAAATTCACTCCCGCCTCGGGAACCGTTCCCAAGCGCGGGAATATCTGCGCAAAGGGTTGCATTACGACAAGAAACTTCCCGGCACAAAAAAACTCTCCCTTAAAATCGGCCTGGCTGAAATTAAACCGTAACGTGCCTATATTGACATTGTTATTGAAATGAGCGATACCTTCTAAAAAATCAGGCGTCGCTTTTTGAGAAAGGACCGTGACCGAATATGAGAAGACATCCGATCATTATATGCGTCGTTCTCGCCCTGTTCGCCGCGCCGAACCGGGCCGGAGCCGATCCGATCGACAAGCCGGTGGCCATCGTCAAGTTGTACGAAACCGAAGCGATCTCCCAAAGCCAGCTCAAGATCACCGTTGCGGCCATGGAAAAATCGATTGGCCGACAGCTGACGACCGAAGAAAAATTGAAATTGCTCGACAACCTCATCAGTGAAAAATTGATCATCCAAGCCGCGAACAAGGAGAAGATCCACGTTACCGATACGGAGGTCGAGCAGTATAAGAACCAGACCAAGAAGCTGTATGAGGAAAGACTCGGCCGGCCCATGACCGACGACGAGTTTAGAACCATGATCTCCCAAACGGGGTATCAATGGGATACATTTCTGGCCGAAATTAAAAAAATGCTCATGGAACAAAAATATATAAAAAATCATAAAGGCAATCTGCTGACGAACGTTCCCGATCCGTCGGACAAAGAGATCATGGATTACTTTTACAAGAACCAGAGCCGCCTGTTCGTATCTCCGGCAATCGTCCGCTTCAAGCAGATTTACATCAATCCCAATCTGCTTTCCACGCCCGCGGAAAAAGCGAAGGCAAAAAAGAAGGCCGAGGCCATCAACCGCGAGATCAAAGCCGGCGCGAGCTTCGACAACTATTGGCAGGTCTACGACGACTCCGGCAGCACTAAAATCGGCAATCTCATCAACGGTTCTTTGCGCCGCGACGACGAGCAGAGCGCGAAAGTCTTCGGGGATGATTTTTTCAACTCGGTGTTCACGCTCAAGCAGGGCGAGGTGAGCGGCGTCATCTCCTCCAAGATCGGCTATCACATTGTCATGGTCCTTGAAAAATTTCCGCCCAAGCTTCTGGATATCGACGATCTCATCCCTCCTCAGAACAGCATGACCGTTCGCAATTACATCAAAGCCATCCTGGGCAAGGTGAAGGAGCAGGAGGCTTTGAAGAAGGCCCTCGATGAGATCGTGGCCGACCTGGAAAAAACGGCGGACATCAAGAAGTTTCCCGAGTATCTGAACTGGTAACCCGATGGGAGCGAGAAGACAGGGAAGAATTCTTGCATTTCAATCGCTCTTCA
The DNA here is from genome assembly GCA_016934415.1 of Spirochaetales bacterium. GTDB lineage: Bacteria > Spirochaetota > Spirochaetia > SZUA-6 > RPPD01 > JAFGSW01. The sequence goes on along the minus strand of JAFGSW010000088.1, from coordinate 43,791 downwards.
GATACGACCTTTCCCAAGCGCCTCTCTCCGAGCTCCTGGATTTCTCCTGGTATAACGCCGAACGCCACGAAAATCCAAGCGAGGGAGCGACCGCGTTCGCCGGACTCCTCATCGCCGGCACCCTCGAACGCCTGGACAAAATAGACCGGAGCATTGCAAACCAACTTGAAAACTGGGATTTCAGCCGTCTCGCCCGGGTGGATTGCGCCATTCTTCGGATGAGCGTCTATTGCCTTCTCTACCAGCATGACATTCCCGCCTCGGTCACCATTGACGAGGCCATTCAGATCGCCAAGGAGTTCGGGTCGGAGGATTCCTATAAATTCATCAACGGGGTCCTGGACGCCATCGCCAAGAAAAAGGCTCCGGACACGGCCCATGGATAGGAAAAAACTCATTCTTCCCATCTCTATGGTCTCCATTCTGGCCGCAGCCGCGGCGGCTTTCATCGCCTGGCGATTGTTTTCTCCGAACGACCCGACCCCCCTCCGTGAGTTGTTGTCCCAAACCGACGAGCTGGCTTCCCGTTCGTATCCGGCGGAGACGAAGGCGGCCCTTGAGCGCGCCTACCGGGCCGCGGCCTCGCCGGAGGACTTCGTGCGCGTCCTGAAACGGAGTTATTCGCTCGCCGTGCGGGAACAAGAATACGGAGAATTGGAAAAATACTCGCTTGGGGCGTTCGCCCGTTTTCCCGGGCGAGCCGACCTGTGCCGGATCGCTCTCTACGCCTGCCTGCGCGACGGCGACCCCGGCAAGGCTCTCTCCCTCGCGCGCGGTTTTGAGTCGCTGCCCGAGGTTCAGGCGCTTGTGGCCGAGATCCTCCTCGGGAACGGGGTGCCCCCCGCCGATTCCGCCCTCGCCGCCCTCCCCGATTACGCCCGCTACGCCTCCCTTGACGCGGAAAGAGACCCGGAGCGCTTCCTCACCGCCGGCCGGGAGCTCGGCGATGACCGTTTCTACCTCGATGCCGCTCTCCTTTACATGGGCGAAGGTAAGGCTGAGGAAGCTTCGGCCGCGGCCCGCCGCTTCCTCCTCGCCCTTGAGTTCGACGAACCGGCCGGCCTGTTCGCCTATGAGGCGTCCGACACCGCCGAGGCGGTGGACCGGTTGACCCGCGCGTCCGGCCGATCGGAAAAACGGCCCGACTTGTACCTTATACTGGGCGACTGCCTGCTTGAAGGCCGGCAGCCGGAACGGGCCGCCGTGTTCTATGAACAGGCTCTGGAGACGAATCGCGCGTATTCGGTCGTCCCTTTCCTCAATCTCGCCTGTACTGCCCGCCGGCAGGGTCTCGATGAAAAAGCGCTCGCCCTCCTCCGGGAAGCCGATACCCGCTTTCCCGGTGATAGCTTCGCTGTCATCGAGCTCGTAAGACTCCTTTATTCGCGCGGCGAGAAAACCGATGCCATCCGGATTCTGAACGGCTACCTCGCTGCTCACCCGGACCAATTCGAGGCCCGGTTTCTAAAACTCCGTTTCGAGGAGGACGCGTCTTCTTTCGATCGCAGGCTGCTGCGGCTTAAAGATCTCTATTTCGAAGATCCTAAAAACGAACGCGCGGCCGCGGCGCTGACGGCCGGTCTCATCACGGACCAGGATCTGGCCGGCGCGCGCGCCGTTCTCACCCATTTCGGCGAGGTAAACGGCCCCGCCGAAGAGGGCTGGCTCGCAACCGCGCGCGGCGTGCTGGTGGCGGTCGGTGGCGACCTGAACGGCGCCGTGCTCCGGTTCGGTAAAGCCGTCTCCCTCGAGGAACGATGGGAGCACCGGTACAACCGAGCCGCCGTGCTTCTTTCTATGGGAAAGCTGGGCGAGGCGCGGGCCGACCTGGCACAAGCCCTCGTCGATCTCAAGGCCCGGAAAAGCGCGCAGCAACGGCGAGGGGAAGCGCTCGTCCGCGCGCAGCTGGCCGCCGTTCTCTTGAAAATGGGCAGCCCGGCCGCCGCGGAACGCGAGGTGCGAGCCGCCCTCTCCCTCGACCCGAGCAACGAACGAGCCTACCGCGTCAAGCGCGCGCTCGAGGAAGGCGCGGGCCGATGAGGTCGTCATGCATCCCAAAAAGTCGACGCCTATCCGGGTTCCGACCAACCGGGCGCGCATGGGGCGCACTATGATTCAACTGAAAACCGCCCAGGACATCGCCTTGATTCGGGAGGCCGGCGACATCCTCTACAAAGCGATCGAAGCCGTCAGAAAATCGATGGTCGAGGGCGTCACCACGCGCGAATTGGATCGAATTCTCAAAAACGAAATCGTGAAACGCGGGGGCCGTCCCGCCTTCCTCGGCTACCAGGGGTATCCGGCCTCGCTGTGCATTTCCGTCAATGAGGAGGTGATCCACGGCATTCCCGGAAACCGGAAACTCGAAAACGGGGACATCGTCGGGCTGGACGTGGGTGTCGTCTTCCGGGAACGGATCGCGGACGCCGCCGTCACCGTGGGTTTGGGGAACGTGAGCGCCGCCGATCGACTGCTTGTGCGGACGACCGAGGAGTGCCTTGCAAAGGCCCTCGCCGTCGTCCGCGCCGGCAACCGGGTGAGGGACATCTCGGCGGCCGTGTACGGCCACGCCCGGAGCATGGGGTTCGAGGTCGTACGCGAATACTGCGGACACGGCGTCGGTTTTTCACTCCACGAGGATCCCCAGATATACAATTACCCCGCACCCGGACCGAATCCGAAACTGCGGGCGGGGATGGTCGTCGCCGTCGAGCCCATGATCAACGCCGGCACGTGGAAAATCAAGGTATTGGACGACGACTGGACGGTGGTCACCGCCGACGGGAGCAAATCGGCCCATTTCGAGCACACGGTCGCGGTCACCGAGGGCGAGCCGGAAATTCTCACCCGCTGGTGAGCACGATTTCGTCGGATTTTTTTCTCCGGCGGACCGGAGATTATGACGGAATATTCCGAAAATCTATAGTATATTTTTCTAGCGACGCGTTTGTTTCCCGATTCGTTGAGCCTGGCGCCAGAACGGAATGGCGGTCGCGTATCGCGCCCGGGAGAACGCCGCCGCAACCACACAGCGTCCCGACACGCACGGAGGAGCCATGAAATCGACCGTTCACCATATTAAGGTTCGCACTGCCTTGGGCGTCATCGCCGTTCTCTTTTTCTCACTCTTCTTTTCAGCCTGCTTCCTGTTCAGAGGGGTCACGACCAATGGAGAGGGGAGAATTGGACCATCCCCCGAAGACGTGCGCACACTCGAGCGGGCACAGGACGCGTTCCGCCGCGTGGCGGGAGAGGTCGTCCCCGTAGTCGTGAGCATTAATGTCAATGATATTTCCGGCGGAGAAAATCCGTGGGACTTTTTCTTTCAGGACCCCGAAAAGGACCAGGGCAAACCTAAAGAAAGGGATTACGAGCGGTACGGCATGGGATCCGGCATCATCGTCGACAAGAAGGACGGCTTTTACTACATCCTGACCAATTACCACGTGATCAGGGGCGGGAAACAGATTCAGGTCGTGCTTTCCGACGAGCGCGAATACGTCGCCGCCGTCGTCGGCATTGACGAGCGCATAGACATGGCCGTCGTTTCGATTAAAACCGACGCGGACCTCCCGGTGGCCCACCTCGGCGATTCGGACACGCTCAAGGTGGGCGATTGGGTCATCGCGGTCGGCAATCCCTACGGCTGGCAATCCTCGGTGACGTCCGGGATCGTGAGCTACCTCGGCCGCCGGTTGGACCGGAACGCCAACCTCTCCAATGTGAGCGATTTCATCCAGACCGACGCCGGCATCAATCCCGGCAACTCGGGCGGCGCACTGGTCAATGTTCACGGCGAAGTGATCGGCGTCAATACATGGATCACCAGCCCCACGGGCGGGAGCATCGGCATCGGTTTCGCCATCCCCATCAACAATGCCAAAAAGCTCGTCCACGATCTGGTCATAGCGGGGAAGGTCCAATACGGCTGGCTGGGGGTTTCCATCTACCAAATGATCACCAGCGACGCGGAGAAAGAATTGGGAATCTATAAGAGAAAAGGCGCCTTTGTGAATTACGTCATCAAGGATACACCCGCCTGGCGGGGAGGAATACTCCCCGGAGATTTCATCACGTCCGTCAACGGCACGCGGATTGCGGACGCCAATCATTTCGTCCAGGTGGTGAGCGAGCTCAATCCCGGCGTCCCGCTCACCTTCAACGTGATCCGGCTCGGGAAGGAAAAGACCTTATCCTTCGCTTTGGGATACCGCCCGGCGGAGAGCGCCATCTCATCGATGTCGGACATTTCCTGGCCGGGATTCGTATCCTTACCCCTCTCCGGCCCGGTACGGGAAAAATACAAGATTCCGACCGGCGAGAAGGGCGTGGTGGTGTTTTATGTGGAACAGGGGACGCCGGCATTTACCGCCGGCTTTCATGCGGGCGACATCGTCAAACGCATCAACGTTTATGAGATCCACAACTTGATGGACTTCTACGGCGCCCTCAACGACGCCACAGCGGACACATTGGAAATCTCGGTCAAGCGCGGCGGCGGGGACGAAACCATCGTCCTCGACCGATAGCCTTCCGGCCGACGGTTTCCGGAACGACGCCGTGCGTAAGCAATTCGTCACCGCCGACGAAGTGAGGAACAACGCCATCAAGCTGGCGTACCGGATACTGAGCGCATTCGGCATTCCCGACGTTATGTACGTCTCCCTGCGCGGCGGAGCGGCCATGGGAAACGTCATCAGCGAATACTTCCAGATCCTGGCGCACAAAAAAACCGTCTGGTACGCCGCGGTTGTGGCGCGGTCGTATCGGGACGTCGGCGATTCGGACGGGAAGGTGAACATCGAGGGGTGGACTTTCCCTCTTCATCGTTTGAATAAAAGCGACAAAATTCTTCTGGTCGACGACATCTTCGACACCGGGCGTACGGTCAACCGCCTCGTTCAGTTGATCATGGAACACGGTCTTCAACGGGAAGCGATCGCCGTGGCGGTGCATGATTACAAAATTCGTGAGTACGAGCCGGGGCCTTTGGCGGTGACGCCCGACTTCTACTGCCGACGGCACGTCGTGCAGCGCCCCGAAGACGATTTCTGGATCCACTACCTGGGCCATGAACTTAAAAGTCTGAGCAGGGACGAAATCGCCGCCCATTTCAATTATCAGGATACGGTCCTGGATGAGGCGCTGGAGGCTCTTCAGAAACCGGGTTCTCTCCGGAGCATGTAGCAGGCTGCTTGGCACGTTTGAATGAGTAGATCAATTCTTTTTCAGGGAAGGACGCGCCGGCGGACCGGTCCCACCCCTCTGTCGGCGGCGGTCCGCCACGGGTCGCCCCTCTTCATCCCGGATTATTCGTCCGCCTGCATTAATAGATTTTTTCTTTCTGAACGAAAAACAAAGCGCCGGCGGCGCCGACGATGAGGATCGTGCCGATGAACGAGAAAACGTGTAAGGCGCGCAGGTAGAGCACCGGAACGACCGCCGCGAGAAACGGCAGACTCATGAGGGCCGTTAAGGACGCGTATTTCGCCACACCGTAAAAACCGGCGAACTGAACCAACAGCAAGGCCGCCAGCACGACGGTGGCCAGGGTGAGCGCCGGGAGCAGAAATAGAGCGTAAAAATCGAGATGGGTGATGCGTTCCAGGTACGCGTACACGTTCAGGGCCGAATAATATCCGCCGAAAAACGCCAGGGTCGTGTAGAGGCTGCTTTGTTTGACCGGCATGAACAATGATTGCCTGAGGAGCACCGCCCCGCCGACGGCGAATCCGAGGAAAAGGAAATGTTCTTTCACAAGCGTATGCAGGTAGAGACCCCAGGCGGTATAGCTCGGCTCGAGGAAACCGGAAACGATCGACTGCAGCAGCAGGCTCGGCAGAAAAAGCAGCATCCCCCAGAAAAACGGTATGACGGGTACGACGATCTTTTCGCCCTCGCGGTTATAATGGACGATGAGAAGCGCCACGCTCGAGGGAATGAGAAACAGGAGGAAGAGCACCATAATGGCGTAACAGACTATCAACAAAACCCGTTTTAAGCAATGGGTGGCGCGTGAAAACCGGGTACGGCGCCTCGATCACCTCAGGCGGAAGAGGTCACATCGGTCCTGAAGCAAGACCGCCTGCTTGTTTTCGTCCTCGCTCAGGCGTTGAAACACGACGCCGCCATCCCCGCCCGAAAAAGCCGAGGCCGAGTCGGCGAAAAGCGACTCCAACCTCCGTTTTTCAGCGATAAGCGTCAGCAGGAGCTCCCGGTCATCGTTTTTTTTTTCGACCTCGCCCTGGGGAGTGAACCGATCCGCCGCCACTCCTATCTCACGTTCGCGTTCCTCCGCGCCGAGGGCGTCCCCCCATTCGGCGACACGCGCGGCGTTTTCCTGCTCATGTTCAGACAGAGACTTGAGTAGGTTTTTCACTCCCGGGTTCCTGGCCATCCCGCCGGCTTCCGCGGCAACGCGGGACGCGGCCGACAGCAGTTCGCATGACATCCGAATGATTTCATGTACGACCATGGTACCGATACTTACCCTCCAAAGAGCCGGTCCGCCGACTGCCAGAGTGCCGGGAATTGAAAATTCTTATTGACCCAAAAACCATAATATACTATTTTCTTTGCACAGTCAAAGAATTGTTCCGGCGCATCGCTTGAGCATTGCTCGGTTCACGACGTTAACCAGTAACTATTTGACTCTTCTACCGAAGGATGTTATACTGCCTGATTAAAATCATAGCCCACGAGGAGGTTTTTTGTCAGCACCGAAAGATACCAGAATCAATGACATGATTCGGGCCCAATCCGTAAGAGTTATAGATGAAAACGGCGAACAGAAGGGCATTTTACCGACGGTTGAAGCCATCCGGCTCGCGCAGGATCGCGGGTTGGATCTCGTCGAAATCTCGCCCGGGGCTGATCCCCCGGTATGCAAGATTCTTGATTTCGGGAAATACCGGTTCGAGCAGGGGAAAAAGCAGCGTGAGTCGAAAAAAAAGCAAAAGCAGGTGAAACTCAAAGAGATGAGAATGCAGCCGAAAATCGACGAACACGATCTCTCGTTCAAGGTAAAGCATATCCGCGAATTTCTCGCCGATGGATCCAAAGTGAAAGTGACCATCCGATTCCGCGGGCGGGAAATGGCGCACAAGGAATTGGGAAGAAACGTTCTCGACCGCGTGCTCGAGAGACTCGAAGACACCTTCGTGCTTGAATCACCACCAAGAATGGAGGGCCGCTTCATGTCGCTCATGATCGCGCCCGGAGCAAAAGCCAAGAAAGGACACGCCTAATGCCCAAAATGAAAACCAGAAAAAGCGCGGCGAAACGCTATACGGTAACCGGATCGGGGAAGGTCCGCTACAAGAAGCAGGGGTTGCGGCACATTCTCACCAAGAAATCAAGCAAACGAAAGCGGAATCTCCGGCACGCCGGCATGCTTCATAAGTCGGAAAACAAACGGATCCGCGGACTGCTTCCCTACAGTTTTTAAAAGGAGTCGAACAATGCCGAGAGCAGTAGACGGAACAAGACGAAAAGAACGCAGAAAGAAGATACTGAAGCACGCCAAGGGGTTTTGGGGAAGACGCGGATCGAATTTCCGCATCGCCAAGGACGCGGTCGCCAAAGCGCTGCGCTATTCGTATCGCGACCGGAAGCGGCGCAAGAGGGATTACCGTTCCCTTTGGATCGTCCGCATCGGTGCATCATGCAGGGCCTCGGGCATCACGTATTCGCAGTTCATCGCCGGAATGAAGAAGGCCGGTATCGGCCTGAATCGCAAGGCGCTTTCCAATCTCGCCATCGAGGATCCGCAGGCCTTCAGTCAGATCGTCGAACAGGCGAAAGCGGCGGTTCAGAAGGCGACATGATCAGTCTCGAGCAGATCAGGTCGTTGGAGCATAAAATCAACCTGTTGGTCGAGGAGCTTTCGCGATTGCGCGATGAAAACTCGATGCTCAGGGCGACGGTCAAGAGCACCCAAACGAAAACGGCCGATCTCGAGTCGATGGTCAACGCCTACAAACAGGAACAGGAAGCGATCGAAAAAGGAATCCTCTCCGTCCTTTCCAAACTCGACAAGCTGGAGGACGAGGTGAGCCTTTCCGGCTCACCCGCCAAAAAGGACGCACCGCGGGGTTCGGGTAAGCGGGATGAAACGGTCGTGAAGGAAAAGAAGCCGAACGAAAAAGACGCCGTCAAGGCGTCGCCGGCGCCCGAAGATCGGGCGGAAGGTACGGGCCAAGACGGCGGACAGAACGAACTCGACATCTTTTAGGCGCTCGATGAAAACGCAGCTGAAAATTCAGATGTTGGGGTGTTCCTTCTCCATTCAAACGGACCATACGAAGGAGCACATTGAAGAGGTCCTGTATTGCCTCAACCAGAAAATAAGCGAAGTGCTCGAAAAGAACGCCGGTATCGAACCGGTTAAAACGGCCCTCCTGGCCGGCCTCAACCTGGCTGACGAGCTTGTCCGGATGAAAAAAAACGCGGTACAGGGCGGTTCGCCGGCCGTATCGCCCGCGGATGAAATCGAGACTATCGCCGATCACATCATCCAACGCATAGACGACGCACTCACCGGGCAGGAACCTTCCGTCCCCGAGGGGACCTAGCAGGCTTTTAAAAAACTCAACTTTTTTAAGAGCCTGCTTTGATTCCGACGGCACAACTGTACGAGAAAAAGGTCATCGATCCGCACCCGTCGCGATCCCCGATCATCAAGCCACCGTCCAATCTGTGAATTACTCCGCTTCCACGGTGAAACCGGCTTCCGCCACGGCCGCGTAATCGCAGCCTTCGACGGCGACGACGGCGGAAGCCAGACGATTGCCGTCCCGGGCGCACACCGCGGGCGGACGTCCCCGCAGATAGCTGAACAGAAAAGCTCCCGCAAACGAGTCGCCGGCACCGGTCGTATCGCGCGCGGCCACCGAAAATCCCGGGACGAGTTCGGTCCGGCCGCCCTCGACCAGGTACGCCCCTCTCGCGCCGACTTTCATGATCACAAGCGGCGCGAATTCCGCGGCCCGGGCCAGGATGGCCTTGTCGCTCTCCTGTGTCCCGCAGAGCAGGGCGAATTCTTCCCGATTGCCGAACAGCAGGTTGACTCGGCCGGGGATCCATTCTACGAATCGATCGCGATACCGGGTGACGACAAACGGGTCGGCCAGGTCGAGGGAAACGACCGCGATCGAGCGCGCCGCTTCCTCGGCCGCCCGCTCGGCCGTAAGCCGTTGGTTATCGGTATCCCACATGTAGCCGGTGAGATGGAGAACCCGCGCCTCCGCCACGAGGGAGAAATCGACGTCGCCCGCGGAGAACAGACGGCAGGCTCCCAGATGGGTGAACATGGTACGTTCCCCGTCGGGGGTGACCGCGACCACCGAAAAGCCGGTTCGTTCGGCCTTGTCGGCGAGGCCGCTCCGCACGCCTGCTCTCTCGAGGCCTTCCCGATACCGCCGTCCCAGGTCGTCGTCGCCCACGGCGCCGAAAAAAATCGACGGCGGAAGGCTTGAGTCACGGTTGAGCCAGGCGAAGCCGCGGGCGGTGTTGGCGCCGCTGCCTCCGGGCAGGACGCGGGGTTCGGCCCGGCCAGCCGAGATACGCCGCATGATTTCGTCCGCTTGCTTCACATCGACAAGGTTCATCGTGCCGGGTTTCGCCCCCCATTCCGCGAGGAACTTATCATTGACGTATGACAGGACGTCCATCAGGGGATTGCAGAATGCGGCGACGGCGAGGGAACTCGTTTTCATCAGCATTCCTTTCTACCCTCGGCGGCGGCCTATCCATCGGTTTTCGATCGCCTGCCGGGGCGTGATTTCAATCGTTGCCGGAAATATAGATATACCATAAAATCCAAGGCTGGAAAAGTGAATAATACCTCTTGATGCTCCCAAGATTGCGATTACGCATTTTCTTTGGGAAACTTGAGATTTTATAGTAATAAATTGAAAAAATGATGTTATAATGCCGTAAAATTTTACATATTAGAGAAAATAATCATTGCGTTGACAAGTAAAGGCTGCGAACGTATACTTACAGAAAGATTATGGGCATCACCACGAGCCAGCAAATTCAGCGGTATTACGAGCTCTATAAAGACAACGACGTTACATTCACGAAGGAAGTCACCGCCGCCATTGATCTTCTTCCCAAGCTCATTTTTTTTAAATGCATCGGCAGCCAGTGGCCCTGCCTGATCTGTTCGGCTTCCATGAACGGCGCCCGTCTCTTCGCGACGCTCAACGAAACATTCTATGAACAGATCAAGAAGTCCGGAAACATCATTCAAATCCGTTTCGCCTTCAAGCAGGAGGATAAAAACGATCCTCTTTCGTTCTATATTTCGTCAAAAGTGACCGGCTTCACTCCCTACGGGAAGACCGATAAGGATATCAACTTCCTGACGACCCTCTACACCCAGAAACCGCCCGACAGCTTCATCGAAATCATCGGCGGTCTGCTCGACGCCACCATGGACAGCCAGAAACGCAAGGAGGACCGCATCGTCATCACGGCGGACATCGCGCGCGAGCTCGCCCTGAAGATGAAGGAGACGGTCATCAATATAGAGCAGGTGCCGAGGAAATGCCTGATCCGAGACCTCTCATATTCAGGGGCGAAGGTGATCCTCATCGGCATCGCCAAGTACCTCATCAACAAACCGGCATTGCTGAAGATATGGTTCGAGGACTCCAAGGAAGCGGTCGTCGTTCCCGGCCTCATCCTGCGCGACGAGGAGGTCTCCGGCAGGAAGGACGTCACCGCCCTCGCCATTAAATTCGACGAGAATCGCATTCCCATCGAATATAAAATGCGCATCAACCAGTACTTGAAGCACCCCGTGAAACTGGCGGTTAGTTCCCGACAGGTCGATCCGTCGAAACATCCGAGGACGAATGGAAAAAAAACCTGATCCCCTGGCCGGCGTCGTGTTCTTAAAAATTCCCGAAGAACTCGCCTCCCGGCTTTCCGGCGCCCTCCCCCCTTCCCTGCTCATCCCCTGCGAACGGCCGGCAGGCCTCGAGGGGCCGCCCGCGGTGACGATCGAAGCCGTCATCGCCGGGATGCTGCGGGTCCTCATCTACGCTCCCACGCACCCGGACGCCGCCGCATACGCGGAGATCGTCAGGGAGCTCCGGCCGGGAATCAAGGAAGAATTCACGCAGGCCGGCCGCATCAAGGCGGGAAGCAAAGATTTCCCGATCGCCGTCGAAATTTTCCGCGCCCTCGCCGCTCTCTTTCCCGGCGATCCGGTCTGCGCCTTCAACATTGCCCTCGTCTACCACGACGCGGCGCTCCACCTGAAAGGCGATCGGAGTCGGGCGCAGGAGGCCGCAGAATACGCCGATCTCGCGTTTGAAGCGTACCGCTCCGCCCTCGCCCTCGATAACGTTCTTCCGGATACGGTCCTCAATTACGGGTTTTTCCTGCTCGAACAGGAAAATTACGAAAAAGCGCTCAGGCATTTCGAGGAGTACCTGCGCCGGGAGACCGACGAGCGTAAAAAAGCGCCGGTGAGGAAAATCTTCTCCAATCTTGCCACGTACCAGAAGCAGGACGCCCTCTTCAAGGAGGCTTTCGACGACATCACCATGGGCAAGGAGGAGGACGGGATACGAAAAACCCGGGCGATCCTTGAGAACCACCCCGATTTCTGGAACGGCTGGTTCCTTCTGGGCTGGGGGCTGCGGCGTCTCAGCCGGTATGCCGAAGCCAAGGACGCGTTTTTAAAGGTCCTGTCCCTCGCCTCGCCCAAGACGGACGTGCTCAATGAGCTTGCCATCGTCCACATGGAATTGGGCGAATTGGAGGAGAGTTACCGGCGGCTCACGGCGGCGGCCGAGCTTGAGCCGGAAAACGTCAAGGTGCTTTCGAACCTGGGCGTCGTCAGCGACAAATTGAACCGTCCGCAGGAGGCGGTCGGGTTTTTCCGCACCGTGATCGAGCTTAACCCCGGTGATCCGGTCGCCTTGGGTTATCTCGAAAAATTGGCAAAAAAATAAATATTTTACTAAACTTTAAAGTGGCCGGGACCGATAGAAAGAATAAGGGCGATTCCCGCTCTCGGAGCGGACGCGGGATTCCCCTTCGCCTACTCTTCAAGATCGACGTTTGATCTTGAGAGCATAAATGAAAAAAGTTCGGGTTTCGCCGGTAGGGCGGAACACAACGGGCACGGATGCCCGGGTACGACAGTTTCAAGGAGGAAACTATGATCATCAATCACAACATGAGCGCCATCTTCGCCGACAACCGTCTGAAACAAAACGTGCTGGCGACTGACAAGGGGCAGGAAAAGCTCTCGTCCGGATTGCGCATCTTCCGCGCCGGCGACGACGCGTCAGGGCTGGCGGTATCGGAGAAGCTCCGCTCGCAGATCCGCGGCCTGAATCAGGCGGAAATGAACGCGGAAAACGGCATCTCCTTCATCCAGGTGGCGGAAGGCTACCTACAGGAAAGCCAGGACGTGCTGCAGAGAATCCGCGAACTCTCCGTTGAGGCCTCGAACGGCATTTATTCGGACGAGGACCGGATGCAGATCCAGGTGGAAATCTCGCAGCTCATCGACGAGATCGACCGCGTCGCCTCGCACGCCCAGTTCAACGGCATGAACATGCTCACCGGGCGTTTCGCCCGGACGACCGGCGAAAACACCGTCACCTCCTCCATGTGGTTCCACATCGGCGCCAACATGGACCAGCGCGAACGGGTGTACATCGGCACCATGACCGCCTACGCCCTCAAAGTGAAGGAAATCGGCAGCGACGAGATCCTCTCCCTCGAAACGCCGGACGGCGCCAACCGCGCCATCGGCGTGGTCGACACCGCGCTGAAAGCGATCAGCAAACAGCGCGCGGACCTGGGCGCGTACCAGAACCGCCTGGAGCACGCGGCCCGCGGTCTGGCGGTCGGCGCCGAAAACATGCAGGCGTCCGAATCCAGAATCCGCGACGCGGACATGGCCAAGGAGATGGTCGATTTCGTGAAGAACAGCATCCTGGTGCAGTCCGCCACCGCCATGCTGGCCCAGGCCAATACCCGGCCGCAAGTGGTTTTGAGCCTGCTCCGGTAAGCGGCACGGGCGATTGAAAAAGTAGTCCGTTCGGATCTTTGAAAAACAAATCCTTCTTGGTTGATGCCTAAGGGTAAAAAAGTGTTCCCTCCCCTCGCGGGGCAGGGAGCACTTTTTGCCCGATCGGGGAAAAGGGAACGGAAAGCAATAAGGAGGCGCGAATCTCCATACGCTTTAAACCTCGTCCGGGCATCATGAAAAGGCAACGGATGCCTTTTTTCTACAAACTCAAGGAGGGTTTTATGGTTATTAATCACAACATGAGTGCGATGTTTGCAAACCGGCTGCTCAAGTTCAAGACTTGGGATGTCCAGAAGGACAGCGAAAAACTGTCTTCGGGCATGAAAATCAACCGGGCCGGCGACGACGCTTCAGGGTTGGCCGTATCGGAAAAACTCCGCGCGCAAATCCGCGGGTTGAACCAGGCTGAGAGGAACATTGAAAACGCGATTTCTTTCATCCAGACTTCCGAAGGCTACCTTCAGGAAACGCAGGACGTCATGCATCGCATCCGCGAATTGGCCGTCCAATCCGCCAACGGCGTCTACTCCGACGAAGACCGCATGATGATCCAGGTTGAGGTGTCTCAGCTGGTCGACGAAGTGAACAGAATCGCTTCACACGCGGAATTCAACGGCATGAAGATACTCCAGGGCGATTTCGCCCGTGAGACGGCGGGAGCCGCGGCGCCCAAGGCAATGTGGTTCCAGGTCGGCGCGAACGTCGATCAGAGAAAACGCGCGTATATCGGGACGATGACGGCGCAGGCCCTCGGCCTCACCGGAGCGCAGGGAGCCGGCCAGGCGATTTCGATCGCTAATCCGGACCTGTCCAACCAGGCGATTGCCGCGGTTGACTCGGCCTTGATGGTCGTCTCCAAACAGAGAGCCGACCTCGGCGCGTATCAGAACCGCTTCACGCTCGCGGCGCAGGGCGTAGCTGTCGCCTCCGAGAACATGCAGGCGGCCGAATCGGTCATTCGCGACACCGACATGGCTGACCAGATGGTGAGTTACGTGAAGAACCAGATCCTGGTTCAGGCGGGCACCGCCATGCTGGCTCAGGCCAACTTAAGCACGAGGTCCGTGCTCCAGCTTCTTGGCTAAGAGCGCGACCTGAAAAACGTTCCCACAAGAGGTTACTGGACGTCACCTCTTGGAAGCACGACACGGGAGGGGAGAATCGCGCTCTCCCCTTCATTTTTTACGCAAGGAGGACCTATGGGCATAGAAATTCCCTCCACCGTGGCCTCAGGCCAAAAAGCGCCGCCGGACCTGATCATGTCCGACAAGGCAATGTCCGGTCAGAGCCCGGCCCCGGCGAAAAAGATCGCCGAGTCCGATCTCACACCTCAGAAAAACGACATTGAGTTGGTCATGAAGTCGCTCGTACAGGCCGCGGGCGTCTTCAACAAACGACTGAGCTACAGCATCAATGACGAGCTCGGGCTGGTTGTCGTTAAGGTCATCGATATCGAAACCGATAAAGTGATAAAGGAGCTCCCGGCGCATGAAATCCAGCGATTAATGGCGAGGATCCGAGAGGCAATCGGGTTGTTGGTCGACGAAACGATCTAAGCGCAGTTCGTCTGGGAGCGGGAAACAATCGTGTCCGACATCAATATACCCGGCGTCACCAATTCAAAGATCGACACGCAGAAAATGATCAAGGCGATCATGGACGCGAAACGCGCGCCCTTGAAGCGCATGGAATCCGAGGCGGACGCCTTTAAAAAAAGGAAAGGCGTATGGCAGGACCTCAACGTCGAAATCACGAAACTCAAGGACAGCGCCAACGGGCTCTACAGCTTCGACAGCCCCTTTTCCTCCAGAAAAGCGATCAGCTCGGATGAATCCGTCGTGACCGCCGTGCCCACGCGCAAGGCGGTCGTGTCGGATTCGAAGCTCCGCGTCAAGAGGATCGCCACCGCCGACCGCTTCATGTCCCGCAGCGTCGACAAGGACTTCACCGTCAAGGAAGGCACCTACCGTTTTAAGGTCGGGGACAAGGAAATCACACTCTCCTTTCACGGGGGCGGCCTTTCCGAATTCGCAGACGCAGTCAACAAGAAGGGCGGCTCATACCTGCGCGCCTCGGTGGTGAACGACACATCAACGAGTTCGGTGCTCGTCATCGAATCGCTCCACACGGGCGAAAAGAACAAGCTCGTTCTGGCCGACGACGCGCTCACCCTCGCCGAGGAAACGGGCATGATGAAACGGGTCCCGGCCTCGTCGCTTACCGTGCCGCTTTCGACTGAGAGCGTGAAACGGGCTGAGGGAACGCGGGGAACCGGCCGTTTCCAGATCGAGAACAGCACCCTTAACGTCCCGCCGCGGACCAACCTCAGCATCCCGATCAATCCTCCCTTCCCCCTCACCTCCGCCATGGTCCTCGAATACGAGATAAAAAGCACACCCCTGACGGAGGAGGCCGCGCGCACGGAAACGCTGCCCGAGCCCGTCGTACCTGAAACGGGCGGCATCGATTACAAGGGAATCCATATCGAAAGCGAGAAATCGATCGTCATCCTTCCGGAAGAACAGCAGCCGGAGCCTCCCAAGCGCGTCGACAACATGTCCGTACTCGCCTACACGTCCCGGGGCTCCGTCAAAACGCTGCCGGACGTCGCCGACGCCCCCGATTTCGTGAAAGTGACAGTCCCCATCGGGGACGGCAACCAGTCCCTCGACTCGATTCTCATCGACAATACCAATACGCACCGTACGATCTCCCTCCGCAACGTCCGCGTCGTCGACCCGACGGTCCGCGGCGGGTACGCTCCGAACAATCCGCTTTCGGAGGCGCGCGACGCAATCGTCGAGTACAATGGCGTCGACGTCGTCCGCGACACCAATTCCATCGACGACCTGATCCCCGAGGTGACCCTCAATCTTCACACGGCGAGCGACAAGGACGTGACGCTTTCAGTCAAGTACGACACGGAAGCCATGAAATCGGCGATCATCGGCTTCGTTGGAACATACGACCGACTCTTAACGAACATCGACATCCTCACCCGCGCCGACGAGTCGATCGTCGACAAGGCCGTCTTCCTCTCGGACGCCGAGAAGGAAAAAGCGATGGATCGGCTCGCCCTCCTCAAGGGGGACGTGACGCTCATGCAGCTCAAGTCCAACCTGCAGACCATCATGATGAATTCCTACAAGACCTCGGGCGGTCAGCAGATGGCCCTGCTCGCGCAAATCGGCATTTCCACGAGCGGCATCAACACCGGCGCCATCGACCGGACGACCCTCCGCGGGTACCTGCAGATCGACGAGGCCAAGCTCGACAACGCCCTCGCCACCAAACCGGAGCTCGTCAAAGAGCTTTTCGGATACGACCGTGACCGGGATCTCATCGTGGACACGGGGGTCGCCTTTACGGTCGACTCCTACGTGAAGCCGTACGTGCGGATCGGCGGAGTCATTGCCACCCGCCTGCAGACCATCAACACGCAGCTGACCCGTAAAAACCGCGAAATGACGGATTTCAAGAAGCGAATGGACGATTACGAGCGCCAGCTCAAGCTCAAATACGGGAAAATGGAAGGCGCCATCGAGGAGCTGCAGAAGAGCACCCAGGGGCTCAATAATCTGAACCAGCAAAATAAATAAGGGAGCCGCTCGTGCAGCTGTACATCAATGAAGAACCGGTCGATTTCACTCTTGAATCGGAAAAAACCCTTGACGACGTGATCCGCTCGATCGAGCAATGGCTTGCCGACCGGAAACTCATCATCTCGGCCCTGGCAGTGGACGGCGCCGCGTTCGGCCAGCAGGACCTGGAGAAGCGCAAGAACGCGCCGATCACGGAGATCGGGGAAATCCGGGTCACCGCCAGCGATTTTATGCGGCTTGAGATGGAAGGCGTGGGCGCTCTCACCTCTTTCTTTACATCGTTCAGGCCGCGCCTGGCGGCGAGGGATGAAACCGGGCTCGCCGAGCTTCTGAAAGGCTTCTCCCAGGCGGCGGGAACGCTGCGGTTCGTCCTGGCGGGCGGTGAAGACCAGGAAGCCGATGGGAAACGATCGGAGTTCGAAAAAATGTTCACTGGCACCACGGCCGGGATGATCAAGCTCTGGGACAATCCGATGCTCGAACGGGCGATCGCTTTGTGCGACTACTTCATCGAGGCGCTCAAGCGGAAAAGTACGGGCTACGACCAGCTCGATCATTCAAGTAAAAAAATAACCGCGGAGACGATCGCCAAGCTCAGGGCGGCCGCCGAACGGCTCAAGGAGGTCTCCGTGCTCCTCCAGGCGGGGAAAGACGGCGAGGCCATGCAGACCATCGCCTCATTCACCGAGTTGGCCCAATTATTTCTACATGTGGTCTCGGACGTTCTGGCGCCGCCTGCCTCGAAAAGCCTGACCGTCGAAGGGGCCGACCTGGAAAGCTACTCTCAAGCGCTCAATTCACTCCTCCACGAGCTCGTGGAGGCGTTTGAGAAAAAAGACTATATCCTCATCGGCGATCTCTGCGAATACGAAATCGCACCCAAGATCATCGCGCTCATCGACACGGTAGAGCGTTCTCTCCATTCCTGAAGTCTCACGCCTCATTTCAATGGAACCCGACGAAAATCCGAGCAGTCACTCCTCGTTTTCCGCATTGCATGGAAAGGGCGGACCGTGCCATACTGTTCATCCCATGCACACGTCTTATTCACCGAAGGGGCGGCGGCCTTCCGTCGTCCCCTATGTATTCATCACGCGCGACGAAGACCTCGCGGCCCTGTATGATCAATTCTCATCGAGCCGGCTCCCGCGCCTCGCCATCGACGTGGAGGGAGAGAACAACCTGCACCGTTACGGTATCCACGTTTCGTTGATCCAGTTTTTCGACGGAGCGCGGGCCTATCTCATCGACGTGCTCGCGCTGAAAAATTCCGCGCGCCTCGCCCCGCTCCTCGTGCAAGCGCCGTGGACGCTCGTGTGGTTCGACGCGATGAGCGATCTTCTCGCAATCCGGCACGGACTCGGTCTGCGGCCCTCCCCCATCCTCGACCTCGCCGTCGCCTCACGAATGCTGGGAAAAGAAGGCGGGCTTCACGCCCTCACGCCGCGGTCCGAATCCGCCTCGACCAAAAGCCGATTCCAGCGCGCCAACTGGATGCGACGGCCTCTTCCACCCAGCATGCTTGATTACGCAATCGCGGATGTTACGAGCCTGCTTCCGCTGGCTGATTCGCTAGCCAAGGAACTCGAAGAAAAGGGGCTGGTATCTGAGTTCAATGCCCGGAACCTCGCGGTACAGGAATCCGACAAGTCGTGGGATCCGTTCTCCAATTATACACGAGTCCCCGGATTTAAGCGCTTGCGTCCAAAAGGGAAGCGGCAGGCCAGGATACTTTGGTATGCGCGCGAACTGTACGCGAAAAAACGGGACCTGCCCTCAGGGAACGTGGCGTCGAAAGAGGAGCTGCGGCTCATGGTTGATCGGGGCTTGCACACGCAGGACGCAATCGCCCGCTTTCTCAATAAGAATCGCAAAAGAAACTTCATCGATCCGACTCAATTCGGATTGTGCCTGCGGGAAGCCGAAAGGATGATTGAAAACGGATAAAAAATGGGTAAAAGCGTCATCCTTTATATTTCAATTCATTCGCAATCGATTCTCGCGATTCAACTTGCCGAGGAGGCGCCGTCGCTCTTATCTTTGGTCTGCTTTTCGGGTAGCTCCCTTTTCCTCGACTGCAGGACATGGATGATGCCGTATCCAAGAAGCAGCCCCACCCAGACGATGATGATAATAAACACATTCACCGCTTTCGGCAAAATCACCGAAGTGATGGCTATGATGCTCAGGTAGGCGCAGACCGAGTACATAACAGTGAGGATCTTCCTCTCGCCCAGGCCGAGGGCCAGAAGCTTGTGGTGAATATGTTCCTTATCGGGCATGGCGATGGACTGCCGTTTCCGGAGACGTCTGACGATGGCGGCCACGGTATCGATGATGGGGATGAGCAGGATGGTCACGGGAATAAGGAGCGCGCCGAGTGAACCCGCTCGCGAAATTCCCATAAGAGGGAAGACGGCGAGGGCGAAGCCCAAAAACAGACTCCCCGAATCCCCCATGAAAATCTTGGCCGGCGGGAAATTAAAGCGCAAAAAACCGACGACCGATCCCGCCAGGGCGAAGGCCATGATCGCCGGGGCGTATTCGGCCAGCGTGGAGCCGCCCTGTATGAGAGAAATGATCCCCATGGACAACGCGGCAAATCCGGCGATTCCACCCCCCAACCCGTCCATACCGTCGACCAGATTCACCGCATTCGTGATTCCGACTACCCAGAGAATGGTGAGCGGGTAACCGAAGTATCCCAGATCGATTTTCCCCAGATAAGGCAGGGTGAAAGACGAAACAACGAGCCCGCCCCCGATAACGACTACCGCGGCGGCGGCGGCCTGGATAAACAGTTTGAGGATTGCCCTCAGATTGTAAAAATCATCCACCAGGCCCAATAAAAAGATGGCGCCGAAACCGACATAGAGCCACACGTACTTCGCAGTGAGGAACTGTGCGGTCGGATTCCCGAACCCGATCCCCCAGACGAGCGGGATGACGAGAATGCCCAGGAAAAAAGAAATGAAAATACCGATTCCGCCCAGACGGGGGACGAGAACCGTGTGTATTTTCCTGTTGCCGGGACGGTCATACCAGCGAAAACGATGGGCGATCCGTATGATGCTGGGAGTCAAGACGAGGTTCGCTGCGAGGGTGAAAAGGGCGACGGCGGCAATCAGACCAATATTTGATAAAATTTCCATAATCTCTTTCTATCATCAAATATATCGCACTGCGGTGAGATTTACACGCAGAGCTCCTCATCCCATACCCGCGGTTGATTCATGATCGGCCGCTCGCACAGGAAGCGCGTGGGTCATCCGTCGCGATTCCGACGATTCCATCCCTGGTTCAAAGGATAATAAAAAAAAGTCGCCGTTGTCAACTCGAGAGGGAAAAAAAGAAAACGGAGAATCCGCGTCGATCTTACGATTTCAATCGCTGCTCGCAATCTTCGATGCGTTGGAAGGACTGGTTGAGTTTCGAGGTTATCTCGGTGGCCAGCTTGAATTTTTGCGGATCGGAAGCGTGCTTATCAGGATGGTACTGGCGGAGGAGTCTCTTGTACGAAATCTTCACGTCTTCGAACGGCGCACCGAAGGGAACTTTAAGGTTGGCGTAATCCTCTCGCAGTTTTTCACGGGCCCTGTCGACGTGTGGCTTTTTCTCCGCCCGGGCCTGCTCCCGACGCCGCGTCTTCTCGCGCGTCTCCGCCTTGCCCTCGTTCAGATAATCCTCGAGTTCATCCCATGCTTCCTGCATGTCTTCATCGTAGTATTGGCGTTTTCCGCTCGAGCTGTTGTCTTCCTCGGAGAAAATCGATTTGAATAACGAACCCAATCGATCAAAAATGTCAGGCATATATCACCGTCAATTCCCGTACCATAAGGATACACGAATTCGTCGATAAAGACAACCGCGTTGGCCTCGGTGAACAATTCTCATTTCAAAAAATTGATATTCGGAAAGGACACGGAGGACACAGAGGAAATGGAGAACACTGAGAAGAAAAGATAAAGAGTTGAAAAGGATGAGATAAAAAGTCATAATTTTTACTTCTCCGCCGCGTCCTCTTCATTCGGAATTGCCGAAGGTCGGATTCTCTGGCGTTTCGAGAAAAGCCCTATTCTTCGAAATAGTAATTCCCCGAAAATACGTATTCGGCGGGGCCGGTGAAGAACACATGGTTGGACGCTTCGTCCCACTCGACGAACAGGTCGCCGCCGCGCAGGTGCACGAGAGCCTCCCGCTCGGCGAAGCCGTTGAGGGCCGCGGCGACCAGACCGGCCGACGCGGTCTTCGGGCAGGCGTATGACTCGGTGCCGCCCTTTTTCCAGGCCCTCACTTCCAGTTCCTCCCGCGAGAAAACGCGCACAAACAGGACGTCCGCCCCACCCGTGAACATGGGGTGTTTTTCTATTTTTCGGGCCAATCGGTGCGGCGATACCCCGAATCCGGCGACAAAAAGCACGGCGTGCGTTCCATCGATCACCACCGGTGTGCAGGCATATTCATGGTCGTCGATGACGATGGGCCTGGCAAACACGGCGTCCGATACCTCGCGCAGCTCGGCCGCCGAATCAAGTCCGCGGGGGGCGCCCAGATCCTGCCGGACGTTGACCGAATCGACGATTTCGAGCGGAACGGCCGTGTTCCCACGAACGATCCTGAAATTCGAGTTCTTCGCGAGACCCGTGTCGAATGCGTAGCGTGCCGCGCACTGCAGCGCCGCACCGCACAACTCTCCTTCCCCGCCCTCGGGAGTATACACCCGGGCCAGAATCCGGCCTTCCTCATCACGCGACAGGCAGAAGACCCCCTCCCCGCCCACACCCGTGCGGCGTCGGCAGATCTTCTTCGCGAGAGCCGCGAGATGCCTCTCGTCGGGAGGAGGCGTTTTTTCCGCGTCGAGGCAGATAAAATCGTTTCCCGCGGAGTGCAGTTTCAAGAAGGCTACATCCATCGTTTTTCCCGCTTTATAAAGGGTTCTCTGAACGGAAACCCGGCCGCACGAGCAGTCTCATTCGTTCGCTTCGATAATTATAGACGTATTCCGCCGCTCCCGCCAGCCGGATTCGATAAAAAAACCCTCCCGCTCAGGAGGGCCGTGTTGTGAGCGCGCGATCTTCTTGTGGAAGTCACTGTTTCGTACTAAGCGCCTGATGGGAGTCGAACCCACATCTTTAGCTTGGAAGGCTAAGGTAATAGCCGCTATACGACAGGCGCGTCGTTTTTTGAACCAGAATATAGCATGGAATCCGCCGAGAAGGCAAGCGCGGAGCGCGCCGGGACGCCACTTTTTTATTTTTTTGATTGAAGGGATGCGAGTTTTCGGATATAGTGGTGAAAAGTCAGAAAAAAGCAAGGATGGGGAATATGGGAGTACGGGGCGAGCTTTTTTCCACACGCGCGGTTTCCGGCCGCCGCACTTATTTTTTCAATGTGAAAGAGAACCGAAACGGCGATATCTTCCTCAACATTGTCGAGAGCAAGAAAAACGGCGAGCAGGAATTCGAACGCCATTCCATCATCGTTTTCCGCGAGGACCTGGATGGATTCGTCGAAAGCTTCGAAAAAGCGGTGGCATTCGTCAAAACTAAGAAATTCTGAAACTCTTCCTGTGAATGGGCGACGGGCCCAACTTCTTCACAAGTTCCCGATGCGCTTTCGTGGGATACCCTTTATGCTCCTCGAACCGGTAGTCTGACTCGACACGTCCGTACCGTTCCATCCACAGGTCGCGCGCGGTTTTAGCGACGATCGAAGCCGCCATGATTTCCGGCACGATCGTGTCCCCCCCGACCATGGCCCGGCAGGCGGACGCCACGGCCGGCGTATAAAGGCCGTCGACGAGAACCAGATCGGGCTTCAAGCCGAGGGCGCGCACCGCCCTGGCCATGGCCAGAAGCGTTGCGCAGTGAATGTTGTAGCGATCGATCTCCTCCGGCCAGGCCCAACCCGCTGCCCAGGCTTTCGCCCTCGCCCGGATCACGGCCGCCGCCCTTTCGCGGCGCATGGGACTCAGGGCTTTTGAATCGGCCAGGATCCCTATCGGGAAACCCTCTCCCAGCACGACCGCGCCGGCCGTGACCGGACCGGCAAGAGGGCCGCGCCCCGCCTCGTCGACGCCGCAGGTCATCATGATCGATTGCGATTTTACGGGCATGGTCAATCGACCTTTCCCAATCTGATTAGAAGTCAAACGAATCGTGCGAGTCACTCATCTTCCGTTTCGTAACTGAATTGCCGCCAGTCGTCGGGGTTGACGCACTGTCCGCCGACCGTGATCTGCCAATGACAGTGGTTGCCGGTGGACAGTCCCGTGGTGCCCATCCAGCCGATCACCGTTCCCTTGGCCACTACATCGCCTTTTTTCACCCCCAACGCCTTCATGTGATAATAGGAGCTCACCACCCCCTGCCCGTGGTCGAGAATGACGGTGTTCCCCGGCACGTACAATTTCCCGGCGAAAAGCACCGCTCCCGCGTTGGAGGCCGCGATCGGCGTTCCCTCCTTGTTGGCGATGTCGATACCCTGGTGGTAGGAGGCCGTGCCGCCCGTTTCGTACACCCGCCTGATGCCGAACGGCGAGCTGTCGATCCCGGGAGCCGGGCGGTCAAACGTTCCCCGCCAGAGCTGGACGTCGCCGGCCGAGGCTAGGGCGGCGGCGACGATCTCGCGATCTTCCGTGATCTTCGCGGTATTGTGGAGGATCCCCTGCTTCTCCTTCGGGAGGTGTATGACCTCGAAGGGGAATTTTTTCGCCGCAACCGTCACCAGCACCGACTCGCTCGTCACATTGCCGGCCAGGTCCCGGGCCACGCACTGCACTTTATAGACGGCCGGCTTGGCGAGCGGACTGACGCCGAAGAGCGCACGAAAACGGTTTTCAGCGCCCGGGAGGGAATGGCAGACGATGGAATCGCCGAGGGCTTCGACCTTTAGGGTGGAGAGTTTTTCGTTTACGCTGATGACGAGGCCGTCGGTATCACCCTGCAGAACCGTGGTCTTGAAGGACGAGACTGAAAGGCGAGGCGGAGTGCGGTCGATTGTGAAGGCGACAGCGACTTCGCGCTTCAGTCGCCACAGTGAAGAGTCGGTGACCGTGGCGGTCAGCCGGTGCTCGCCCTCTCTTAAGCCCGAGGTGTCGATTTCGGAGCCGTCGAACCAACTCTTGGCGCCTATCGCCTTGTCATAGACGTCGGCGTCGTCGATCCTGATCCGGACCCGTCCGATCCCGGCGGTTGCGTCGTTCGCGGAAAAGGTGACGGAGATGACTCCCGTGTATGAGCCGCCGTCGCTCACCCCCTCGAGCGTAAGCACCGGGAGGTCCGAATCCGAGAGCTCGGGCCAGGCCGAGTAGATGACCCCGAAAAAAGAAAAAAAGGCGAGTAAAGCCGCCGCCAGGTAGACGGAGACTGTCAGGAGTTTTCGCTTGGACATGGGGAATAGTATCATCGGGCGGCCCCTTGGTAAACCGGATTCAACGCATGAACGACGGTACACGCGCCGCGTACGGGCGGCGAATGACGCCAGACGCCCGTTGTCGACGCATTGATTTTCATCATCATGGCACGATCCCATTTTACACTTCCGGAGGGTGTTGATTCAATCGCCGTTTTCGGCTTTAATCCGATAAGCCGGAACCGACAATTATTTAATTTATTGCGCAATTAATTATATTATCGCCCCCCGGCGGGCATATCGGGGATCGCATTTCCGGCTTCCCCGAGGAGCGTGAAATGAAGCTATCGACTTTTATCGCGGCGGGACTCGCCTGCATCATCCCCATTTCCGAGCTTCGCGGCGGGATTCCCATCGCCAGGGGGGGA
Source organism: Spirochaetales bacterium (assembly GCA_016934415.1). Taxonomy (GTDB): domain Bacteria; phylum Spirochaetota; class Spirochaetia; order SZUA-6; family RPPD01; genus JAFGSW01. Next base: position 19,348 of record JAFGSW010000088.1, on the reverse strand, counting down.
GGTATGGATCCCTTCATCGCATATTTTTTCTGTGTGGCCGCCAACATCCTTGTGGTACCCATCGTTCTTCTTTTTATCCAGACTCTGCACAAGCTGCTCCTGCACTTCGGCTGGTATCAAAGATTTTCGGAGAAACTTATCGAACGCGCCCGCCGAAAAGTGAAAAAGAAGGTTGATAAATTCGGCTACATCGGCCTTGTCATTTTCGTCGCCCTGCCCCTCCCCTTCACCGGCGCCTACACCGGCGCGCTCGGGGCCTGGGTGCTCGGCATGGACATGAAGAAGTCCTTGTTCGCAGTGGCGCTCGGCGTGGCCATCGCCGGCGTGCTCGTCTCCATCGCCGTCGCCCTGGGCATGGCGGGCATCGAGGCGGCGAAATTCTTTTACAAAGGCACCTGAAGCCGCTCGGAGCAAAACGGATGACTCGTTCCCGCGGACCGGAGCTCAATCCGGAGCAACTGCGCGCCGTCAACACGCACGAAGGACCTCTCATCATCATCGCCGGGGCCGGCAGCGGCAAGACCCGCGTCATCACTTATCGTGTCGCCTCCATGCTCGATCGGGGCATTGCCGAGGGAAGCATCCTCGCCGTCACCTTCACAAAAAAAGCCGCCGCCGAAATGCGCCACCGGGTGCGTGAGCTCACCGGCCGGAAGGCCACCAAGCTCTCCATCTCCACCTTCCACGCCTTCGGCCTGCGCGTCCTCTCCGAGTGCCACGACCTCATCGGTTATAAGCGGGACTTCACCGTCTTCGACGAGACCGACAGGGAAGGCCTCATCAAGGACCTGGCCCGCGAGATGAAGCTTGACGTCTCGAAAACGCCGCCCTCCCTGCTGGCGACGATTTTTTCCAAGGTGAAGACCGGCCGTCAGAAGTGGGAAGGTCCGATCGCCGCCTTCGAGCCCCTTTACCGGGAGTACAACCGCGCGCTCGGCCTGTACCAGGCCTTCGACTTCGACGACCTCATCGTCGCGCCGCTCGCGCTCTTCGAGCGACGGCCGGAGACGCTCGCCGTGTACCAGGAGCGCTTCCGCTACATCATGGTTGACGAGTTTCAGGACACCTCGGACATCCAGTACCGTCTCATCACCGCCCTGGCCCGCGCGCACGGCAACATCTGCGTGGTGGGTGACGAGGACCAGTCGATCTACTCGTTCCGCGGCGCGCATTTCAGAAACCTCCTCCGCTTCGAGAACGATTTTCCCGGCGCCTTGGAAATCAAGCTCGAACGCAACTACCGCTCCTCGCTCTCCATCCTCGACGCAGCCAACTCGATTATCTTGAACAACGCCGAGCGCAAGCCCAAGGCGCTTCGGACCGACCGCGGCTCCGGAGAGCCCATCACGCTCGCCCTTCCCCAGACGGAGGCAGAGGAGGGTGAGTTCATCGTGGGACGGATCCGGACCGAGGCGCAGAAACACCGGGTCCCCTACCGCGAAATCGGGATTCTCGTTCGGGCCAATCACCTGACGCGCGCCATCGAGGAGGCGCTCCTCCGCCACCGCATCCCGTATGTCGTCTCGGGCGGAATGAGTTTTTTCAACCGCAAGGAGGTGAAAGACGTCCTCTCCTATCTCACGGTCACGGTCAACCCGGACGACGATTTGAGCCTGCTCCGCGTGATCAACACGCCGCGCCGCGGCCTGGGCCAGGCCGTGCTTGAGGAGCTTGTCGGGATCGCCCGTCGCCACTCCGTCTCCCTGTTCGGCGCCTTGAAGCTCGCGACCGCGCCCGGCGCGGCCGAAGCGGGCGAGATCGGATCGATCTCCGCACGGGCGCGCGCCGAAATGAGGGGGTTCGTCGACATCATCGAAACCACCCGCAGCGCGGTCCGGGCGCGCGGCGGGTTGGCCGCCGGTGTGCGGACCCTCGTCGAGCGGATCGATTACCAGAGCTGGCTTCTCTCTCAGCATAAAAAGGAGGACGTGGCGCGCTGGAAATTCCAGAACGTGGAAAGCCTCGTCAATTCGATCGCCGATTACGACTCCGATCCCGAAAACGCCTCGCCTTCTCTGCGTGATTACCTCATCGGAATCAATCTCCTTCAGATGGAGGAGAACAAGGATAAAGACGAAATCGACAAGGTGAACCTCATGACCGTTCACGCGGCCAAAGGGCTGGAATTCGAGGTCGTTTTCATCGCCGGGGCCGAGGAGGGCCTTTTCCCCCACGAGCGAACCGTGAATGAGGCGAACGGTGACGTGGAGGAGGAGCGCCGACTGTTCTACGTGGCCGTGACCCGCGCCAAGCGCAAGCTGTACATCTCCGCCGCGGCCACCCGCCGGCGCCTGGGGGTGCCGATCGAGTCTTCGCCCTCGAGCTTCATCGCCGAGATACCGCAGGAGCTTCTCGAAAAATTCGAGGAGAAAATCGTCGCGGAAGACGAGGCCGGCGAGTATTTCGGCCGGCTGAAGGATAGATTCGCGGCCAAGCCGGAAACATGACATAGGGCTGTCACGCCGCGGGCGTATCATCGGTCCATCATTGTCAGGAGGTGTCTATGCCCGAAAAACTGATCGCCTATTGCGGCCTCGATTGCGCCGTCTGTCCCGCCTTCCTCGCCGCCGAGAGGAAGACTCTCGCCGAGCGGCAAAAGACGGCGGAGGAATGGAGCAAGGAATACGGTCACCGACTCAAGGCTGAAGAGATCGACTGCGTCGGGTGTACCGCACGGGAGGGGAAGCACGTTGGGTACTGCTCCCTGTGCGGAATCAGGCTCTGTGCGCTCGAAAAGGGAAGCTCAGTGTCCACCTGCGCATCCTGTCCCGACTACGGCTGCGAGAAACTGGTAAATTTTCTGAAAAACGTTCCCCAGGCGAAGGCCACCCTCGAGGCCCTTCGGAACTGATTTCGTCCGCAGGCGCGTCCCGCTTGAAAGACGTGCGCGCCTGCCGGGCGATCGCCGGACAGACGCACGACGATCGCTGGAGGAAATCTTTTGCAATTTCGGAAGAAAAGGAGAACCTCATGCGGCCCAACGTGATCTATCATGTCGAGTGCAGCCTCGACGGGAGAATCGATTGGCTCAAACCGAATGGCTTCTTGTATTATCGGGTGATCCAAGATAAAAAATACGACGCCATGATCTCCGGCAGCAATACAATTCTCGCGGCTCCGATGTCCCAGGACGAGCATATCGTAAAATTGCTCGACCAGTATCTCATCGTCGTCGATGGTCAAGGGAAAATCCGGAACTGGGATCTCATTAAGCGGCAACCTCATTGGAACAGCACTCCCATCGTCCTGTGCACGAAGCGAACGCCGGAATCGTACATTCGCCACGTGAATGCGGAACAGGTGCATTGCATCGTGGCGGGCGACGAGCACGTCGATCTGCGCGCCGCCCTTGGAGAGATCGCGGAGAAATTCGACATCAAGACGATTCGAATCGACAGCGGGGGCGTCCTGGCTGGAGCGTTTCTCCGGGAAGGGCTGGTTGACGAAGTGAGCCTGCTCCTGTCGCCGCAATTGACCGGCGGTACGTCGCCGAAAACGATTTTCGTGGCGGACGATCTCGATTCGGTCAAGGATGTGGTCGTTCTCGAATTGAAGGAGACGCGGGTCGTGGAGGGCGGCCATGTCTGGCTGCAGTATCGGATCGTACAACGAACGACGCAGAGTTGACGGCCCGAGGCCGGTCTCACCCCCCGCCCCGCACCTGGCTCGGATGCTTTTTGAAGAAGTCCACCCGCGGTTCGAGGAATTTGAACTCATGCCGCGCCGGGTCGGGACCGAGGAAGGCCTGCAGGGGATCGAAGATACGGGCCCAGCTCCAGAACTCCTCGCCCACGTTCAGGTACTCGCGTATCATCTCGCACCCCTCGGGCGCGATCGGGTGGAGGAGCACCACCGCCACCCGCACCATATGGAAGGCGTCAAGCAGGGCGCGCACGCGCGCCGGATCATCTTCAGCCTCCGTCGCCTCGCGGATCGTCTTGTCCCAATATTTGGTGATGTTCCGGACGTAGGAATCGAGCAGGGCGGCCGTCAGGTGGAACTCGCGCCGATACATCGTCCCCTCGTATTTTAGAATCGTTTCCTCGCCTTCAGAGACGATCTCGGGGCTCGCCTCGCCGGCAGGCAGCTTCCCGCCGAAATACTTCTGCAGGGTGTAGAAACAGGTGCGTACGGCGCGGTTGAAAACGTTCGAGAGCAGGTTGCCTTCCTTTAAAACCGGGTCGCCGATGCGCGCGTCCGGCGCTGGGTTCAGAGCCAGCGGCCGGAAACTGACGCTGCGCAGGCCCAAACCGAGACTGAAAAAGTGGGCACGCAGCTGGTCGGCGGTGTAGTGATCGAGGAGCTCGAGGGCCGTGGGCGGCTTCACCGCGCCGCTCGAGGAGGCCTTCTTGTCCATATAGAGGATGTGGTTGTTGACGATGAGCTCCGGCAGCCGAATCTGGCCCGGAGGCACGTCGGCGCTCGGCGCGCCCGTTTGCATCCCCATGAAAATCGCCATTTCGGCCGGGCCGTAGAAGTATACGTTGTCCTGTCCGATAAACTGGACGACGCATGAATCCGGCGAGCACCACCACTCTTTCCATTCGTCACGGCTCCGCCCATGTATTTCAAGCCAGGTCTGGGTGAATGAGATGGGAGCCCAGAGCGATTCAGGCCAGACCCAGAAGGTAAGACCGGACGTCCCCTCGATCTCGGGTACGGGTACGCCCCATTCCAAATTGCCGGTGAGCCGGAACGGGACAAGGGTCTTGCCGGTGCGGAAGCGGATCCTGTTGGAGGTGAAAAGGGCGCATGCCCGCTCGCGCTCCTCCAGGCTTTCAAACACGAGCTTGACGGATTTTCCGGCCCCTTCGGTGCGGGTGTGGGGCGGAAGAACCTGGTGAAGGGCGTCGAGCGTCTCCAGATGCTCCTTTTTCACGTGAACGGCGGGCGGCTCCAGGAATTCGAGGATGGCTTTGAGCGCGGAATCGCGGCTGACGGGCAGGCGCTCGGCGGCCGCCACCCAGTCGCGGAGGACCTGACGGAAATCGGGGAGCCTCAGATACCAGTTGCTCACGTCGCGCATACCCGGCCGCTTTCCGGTGAGGGTGCTTACCGGATCGATGAGCTCTTGCGGCTCGTAAGGGTGACCGAGGGCGCACTCATCGGCGTACCCCTTCTCCGAAGCGCACCCCTGGATGGGGCAACGTCCCTCGACCTGGCGGCCGTTGAGGAACGTTCCCGCCTCCTCGTCGTAAAACTGCCGGGTGGTGATCTTCAGCAGGCGGCCATTGGCATGAAGCGTGCGAAATATTTCCGCCCCCAAAGCGCGGTGGACATCCCGGGCGGGATCGAGCGCAGAGGCGCCGAAGAAATCGGGCGCGATATGATAATCGTTCAGGCACTTCACCTGGAGCTTGTGGTTCGACCTGACGAAGTCTTCCACATCGCCTTCGAATGCGCCTTCCGCGGCGACGCGTCGGTGGGACTCGACGATGGGCGAACCGAAGCAATCGGTACCGGAGACGAAGAGTACGTTCTCATTGCCGATCCGGTCGCGCATGAAGCGGGCGAAAGCGTCGGCGTGGACGAAGTAACCGCCCACGTGGTGGAATCCAAGCTCCTTGTTCCCATTGGGCATGCCAGCCGTGATACAAACGCGCTTGGGGAAGGGAGGCCGGTCCCCGCCGGTCGGTTGTCGTTCCATATATCCTTATCCTTTGCACCGAGTCACGTTCGGCAAAAATTTATGACTGCCCGTACTATAATTCGATTCGTGAAGGATGACAAGTAACCGCCGCTTGACGAAAAAAACATAATCCCGTATCACTTGGATGGTTGTTCCGCGCGAAGGGGTCTGTTCCGAAAAATGCGCGAGATGCAGGAATCGATTGCATGATTGAACAAGCGGTCATTTTCGACATGGACGGCGTCCTGGTGGACACCGAGCCCTATTACCTCGAAAACAACAAACGGGTCTTCGGCGAATTGGGATTCGCTTTGCCCGCCGAAGAGTACGTACATTTCGTCGGCATCTCGGCGCGACGCATGTGGGAGGAGCTAATATCCCGATTCCGCCTGAAGCAGTCGGTGGAGGAGCTCATCCAGCTTGAGTATGAGACGCATTTCCGCCGCCTGGCCGCCCTGCCCTCGCTCGAACCCATTGCGGGCGTTATGACGCTCATCGAACGGCTGAAAACGAGCGGTGCGGCCCTGGCGATCGCTTCGTCTTCTCCCCGGCGAGTGATCGAGCTGACGTTGGCCAAGGCCGGCCTGGCCGGATTCTTCCCGGTTACGGTCAGCGGAGATGACGTCGCGCACGGCAAGCCGCACCCGGACATTTTCCTCGAGGCCGCGCGCCGTGCCGGCGTCTCCCCGTCGCGCTGTCTCGTGATCGAGGACTCGCCGCGCGGCCTCGAGGGAGCCGCGGCGGCGGGCATGACGAGCATCGGCTTTAAAAACCCCAATTCGGGGGATCAGGATCTTTCAGCCGCCGATCTCGTCGTTGACCGCTTCAGGGAAGAAGACATCGAGCGGATTATCCGGCTCGCGGACAGCCTCCGTGAGCGGACCGCGGCGCCTTAACAGGTTGTTGGAAAATAGCTTTCGGTTTTTCAATAGACTGCGAAAGAGGCTTGCGCAATTACCTTTCGCACCGTAAGATGTATCGCGAGCGTGAATTCCGGAAAGGATTTCCCATGTTTTTAGATATGCCCTTGGATCAACTTAAAACGTATAAGCCTGCTCGCGTCGAACCGAAAGACTTCGAGCGTTTCTGGGGGGAAACTCTGAGTGCCGCCGGCCGTTTTCCCCTGCAGGTAAAATTCGAACCTGTTGACATCGGCCTGAAGCTCGTCGAGGCGTTCGACGTCACGTTCGCGGGTTACGGCGGACATCCGATCAAGGGTTGGCTCATGCTGCCCCGAAAAACCACGGACCGACTCCCCTGCGTCATCACGTTCCTGGGTTACGGCGGGGGACGCTCGCTTCCCATCGACCATCTTATGTGGTGCTCGGCCGGCTACGCCGAGCTGGTCATGGATACGCGCGGACAGGGGAGCGGCTGGTCGCCGGGCGACACCGGCGATCCCGAGCCCGACGGCTCAAACCCTCACTTTCCGGGCTTTATGACCCGCGGTATCTTGAGTCCCGGCACGTACTATTACCGGAGGGTGTTCACGGACGCGGTGCGCGCCGTTGAGGTCGCGCGTTCGCACGAACGAATAGACGGAAAGCGGGTGGCCGCCGGCGGCGGCAGCCAAGGCGGCGGCATCGCGCTGGCCGTGGCCGGACTCGTGCCCGACCTGTCCGCCGTCCTGCCCGACGTGCCCTTTCTATGCAATATCCGCGCCGCCGTCGAGGTGACGGACGCCTTCCCATACCAGGAAATCGTGAAATACTGCCAGGTGCACAGGGACCTCGAGGAGAAGGTGTTCGAGACGTTGGAATATTTCGACGTCATGCACTTCGCGAGCCGCGCCCGTTGTCCGGCTTTGTTTTCGACAGCCCTCCAGGACGAGATCTGTCCCCCGCGCACCGTCTTCGCCGCTTATAACCATTACGCCGGAGAAAAAAGCATCCGCGTGTGGCGTTTCAATCACCATGAAGGCGGGCAAAGCTTCCAGGCGATTGAACAGCTGAAATTCCTCAAGCACCTCTGGCAATGAATTAAAAACGTATGCGGGTGACCGCCCGATCCCGGCGGAGGATGCGGTGTGCGATTTTTTTACGGGCCGCCTTTCGGCGGGCCGTTTTTCGCCCTGCCGATTTCCGCGATCGCGCTTTTTTCGCGGTGCGCGCCGTGCCGGTCTTTTTCGCGGTTTTTTTCTTCGGTGACGGCGCCTGCTTCTCGCGGACTTTCTTGCTTGTGAAGGTGAGCACGAATTTCCCGAGCCTGATTTTGTCGCCGGGCTTGAGAACGGCCACGCCCGATATCCTCCGACCGTTGACGAACGTTCCGTTGGTCGACCGATTATCCGTGATTTTAAAGGACGATTTTTCCCACTTGATCGAGGCGTGCCGATCGGACACCGTCCCCTCATTGACGCGTAGGGAATTTTTAGACGATCGCCCGATGGTGAACTTTTTGTTTTTCTTGAGCTCAATCGGTTTCTTCTTGAGCGAGGAGGAAATGAAGAAAAGCCGCTTTTCCACCGGCCTTCTCGTTTTCGGCGTTTTCCTGGAAATAACCGTCTGGAAATTCATTATCGCTCCTTTCTTTGTGCAATGGAATGACATTCCACAGAATGAAGGGAAACACCCACGCTGTCAATATGACTTTCGGTACGGAGATCGATTCGGTGGTCACTCTCGGGAAAGTGCTGGGCGGGGACTGGGACGACGTCGACCGGTTTCGGGTTCGTGAAGCGGGCGGACGGCACATACGCGGCCGGCGGTGCCACCGAGCATGCGGTCAGGTTGATGCGCACTTCCTGCCCCCCGTCGGTCGGCGTGAAGGCGTCGGGCGGCATCCGAACCCTGGACGATCTCCTTTCCGCCCGGTCCTGGGGCGCGGACCGCATCGGCGCCTCGTCCACGCAGGCCATCCTGGAGGAAGCGATGAAGAGGGGTTATATTGCCTGAAGAAAGGAAAAACTACGGATGACGCGGATGGGAGCGGATAAGAGAAAAGAAAAGAGAAAGCTTTTGAAAAATATCAATTTTTTTCTCCTTGTCCGGCTGCTACAAAGCGATCGCTACCGCATCTCGTAGAACACCAACCCCGAGAGCGGCTTGGGATAAAAAAAGGTCGATTTACGCGGCATTTTTTCGTCCGCGTCGGCTACCGCCAGGACGGAAGAAAGCGGAGTTCCCTTGAGGATAAACGCCGCCTGCGCTTCGCCCGAACCGACGCGCCCGAGCGCGTCATCCGCGTCTTTGCAGTATTCGATATTGCTCTGAAGCGACATCATTTCGTCGGTGAACCCCAATATTTCCCTCAGGACGAGAATATTGAGGACGTTGACGTCGAGCATTTTCCATTCGTCGGTCGCGTTTTCACTTACCGAAGCCCGATACGCCGCGGCGTCGGAAAGCTCGATAAGCAAATACTCCCGATCCGGCCGGATGGCGACGCCGATGGCGGGCCCTCTCTTTGTTTCGACAGCTGCCAGCCAGCGAGCGCGCACCTCCCGCTCGTCGGCTTCCTTGAACGGATACCGCTCGACGGAAAATCGCTTCGGCAGCTCGCGTCTCAGGGTTTCGATCGCCTGATCGGAACAGCCGTGAAGAAGTCGGTGGGTGGGAAGGATGGCGAGTCCGGGGTGGCTCGAGTTGACGAGGAACATCATGATAAATTCCCACGGGGCGTCCGGCCCCGCGTCGGGGTACGTGCGCCTGAACTCGTCCCGAACGTCGAGCATGGTTTGGTAACGGTGATGGCCGTCGGCGATGTAAATCTTCTTGTCCCTCATCGCCTCTTCCACGGCGCGGCACTGTCCCGCATCCGCGATGCGGTACATGGCGTGCCTGACACCGGTAGCGGGCTCCGTGTAATCGATGAGCGAGTTCCCGCCGGCCGCTTCCCCGAGAAGACCGTCGATGGTTCCGGCCGGATCCCGGTACATCCCCCAAATGTACTCGAACTGGGTCCGGGTGGCGCGGGTGAGAGCCACGCGATCCTGAACTGGTTTTTTCATCACGAGCTCGTGCGGAAGGACTTTGCCTTCGCCGTAGGCCGACAGGCGCACCAGGCCTATGAATCCCGACAGCTTCTTCGACTCGCCGCCCGGCAGGCTGAACGTCTGCTCGTACGCGAAAAAAGAAGGCCTTTCCGATGTGGTAAGCACGCCCTCCCGTTTCCACGACTCAAGGAAGTCCGCCGCCCGAGCGTAGCGGTTATTTCGTTCGTCGTCCGTTTTTTCGATCACCCCCAGAATGAGGCGGATGACATTGTGCTCGTCCCGCCTGTAATACTCGGCCTGGGCGGCCGGCGAGATGACGTCGTACGGCTGGGAGAGACAAGCTCCGATATCCTTCACGCGGGCCGGATTGTAATGGAGCGCCCGGAACGCTCTCACGTCATTGACAGGTTGTTCCATCGGTTTTCCTTTCTTTTCTCGCAGGCCTTATTTTATAAATCCGCCTTTTGGTGTCAAGCGGGCCCCGAAACACCGAGGGCTTGAGGAAAAAACCCGATTACGATACACTGCACTAAAATGGATCAGAATAAAAAAACGATCAAGCAATCACCTTTGGCCGACACTCACAAGCGTCTCGGCGCTTTTATGACCGAATTCGCGGATTGGTCGCTCCCCCTCTATTTCTCAGGCATTCTCGACGAACACCTGGCAGTCCGGACGCATGCCGGTCTTTTCGACGTTTCCCATATGGGCGAAATCGAGATACGCGGCACGCATGCCCTTCCATTCCTCCAGAAACTCCTTACCATCGACCTCGAGACGGTGACGCCCAACCGCTGTTCCTACGCCCTGATGTGCTACGAGCACGGCGGGACGGTGGACGACTGCTTCGTCTACTGCTTCAGCCGCAGCCGGTACTGGCTGGTGGTGAACGCGGCCAATGTCTCCAAGGACACGGGTTGGCTCCGCGACCATGCCAGCCGCTATTCAGTCACCATTCGGGATTTGTCGGGTGAGACGGCGAAACTGGACATCCAGGGACCGGCGGCGGTGTCGATCGCCAGCCGGTCGTCGGTGTTTCCTTTCACTCTTCTTGAACGTTTCGGCATGGTCGAAGTACGCATCGCCGAAGTGCCGGCCGTCGTTTCCCGCTCGGGATATACGGGGGAGGACGGGCTGGAGATATATTTCGAATCGTCCCACGCCGCCAAGGTCTGGGACAACCTCATCGAAAGCGATGAAAGACTCAAGCCGGCGGGGCTGGGCGCCAGAGACAGTCTCCGCATCGAAGCCTGCTACTCACTCTACGGGCATGAGCTCTCCGAGCATATCTCGCCCGTCGAGGCCGGAGTAGGCTGGGCCGTGCACCACCGCAAAAAGGAGGATTTTATTGGCAAGAAACTCCTCCTGAAACAAAAGGAGGAGGGGGCGGTCAAGAATCTATGCGCCTTCGTCATGCACGACCGCGTCGTGCCGCGCGGCGGATATGAAATCCTCGACCGCGGCGACCGGGTGGGCTGGGTCTCGAGCGGCACCTACTCGCCCTGTTTCGAGAAAGCGATCGGTCTCGGATTCATCGAAAACAGGAAACTCTCGGCCGGCGACGAGATCGAAATACGCGGCAGGTACAAAAAAAGCGTCGCCGCCGTGGCGGAGCGCCCGTTCTACAAATACAAGGGGGGAAAGACATGAGTACAAAGGAAAATCCGGCTGCCTTCCGTTACGCGGCCTCGCACGAATGGCTGAACGCGAGCGGCGGCAGCGCCGTGTGCGGCATCACCGATTACGCCCAGCGTCAACTCACCGACGTGGTGTTCATCGAGCTTCCCCCGGTCGGAAAGAAGGTGAAAGCGGGCGATCGGGCGGCCGTGGTGGAATCGGTAAAATCGGTGTCCGACATATACGCTCCCGTTTCCGGCGAGATCACGGAAGTCAATTCCCGGCTCGCCGACGCGCCTGAACTCGTGAACAGCGATCCTTTCGGCGAGGGCTGGCTTTTCAAGATATCCTTAAACGACGAAGGGGAACTTCAGCGCCTCCTCACAAAAGAAGGGTACGAAAAAACGATCCAAGGAGAGAAAGCCTGAATTTCTGTCCCCGCTCCCGGGAAGAGACCGCGGACATGCTCCGCGTGCTGGAGATGAGCGATCCCGAGGAGCTTTTCTCCGACATCGGGCCGGAACTCAGGCCGCTTGAACCGGCTGCACCGGACCCGGGCTTGAGCGAGCAGGAGACGATGCGCCGTGTCGCCGTACTGGCGGGACGCAACCGCCCGCCCCGGCTGTCGTTTCTAGGCGGAGGCGCCTACCCTCACTATGTTCCCGCCGCCGTTGATGCCGTCATGAGCCGCGGCGAATTTTTTACCTCCTACACCCCATACCAACCCGAGGTCGCCCAGGGCGGGCTGCAGGCGCTCTGGGAATATCAGAGCATGATCGAAAGCCTCACCGGACTTCCGGCCGCCAACGCCTCCCTCTACGACGGGGCCGGAGCGGCGGCCGAGGCCATGCTCATGTGCTCGTACGGGCGGCCGGGCGCGGAGATTCTCGTCTCCCGGACGGTCGACCCGCGTCTGCGTGCGGTACTCTCGACATACGCCGCCGCCCGCGGTCTTGCTCTCAAGGAAATTCCTTTCGAGGACGGCGCGACCTCCATGACGGCGCTGGCGGGACTCCTCTCCCCGCTTTCGGCCGGCGTCATCATGCAAAGCCCGAATTATTTCGGCGTCGTCGAGGACCTCTCCCGGGCGGCCGTGCCGGTGCACGCCGCCGGCGCGTTCCTGGTGGCGGTTTGCACCGAGGCCCTTTCTCTCGCGCTTCTTAAGAGCCCGGGCGAGGCCGGCGCCGACATAGCCGCCGGCGAGGGCGCAAGCTTCGGCCTGGGCCTTTCCTACGGCGGGCCGGGGCTGGGCGTCATCGCCTGCCGGAACGAGCTCGTGAGAAGACTCCCGGGAAGGATTGTGGGACGCACGGTCGACATGGAAGGGCGACCGGGATTCGTGCTCACCCTGCAGGCCCGGGAACAACACATCCGCCGTGAGGCGGCCTTATCCAATGTCTGCTCAAATCACTCCCTGTGCGCCCTGGCTGCGTCCGTGTATCTGGCCGTGCTGGGCAGGGAAGGCCTGCGCAGGACGGCGGAGCTCAATTACCGTAAAGCTCATTACGCCCTCGAAAAAATCTCCGCGCTCCCCGGCGCTCCGCACGGGAAAGGACGAAAATTTCAGGCCGCTTTTACGCGACCGTTTTTCAATGAGTTCGCGATCCGGACGCCGGACGCTTCCCGCCTTCTCCGGGAGCTCGAGGACGGAGGGATTGCGGCCGGCCTCCCGCTCGAACCCGATTATCCGGAATTGAAGGACCATTTCCTGGTGGCGGTCACTGAAACGCATTCACAAGGGGATATCGATACTCTCGTTGATGCTCTGGCCGGGATATGCGAATGAAGCTCATTTTCGAAAAATCGAGGCCGGGCCGGACCGGCGTTCTTCCGCCCGAGCCCGACGTCCCGGAGGCGCCGCCGCTTCCCGCGGGCCTCCTGCGTTCATCACTCGACCTTCCCGAGATAAGCGAGAGCGAGGCGATCCGCCACTACACCGCCCTCTCGCGCCGCAACCTGGGCGTCGACAATGCCTTTTATCCTTTGGGCAGCTGCACGATGAAGTACAACCCCCGCCTCAACGAGGTTCTCGCCCGGCTGGATGCGTTCCGAAACAGCCATCCCCTCCTGCCCGCCTCGGTCGTACAGGGCAATCTGCAGTTACTCTACGAGCTGCAACGGGTTCTTTCCCTTGTCACCGGGCTTCCGGCTGTAAGCCTGGCGCCGGCCGCCGGAGCCCACGGCGAGCTCACGGGGCTCATGATCGCCAAGAAATATTTCCGGGAGAAAGGCGAGGAACGGGACGTTGTGTTGACGCCCGATTCGAGCCATGGTACGAATCCCGCATCGGCGGCCATGTGCGGCTATACGGTGACGACGATCCCAAGCGGCCCCGACGGCCGTCTGGATCCGGAGGAATTGAAGCGCCGTCTTTCTCCCCGCGTCGCCTGCCTCATGCTGACCAATCCCAATACGCTCGGCATCTTCGAAAAAGACGTGGTGGCCGCCGGCGGCCTGGTGCACGAAGCGGGCGGACTCGTATACGGCGACGGCGCCAATGCCAATGCCCTCCTCGGCAAGGCATTGTTCTCGTCCATGGGGTTCGACCTGGTGCACTTGAACCTGCATAAAACATTTTCCACCCCTCACGGGGGCGGCGGTCCGGGCGCCGGCGCCCTGGCCGTCACGGACAGTCTCGCCCCCTACCTGCCCTCCCCGGTCGTCGGGATGAATCGTAATGGTTACGCTTTCATTTCTCCGGAAAAGTCCATCGGCCGGATCAGGACCTTCCACGGAAATTTCGGCGTGCTTGTACGCGCCTTCGCGTATATTACGGCGCTCGGGAGCGAGGGGCTCGAGGAAGCGACCACCCAGGCGGTGCTCAACGCCTGCTACCTGCGCAAGCGCCTCGAGGGCCATTATCACGTCGCGTATCCTTCGCCTTCGAAGCACGAGTTCGTACTCGATGACTCAGGCCTTCCCCACGGCGTGACCATGATCGACGTGGCCAAGCGCCTCCTCGACTACGGCTTTCACCCGCCGACGGTCGCTTTCCCCCTCATCGTCCACGGCGCCCTCATGATCGAGCCCACGGAAACTGAGACCCGGGAGACTCTCGACGAGTTCGCCGACGCCCTCATCGCGGTGCGGCGCGAGGCCGAGTCGGATCCGGAGCTCGTGAAAACAGCGCCGCATTCAACGCCCGTCCGGCGTCTCGACGAGGTCCGCGCCGCGCGCAAGCCCGACCTTGGTTACGATTTCAATGCAGTTGCCACAGCGGCAACAGGAGAAAAGGGAACCACCGAGATAAAGCTGATCGTCGACGGCGCCCTCACCGGCGCCGAAAATATGGCTCGCGACGAGGCGCTCCTTGCCGAAGGACGGCCGGTCGTGCGCTTCTACCGCTGGTCTCCGCCCTGCGTGAGCATAGGTTATTTTCAAGACCCCGCACGCGACATCGACCTTGAGTTTTTAAAACGAAAAGGCATCGATTTTGTGCGCCGGCCCACGGGCGGCCGAGCGGTGCTTCATGAGCACGAGCTCACTTACGCGATTGTCTTGCCTGGAAATTTCCTCCCATCAGGCATTGTGCCGTCCTACCGGAAAATCGCGTCGGTCTTTCTCGCGGCCCTGGCTGAGTGGGGTGTGCGAGGTGAACTCAAAGGTCCAGCCGGCCGGCCGGACCGATCGGGGAGCTGCTTTGCCTCGGTCTCCGCCTACGAGATCACGGTCGACGGGCGCAAAATCATAGGCAGCGCCCAGGTGCGGCGGCGTGGCGTGGTGTTGCAGCACGGTTCACTCCTGCTCGCGGTCGACTACGACCGGCAAGCCGCCTGCCTCAGGGGTCCGTCCGCATGCACGGCGGAAGAGCTCCGGGAAAAGATGACCGGGCTGTATGCTCTCAAAGGCGAAATCGGCATCGACACGCTCGTGGAGGGGATCTCACGCGCTTTCGAATCGGAGTTCGGTGTGAGATTGACGATGCACTAAATTGACAAATGCTCCCTCCTGCGTTACAGTTTCGGCAATCCGCAACCGCCGTCCGCCGCGACGGGCAATGCGCATTCAATCCGTCAGGAGACCCGCTCATGCTCATTCAGTCCATCCTCGACTGCATCGGCCACACCGCGCTCCTTTCGCTAAAAAAGGCGACCGGCGCCGCCGTTTTCGCCAAACTCGAATTCCTGAATCCCGGCGGGAGCATCAAGGACCGCATCGCCAGCTTCATGATCGAGGAGGCGGAGCGCGCGGGACGGCTCAGGCCCGGCATGATCATCGTCGAGCCCACCTCGGGCAACACCGGCATCGGCCTCGCCCTGACCGGCGTGCAGAAAGGTTACCGCGTACGGATCGTCATGCCGGACAACATGAGCGAGGAGCGGAAGAAGATTATAGCCGCCCTGGGCGCCGAGCTCGTCACCACCCCGGCCGAGGAAAGCATTGAGGGGTGCCTGAAAAAGGTGGAAGAGATGCAGCGCGTCGATCCGCTCGTGTTCGTCCCACACCAGTTCGAGAATCCGGACAATCCGGAAATCCACTACCGGACCACCGCCCCGGAGATCTGGGACGACCTGGACGGCCGGGTCGATGTGTTCGTCTCCGGCCTGGGGAGCGGCGGGACGCTCGCCGGGGTCGGGAAATATCTCAAGGAGAAAAATCCCCGGATGATCGTGATCGCGGTCGAACCGAAAAACGTCTCCGCCCTCCTCGGCCACGAGCCCGGCCTCCACAAAATCCAGGGCATCGGCGACGGGTTCGTCCCCTCGGTCCTCGACCCCGCACTCATCGACGAGGTGATCGAAGTGACGGACGACGACGCGATCGAGACCGCCCGCCTGCTCGCGCGCAGCCAGGGCCTCCTGGTGGGGACCTCCGCCGGCGCGAACGTCTGGGCCTCGATCCGGGCGGCGGAGAAACAAGGGCCGGGCGTAAATATCGCCACCATCCTCCCCGACCGGGCCGAGCGTTATTTCAGCACGGCTCTGATCTAACGTAATTCCAGTTGAAGAAGGAAAGGAAGGTTCGATAAGGAAACCAGGAAAAAAATGCGCAGGGCGGATCGTGAAATCAAGGATAAAAACGAGTTACGTGAAGTTTTCCAGCGGGCCGACGCCTGTCACATCGCCCTGGTGGACGGCGCGGACCCGTACCTTGTGACGCTCAACTACGGTTTCGACTGGGAGTCGGAACTTCCCGTCCTCTTTTTTCATTGCGCAAACGAGGGACGGAAGCTTGACGTCATTCGCCGGAACCCGCGCGCCTGCTTCAGCGTCGACGTCGATCACGAGCTCGTGCCGGCCGGCAACGGCTGCAGCTGGGGGATGAAGTATAAAAGCGTGGTGGGTACGGGGACATTCGCTATCGTGAAGGACCCGTCGGAGCGGGAACGGGGCCTGCAGCTCCTGATGACGCATTATGCCGGACGCACGGGATTTCAGTTCGAAGAAGATATCATGGCGAAGACGACGGTGCTGAAGCTGACGGCGGACGGAATCACCGGCAAGAAGAAAGCGTGATCTGATGGATAATGGTCAACGCGGCAGATAACCTTGGTTCATGAGTTCCTTGCGGACATTCGCTGCGTGGTTCAAACGGCCGTCTTTTAATATCGATATCCTTGTGGCAATAGCCAGCACATCGTGATAGGCATGGTCAGTAATGATGATGCCGGAACAAGCGCTTTTCTCCTTTATCAGTACGGACAAGCGGCTCCGTTCCATCGGCTCCAGCTCCATAAAAGGCTCATCCAAAGACTACCTTCTCCGCCTGTTTGGCCGCTTCTTCCTTTGAGACGATGATCTCCACAAGCTTGATCGCCGCGGCCAGGGCGGTCCCCACCCCCTGGGAGGTGACGACATTGCCGTCGACCACGACGGACTCGTCCACGTGCGTACCGGATTTTATCGGTGTGCCGGGGTAGCAGGTGTAGCGCCTGCCGTCCAGGACCCCGGCCGCATCGAGCAGTCGGGGCGCGGCGCAGATGGCGAAGACCAGCTTGCCCGTTCCGAAAAATTTCCTGATGACGGCGAGGAGCGCCTTGTTGTTCACGAGATCGTCCACGCCGGGACCGCCGGGAAGAAGGATCCCGTCATAGGACTCGAACGCCACGTCGCCCTCGCTCCGAAACGTCTTTTCGGTCTTGTAGACGACCTTGCTTCGGCTCACGATGAACTCCTTGTCCACGCCGTAAATATCGACGCTCACTTTGGCGCGGCGCAGGAGGTCGATGAAAGAGAGAGCCTCGATGTCCTCGAATCCATCTCCCAAAAACGTACAGTAGGCCATTTTTTTGCCTCCCGAACATATAATATTTTCTATTTTACTCCCGGTCAATCCATGATGAAAGCATGCTGAAATAATATGCGGGCGAAGGCGGCTCCGGATGACGCGATTCCGTCTCCTGTGGTAGAATGAACGACTTATAAGGAGGACGGCGATATGACAGGTTCCGGCGACGATGCCAAACATTGGGACAAACATGAAGCGGACACGATCCTAAGCGGTGACCGCCGCAAGGTCTCCTCCACCGGCGTGCTCAGGCGGCGCGGCGTTCTCGTCGTCGTCTCCCGCGATGGTTTCGGCTCGTCGTTCGTCGTCAGAAAGTCGGACATGATCATCGGGCGCCGCGGCGATTGCGACATCAGCCTCGAGGATGAACTCCTGAGCCGCCAGCACTGCCGGATCACGGTCGACGACAAGGGCAATTTTCATATCGAGGACCTGTCCTCGACCAACGCCACCTGGCTCAACTCGGAGAAGCTGAAGGAGAAGTCCGCCCTCCGTTACGGCGACCGCATCCTCATCGGCAATACCATCCTTCGCTTCTTCCTGGAGGAAGAGGTCGAGAAACGATAAATACCGCCTGGATCGTCTCCCTCGCCGACCTCGTCTTCTCTAAAAAACCCGCCCCGAAAAAACCGGGACGGGCGGGATTTTCCGCGAAAGCAATCCTATTTTACGGACGGCGACCCGTCGGCGGCGCCGTCGTCGGTCAGTCTCGTCTGTTCGGAACCGTCGGCGTTCATCGAATAAATCTCGAAATTGCCGTCAATATTGGTCGAGTAGAAAATCTTTTTCCCGTCGCGGGACCAGGTCGGCTGCCGGTCGGTGGCCGTATTGTTCGTGAGCCGCTTCTGGGAGGTGCCGTCGGCGTTCATGACGTAGATCTCGTAGTTGCCGTCGCGAGCGCTCGTGAAGACGATTTTCTTGCCGTCCGGCGACCAAGCGGGATTTTGGTCGGCGGCCCTGTCCTTGGTGAGTTGTTTGAGCCGCCCGCCCGCCGTGTCCATGACCCAGATGTCGTAATTGCTGGTCCGGTAGCTCTCGAAGGCGATGAGCTTGCCGTCCGGCGACCATACCGGGTGATAATTTCCCGCCGACGAGGTGGTGAGACGCTGGGGGCGGGTGCCGTCGACGTTGACCGTGTACACCTCCCAATTCCGGTCGCGGTTCGAGGTGTACACGAGTTTCGCGCCGTCCGGCGACCAGGCCGGCGTCCAGTTGTTGAACTTCGACGTCGTCACCCGCACCGGGTCCGTCCCGTCCGCGTTCATGATATAGATCTCGTAGTTTCCGTCGCGGTCGGTCATGAAGGCGATCTTTTTTCCGTCCGGCGACCAGGTGGGAAACGAATCGTCGGCCGGGTTGTCGGTCAACCGTTCCTGGCCCGATCCGTCGGCGTTCATGACGTAGATTTCGAAGTTGCCGTCCCGCTGGCTGGTGAAAACCACCGACGGAGCCGGCGCCCCCGCCACGCGCGCGACCGCGGGTCCCGCCGCGGCCACCGCCAGGCCGATCAAGGCGACCATCGCGAATTTCATTACTTTCATGTCATATACCTCCCCTCGACCGCAATGTCGATATCATTCACTGTAGCTGCGGTATCGGCGGTTGTCAAGTTGGATCGTCTTCCGCGCAGGGGAAAGAAGGGAACCACGGATAACACGGATAGGAGCGGATAATAATGATAATGTAAAGAAGAAGGGAAAGGGCATAAAGAAAAAAAGAAAGAGATATTAATGAGGCAGCAAAACTGAAGTATTTTCATATAATATTATGCGCAATTAATTATATTTATTCTATATTCCCTCTTTCATATTTGTTTTACTTCTTTTCCCTCCTTATCCGTGTTATCCGTCGTCATCCGTGTTCATCCGTCCGGGTAGAATCGGGCGGTTACCCGCCCGAAGCCCCCACAGACCCGTACGAGCCCAATTAAGGCATACGGT